>JBLNDL010000063.1:0-54762 GCA_050261575.1 Sphingomonadaceae bacterium | reverse complement strand
CAGCGTCATCCGGCTGGTGGGGGCAGTGCTGGCCGAGCAGCACGACGAATGGCAGGTGAGCCGACGGTATCTGAGCGCCGAGTCCTTGGCCAAGCTGTATGAGGAGGCGAGGCCGGAGCCGATGCCGGCGCTGCTGATGGCGAGCTGAGAGGACCGCCTGTGGAAATGTGGACGGCTCTCCGCTGCGCTCCGACCCCCCCACATTCCCACAGGCCCGACTACGGCTACGACGATGAAGACTGCGCGGGCCTTTTGCACCACTTGACCGGACTCATACTTCCCTCCTTCGTCAGCGAAAAGAGGTAGATATCCTGCGATGTATTGTTCTTCAACGTAATCACACCAGTAGCCAGTCCCCAGCGGCCACTGTGCAGGAGAATGCGGTTACCTGAGACGGTAGCCTCGCCCATGAGGCTTCCTCCGCTAGGCATCCCGCCGAGGGCAAGAGTCATGAGCACCGCCACCATCACCGCAGCCAGGCTGCCAACGCCTACCAACAGTCGTGTCCGCCGCGTCGAGCAGGTTTTCATGTTTCTTTTCCCTCGTTCGAAGTTTTGCCTGGAGTGTGGAGTCCTGGCGTGTCAGCGAGCGTGTCAGTGGGTCAGGCTCCAGCTATTCACCTTGCGTCCTCTCCCTCATCTCCTTAGCCTTCTTTTTCAGCGTCTGGAAGTAGTCGGTCTCCGTTATCTCGGCCACCTGGCGGGCCTTCTTGCCCTCGTCGATCTCGATCCGGAGTTGCTGCACCTGCTGCCTCAGTCTCTCCTCGCGGACGATGACCTCCCGCGCCATGCGCCCGAAGACTTGGCTCAGCCGGGCGACCTCGTCTGACGCCTCCGCCTCCTCGAGCTCCCGGGCCTCATCCCTGGTGAGCCTGTCCTGCTCCATGAGCTGCGCCGCCCTGGTGAGCCTGAGCAGGGGCCGGGAGATGCTCTGGGCCAGCAACCCCGCGTTGGCGATGGTGAACAACAGGGTGATGGCGACCGTGAAGGCCAGTTTGACGTTCAGCTCCGTGGGATCGCTCCTCCCTCCTGATACCTCCTGCGTTAGGAACAGCCCCAGGAGGGCCACCGGGAGGGCCGCGGACACCAGGATCGCCAGCAGCATGCGGCGCATCAGGCCGGAGCTCAGCCAGTCGGCTGACTTCAGGTCGAATCGGTCATAGTTAAAGAGAAGGATGGGTAGCAGCACCACCGCGTTGATCAGGTTGATCCGGGCGGCCGGGATGAAGGACTGGTCGAGGGCAGAGACCAAGTCCATGCCTATGAGGGGGATATCCAGAAGGGAGGCGAAGCCCATGCCGCCGACCACACCCAGAAAGGCGAAGACCAGAGCGCGAAAGTGATCGCCCAGGGTGGAGTATCGTTTGCCGATCAGTCGAGCCAAACCCGGGATAAGCCCCATCAGCCCGTTGCCCACCTGCCAGTTGAGGTAGCAGCCCTGGATCAGGTCCATGGCGAGGCTGCCCGTGGGATCGGCGGGGGGGTAGGCGATGTTTCCGGACCACAGGTCGCCCAGCAGGTTTCCGAAGAAGCCGGTGAAGAAGCCCACGCCCGGGCCGCAGACTAGGCCGAAGAAGATGGGAACGACCACGCCGGGGCGGATGTCCACGTTGCGTGCGGCCGACATGGGGAAGATGTTGGTCAGCCAGGATATGCCAGCGTACAGTGCGATCCCAGCCGCCATCGCGACGATCCTCCGACGGCTCGCTCGAAGGGTCATCCAGCCCGCCATTCACCCTCCACCGGATCCACCCGGCACTCCGAAAGCTCTCCGCGTCGTTCTGCGATTGCCGTGTGTTCGGCCATGCCCGCAGAATCGGCCATCCTACCGTCGCGCAGTGGCCCTGGATTCCCGACTGCGGGGGCACGACGGGTAGTGGACTCCGGCTTCGCCGCGGTGACCAGGCGCAAGACGGTTGCATGCACCACGCAAGACAGGACTTGCGCGGTCGAGCCCAGGTTGTGGCAGCACCCTTCACGGGTGCGCGTCCTCGTGAGGACGGAGGCGCCTCGCAGCACGTGGACGCGCGGGCATAAGGCCCGCGACTGCAGGACGATCCATGAGCGCAATGCAACTCCTGCTAAGGAAGCACGCACTTGCCATGGTACCGGATGGGATCAGGGCAGTCGGCCACGGGCGGCAAGAGACCACCGTCTGTGACGAAGGGACTCCGGGCCAGTTTGCTGAAGGTATTGAATGCCCGCACATTATGCCAATCTACATTGCAGAAGCAACGTGGTGCGTGCAGACTCTGCCTGCAGGTTCTTCTTCTCTCTCAATCCCTCGGTCAGCTTTCGCCTAGGAGCCGACAGCCGTGGTCGCAGCCGTTGCTGTAGCTGTGGCGATTCCGCTCGCCTTCCTATACCTCGTCCGGTGGCTGGACCTGTACGCCTCGGGCAGCTTCCGGACGGTGCTCCTCTGCCTTGCGTGGGGCCTTGTGGCCTTCTACGGCGCCCTTCAGGTCAACAGCTTCGTCCTCAGCGCCGTCGGCTTCACCATCCTGACCACCGTGGTCGCGCCGGTGGTGGAGGAGTTCCTGAAGTCGCTAGCGCTGGTCTACCTGGTTCGGCGACCGCAGTTCACCTATTTCGTGGATGGCGCCATCTACGGCTTCGCCTCCGGCACCGCCTTCGCCGTCCTGGAGAACCTGCTCTATCTCGGCCGCCTAGGTGAGGAGGCCGAAATATCGGTGGCCCTCGGCCGCGCGTTCTCCACCGCCCTCATGCACGGCAGCGCCAGCGTCCTAGTGGGCGTGGCCCTCGCAGGCTCCGATTCACCCGAGGGCCCAGCCGGGTCGGGTCGCTGCTGCTGGGGTGGTCGGCCGCCATCGCCCTGCACATGGGCTACAACAACGCCGTCATGGGGAGCGAGGGGGCGGTCACCCTGCTGGCCGCTATGGGCATCGGGTTCGGTGGCCTCGCGCTCACCGCCGCCTTCATCCTCTGTGGGCTCCGCGAGGAGAGGATCTGGCTCCAGCAGACCCTCGGGCTGGAGGCAGGGGTCTCCTCCGTCGAGTCGGCCGTCATCCAGAAGATGGAGGACCTGGACATCCTGCTGGAGCCTATAGGCGCGCGCTTCGGGCAGCGGAAGAGGGAGCAGGTGAAGGCATTCCTGCAGCTCCAGGCCCGGCTGGGGCTGAAGCTCAAGGTCCAGGCCCTGACCCCGGACGCCGGATTGCGGGGCGAGCTGGCGCAGCAGATCGCTGCCCTTCGCCAGGAGATGGACCTACTGCGCCGGGACGTGGGGGTCTACTGTATGTCCTACCTCCGCTCCATCCTCCCGCCAGAGACCGAGCCGGTGTGGGCTCGCCTGGGAGAGGTCCTCTCCGCCCGGGAGGCCACACCATCCAAGCCCAGCCTCTGGAGCAGTCTGGGAGAAAGGCTGGAGAGGAAAGAGGAGGGCAAGCCATGAGCACGGATAGCACGGTCCTCCGGCCCGACCTCGAGTTTCGGATGCTCGGGCGCCCCCAGCTCCTGAAGCAGGGCACCAACCTGACATCGGAGATCGGGCCCAAGCCGCTTGCGTTGATGGCCTACCTGGCCATGAACGCCCCGGACCGGGTTCCCCGACCGAAGTTGGCGGGCACATTCTGGACCGACAAGTCGGAGGAGGCATCCCGATACCGGCTCCGGCACACCCTGTGGGAGCTTCGGAAGATCCTAGGCAGGGACCACATCTAGGCGGACGACCAGGCATGCTGGTTCAACGTGGACGAGGGCGCTTGGGTAGATGCACAGGAGTTCTCGCGCGGGCTTCGCCGGCAGGGGGTGGGCGCGAAAGGAGGCCAACCCCCGGCCGATCTGGCCGCCTTCGCCGCGCTGCTACTCCTGTATCGGGGCGAGTTGCTGGAGGGGCTGGTGGTCCGGGATGCGCCCCTCTTCGAGGAATGGCTGCTGGTGGAGCGCGAGCGGCTGCAGCTCCTCTACATGGAGGGTCTCTGGACCCTGGCCCGGGCGCAGATCGACTCCAACCACCTTTCGGATGCGGTTCACACCCTGAGCAGGCTCATCGAGGCAGATCCCCTGCGGGAGCGCAGCTACCGCGCACTGATGACGGTGTATCTGCGGGTCGGCGACCGCTCATCCGCCCTGCGGGTGTACAAGCAGCGCTCGGCAGCGCTCGCCGCGGAGATCGGTGTGTCTCCGTCCTCGCAGACTCAGTTGCTGTTCGAAATGATAACCAAGGGAACCCCCCAGGCCGCTGCCGCGCAGCTCCAGCGAGCCTCGGAGTTGGTGCAGAAGCGCCGCTACCGGGAGGCGAGGGCCGCATGCGCTGCCGCCGAGGCCATGGGCGCCGATCCCCTGATCAGCAGCCAGGCCGCGCTGCTGCGAGCCGAGATCGCGATGGCCGAGGGGAGGTCTGGAGAGTCGATGAGGTTGCTGCAGGCAGCCCGACAGACCCTGAGCAGGCTCATCCCGAAGACATAGAAAAGCTCAGGTAGTGACACGCTCGGTGACACGCCGACGAAGGAGGCTACCGCCGGTATGGTGTGCGCAACGTAGAAGAGGATACCGCAGCCCGGGGTGGGGGCGATGGGCACACCTCGGGGGGGAGTGAAGCCATGAACGATCCCATGCTTGCGTCCGAGGACAGCACGCAGTCCTTCGTCCTCCGCATCTGGGAGGAGGAGCCCGGCGAGCGAAGGGGAAGTATCCGGCACGTGCAGAGCCGATCCCAGCGCGGCTTCACCCGGTTGAGCCAGGCGATGGAGTTCGTGGAGATGCACCTCGGCTCGCTCTCGCCTGAGAGGCCCATCGGCCGGGCCGCGCAGGCCTTCCCGCGGATGGGGTGGGTGCTCAGGCAGAGGCTGCAGTTGGTGGGCGTTGCGGCAGCGCTGCTGCTCTGCCTGGGCGTGATCGTCTACCAACCACCCGGGCCGACCGCCGGCCTGATGGGTACGGCTGCCGCTTGGGGTGCCGACGGCGATTGGATGTTGTTCCTGGCCGGCGTCGTGGTGGGCGGCGGGGCTATGTGGCTGTGGCATCGCGTCGGAGGCTGACCCCTTACAGTTTCGCAACGTGAAGAGCCCCTGGCGGGCTTCCACGTGGCGCGTCCCCGGACCGGGGAGGTTGGGAGGCATCGCTCTCGGATTGGCAATCAGGTCGTTACTATTCTCGATGCTGCGGCAGATCAGAGGAGGTATCGTGATGAAAGGCGTGTTGTGTCTCCTGGTTACAGTCCTGGTCTCCATCCTCGCCATCGGCGGCGTTGCCTCGGCCCAGCAGCAGCCGGAGTTCAAGCTCGGCTTCCGGACCCTGGCGGGGATGATCCCCGACATCGTCGGGCAACCAATCGAGAACGAGCACCACAACCCGCTCAACGGGGACGCACTCCAACAGACCACCAAGGGGCTGATGGTGTGGCGCAAGGCGGACAATTGGACGGCCTTCACCGACGGCAGTCGAACCTGGATCAACGGCCCGCAGGGGCTGCAGAGCCGACCCAACAGCGAGCGCTTCCCATGGGAGTCGACGACGAATGCGAAGCAGGTCTACTCCGACCCGTTCGCCTACTGCGCTGCCGTCGGCAACGTCGACTCGCCCGGCGGCGAATCCGGACTCCGACTTCATCCCGGCCGCGGTGACGGGCCACGACACCGTCTACTCCTGGAGGTGCACCGGCACCACCCCGACCATCGAACAGCAGTGGGTAGGGGTGGACGACCAGGGCTTCGGCACGAACTTCTGGTACGCGATGCTGCCCGCGGAGTACCTCCAAGCCCAGGCCGAGCAGAAGAAGGTGAAGGTGGGCGAGAGGTTCGACGTGGTGCTGAAGTCCAACCCCACCACCGGCTTCAAGTGGGAGCTGAGCTGGCCGCCCAACGAGAGCGTGGTGAAGCTCGTGGGCTCCACGGTCAGGGTACAGACCTCGTCGCCGGGCCAGCCGCCGGTCGCTGGCGCGCCCGCCGAGGAGGTGTGGACCTTCGAAGCCGTCAACCCCGGCAACGCGGCCATCGGGTTCAGCTACAGGCGGCCGTGGGAGAGCGAGCCACCCGCCCAGAGACACACCGTGGCTGTCGTCGTGCAGAGGTAGCGGGGACGCGACCGCTCGGCATCCCAGCGGGGAGAGGCGTGACCAGGTGAACATGCCAACGGGTTTGTTCACCTGTTGACGGGGTGAGGGCTTGGGACGCAGCCCTCTCCCGCGCCCGCGCCGCTCGGTCGGCCCCTCCCAGAGGGAGAGGGAGACCCTCTCCCTCTCGCAGAGACGGCGGACCGCTCCGGCGCCTACCCCCTCATCGTCCCCGTCCTCAGGAAGCGCAGGTGCCAGCCGAACGCCTCTTCCAGTAGATGCGGGGTCTGCTTACCGGGCGAGGACTCAAGGGCACGCCGGTAGTACTCCCGCAGCGCCGGCCGGTAGTCTGGGTGCGCGCAGTTCTCGATGATCCGCTGCGCGCGTTGCCTCGGCGAGAGCCCGCGAAGGTCGGCCAGTCCCTGCTCCGTCACGATCACCTGGACGTCGTGCTCGGTATGATCCACGTGAGACACCATCGGCACGATGCAGGAGATGGCGCCGCCCTTCGCCACCGACGGCGTCATGAAGAAGGAGATGTAGGCGTTTCGGGCGAAGTCGCCGGATCCACCGATGCCGTTCATCATCCTGGTGCCCATCACGTGGGTCGAGTTGACGTTTCCGTAGATGTCCGCCTCGATCATGCCGTTCATCGCCAGGCAGCCCAGCCGGCGGATCACCTCCGGGTGGTTGCTGATCTCCTGGGGGCGAAGCACGATCTTCTTGCGGTACTCCTCCATGTGGGCGTTCAGATAGTTGACCATGTCGCTACTGAGGGAGAAGGCGGTTGCCGAGGCGGTCAGCAGCTTGCCCGCTTTCATTAGCTCTATCATGCCGTCCTGGATCACCTCTGTATAGGCCGTGAGGTTGTCGAAGGGGCCATCCATCAGGCCCGCGAGGACGGCGTTGGCGATGTTGCCCACTCCCGACTGCAGCGGGAGCAGCGGCTCCGGCATCCGCCCCTTCTTGATCTCGTGCGCCAGGAAATCCAGGATGTGGCCCGCTATCCTGCGAGAGTTCTCGTCGGGCGGGGTGAAGGGGGAGTTCCTGTCCGGCGCGTGAGTCTCCACGACCGCCACGATCTTCTCCGCAGGACAGGTGAGGTAGGGAGTCCCGATGCGATCGCCGGGCCGGGTGATGGGGATGGGCTGGCGATACGGCGGCCGCCGTGTGCCGTAGTAGATGTCGTGCATCCCCTCCAGATGGTCGCTCTGCCAGGAGTTGACCTCCAGGATCACCTTGTCGGCCTGCTCGATCCAGGTCTTGTTGTTGCCGACAGACGACGAGGGGATCAGTCTCCCGTCCGGCAGGATGCCCGCGACCTCGATGACCGCGAAATCCAGCTTGCCCAGGAAGCCGAACCAGACGGACTGAGCGACATGACTCAGATGAATGTCGACGTACTCCATTCTGCCCGAGTTGATCCGCTCGCGACAGGTCGGGTCAGACTGGTATGGAAGGCGCAGCTCGATCCCATCCACCTGCGCGAGCGCTCCGTCCAGCTCGGGCGCCGTCGAGGCTCCAGTCCACACGCCGATCCTGAAACGCTTGCCGGCGTTGTTGGCCTCGGCGATCCGTTTCGCCAGCGCCGTCGGCACCGCCTTCGGGTACCCTGATCCGGTGAATCCACTCATTCCCACGTTGACGCCGGCAGGAATGAGAGCAGCCGCATCCTCAGCCGGCATCAACTTGCTGCGCAGACTCGGTGCAAGGATTCTACTAGAAGCGACGACCATGTCCTTCTCCTACTGGGTTCCAGGTGCCCTTTCGGGTGCGGAAGCCCGCTGCGGAAGTGCAACTGGAACCGGTCTCCGATGCAGCATCATCGCTGCCTGCCGGCCAAGACCGGCCGAACGTTGGCAGTTCATCCTACACCATTGGATCGGTCGGCAGGCTAACAAAGGCGTTACAGTTCCGGGCGTCTCAAACACGCCCGAGCCAGGCTACCAGGTCCCACACGGTACGGATCGTGCCGCTTGGTCTATCCAGCATTAGATCCGATCAGGGATGCAGATGGTTGGGTATCTCCTCCGTTGAGGCCCGTCAGGCAGCTCGGCCTCGTTCAAACGGTGGCGCTGGCGCTGGGAGCGATGCTCGGTGCCGGCGTCTACGTCTCCATGGGCGAGGCGGCCGCCACCACCGGCGGCTCCCTGGTGATTGCGGTGGCGGTGGGGGCCGTGGTGGCCACCCTCAACGGCCTCAGCTCGGCGGAGCTGGGCGCGTACGACCCACGCGCCGGCGGCGCCTACCAGTTCGCCCGCCGCCTCGTCGCACCGGCGGTGGGATTCCTGGCAGGCTGGCTCTTTCTGTTCGCAGCCCTGTCCGCCGGGGCGACCTACGCATTCACCTTCGCCGCCTACCTCGAGCCGCTCTTCCCCGGCATCCCGCCTCGCGCCGTCGGTCTCGCCCTAGTGGCCGGAGCTGTGGCAGTCAACCTGCTCGGCGTCCGAATCTCCAGCCGGGCCAACGGAGTCCTGGTATTAATCAACATAGCCATCCTGCTGGCGTTCGTTGCGTTGGCGCTGCCCAGCTTCCAGCCAACCCGTCTCCAGCCTTTCCTCCTCGGCGGACCGGTCGAGCTACTTAGGGCCGGCGCGCTGCTCTTCTTCGCCTACACCGGCTACGCGCGCCCCGTGACCGTCGCAGAGGAGGTGCTGGACCCGGGCAGAACCCTGCCCAGAGCCGTTCCCGCGGCCATCGGCGTGGCAACCCTGCTCTATCTAGGCGTGGCATTCGCCGCCCTCGGCGTGCTCGGGCCCGAACGGCTCGGCGCTTCCGGCGCGCCCCTCAGGCAGGCGATGACCTGGGCAGGCAACCCCATCGGGCCGCCGATGATCTCGGTGGGCGCTCTCCTTGCGTCCTCCGCTGTGCTGCTGACGGAGATCTGGGGAGTCTCGCGCCTGGCTTTCGCCATGGCTCGCAACGGCGACCTCCCGGGTTGGCTGGGCCGGCTCTCCGAGCCCCGGCGGATCCCCAGCAACGCCATCCGGGGAACGGGCGCGCTGCTCCTGGCGTTGACGGCCACGACGGACCTGAGGCCGGCGCTGGAGGCGAGCAGCCTGGCCCTGCTTGCGTACTACTGGATCATGAACCTCAGCGCCCTCCGGCTGCCACCCGATCGGCGGCTCTATCCGGCCGGGGTGCCGGCCGCCGGGCTCCTCGCCTGTGCCCTGGTGGCCCTCTCCCTGCCCTGGCAGACGCTGTTGGTGGTCCTCAGCGTGGCCGTCGCCGGCCTGGCGTACTTCGCCCTCCGACACTGACGACGACTGTCGATACCTTGGAGGAGGGCCATGCCCGCGAGGCTGTGTTCACTCGCTCCGCGCTGCGTGTGCGCCCTCGACGCGGACAGGCGGCATCCCTACCGAATCTCCACCAGATCCTTGACTCGCTCGTACGTCGGGGCGTTGACCAGCTTTGCACCCCTGAGCTCCTCGATCGACACGAAGCGACCGTTCCTCGCCCGGTACTCGAGGATCTTCCGCGCCGTGACGGGCCCGATGCCGGGCAGCGCCTCCAACTCGCTTTGTGAGGCGCTGTTGAGGTCCAGCTTGGCGCTCGGGGACATGGATGGGGATGAACCCGGGGAAAGGGACGCCGGAGGGGAGTAGAGAGGAGCGTTGGCCGCCGCGTCTCCCGCAGCCGGGATAACAACCTGCTGGCCATCGCGCAGCGGCGCCGCCAGGTTCAATGAGTCGAGGCCGACTCCGTCACAGGGGCCACCCGCCGCCTTCAGGGCATCCTCCACGCGGGCGTCGGCGGGCAACTGATAGACGCCAGGGGCGGGCACGGCGCCGACGACGTGGACCTTGATGGAAGGGGGCGCCGGGGGCGTGGCAGGGGAGACTACCTGGAGTGCCGTACGGCGAGGCGTCTGGAGCAGACCCACCGCCCCGAGCGTGACGAGCACCACCAGAAAGGCCGCAAGGTTGGCGCGGTTCCTCCCCAACCACTCGTTCACGGGAGGCACCTCCCCGCTGCTCTATTCCCCGCCACCAGCGCTTGGAACGCCTAACGGAACCGATCCGCGGATCTACGCAGATGCCCGCAGATGCCGGTCCAGAGAGCACCCATCTGCCTCGATCTGCGACATCTGCGGATCCGTCACTTTCTCTCGGCCGGCGTCGCCGGGACCTGCTTCGTTTTGACGTACCACTCCGAGACGTGGCGGAAGCGGGAGCTGCCGTCGATGAGCGCGGACAGACGGGCGTCCCTTATGTTGCGGTTCACCGCCCAGCCGAACCGAGGATAGTAGAGGATGATGCTTGGGATCTCTTCAGCCCACAGATCCTGAAACTCGGCGTAGAGCTGGGTCCTGCGGCTCCTGTCCACCGTGTGGCGGGCCTCCTCCAGCAGCTTGTCTATCCGCTCGTTGGACAGGCCCGAGAAGTTGAAGCCTCCCCCGCCGATCTGGCCGGAGTGCCACAGGCTGTACAGATCGGGATCGGCAGTAAGCAGCCACTGCTCGGCGATCGTCCCCAGGAAAGTGCGCGGCGCCATGTACTCTCTCAGTAGATCGGCCCATGGCAAGGCCTGCACCTCGGTCTTGAATCCCACCTTCCTCAGATCCTCGGCTACCAGCTCGCCAGTCTTGATCCGCCGCCGGTTGTCGTTGGTCAGGATCACGAACGAGAGGGCCTGCCCGTCTTTGTCCCGGATCCCGTCGCCGTTGGAGTCGCGCCAGCCGGCCGCCTCCAGCAGTTGCACCGCCTTCTGAGGGTCGTAGTCGTAGCTCTTGGCTTTGGGGTTGAAAGCCCAGGAGCCAGGCGACACCGGCCCCTTGCCGGGCACCGCCTGGCCATCCATCACCGTCTTGACGAGCCTCTCCTTGTCGATGGCATGGGCCGCCGCCTGGCGCACGGCCTTGTCAGCGAAGGGCTGAATGGAGTTGTTCAGGAAGAGGACGGCGTAGCGCAGGTAGTCCGGGGCAGAGTAGACGGCCAACTTCTCATCGGAGCCAAGCCTCACGGCATCCTTGGGATCCAGATACGGAAGGCCGTCCACCTCGCCCTTCTCCAGGGCCGCAAGGGCGCTGGAGTAATCCGTGTAGAATCGGAAGCGAAGCTGAGACAGCCGCGGCGCCGGGCCGTAGTAGTCGGCGTGTGGCTCCAGGACGATGCCCTCGCCCGTGATCTTGGTGAGCTTGAATGGACCGGTCCCGATCGGCCGGAGGTTGTAGGGGCTGTTCAGCATCTCCTTGCCGACCGAGTCGGAGTACAGGTGACGAGGCAGGATGCCCACGCTGGTGTACTCCAAGAAGGGGGCAAATGGCTCTTTCAGGGTGAATCGGACACCGTAATCCCCGGCTGCTTCCACCGTGACGCTGCGCCACAGCTCGGCGACCTCCGGGCTACCTTGGAAATCGTCCGCCTGGATTGCCTTGATGGTGAACACCACGTCGTCGGAGGTGAAGGGGGTGCGGTCGTGCCAGCGGACGTCCCTGCGCAGGTAGAAGTCGTACATCTTGCCGCCGTCTCCGACGTCCCACCTTTCGGCCAGATCCGGGACGATCATGCCGTTCTCGTCGAAGCGGGTGAGACCGGTGAAGAGAAGGGCCGAGAGGTCCCGGTCCACCTGGTTGAACTGCAGGAGGATCGGGTTCAGGTAGTTGGGGTTTCCCACCACGGCCTCGACGTAGGCGCCGCCGGTGTCGGGAACCGTCACCATGGTGGTTTCCCTGGGCAGGCGGGCGGCGAGGACGGGCACCAGGACGGCTATCAAGGCAACGGCAACCAGCAGCGGCCGTCGGCCGGGCCCTCTTCTGCCACCATCACGTGCCCTCGGGTTCATCGAAACCTGCACTCCGCTCAGGCAAGGGTCGTGGGGACAAAAAAGCAGTTGCCCAGTCCGGGACCGGGCGACGAGAAACAAGCGGATTCGACCGATGCCGGAAAGGTTAGGAGAAGAACTTCACCGACACGATGCTGATCAACACGAACAGCACCGACAGGACGATGGTGAAGTTGAACAGGGTCCGCTCGACTCCCCGGCGGCTACGGTACGCCGACGTCTCGGTGCCGAACGCCCCACCAATGCCGGATCCCTTAGCCTGGAGGAGCACCACCAGGATCAGCACGATGGAGAGAAGGATCTGCACCAGGTTTAGATAGGTCTGCAAGTGACGCACCTCCAGTAGTTCGGGCAGCCGGGATTATAACACACGCCCAACACAGCGGCAAACTTGGTGTCATGCCCGAAACGTGTTACACTCGCGATCATCAACTACCCCAGAATCCCACGGCGGCTGCTGCGCCGCCGCCATCCTGGCCACTCTGCCCACCCTTTCAGTCGAGGAGGCCACCTTGGCCGAGGTCGAAATCGGAATACTGACGCGCGGCAAGCCGACCCTAGGCATGACCCTCTCCAGCCTGCTGCTCCAGCAGGTCCAGGATATTCGCATCTACATCGTGGACACGGCCGAGAAGCCGGTGATCAATCGGGACGACGTGGCCTTCGCCCTCCGCCTGGCCATCGACCGCAGGATCCAGTGCAACTACGAGTACCTGAGGGAGCGTGAGAGGGCCTTCAGCGTGGGGCGGCTCCGGATCCTCGAGGCCCTCAAGGGGAGACACCTCTGCTTCATGGACGACGACATCGTGCTCCCCTCCTCCTCCCTCGTGCGCTTGCTGGATGTCGCCTCGGCTTCGCCGATGTACGGGTTCGTCGCCCCCTTCTGCAGCCACTCAGCCTACCCTCCCGGCTACTCCACCCAGATCCCCCTCTACACCCCTGGAGCCCTCTTCTGCCAGGACGCAGTGGTGCGTGAGATCCTGCTGGAGTACTACCGCACCACGGTCGACCTGCTGGACCGGGCATCGTCCCCCCATAAGGTGTGGGAGCCGGCCTTTCTGTCGCGGCTGTTCGTCGCGCTGGGTCGCGACTGTCTGGTGCAGGAGGACAACGTGGTGTACCACCTGGACTATCGGGAGCAGGTGAACTGGGATGCCTTCCAGGAGTCTGTGGTTCAGAGGAGCGAGGCCAAGGCGAGGGAGCTAGCCGGGAGGGCCGTGAGGGCGATCTGACCTTCGAGGGCAGACCGCCCCGAGTTGCTAAGCCGATTCCACTCTCACGTCGGCTTCGGAGTGCCGCGCTTCCCCGTTCGGGCGTTGCAGCGCCACCTCGGCCTTATCGTAGTAGAGGCGCATCAGGGCTTGGGCCAGCTTCTTGGAATCGTGGCGCAGTGGATTCTGGGGATCGATGACGTCGGCCTGCACGACCTCCGCCCCATCGATGCTCCCCTCGCCGACGAAAGCCACCTGGCTCACCCGCCAGTGAGCGGGAAGCTCTGCCCCCAGCTTGTCGTTCGCCAGAACGAAGTGGAGCGGGTTCTCGGGCAGGTGGTGCAGCAGGGCGCGCACGTGGTCCTGCACCATGAAGTTGTCGGTCTCCCCCCGTTGGGTCGCCACGTTGCAGACGTACACCTTGAGGGCTTTCGAGGAGATCAGGGCCCGGGCCAGATCCTCCACCAGCAGGTTGGGAAGCACACTGGTGTAGAGGCTTCCGGGCCCGATCACGACCAGATCGGCGTCCAGGATGGCCCGAATCGCCTCGGGATAGGCGGCCGGATGCTCGGGCTGCAGGTATACCCGCTTGATCGGCTCGGAGCTCTTCGATATGTTGGACTCGCCCTCCACCCGGGCCTCGTCCAGCAGCTCGGCGCACAGCGTCACGTTCTCCAGGGTAGAGGGCAGAATCTGCCCACGCACCGCCAGCACTCGGCTGGACTCCCGGATCGCCCGCTCGAAGTTGCCGGTGATGCCGGACATGGCGACGATGAATAGGTTGCCGAAGCTGTGGCCGTCCAAACCCGAGCCCTCACTGAACCTGTACTGGAACAGCTTGGTCATCAACGGCTCGGCATCGGCGAGGGCCACGATGCAGTTCCGGAAATCCCCCGGCGGCAGCACCCCCAACTCCCGACGCAGCCGCCCCGAACTCCCCCCGTCGTCGGCGACCGTGACGATCGCCGTGATGTTGGTGGTGTACTCCTTCAGCCCTCGCAGCAGGGTGGATAGCCCGGTGCCGCCGCCGATGGCCACGATCTTCGGACCCCGCTGTCGGTGGCGGTGGTTGTAGACGATATCCACCAGGTTGCTGCTGCGCCCGTTGGGCATCACGGCGGAGAGCACCGACTCGTTGAGACGCCAGAACGCGACGATGAGCACCGTAATGCCCGCCGAGATGAAGAGAGCACCGCGAACCGGCCTATCGATGAACTGCAGGGTGAGAGACGCCACGTAGTCGGGAAAAGGCTGAGTGCGGTAGATGTGGACCAGCACGTAGGCCAGCCCCAGGCTGACGAGCACGAGCCCCACCGTCAGCAGTATCAGCCAGCGCTTGATCCGCATTCCAGGGTAGAGCCACTTGAGAAAGCTCACCTTTGTTACCCTTCCAGGCAACGCCCTTGGCTGAGCATCACCCCGTATGTGCTAACCCGGGGGCGCCCCCGGATCATGGTACCGCCTTGGAGAGGATAAAGCTGACGGCGCTCACCACGAGGGCCGCTAGGAATGCGCCGAGAAACCCACTCACCCTGACACCCAGCGGCAACTGCGCCGCCAACCAGAAGACGGCAGCGTTGACGACCAGAGTGAAGAGACCGAGCGTCAGGATGTTGAGCGGCAGGGTCAGTACGAGCAGTATCGGTTTGACCAGCGCGTTCTGGGCACCCAGGACGAGCGCGAACAGCAGGACGGACCCAACTCCCCCGACCTGCAGGTACTCCGGAAGCAGATATGCCGCCACCACCACCGAGATCGCCGTCATGAGCAGCCTTACCAGGGCGCCAACCATTCCTTCTCCAAGGGTGGGGATGGAAAGCAAGAAGCATTCCGACTACACGTGAGAGGGGGTTGAAAGCAGTGTAGGGTACCAGGTGAATGCTGTCAACGAGGTTTAGCGCGCAAAACCGGCAGTGCGAGAGATGCGGGGGAAGACGAAGGCACAAGAGAGGGCTGCGCAGGGGTTGGCGACGCGTCTCAGTCGATGGGGCGCACGGGTGGATTCGCCGCGGTAACGGCCGCTGACAGCAGCACCATGGCACGGCAGCGGCGACGACCCTGGGGGCGAGCCCCGGGCACGCCAACACCCATCGCAGCTCCTGGCCGGCCAGCCGGAACTCGCGCCCGGCCAGGGGCTGCACGAGGGGGGTGCGGCGCGCCCGGGCAAGGTACCGGGCTCCCACGAGACTCGCGGCTTCACTGCCCCCTCGCGAGGCTCGTCACTCCACGTAGACCTCGACGTGCTCCCGATTCTCGTTGTCGGTGACGTCCACCAGCTTCCCCTCGGCACCGCTCTGGATCGCCTGGAACAGCTCCTCGAGATCGATGCCCTCCTTCTCCGCCACCTTTGCCAGGCCCAGGCGAGCCCCCAGCCTGCCAGCGGCGGTCACGACGCCCATCGGCACGTTCACGTTCACCTTGCACTGGCCGGTGGCGACGTCGGTCACCCGCACCCGGATCCAGCGTGGAGTTCGGCCCGCGGGGTGCTCCAACTGCCTGCTACCCGTCTCCAGCGCGTCCAGCAGCCTCGCCCCCTCCTCGGCAGTGATCTTGCGCTCCTCCACCATCTTCAGGATCTGCATCCGCTCGTCGTCCGCCATTCCCGTCTCCTTCTCCCCCTGCCCCGACCTCTCGTCGAGCAGGTGTCTCTCACCAGCCACGTCGGATCCAACCGAGTGCCGAACTTCGTGAGCCTCCAGAGCAGCCCCGGCCAACGCCATCGTCCCCTCCGGCACCACTGCAGGGCTCGGCCGCCGCCCCCAGAGGTACTGCCCAATCCTGCGATGCACTTCCATTCCTCCCACTCTCCCGGCTGAGTGCGTCGTTCCATGAATGCGGCGCCCATGGGGCGTGGCCGCGGGGCTGCGCTCGCTCGCCTCGCGCGCACGCTCGCGTCACGTGTGCCCCGCTGCCCCGCGCCGGGGGATGCCCCCCGCTCAACTGCATGGGGCTTGCGGCAGGGCGCACGAAGCAGGTATCTCCAGATAGAGCGCAAGTCTCCCGCTAGAGCAGTCGACATGAACTAGGGATACCCGCACAGAGCAGCCGACCTGTCCAGAGACACCTGCTTACCGCCCGCGTAGCAGCTTGATCGCCTCCTCCGAGGTGATCTCGCCCCGCTCCAGTTGGGCCAGGACATCCCTCCTACCCACTGGCGCCTGCTTCGGCTCTTCAGGGACCTCGTAACCCAGCGCCCGTATCAGGGCATCCAGCCGTCCTCGGACGGTTGGATAGGAGATGCCCAGCTCCCGCTCCACGTCCTTGATGTTGCCCCGGTTCCTGATGAACACCTCGGCAAACTGCAACTGCTCCCTACTGAGGGAGTGGAACTTCCCCAGGGCGAACCGCCCCTCCAGGGAGGTGCCGCAGCCGCGACAGCTCAGCCGAACCACCTCCAACTCCCCTTCACACACGGGGCAACGGCCAATTACCGTCCGCATCATCGCCACCTCAGCTCGCTTTCGCCGCCCTACAAAGACCATCAAGCGGAACATGCATATTCTTCACATTCCACTAGAGATTGTCAAGGGGTTACGCGGCTGAAATTGAAAAAATGAAAGGGCGGTCTCACGACCGCCCTCTGGGCTCGCCTTGGGGGGTGCGGCGCCGTGGATCGCGCCGGGGTATGCGGGCAGCCTACCGCCGGCCCATCAGAACCTCTACCCGATGGGTGGCGCCATCCCGGAAGTCCGGCAGGAGGTTGCCCTGGATCTCCTTTCCATCTACTCGCACCCGAACGACCCCCTTGGACACGCGGTCGGGGTTGGCGATCTCCACCTGGTAGGTGGAGCCTCGGAAGTTGCGCGTCAGCCAGCCGCGGTCCCAGGCCGTCGGCAGGCAGGGGTCCACCACCAGCCCTCGGACGGTGGGGCGCACCCCCAGGATCCAGTCGGTGCACGCCCTCCACATCCAGGCGGCTGTGCCCGTCGTCCAGGTGAACTCACCCTCGCCGAAGCCGGGGTGGTCGGGCCCGTAGACGTACTCGGCGTAGACGTAGGGCTCGACCTTGTAGAGTCCGGGGTTCTTGCCCCGAATGAGGAAGGAGGTCTCTTTCCAGTAGTGATAGGCCATATCCCCCCTCCCCAGGGTGGCCTCGGCGATGACGGTCCAGGCCACGGCATGGTTGAATATGGTGCCGTTCTCCTTGGTGCCCGGGGCGAACCGCGTGATGATCCCGATAGTGCTGTCCGGCTCACGGTAGGCCGGCAGGAACAGGGCGGGGCCGTACGGGGTGTCCAGGCGCTGCTTCACCGAGTCCATGGCTCGGATCGCCCTCTCGCCCTCTGCCACCCCACCCAGGACTGCCCAGGTCTGAGCGTTCAAGTAGATGCTGCCCTCGGCATTGGTACGGCTCCCGAGCAGTTCGCCTGTATCCTTGGTTGCCCGCCAGTACCACTCGCCGTCCCATGCGTACCGGTTGATCGCGTCACGCGTCCGGTTGTACTCGATCAGCACGCGGTCCCTGGCTCGGGTATCTCCCAGGACGTCGAACAGGTCGGCGACCTCCCTGAGCATCCAGGCGAGGAAGTGGCTGTTCATCACGCTCTCACCCCGCTGGAGCACGCCAACGTAGTTGAGGCCGTCGTTCCAGTCGCCCGACCGGATCAGGGAGAGTCCGCGGGGGCTGCGCTGCTTGAGAGCGTAGAACAGTCCCCTCACCATGTGTTCCCGCACGGTCCCCTCGCCGACGTCCAGGTAGGGTACGCTCTCCTGGAGGAAGCTGAAGTCGCCGGTCTCCTTGACGTAGTTCAGGATGCACATCACCAGCCAGAGGGGGTCGTCGGAGTGGCCGGTCACCGCGCCCGTGTTGGTGAGGGGGTCCCAGTTGTGGACAGTGCTGCCGTTGGCGAACTGATGGGAGACTATGCTCATCGTCCGCCGGCGGGCCATCTGCAGGTCGTTGGGCAGGACACCGAGGATATCCTGGGAGAGGTCCCTGAAACCCATGATGGAGCCGCCCCCGATGTAGTAGGAGGCCATCCGAGCCCAGTGGGCAGTTATCCAGGTCTGGTACTTGTTCCAGACGTTCACCGACAGGTCGAACTCGGGATCGGGGGTGCTGACCCACAACCTGTTGATGTAGTCGCCCCAGAACTCCCGCAACCGGCCGAACTCGTACATCACGTCGGTGGTGTCCGTGTACTTGCTCTTGATCCGGGCGGCCTCCTCGCGGTTATCCTTGGGAACGGCGCCGATGATGACGTGGAAGCGCATCTCCTCGCCCGGATCCAGCTCGAAATCGTGCTGGAAGGCGCCGATGGAATCGTACCCGTCGCCCTGGCTGTTCTTCAGGCGTCCCTGCTCCAGGGCTATGGGCGTCTGCCAGTCCCTGTAATCGCCTATGAAGGCCTGGCGCACGCAGTCGAACCCCTGGAACGGGATGCTGGTGGTCATGAAGGCGTACTTGTTCCACTCGATGTTGGGGGTCTGGCCCACCACCAGGCTCACCGTCGGCCAGTAGCGCTTGGTGGCGTAGATGATCCCGTTGTCCTGCCTCACCTCGTTGAAGAGCACGTGGAAGCTGCGCTCCGTCAGATCCGGGGCGTAGCTGGAGAGCGTCCACTCCGCGTAGGGGAAGACGCTGATCCGGCGACGGCGGTCGCTCCGGTTCCGGAGGGTCACGACCCAGAACTCCACGTTCTCGTCCTGCGGAACGAAGTACAGGATCTCACCCTGAATGTCTTCGGTCTGCGACTGAATCCAGGTGTAACCGAGGCCGTGGTGGGCCTCCCAGGACTGGTAGGGTTTCAGGCAGGGCTGCCAGTTGATGCTCCAGTACTCGCCGGTATCGCCGTCTCGGACGTAGACGTACCTGCCAGGGCGGTCCTGGTGGATGGCCTCCCCAGGGAACCACCGGTGGATACGGTCGTATCCCGACCCGTGGATGAAGGAGTAACCCCCCCCCGTGTGAGAGATGAGGGCACAGAACTCCTCGTTGGAGAGGTAGTTGACCCACGGCCGCGGGATGTCCGGCCGCTTGATGATGTACTCCAGCCCATCGTCGGAGAAACGCCCGTATTCCGTCTCGATGAGGGGCTTCTCAACAACCTGCTGCACCATCGACCCGAACCCCCAGTCGTCCTTAGCTGCAAGCCGCTCCGGTCTGGAGCGTGACACGCTGGCAAGCAGAGAGGCCGAGAGAGCAAGTCCAGTGCCAGTTTGCTGGCACGGCCGTTGCTCCCCTGGCTGGTTCGCAGCCACAGGGCGATGCAACAGTGCCCCTCTCGCAAGGGTCAGGGGCGGCTAGGAGGTGGAACGATGAGCCAAGGCATGGGGTCGAAGGGGCCGGTTGCCCGCAGGAAGACGGCCGAGAAGCTGAAGGAGCGTTTCGAGTGGCTTCAGAGCTTCTCCGACGACGAGCTGAGGGATATCAACTACTGCACGACGGGCGAGCCCATGAGGGATGACGAACTCTACTTCGACATCTCCCATCCGGAGAGAGGGATAATCCAGGGCCAATCGGGAGAGCGAATCCCAGAGGGATCCTGCTACGTGCCGAAGAGTGAGATCAGCCAGGGGCTGTGGGACAAGCTGGTTGCCCCCTACGCGTAGCAGCCGGCAGTCGGCGAGCGGCTATCAGCCGCAAGCTGCCGGTTCGTGGCTGATAGCTCACGTCTGAATGCGAGGACGATGCAATGGCGCAGACGCGGGTCGACAGAGACGAACTGCTGGGATCGAATCCGCTGCCAGACTTCAACGAAGACGAGCGCCGCTACGGGGTCCACGTGCGGAACACCTTGATGAAGCTGCTCAAGGGCGAACACGACACCCTGGACCTTCTGGCCAAGTACTACCGTGAGCCGAATCGGCTGGGCGCCCTGCCCCTGCCTGCCACGGTGGACCCCAGGGCGCTGCGGCTCTCCAAGGTGGAGGAGATCCTCTCATCCACCATCCGGTTTCTGCACGATGGGTCCGAGGGAGGCCCGACTGCCCAATGGGAGGATACCGAGCGGGGAGTCACGCTCCTGCGGAGGGATTTCCCCACTCGCTTTCCTCACATCGTCATCGAGCGCACCGACACCTTCGACGCACAGAAAGGCGAGCCAATAGAGAGCACCTGGTGCGTACACCGCTTGCAGAACCAGAGAAGGAACGTCCTGATCAACCGGGCGCTGGACGCGATGAACCTCGGCCTGGAGCTACTGAGGCTCGCCCGGTAGCGGAGCCGTCGCCTCCATGCGGACGAGCACCTCGCCCACACCCGTGACAGGGGGCGCGGCGAAGTGGGGCGACAGCTCGTCGCCGTAAATGCGCGCCCGATCCAGGCTGTTGCGCCACTCGAAGTAGTCCTCGGGAGTGTCCCACTCGGAGAGCACCACGTAGCTTCCGTCCCCATCGATGACTCGGATCAACTCGCGCGACCGGAAGCCCTTGTGGGCTCGGAGGTCGTCCAGAGCCTCCATCCACCGGCGCTCGAACTCGGCCTCCTCGCCCGGCTTGATGCGCAACAGAAACATCGCCCTGCCGGCCATGTCTCACCTCCGCTGGGGGAATCGGGAACATCAAGCCCGGTCGAGCAGGTTCCGTGCCAACCAAGTTGAAGCTGTCGAAGCCCCTCAGCGCGCCACCAGCACGTCGCAGGCGGCCTGATCCACCACCCTGGCCGTGGTGCTTCCTAGCAGCATCCCCCACAGACCCGAGCGCCCACTACGGCCGATGGCGATGAGATCGAAGCCCCCCTCCCGCGCACGGCTCAGGATCGCAAGGGCGGCGTGTCCAGCGACGGTCTCGAACTTGATCCTCACACCATACTCAGCAGCAACGGCGCGAGCCCGAGATTCAAGCTCGGCCGCCTCCGCCTCCCTCAGTTCCTGGCTTTCCCGGATCTCTCCCACCCCCTTCGCATAGCGAGGCAGGTGCTCGTCGACGTAGAAGACCGTGACAGCGGCAGCCTGATCCTTGGCAACTTGGAGCGCCCGCCGCAGCGCCTTTGTGGCGCCCTCCGAGCCATCGAAGGGAATCAGTATCCGCTTGTAGAAGTGCACCGAAGTCGAGCCCCTTTTCATACCGCGTCACCCCACCGCGCCGTCTGTTCGGCTTCCCTCTCGACATCGCGATCAAGGGACGAACAGGGCGACTAAACCCGTGAGTGCGAGCATACCCGGCGGTGGGACGCCAAGGCACATGCAGGGCCACGCAAACTCGGAGGCAAGAGGTCAAGAGAAAGCGGGGAACGAAGGGAGAGTGGGTGAGCCGCGCAGGACTCGAACCTGCAACCCAGTGATTAAGAGTCACTTGCTCTGCCAGTTGAGCTAGCGGCCCACGACCCACATGGCAGATCGAAGGCTGCGGGGCCAGGATTCGAACCTGGGTAGGCGGATCCAAAGTCCGCCGTCCTACCACTAGACGACCCCGCAATGAGGGGCGATAGACCCTGACGAATGCGGCGCGTCCATCGGACGCCGCCGTGACTCTAATTGTAACACACATGGGGGCTATCCGGTGCTACGCGGCGGTGCTGCCTGCAGAGACACTCCTCTTGCGGCGCCCGCAGATCGCCCAGTCCAACTCCTTCTCCAGGGGGGTCAGTTGATCCGGCGGACCGTTGGTCACCAGAAGGTCGTCGCTTATGCGGATCCCGAAGTCTTCCATGTAGATCGCCGGCTCCGCGCTGTGGACCATGCCCGCGAGAAGGACGTCGGGGGAGGCAGGATGCAGTCGCGGGATCCGATCGCGGGATATGGCCTGGAAACCCACCCCGTGGCCCAGCCCGTGGCGAAAGGCATCCCCGTAACCCCGGCGGGTGAGGACGGTGCGAGTTGCGATGTCCACCCCAGCCGCCTGCACACCGGGTCGCTCCACCTGGCGCATCCGCTCCATCGCCTCCAGGCAAGCCTCGTAGGCAGCCCTCTGCTCAGCGCTCGGCTCTCCCACCAGGAAGGTGCGGGTGATCTCCGCCCAGAAGCCGTCCAGGAACACCTCCAACTGAACCAGCACCTGTTCACCGCGAAGGATCCTTCGGCCGGAGGTGGTGTTGTAGGGTTGGTGGGCGCTCTCGGTCCTCGGACCCGACAGGACGTGCGGGTAGGCCACCACGCGTCTCACGGGCTCGAGCCTGTAGCCTGTCGCCAGCACCGCGCTGCTCACCTCGCCGGCCACGTCGCACTCCCGGGCGCCGGTGCGGATCGCCTGCCTGGCGGCCAGCATCCCCTGGGCCGCCACCAGGTTCGCCAGACGCACCATGTCCACCTCCCGCTCCGTGAGCACCGCCGCCAGTTCCTCCAACTCCCGGTCGGCCGCTCTCCAGTAGGCATCGCCGAAGGACTCCTGGAACAACTGGAGCGTGCCCGGCGAGGTGACCGCGAATTGGGTGTAGCTGGCTGGAACCGTCCCGTACTCGTGCTCGTAGCCTATCACCCGACCCAGCAGCCCGCGGTCGCGTACCAGTTGGGCGAGCAGCGGCTCCACCGCCTCATCCACCTTTCCCAGCCGAAGCAGCGTGGAGCTAGTGTAGACCAGAACGTCCGAAACCCATCCCAGCCGGGCCAGGTCCTCCTCCGACTCGGGGACCACCAGGGCGGGGGCCCCGTCCAGGGGGAAGAGCGCGAAGGAGTTGCCCATGACCGGGGCGTATCCGGTGAGCATCAGGACGTTGTGAGGTAGACGGCAGAGAAGAGCATCCAGACCCGCCGTCCGCATCCGGCGACGTATCCACTCCAGTCGCTGCTCGTCTGCTTCCATCCGCCCACCTGGCTGCACCATCGAGACACCGAGACACGGGGGTGATCCTGCGCCTCCGTGTCTCGGTGGGTCAATACCCTCGGTCCATCGGGTTGGCTACGCACCCATGGACTACTAGTCGCCACCCTGTTGGGTCACCCCGATCTGCTGAGCCTGCCCCGAACCCATCTGAACCTTTATCCGACGAGGCATCGCCTCCCTCGACTTGGGCAGCCTCAAGTGGAGCATGCCGTTCTCGAATCGCGCGTCGGCCTGATCGGAGGAAACCTGGAACGGGAGGGAAACGGTGCGGGTGACCTGGCCGTGATCCAACTCGTGGAAGTACCAGTTCCAGTTCTTGGATTCCTCCTTCTCGGCCTCGGTGTGGACGGTGGCCTTGATTGTCAGGGTATCGCTGGTGACGCTGATGTCCACGTCCTCCGGACGAGCGCCGGGGACGGCGGCCTGAATGATCAACTCGTCGTCCCGCTCGAACATGTCGATAGGGAGTGTGCCAGTTGCCATCCGCGCGATGCCGGTTCGGCCAAACGCCTCATCGAATATCCTATCGACGGCGTCCCGCAGAGTCATCAGTCGGGTCAAGGGATCGTACCTGCTGATTGACATCTCCTCTCAACCTCCGTGTTACTTGGGAACGTGGGTGCGGCCGAAACCACCAAGCACGCCCCCACTCTCTGGGGAACAGCATCCCTACCGTCGGGTCCAGCAAGATCGATACCGAATGAGGGCCGCGGCGGGCCGTGTTTATGCAGGAGTTGCCACGGGGCAGGTCGAGGGGCGGCCTGGGCACGACCCTTGCGGTACTACCAGGTTGGAGCGCCGCCCTGGACAGCCCTTCCAGCAGTCAGCACGCACCTCAGGCCGCCCTTACGCGGTTAGAGCTGGAGGATCCCGATGTCGCACACGGAAATCGACAAGACCCTGCAGATGATCGTGAACAACACCACTGAGTTGCTCAAGGGGCATGGCTTCGACATCGTCACCGAGGACAAGATCCTATTCCCATACTTCATGCCAGGGTTGGCAGCGCTCAGGTCGGGCCGGCTCCTCGTGTTCGGCGTATTTGTCTTCCCTAAGGAGGGCGAGTTCCTGGAGGAAATCGAGGCCATCCAGAGCTACTTCAACGATGCGGTAGAGCAGAACACTCCCGAGTCTGACCCGCGGGTGCAGATCATCGAGAAGGTGGCGCTGGTGATGGCACCCGAGACAATCGAGGACAAGGTACCGGCCGGGGATATCCATTGGATCGGCATCGGCAGCCTCGCCGAGTTGACCGATAGATTGCGCCGCGAATTGGCGCTGTAATTGGACCGAAGATGAACCAGGATGAGCTGATCAAGCTGTACTACCAGATGCTGTTGATCCGCCGCTTCGAGGAGAAGGCAGCGGAGATGTACGCCCTCGGCAAGATCGGCGGCTTCCTCCACCTCTACATAGGGGAGGAGGCCGTGGCCGTCGGCGCCGTGTCTGCCATGCGCCCGGAGGATCACCTGGTGACCCACTACCGGGACCACGGCTACGCCCTGGCCAAGGGGTCCGACCCCAAAGCCGTCATGGCAGAGCTATTCGGTAAGGAGACGGGCGTGTCCAGGGGCAAGGGGGGGTCCATGCACCTCGCCGACGTCGGCCGCCACTTCTGGGGCGGCTACGCGATCGTGGGTGGCCACTTGCCCTTGGCCACCGGCATCGCCCTGGCATGCCAGTACCAGAACAACCAGCAGGCGGTGCTGTGCGTCATGGGGGAGGGTGCCACCAACATAGGGGAATTCCACGAATCGCTGAACCTGGCGGCGCTCTGGCGGCTGCCCGTGGTGTTCTTGGTGGAGAACAACTCCTATGGAATGGGCACCCACCTGGCCCGCGCCTCGGCGCTCAAGGCGATCCACGCCAAGGGGTGCGCCTACGGGATGCCGAGCCGCCAGGTGGACGGGATGGACGTCCTGCTGGTCAGGGAGGCGATCTCAGGCGCCCTGGAGTACGCACGCGACGGGCTGGGGCCCAGCATCGTCGAGGCGATGACCTACCGCTACCGGGGACACTCCATGGCGGACCCGGAGCTGTACCGCCACCACGAGGAGGTGGAGACCTGGAAGCTGCGAGATCCGGTCCGCCACTTCGAGACCAGCCTGGAGTTGGGTGGATTCCTCACCCCCGAGCAGGCGGAGGCGATCTCCCGCCAGGTGGACCAGGTGGTCCAGGAGTCCGTCGACTTCGCGGAGCGGAGCCCGGATCCCCCCGACTCGGCCATCTGTGAGGACGTCTACGCGGGACCCGAGGGCCAGGAGGTTGGCCCTCCCGAGTACGTGGGGGCGGGGAGGTAGCCATGCCCGATCTCACATACCGCGAGGCACTACGACAGGCGCTCCAGGAGGAGATGCGCCGGGACGATCGAGTCTTCATCATGGGCGAGGACGTGGCTGCCTACGGCGGCACCTATGCGGTGACCAAGGGGCTGGTCGAGGAGTTCGGCGAGAAGCGGGTTCGCGACACACCCATCGCCGAGTCCGCCATAGTCGGCGCGGCCATTGGGGCAGCCATGGCCGGGCTTCGGCCAGTGGCCGAGTTGATGACCGTCAACTTCTCCCTGTTGGCGCTGGACCAGATCGTCAACCATGCGGCCAAGCTGCACTTCATGTTTGGCGGGCAGGTCACCGCTCCCATGGTGATTCGCACGGCTTCTGGCTGGGGGCAGCTAGGCCCAACCCACTCGCAGACCTTCGACAGCTACTTTGCCTACGTTCCCGGGTTGGTCGTGGTGGCCCCATCGACCCCCAAGGACGCCAAAGGGATGCTGAAGGCGTCGATCCGAGACCCCAACCCGGTGGTGTTCCTGGAGCACAGCCTCCTCTACAGCATGCGAGGAGAGGTGCCCGACGGCGGCGACGCCGTCGTGGAGTTGGGCAAGTCCCAGGTGATGCGCTCGGGGCGAGACGTGACCATCGTCTCCTACTCTCGCATGGCCATCGCCGCCCTGCGGGCCGCCGAGCGCCTCGCAAACGACGGGATCGAGGCCGAGGTCATCGACCTGCGCTGCCTCCGACCGATCGACATGGAGTCGGTGCTGGAATCGGTCCGGCGCACCAACCGTGCCGTGGTGGCCGAGGAGGGCTGGCGAAGCTGCGGCATGGGAGCCGAGATCTCCAGCCGCATCCACGAGAGAGCCTTCGACTATCTGGACGCGCCCGTCAAACGAGTGGCGGCCCCGGAGGTTCCCATCGCCTACAACCGGAAACTGGAGAGGCAGGCGATCCCGGACGAGGAGGATATCGTCCAGGCCGTCAAAGAACTGATGAGCGGATAGGCTGTCGGCCTTCAGCGGTCAGTGGATTGCCATGCTGAGCGAGCTGGCAGCTCGTAAGGAGGGATTTCGGTGCCCGCCACTACTGTAGTCATGCCCAAGATGGGCTACGACATGACCCAGGGGAAGATCGTCCGCTGGCTCAAGCGCGAGGGGGACAAGGTACAGAAGGGGGAGCCGATAGCCGAGATCGAGACCGAGAAGGTGAACATTCAGATCGAGGCTTTCGCCTGGGGGACGCTGCTGAGGATCCTCGTTCCGGAGGGTGAGACGGTGCCGGTCGGCCAGCCGATCGCCGAGATCGGAGAGCCCGGCGAGAGGCCGGCAGAGGTTCCCCCCTCGGAGATCCTCCCCAAACAGGAGGTAGGCGCCGGCGAGGGGGCGGAGGCAGCCCCCGAGGAGGTTACCGGCCAAGTCCCGCCCATCGAGGCAGCCCCAGCGCCCGCACCCACCACGGCGGCGGAGCGGGTCAAGGCGTCCCCGGTGGCTCGCCGGATCGCCGAGGAGCAAGGGGTCGAGCTCACCCAGGTCCCGGGTACGGGCCCAGGCGGCCGAATCACCAAGGAGGACGTGGAGCGATTCCTCACCGAGGTGGCGCGCCGCCAGCGTGCCCCGGAGAGGGAAGCCCCCGCGCGACCACCTGCGGCCGAGCGCCCCGCGCCCGCACCTCCGGCAGCGCCCCAGCCCGCTGCTGCGCCCGCCCCCGCCCCTGAGGCACCGCCCATCGTTCCACCCGAAGGGGTGCCGACGCAGGCCCAACCGCTCTCCAGGATGGGCCAAGCCGTCGCCCGGCACATGGCCGAGAGCAAGCGGAGCATCCCCCACTTCTACACCACCGTCGAGATCGACATGGAGCGGGTTGCCCAACTGCGGGAGGAGTTGAACCAGGTGATGCCCGAGGAGGAGAGGCTCTCCTTCAACGACTTCATCATGAAGGCAGCCGCCATGGCACTGACCAAGTTCCCAATCCTGAACAGCTACTACACCGAGGGGCAGCGGAACCTCTACCAGCAGATCAACCTGGGCATGGCTGTCGCGTTGGAGGACGGATTGATCGCCCCGGTGATCCGGGAGTGCGACCGCAAGCCACTGATGCAGATTGCGAAGGAATCGCGGGATCTGGTGGCACGGACCCGCAAGGGCACCCTTCGGCAGGAAGACTACACCGGCGGCACATTCACCGTGACCAACATGGGTATGCTGGGCGTGGAGGAGTTCGCCGCCATCATCAACCCACCTCAGGCTGCCATCCTGGCTGTTGGGACGGTGGCCCTGCGCCCTGTGGTGCGCGAGGGGGTGCTGACGGTATCCAACACGATGAAGGCCACCCTCTCGGCGGACCATCGGGTGGCCAACGGCGCCGACGCCGCCCGATACCTGGGCGAGCTTCGTCGACTGCTGGAAAGCCCCGCCCAACTGCTCCTCTAAGCAGGTATCTCTAGTTCATGTCGACTCTTATAGCGGGAAACGTGTACTCGACCTGGAGATACGTGCTTAGCCGGATCGGACAACCCCCGGCGATCAGCCGGGTTCACATATCAAAGGGGCGCTCGGGTGAGCGCCCCTGTTTCATACCCCCTTGCCCCACGATGGCCCATACCCGGGCCGCGCCCACCCGGTACAGATCTTGCGCGGTCCGGTGAATCCGTTCGCGGCAAGGAGGCCAGATGATGGAGTCACCACGAGAGTACGAGAAGGATGCACTCGCACGGGAACCCTACCCTCCCACCGACACCACCCTCCACGAGCCCGATGAGCGAGGAAGCCTGGACGATCGACGGCTGGCCGACCGCAAGGTAGGTAGCAGCCTGGCGGATCAGGAGATCTCCGGTCAGGCACTCATTGCCCTGGCCGCGGACGGCCGGGTGGATCTGGGCGACGGGCTGGACGACCGGATAACCGTCAAGACCGAGGGTCGCATCGCCATCCTCTCCGGCGTGGTGGATTGCGCGGGCCAGAAGATGGACGCAGAGGAACTGGTGGAGTCGATCCCGGGCGTCGAGCTGGTCCAGAATGCCCTCACCGTGGCGGCGGACGGCTACCTCAGCGACGAAGACCTCGACGAGAAGGTGCGGGCGCGGCTGGACTCCTCCGGCTTCGAGTGGGTCGGATCCCGAGTCTCCCACGGCATAGCCCGGTTGATGGGGACCGCACAGAAGCTGTCCGACCAGGAGCGCGCCGTCCGAACGGCCGCCGACGTCAAGGGGATACGCGGTGTGGTCTCCAACATCAAGGTTGCCATGCCCGAGTACACGGACGACATCGACCTGTTCAGCCTGGCCTCCCAGGCCCTGGCTACGAACGACATCGTGGTGATGGATCAGGAGATGCGCGTCGTCGACGGAGCGGTCGAGATCAACGGCAAGGTCCAGTCCCTCGCCGACGCCCGGCGGATACGTCGCATCCTCAGCGACATCGCCGGTATCCGCGCCGTTCGAGCCCACCTGGAGGTGGACCACACCCTGTTCCGCGATTTCCAGGCCAGAACCCATCTCTCGACGGGGAGGTAAGACATGCGTAGAGTTCGCACCCCCGCGGTCAAGTCGGGGACCCGGCCGATCCTGCCGGGGCGAGTTGAGCCAACCTGGCACGAGGCCCAGTGGCCGGTGGAAGGCGAGACGCAGAAGTGGAACTACCCAGCCAAGGGGTTCGAAGGCCCCAATGCCGCGCCCCGCCGGACGATCTGCCCGGTGTGCCACGCCATCTCCGACGGCAAGCTCTGGCATCTGGACGAGGAGGAGTACCGGCGCCTCCGGCACGACCCCAACGTGCGGGTGGAGTTGTGCCCGGCCGACCAGCGGATCCAGCGCCAGATGTACGACGGAGAGGTGGTGCTTCGGGGGAAGTGGATGCAGGACCACAAGGAGGAGGTGCTGAACTGGGTGCGCAACGAGGAGAAGCGTGCGCGCGCCACGAATCCCACGGCCCGGCTTGCCGCCGTTCACGACAGAGAAGACTACATCTACATCCTCACCACCAGCCAGGCGCTGGCGCGACGGATAGGGAGCGGGCTCAGAAGCGCCTTCAAGGGCAGGCTAACGGTGCAGCGGCTGCCCTTCGAGACCTTCACACGGGTGAGATGGGCACGCGACTGACAATCGAACCTCCTCCCAGAGGGTAAGGGAGAAAGGGGGCGCCATGTACTTTCAAATCCACGTCAAGGATCTGGACCTCACCGATGCGGTGCAGGCGCTGGTGCGCGAGAAGCTGGGGCTGCTGAACCACCTTCTCCAGGACTACCCGTCCGATTCGGTTATGGCCGCTGTCCGGCTGATCCGCCTACCGGTGACCGACCTGTTCTACAACGTCAGAGTGGTGCTGGAACTCCCCGGCGACCGGTTCTTCGCCAGCGCGAACGCGGAGACCCTGGAGAGCGGCCTCGTCAATGTGGCGGCCGAGCTGGAGAGGCAAGTCCAGCACCTCCTTTCCGACAAGCGAAACGAAACCCACTGGAAGCGGCTCAGCCACCCGAGCGAGACGGTCCGGCGCACCGTTCCCGTCGACGTCGACGAGCTGCTGGACATCCAGGAAGAGGTGCGCAGCCGCACCGAGCAGCAAGCCCACCGAGAAGGTCCCGCCGAGAAGGCGGCGTAGGGCACACTCATCCCCGAAGCGCAGGGCGGGGCCTCATGCCCCGCCGTCGAAGCCAAGGGACCTGGCGCAGGACGCCAGGCCCTGCCATACTCCACCAATCGCAAGGAGAGCTATGGAAGAGCCCACGATCGAACGCCTGGTACAAGAGGCAATCACGGAGAAGCAGCAGAAGAAGGCGACGGAAAGGCTGCGCAAGACCCTCCACCGCCCAGAGCCAAGCCACACCATCGCCGGTCAGATGAAGCGACGGAGGAAGGTGCTCTCCCTGCTGCGAGCATCCTCCCGCCCGGCCGCGTAGGCGCTTCACTCCCCCCGTACACTCCTCCATCAACCATATCTATAATGGCTGTGGGGAAAGCGATCGCGCCTCGATGGGACCGGGCGCGCGACGACACCACGCGGCGCAGGAGGAGTGAGGATGATCGGCTTCAAGGGGCGCGCCAACCGCCGGCGAGTGGTCCAACTGCTGAGCGAGCTAGTCGCCATCAACAGCGTGAATCCAGCGGTCGAGGGTGGTGGGCCGGGCGAGGTCGAGCTGGCCAGGCATCTGGCAGGCCACCTCCAGAGGCTCGGCTTCGAGACATCGATGGATGAGGTGATGCCAGGCAGGCCGAATCTCCTGGCCCATCTGAGGACGGGCAATCCGGGCCGGAGGCTGCTGTTCGAGTGCCATATGGACACCGTGACGGTTGCCAACATGCCGGACGGACTAACGCCTCGACTGGAGGGCAGCCGCCTGCGCGGCCGTGGCGCCTGCGACGTCAAGGGCTCCGCGGCGGCCTTCCTCCACGCACTGGAGCTGCTTGCACCCCACCGAGATCGGCTGCCGGCCGACCTGCTCTTCCTCGGAGCCATGGACGAGGAAATAGGGTTCACAGGATCGCGGGCGTTCGTCGAGGGAGGAGGCAGGGCAGACGCGGCCGTGGTGTTCGAGCCGACTGGATTGCAGCCTGTGGTCGCCCACAAGGGCGGGCTGAGAGCTAGGCTCGTCACTCGCGGGCGGAGCGCCCACAGCTCCCGCCCGGAACTGGGCGACAACGCCATCTACCAGATGGTGGATCTGATCCAGGCGCTGCGGGAACGAGTGGAAGCCCAACTGGCCGAGCGTCGGCATCCCTTGTGCGGGCCGGCCACCCTCAGCGTTAGCTGCATCTCCGGGGGGGTACAGATCAACGTGGTGCCGTCCGAGTGCAGCATCGACGTGGACATGCGGACCCTGCCCGAGGAGGAGCCCGCCCGGGCGGCGGACAGGCTGCGTGCATTCGTCGCAGGCCTGCGCCAAGACCGGCCCTGGATACGTGCCGAAGTCGCCGCCATCTTGAAGGAGTATCGGGGTCTGGATACCCCCGTGGACGCCCCAATCGTCCAAGCCGCCCTGGAGGCGTGCAGGCATATCCTCGGCAGGGCCGCGCCGGCCGGCGCGGCATACGGCACCGACGCGAGCGAACTGGTGGCCGGAGGGATTCCGTGCGTCGTGTTGGGCCCCGGCGACATCTCCCAGGCTCACACATCCGACGAGTGGGTAGACGTCGAGGAGGTTGCAGCCGCCGCGGAGGTCTACGCGGAACTCGCGATGCAGTACCGGTAACGTGGCCTGCAAGATCGCCACTGGCCATCCTCGAGAGACAGCGAAGGATCTCCGCGTCGAGGAGATGCTGAGCGTAGCATGACGGTCGAATCGATCGGCGCGACGGTGCGTATCGCCTTCGCCGTGTCGGCCGCTACGGCCTCGGCTCACCCCTCCGAGGTGAGCCCCCCGTAGCTGGGGGGATAGCCGATCCCCTCCGGAGTCGCGACCCTCACCTCGATCTCGTTGCCGTCCAACATGTAGCCGTTGAAGGCCCGGATGGCATCCTCGGCCTCGGTGTCGGATGCCATCTCGACGAAACCGTATCCGGCGGACTGTCCGGTGGTCTGGCGGACCACCTCAGCCGACTGCACGGTGCCCGCCTGCCCGAACAGGGCAATGAGGTCCTCGTCCTTCACGTCGTCGGGGAGGTTCCCGACGTAGAGTCGCATGGCCATTCTGCTCTCCTCCGCCGCTCGACAGACGCAGGGGCGCCACCAGCCTCTAACGCAGGTGGCGCCCCTGAGCAAAGAGTGTAAGGGCCGCTGTACCGTCACCTTTCCAACCAGATAGCTTCCATTGCCGCCGAGCACCAGCTCAAGCCCTCGGCCATTAGTACCGGTAAGCTGAGGCCGTTACCGGCCTTACACCTCCGGCCTATCACCAGGTAGTCTCCCTGGGGCCTTAATGGCTTGCGCCAAGGGGGACCTCATCTTGGGAACGGCTTCGCACTTAGATGCTTTCAGCGCTTATCCGATCAGGACGACGGTTACCCGGCGATGCCCCGGGCGGGACAACCGGCACGCCGTAGGTCCCTTCGCCCTGTTCCTCTCGTACTTAGGGCGGGCTCCCTCAAGTCCCCTGCGCCCACGACAGATAAAGACCGAACCGACTCACGTCGTTCTATGCCCAGCTCACTTGCCGCTTTGATGGGCGTCAACCCAACCCTTGGGACCTGCTTCAGCCCCAGGATGCGGCGAGCCGACATCGGGGTACCAAACTCCGCCGTCGATGTGGTCTCTCTGGCGGCATTGGCCCTTTGTTCCCGGGGTACCTTTTATCCCTTGAAACCACGGCCCGTCCACTAGGTGCCGCAGCGTCCGCTAGGTCCGACTTTCGTCTCTGCTCGGCTTGTGTGCCTCACAGTCGAGCCGCCTTTTACCCTTAAGCTCACTGCACGGTTTCCATTCGTGCTGAGGCGACCTTTGAACCCCTCCGTTACTCTTTAGGAGGGGGCCGAAACAGCCAAACTGCTCACCTGGTACTGTCCCCGGCCCCGTACTTCTAGGGCCAGGTTAGGACCCGTGCTCCGGATTGGGCAGTCTTAGTGGCTCCACCCCGGCCTTTCTCGCCGAGGTTTCCCAGCCTCCCGCCTTATGCTTCACCACGGAGCCGTGGCCCAATGCCAGGCTGCAGTGAAGGTCCCGGGGTCTCTTTATCCCGCCGCGGGTCACCCGTATGTTCACGGGTATTCCAGTTTCGCCGAGCGCTCCGCTGAGACAGCGCCTGGGTCGTTAAGTCGTTGGTGCATGGTACGGAATTTACCCGCCAAGGCACTTCGCTACTTTAGGAGCGTTATGTGTTCGCCCGTCCTTCACCGGGTTTTCGGTTTGGAGCCCTATATACGTAGACCTCTCCCCTTAGGGCCCGGCAGTGGACAGACCTCGGCCCCTATACGTCAGCTTTCGCTTTAGCAGGGACCTGTGGTTTTTGTAACCAGTCGCCCAGGCCTCTTCTCTGCGACCCCCTCGAACTCCAGCAGCACGTGCTTTCACCCAAAGGGGCGGCCCATATCCCTAGGTTACGGGCCCAGTTTGCCGAGTTCCTTAGCGGAGTCTCGCTCGCTCGCCTGAGGACGTTTATCCTCGCCTACCAGTGTCGGTTTGCGGTACGGGCGGCCGCCACCCTCGCCGCGGGGGTTTTTCTAGGCGGGGGTCTCGGACCGAGTTGCCCCTTCACCTCTCGGTTGCCCGGCCTTCAACTCAGGGGGCCATCACCCCAAGCGTCGTCGGCCGTTCTCCTACCAGCTTGGACACGGCATCTCCAACGCCGTGCTCCGCCCTTCCCCCGCGTCACCCCGTGGCTGATAACGGGTGACAGCCGGTACCGGAATATTAACCGGTTGTCCATCGCCTACGGCGTTCGCCCTCGGCTTAGGCCCGACTAACCCCACGCTGATCGGCATAGCGTGGGAAACCTTAGGCTTGCGGCGGGCGCGGTTTTCACGCGCCTTGCGCTACTCGTGCCGGCATTCTCCCTCGTGGGCTGCTCCACCGGGCCTTGCGACCCGACTTCAACGCACCCACGATGCTCCCCTACCGAACAAGCCGTCGGCCAACACGACCGACAGCCTGCTCCCACGGCTTCGGTGCCAGGCTTAGCCCCGTCCGTTGTGGGCACCCCACCGCTCCGCCAGTGAGCTCGCACGCACTCCTTGGAGGATGGCCGCTTTTGAGCCAACCTCTTGGCCGTCTCAGCGGCGGGCGCCTTTCTCCACTCAGCCTGGACTTAGGGACCTTAGCCGGTGGTCTGGGCTGTTTCCCTCTCGACGATGAAGCTTAACCCCCACCGTCTCACTCCCGGAGTTCGGGGCGCGGCATTCGGAGTTCGGAAGGACCACGAGGCCCAACCGGTGGCTCTACCTCCGCGTCCTAGCTCCGAGGCTGCACCTAAATGCATTTCGGGGAGAACCAGCTATCTCCGAGTCTGTTTGGTATTTCACCCCTACCCACAGATCCTCCCACGGTATTGCACCACCGACGGGTTCGGACCTCCGCCCCAACCGCGTAGCCGGGGCTTCATCCTGTCCATGGGTAGCTCACTCGGTTTCGGGTCCACTCCACGCGACTGCGCCCTGTTCAGACTCGCTTTCGCTGCGGCTCCGGGCCTTCACACCCTTAACCCGCCACGCAGAGTGACTCGCCGGCTCCTGCTTCAATAGGCACGCCGTCAGGATTGCTCCCTCCGACGGTCTGTAGGCACACGGTTTCAGGCTCTGTTTCACTCCCCTTCCGGGGTTCTTTTCACCTTTCCCTCGCGGTACTCGTTCGCTATCGGTCACTGGGGTATTTAGCCTTGGAGGGTGGTCCCCCCTGCTTCCGACGGGGCCTCGGTCCCCGTCGTACTCAAGCTCGCGGCGAGAGAGCCTACCCTTTTGCCTACGGGACCTTCACCCTCTCCGGTTCCCCGTTCCAAGGGATTCGGCTAGGGCAGACCTATCTCTCTGGGACCGCTGCAGCAGTCCCTTGCCACGGCTTACAACCCTCACCTGCCGTTAGCCTGCAGGCCTTTGTACAGCCATGAGATCTCGAACTGAATGGCCCGGGATCTCATACCTCTACGAGACAGGCGAGTTTGGGCTGTTCCCGTTTCGCTCACCGCTACTCGGGGAATCCCGTTTGGTTTCTCCTCCTCGAGGTACTGAGATGGTTCAGTTCCCTCGGTTCCCTCCTCGCGCACTTGTCGCGCGCGAGGTGCCGGGGTATTGCCCCCGGCGGGTTGCCCCATTCGGAGACCCACGGATCAAAGCCTGCTGGCGGCTCCCCGTGGCATTTCGCAGTCAGCCGCGTCCTTCTTCGGCCCCAAGTGCCTAGGCATTCCCCGTGTGCCCTTAGTAGCTTGATACTGCTGACTCGTGAGCGGAATGAAAGCTATCTGGTTGTAAAGGTGCTGGACATGCGACCCCTCGGCCGACAATGGTGAGAGGGTGGAGCGCCTCTTGGAGAGACTGCATCAGAGGCTTCGAGACTGTCCGGACGGAACGCCGGGGATCGACCCGGCCGTTCTGCCGGAAAAGGCAGATTTCCGCCGCACCTTCCGGTACGACCACCTTGCTACGCCCGTGTCCTCGGTCACCTGTCCCGCCCTCGCCCTGCCGTCCCCATGGTCCACTCAGACAGTGGGGGCAAGCGGGGCTTCGGCGCGGGAAGGCACCCAGGACACGGCGGACTAGGTGTGCGAGACCCAGGGACACATTCACCGCCGTTTCGCTGACCGGCGGTTACTAGCGGCTCCACGTTCATGCAGGCGAGTTGCAGCCTGCAATCCCAACTGAGGCCGGCTTTTTGGGTTTAGCTCCGCCTCGCGGCTTGGCAGCCCTTTGTACCGGCCATTGTAGCACGTGTGAGGCCCAGGGCATCAAGGCCATGCCGACTGGAAGTCATCCCCTCCTTCCTCCCGGTTACCCGGCGGTCCCGCTAGAGAAGCCGTTTGACGACGGCTAACTAGCAGCGAGGGTTTCGCTCGTTGTGGGGCTGAGCCCAACGTCTCACGACACGAACTGACAACAGCCATTCAGCCCTGTGCCGGTCCCCGCCTTTACGGGTCGTCCCCGTTTCCGGTTCCTACTCCCGACATCCAGCCCTGGTAAGGTTCTACGGTCCGATTCGGATTAAACCACGTGCTCCGCCGCTTGTGTGGGTCTTCGTCAATTCCTTTGGGTTTCAGCCTTGCGGCCGTATGTCCCCAGGCGGGGCACTTAACGCGTTAGCTTCGACCCGGAAGGGGTCAATGCCCCCCGGACCTAGTGCCCATCGTTTACTGCGTGGACTAACGGGGTTTCCTAATCCCGCTCGCTCCCCACGCCTTCGCGCCTCAGCGTCAGGAACGGTCTAGGAGGCCGCCTTCGCCACTGAGGTTCTTCCCGATATCAACGCATATTACCGCTCCACCGGGAGTTCCGCCTCCCCCTGCCGTCCTCCAAGCGACACGGTATCGGCCGCCCTTCCTCGGTTGAGCCGAGGGCTTTCACGGCCGACGGGTGCCACCACCTACGCGCTCTTTACGCCCAATGAATCCGGACAACGCTCGCCCCCCACGTATTGCCGCGACTGCTGACACGTAGTTGGTCGGGGCTTATTCGCCGGGTACCGTCAAGCCCGACGTGAACCATCGCTCCGGCCATCAGCTTCGGACGCTAATGGCCCGCTCTCGAGCGCTGGTATCGGGCCTTCTTCCCCGGCAAAAGGAGTTTACGACCCGAAGGCCTTCTTCCTCCACGCGGCGTCGCTGCGTCAGGCTTTCGCCCATTGCGCAAGATCCCATACTGCTGCCTCCCGTAGGAGTCGGGGCCCTGTCTCAGTCCCCGCAAGGCTGGCCGTCCTCTCAGACCAGCTACCCGTCATCGGCTTGGTGGGCCGTTACCCCACCAACGACCTGATGGGCCGCGGGTCCCTCCCCAAACGCCTCATCGGCTTTAGCCGCCAGGCCTAGTGCCAGGCGACCACATGGCGGATTTACCGGCCTTTCGGCCGAATGTCCGCCGCTTGGGGGTAGGTTGCCCACGTGTTACTCGAGCGTCTGCCACTGGCCAGCTTTCGCCGGCCCGTACGACTCGCATGTACTAGGCACGCCGCCAGCGTTCGTCCTGGGCCAGGATCAAACCCACCGGAAAAGCCTCTCTTCGAGGCGCCACACCCTCTCACCACTGTTCGGCTGTTAAGGTTCGCGCCGGTCGCCCCTCGCGACCCTGACCGGTTATGTCAAGTGCACGATCGGTGCCACCGGAACCCCTGCCCCGTCCCCCCTTCTCTGGAGGAACCGCCCCTCCGACCCATCGGCCGGAAAGACCTCTGACTTAAGCAGGGACCGTGCCAGGGGTTCCGCCTCGGGATGCCCCCGGGGCCAGTGCCCCTTCTCACGGACCGGGCAGGCACCGCACGATCGATGCCCACCCGGTTTGCCCATTGGCACAGTCGATGCATCAACGTTGATGTGGTCCGGCGACCGAATCGTCTCCCATTCAGACAGCTTGCGAGGGGGCATCCGCTCGCCCGCCAAGCACACCCACGGAAAGGCCGATGGCTGCGTTCCCCGCCACCCCACTCGGGCGAGTGGACGGCCAGCCGTTCGACGGCTGGGAACGGGCCGATCGTTGGATCGTTCCCCGCCGTTCGCCGGTGGCATACTCGTTGCTCGAGTGGCTACAGCGCTGCGATCCGCAGACAGCCTCGGGGCAGGAGTCGGAAGCGGATCGCTGAAGGCTGAGAGCTCTATTGCGGAGGGCCGTTCACCAATGCCCGAGAGCCAGAGCGACCAGAGGATAGCCAGCGAGGTCCTCGAAGTCCTGAATCACGACTCCCGTCTCCGGCCCGAGGGCATCTCGGTTCGGGTACAGCGAGGGATAGTCACCCTCTCCGGAACGGTAGCGCGCCACGTCGACAGGCTGGTGGCAGCCGAGGATGCCTGGCGGATCAAAGGGGTCACCGAGGTGAGAAACGAACTCCAGGTGAAGCCCGACATCCTGCGGCCGGCGGAACAGGTCGCCGCCGACGTGGCATCCGCCCTGGAACGTGATCCCCGGGTTGACGACCGGAGCGTGGTGGTCAACGTCGCCGAAGGGATCGTCCGCCTCTCGGGGACCGTCTCCAGCGAGGCGGAACGGCGGGCCGCGGAGGAGGACGCCTGGCAGACGGATGGAGTCGTGGACGTCTCCAACGAGCTCACCGTCTCCGCAGACAGGCGGCGCCCCGATGCGGAGATCGAGCAGGACGTGCGCGCAGCCCTGGACAGCGATGCCCGCATCGCCGATCCCACTCAGATCACCGTGAAGTCGGTGGCGGGCACCGTCCGGCTCCAGGGCCAGGTCACCAACGTGGAGGAGCGGCAGGCCGCCGAAAGGGACGCCTGGTACACCGCCGGCGTGGTCTACGTGGAGAACCTGCTGACCATCGCTGGTAGGCGGCAGCGGCCGGCGGCCGCGTGATCGAGACAGCCCAACAGGCCCGCGGGCGTGCGCCGATCGACGTGGAGGGATGCTTTCGCAATCGCGTGGCGGGGTTCGGCGCACGCCCGCGGATCTGGCCTGTTGGGCGCTTTCAGAGGTAGAGATGGCAGTGCTAACCCGCGACGAGATCCTCCGGCTGATCCGGGAAGGCGAGATCAGGATAGAGCCCTTCTCCGAGGATCAGGTTGGGCCGGCCTCGGTGGACCTCCACCTGGACAACAAGTTCCGCGTCTTCCGCGCCCTGCCGCACATCCACCCCGTCACCGAGGACGCCAGCTTCGAGGACGTCACCGAGCTGATCGAGGTGGACGACCACCTCCTGCTGATGCCCGGCCAGGCCGTCCACGGGATCACCCTGGAGAGGATAACCCTGCCGGACAACATCTGCGGATGGCTGGAGGGGCGGAGCCGCTTCGCCCGGGTGGGGCTCATGGTGCACATGACGGCCGGCTTCATGCAGCCGGGTATCTCCAACAAACAGGTGCTGGAGATGATCAACGTGGGTCCGGTTCCTCTAGCCATCTACCCGGGCACCGCCATCTGCCAGTTCATCTTCGAGGAGTGCAAGGGGCGAGCCCACTACCGCGGCCGCTTCGAGAATCAGGTGGTGCCCTGACACTGGGGACAAGGGGACTCCCTCCCCCAGGAGGAGCAAGGCTTTCTCGAAGTCGCCCAGACCGTCGTGCCGAGCATCGCGTGACCCTCGCCGCGGTCCCGCTGGGGTGCGCAAGACCCGCTACACCTGCGATGCCTCGCTACGCTCAGCATCTCCGCGTGGGGGCGCACCAATTGCCACGTGGAGACCCTTCGCTTGCGGCCCAGCGCGACGAGGAGAAAGCCTCGCCCTCCGGGAGAAGAGCAGCTTACATCGTCGCCCCTTTCCTTCTGCGTAACAGCTTCGGGTAGAGCGGCACCAGCCAGATGGCGATGGTGATGGCACCCAGCACCGCCGCCACGGGCCGACTGAAGAAGAGGGTCATGTCCCAATTGGTCTTGATCACGCTGAACATGAAGTTCTTCTCCAGGATCGGCCCCAGCACCATTCCCAGCACCACCGGCGCCACGGGCACGCCGTTCAGCTCGAGGTAGTACCCCAGCAGCCCCATGGCCAGCATCAGGCCCACGTCGAACAGGGAGTTGTTGATGGCATAGGCACCGACGATGCAGAACAGCAGAATGGCCGGCAGGAGGACGTTCCGCGGCACCCTCAGGATGTAGGTCGATCCCTTGATTGCCAGATAGCCGAAGAAGATCATCAGGACGTTCGCCAGGATGAAGGAGAAGTACACCGAGTAGATTAGCTCCGGCGAAGTCTCGAAGATCTGCGGGCCGGGCTTCAGCCCCTTCATGAACAGCACTCCGATCACGATGGCCGTGATGGAGTCGCCCGGGATGCCGAACACCAGGGCGGGCACCCAGTCGGCGGCGAGGCAGGAGTTGTTGGCAGTGCCCGCATCCACTATCGGCTCGATGTGGCCCGTGCCGTACTTTTCCTTCTCCTTGGAGCGTTGGCGCGAGACGGCGTAGGCCAGCCAGGCTGCGATGTCGGCGCCGGCGCCAGGCAGGACCCCTATGACGGTCCCGAGGAAGCCCGACCGCACCATATTACCCCGGTACCGCCACAAGGTGGACCCCACCCCTTTGAAGATACTCTCCGATCTCACTCGTATCGGCTGGAGGTTGAAACTGCCGGACAGCACGTTGCGGATCACCTCCGCCACGCCGAAGAGGCCGATCATGGCGGGGATGAAGTTGAGACCGTTGAGCAGCTCCACCTCACCGAAGGTGAACCTGGGATAGCCCAGGGTGATGTCCAGCCCCACCGTGGAGAGCAGCAGACCGAGGATGATGGCGATGGCCGCCTTGGCCTGGGATTCCGAGGCGACCATCACCGTGGCCGACAGCCCGAGGGCCGCAAGCCAGAAATACTCGAAGGAGGTGAACTGCATGGCCACCTCGGCCAGTAGAGAGGCTGCCACCATCAGCACCAGGGCACCGAAGACCCCGCCGATAGCCGAGGCGACCACGTCGACCCCCAGCACCAACTCGCCCTTCCCCTTTTGCGTGAGCTTGTAGGACTCGTCGGTGTAGGCCGCCGAGGAGGGCGTTCCGGGTATCCGCACTAGGGCCGCTGGGATATCCCCCGCGAAGATGGCCATGGCCGACACCGTGACCATGGCCACCAGGGCGGGCAGGGGGTCCATGAAGAAGGTGAACGGGACCAGGAGCGCCACGGCCATGGTGGCCGTGAGTCCGGGGATAGCCCCGAACAGCAAGCCCATGGCCGACCCGAGGACGATGGTGAGGATGACCATAGGGTCGGCCAGTTGAGTGACACCGCGTAAGGCAGCATCCATGACTCAGCCCCCCAGAACGCCCGGCGGCAGAGGTACGCGCAGCACCTTCTCGAACAGCAGGACACAGAACAGGGCGATGGCCACCGAAGCGGGTAACCCCACCCTCACCCGCACACCGAGCATCATCATCAGCCCGAACAGGATCGCGGCGGCGGTGATCAGGAAACCCACCTTCTGCACCACCATCACGTACAGGGCGATGGCCACCAGCACCCCGCCCGCTTTGAGGATCGCCTTGGGCTCGTAGTGGCGCTCCTCCTGGACGTGGGGACGGATGGACTGGGCTACGATGATACCGCCGAACAGTATCAGCAACGCCGACAGGATCTGCGGAAACAGGGCCGGCCCGGGCGCGCCGTCGGGCATCGTAGGGAATGCAAGGGTGTTGAGGTAGACGGCGGCGCCAAGGAGCACCGCGGCGCCGCCGAGCACAGCATCCGACCGTTTCATATCGTGGACCGCCTACCTAACAAAGCCTGCGAACCATCTACTTGATCAGGCCGACGTCCTTCATGATCTTGCCCATGGTATCGTCCTGCTGGTTCATGAAGTCGCCGAACTCCTTGGAGTTGCGCCACGTGAGGCCGAAGCCGTTCTTCTTCATGAAGTCCTGGAACTCCGCAGAGTCGTATGCCTTCTTGATGGCAGCCTCGTAGGCGGAGGCGATCTCGGGCTTGGTCCCCTTGGGCAGGCCGAAGCCGCGCCAGGCGCCCATAACCCAGTCGAAGCCCAACTCCTTCAGGGTCGGGACGTCGGCAAACGCGGGATCCCGCTTCTCGCCCATCAAGGCGAGGGCCTTGACCTTCTTCGCCTCGATCAGGGAGGCGCCTTCCGGCAGGCTGGCGGTAACCACGGATACGCCACCGGCCACCAACTCCTGGAGGCCCGGTGCGGCACCTTCCGAGGGCACCCACGGCATGGCGTCCACGGGGATTCCAGCGGTCTTCAGCATCCCCGCCCTGGCCAAATCCCAGATGCCTCCCTTGGACGTGCCCGATGCCTTGTACTTGCCGGGATTGGCCTTCACGTCGTCCAGGAGTTCCTTCAGGGTGTTCCACTTGGCGTCGGCCTTCACCTGCACGCCCGATGGATCGAAGTTGACCTGGGCGATGGGCACGAAGTCCTTGGGCCCCACCTGCGCCAGCCCCATCCAATGCATCATGGCGATCTCGACGGTCACGATGGTGAAGGTGTAGCCGTCCGGTTCTGCCGTGGATCCCGCCGTGTGGCCGACGGCGCCGCCACCGCCCGTCCGGTTGACCACGTTGACGGGCTGACCGAACTCCTTCTCCAGCAAGGTGCCCACCATGCGGGCAACTCGGTCGGTGCCTCCACCCGCTGCCCAGGGGCAGATCAGGGTGACAGGTCGCGTCGGCTTGAAGGCCGCCGCAGCAGGGGCCGCAGGAGCCGCCGTGGCAGCAGCAGGCGCGGCGGGCGCCGAGGTTGCCGCGGGCGCGGCCGGTGCTTTGGTCGCCGCGGGCGCGGGCGCCCCCTGGCCACAACCCGCCAGGATAACCCCTCCAGATCCCAGAGCGAGCAGGCGCATGAAGTCGCGACGAGTCATCGAGTGCTTCACAGAAAACCTCCTCAGGATCGTACTGGCAACCGCTGCGGATGCCAGCAGAATGGGGTACCGTTGGCTCTCCAGTGGCAAGTACCGGTTCTACAGTCAGCTTGGAACGGCGATGGGAGGAGCGCGGGAGGGAAACACCGGTTGCAGCCCGCGTGAAGCGCGAGGGTGAACGCTGCCTTGTGGGCCTGAACGAACGCATGCACGACCATGCTCCGCTCGGCGCCATCGGGCAACACCACCCGGCCGAGCCGCCGGCCAACTGGGACGCGCGCTACTGTTTACGGCCCGTCCGGATGGCTGCATCGTCTGCTGCTGGGACCTCCCTGGATCGGCGCGTAAGAAGGCTGACTCACCGCCGGGGCAGAGGGGGCTCCGTGCGGCCCTCGCACAAACGCAGGGCGCTTCGTCCTCGTACGGATGCGAAGAAGTCGCGGAGAGCGTATCAGGTTCGCCGTTGCCGGTCAACTGTTGCCTCAGCGGCAGGTTGCACCTAGAATGAACATCGTCCCAGCCAGCACGGCGCGGGGCAGGAAAGGAGTAGAGGGTGGAGAAGTTCGGTCAACGCTACTACGACCAGATCGAAGAGAAGTTGTACACCGCCGTCCTGGCCGACACCATGGATGACATGGGCTATCGCAACCAGGTGATGCGCTACGACATCCGCCCACTGTATCCGGAGGCCAAGATCGTGGGCAGAGCTGCCACGATGTTGGGAGTCCAGGCATACACGATCCCGGCAGAACCCTACAAGCTGGAGCTGGCGCTGCTGGACGATCTGAAGCCCGGCGAGGTGGTGCTGTGCACCATGCAGGGCCCCAAAACCTCTTCCGTGTGGGGAGAGCTGCTGAGCACCCACACCCGCGCCAAGGGAGGCCGCGGAGCCATCATCGACGGCCTGACGAGGGACGCCTGGGGCATCATCGCCATGAAGTTCCCGGTCTTCGCCACCGGCCTGACCCCGGCCGACTCCAAGGGACGTTGCGACATCATCTCCATACGCCAGCCGATCGAGGTGGGCGGCGTGATCGTTCACGATGGGGACCTGGTCTTCGCCGATCAGGATGGCTGCCTGGCCATCCCCCAGGCCATCGAGGACGAGGTGATCGCGCAAGCGATGGAGAAGGTCACGGGGGAGAACAAGGTGCGGGAGCTGCTGAGCCGGGGAGCCAGCATCCAGCAGGTATTTCGGGATTTCGGCATCCTCTGACGCGCGCCGAAACCGCCGGGGCACGGAGGCATGGAGACTCGTTCGTGCTGCTCTCCGCTCCTCCGTGCCTCCGCGGTTCCACGGCTCGACCGGTCTCTTCTAGAACAGCTTGAACCTGCCCCCCGCGAACTCCGGCTGGACCGTGACGGTCCCGAAGAGTCGATCCTCCTCCTCGCGGATGGCAGCCATCATCCAGACGAAGGCTATTTGGGTGCCCGGGCTCGCCACGTTGTAGTGGTACCCTTTCTTGATGGCAACCGCATCTCCCTCCCACACGGGGACCACCATCTCCATCTCGTTCATCTTCGTATAGTTGAGATGGATCCCGAAGCTGGGCCGCGGCATATCTACGTACAGGTAGATCTCCTCCTTCTGCTCGGAGTGGTCGTGGGGTGGCCAACTGGTCCAGTTGCCGTCCTTGCTGACCGTTACCCCCACGAGCAACCTGCCCGCCTGGGTGTTGCCCTCACCGATGATGGTGTGGATAGTCCGCGCGTACGGCTCGAACCCGGCCCTCTTCACCAGCGACTCGTCCTTCAGCACATCCTGGAAGCGAACGAACTGGACGGGGTAGCCTTTTGCGACTGGAGCCGAGACCTCCGCCAGGTCGAAGAGCCCTCCGGATACGACCGCGCACTCCGAATCCCTGGGCAGGTAGATGGCATCGTACCTCCCCAACCGGTAGCTCTGGCCGGCAATCTCGACCACCCCCTCCCCGTTGAGGCAGAGGAGGACCACCTCCTCCCCCTCGGTGGCTAAGCCCAACTTCCCGTCCTCCAGAAGGATACGGCCGTAGCGCAGGTACTGGAGTCCGCTGTTGGTTTGATCGATGATCCTCCTTCGGCCCTTGCCGTCGTTGGTGCCGCGAAACAACCAGGCGTTTCTCTCCACCCCGAACCTTCCTCCCTTCTCCATGTCAGGAGCAGCCCAGCCTGTCGCCTGCGCTCTCGCCAGAGGGAACACAATCCACCGGGCCGAGCGGCACGGCCTCCTATCGTTCTAAGCTGTACCAATCGGGGGATGGACTGTCAAGGGCTTGTTGGCGCGAGAATCGAGGTGGGGCCTTTCGATGTGGGGGAAGGGCGAGGTGCAGGTAAGCGCCTGCGCCTCGCCCGCTGCCGCCAGCTACGATCTCCCGAGCGCCAGCGTTTCCGAAAGAAGAGCCGCCGCCCTCTGCTCCAGGGCGCTCACCTCGGCCTCCAGCAGCTCGGGCCGCTGCTCCGGAGCCAGAGAGGGAAGGTTCGCCCGCACGTTGAGGCACGCCCCCAGGACGGCGGCGTGGCCCGCAAGCGCGGCGACACAGGCGTCGGTGCGGGCGACCGGATTGCCGAGCCTGCTGGCCTCCAGCGCCAACTCGATGGCGCCCAGGGAGGCCCGAGCCGTCTCCAGTGGTATCCTGGCCGCCTGGAGCGCCGCCTCCTGGAGCGCCGCCGTCGCCCCGTCTGCGCCTCGCTTCGCCTCACGTGCAGCCGACATGTAGGTGGCGTAGGCGGCGGAGTCCTCCTCCACCAGCCGCAGGAGCCGCGTCCGCATCGACTCGGCGCGCTCCTCCAGCTCCTTCATCCGCCCCTCCACGTCGGCGAACCGCCTTCGCCCCAGCGTCAGACGGGAGACCATCGCCACCAGGGCAGCGGCAAGGCTCCCCACGAAGGCGGAGACACTCCCTCCCCCGGGCACGGCGTCGCCCGAGGCCACGCGATCGGCAAAGCCGGCCACCGACTCCTGGAGCAGGGCCTCGCCGGAGGCAGCCTCACCTCGATCCTCTCGCAGAGTGGATTGGCATGCAGCCTCTCCCTTTGGGAGAGGAGACGGGTCCGAAGGCTCCTCCTCCAGCAGCCTGTACTCCAGCACCTGCGAACGGGAGAAGGCATTGAGTTGCAGATAGTGCTCCGCCGCATCCAGCAGCGCATCGGCGGAGACGAGCCCCACGATCTCGCTCTCCACCGTGGTCACCCCGTACCGGGCCGCCTCGGAGCGGATCAGCTCCATCACTCGGTGGATCGGCGTGCCAGAGGTGTTGACCAGGTTCATGGAAACGTGAACGCGGCCAGCCTCGTTGGGGGCGATGCCGAGGGCCTTCACGAAGCGCAGCCCGCCGCCCTGGTGGCGGACGGCCTTGGCTATCGCCTTGGCTATCGACTGGTCGGCGGTGTTCAGGTAGACGTTGTAGGCCACTAGCAGATGCCTGGCGCCTACCGCCACCGCACCGGCGGTGGGGTGCAGCGCGTTGGGGCCGAAGTCAGGCGTCTTGGAGGGATCGGTCCCCACCAGGGAGAGCAACCCCTCGAACTGGGGGCCACGCACGTCCGCGAGGTTCCGGCGCTCCGCGTGGGTTGCCGCTTCCTCGTACAGGAAGACGGGGATGGAGAGGTCGCGACCGATCCGCTCTCCCACGGCTCGGGCCAGCGCCACGCACTCCTCCATCGTCACGTTGCGCAGGGGGATGAAGGGGACCACGTCTGCCGCGCCCATGCGCGGATGCTCCCCACGGTGGACACGCAGATCGATCAGTTGGGCGGCCTGCGCCACCCCTCGATAGGCGGCCTCGCCCACCGCCTCCGGGCTCCCGATGATGGTCACCACCGATCGGTTGTGCCCGGCATCCATGCTCCTATCGAGCAGCCGCACCCCCGGAACCGCCGTCATCGCCGCCACGATGCGGTCCACCACGGATGGGTCCCTTCCCTCGCTGAAGTTCGGCACGCACTCGACCAAACCCGGCATCAATCGTCCTCCATTTCCCTCACCCAACGCGAGAAGCGCAACCTTGTGCTCGCTCGCGTTGCGGGATCAGTGTCTCTCCCACACCACCCGACCGTCCTTGATGACGGTGCGGATGAGGTTCCGCCCGAACCAGTATGCCAGGTGGAGGTGGGACGGGGCATCCAGGATAACCACGTCGGCGCGCTTGCCCGGCTCCAGGCTGCCCACCTCCTGGCCGAGGCCCACGGCGTGGGCGGCGTTCAGTGTGGCCGCCACGAGCGCTTCCGCGGGCGTCAGCAATCGACGAAGGCAGGCCAGCCCCAGGATGAGGGGCATCGAGAGGATCGGGCAGCTTCCGGGATTGAAATCCGTGGCCAGCGCCACGGGAACGCCCGCCTCGACCATCCGTCGGGCCGGGGCCCATTGGCTCTCCATCAGCATCAGCGCCGCACCCGGCAGCAGCACAGCGACGGTCCCCGCCTCCGCCAGCGCCAGGATGTCGGCCTCCGTCGCGCACTCCAGGTGGTCGGCCGAGACCGCCCCGAGGCTGGCGGCCAAGCGGGCGCCGCCCAGGGAGGACTTCTGCTCCGCGTGGATCTTCGCCGCGAGACCGTGGGCCAGGCCAGCTTCCAGCACCCGCCGACTCTGCTCCACCGAGAAGGCGCCCCGCTCGCAGAAGACGTCGCAGAAGCGGGCCAGCCCCGACTCGGCCACCGCCGGAATAGTATCCTCCACCACCAGGTCCACGTATCCGTCCGGCCGGTCGCGGTACTCCGGCGGCACCGCGTGGGCCCCGAGGAAGGTGGCCACCACCCGCTGAGTCCCCTCTCGGGCCAGATCGGCCGCCACCCGAAGCATCTTCAGCTCGTCCCCGGTGGCAAGGCCGTAGCCGCTCTTGATCTCCACCGTGGTGGTGCCGTGGCTAAGCATCTCAGCCAGGTAGCCGGCCGCCAACTCCCGAAGATGGGTCTCCGAGGCGGCGCGGGTCGCCCGCACGGTGTTCAGGATGCCGCCTCCCTCTGCCAGGATCTCCAGGTAGTCGATGCCCTCCAGCCGCCGGCTGAACTCCTCCGCACGGTCCCCAGCGAAGACGGCGTGTGTGTGGGGATCCACGAAGCCCGGCAGCACGGCGCGGCCCGAGGCATCGATCACCCGAGCGCCAGCGGCCAGATCCACGGATGCCAGAAGCTGGGAGGTGGGGCCCACGGCCAGGATCCGACCGTCGGCTCCAGCCGCCAGGGCGCCATCGCGGATGATGGCCAGATCTCCCTGGGCGGGGCCTCGGCGGGGTCCGGGAGGACCAGCCAGCGTGACCAGTTCATCCGCGTGTTCGATCAATAGCGTCGCCTGAGTCACGGTATCCGCCTCCTGATACTCGCTGCTCCCCCTTGGAGAAGACAGTCCACCTCGCCGCCTCCCCCTATTGAGAGGGGGAGGCCACTCAGCACGCAGCACTCCTCAAGCAGGTGTCTCTAGTTCATGTCAACTTCTCTGGCGGGAAACGTGTACCCTATGTAGAGATACCTGCTCAGGCGCCCATGCCCAGGTAGGCTCGGCGCACCTCGGGGGTGTTGGCCAGTTCGGCGGCCGGCGCGTGGTGTGTGAGCCGCCCCGCCTCCAGCGCATAGCCCCTATCCGCCACCTGCAGCGCCTTCCTCGCGTTCTGCTCCACCAGCAGGATCGTGACCCCCTGCCGCTTCAACTCCGCGATGGTGCGGTAGATATCGGCCACCACCCGGGGGGCCAGGCCCATGCTGGGCTCGTCCATCAGCATGATCCTCGGCCGCGCCATGAGGGCCCGAGCGATGGCCAGCATCTGCTGCTCCCCGCCGCTGAGGGTGCCCGCCGCCTGGCCTGCCCGCTCTTTCAGGATGGGGAAGAGGTCCTTGACCCGTGCGAGATCCTTCGAGACATCCCGATCCCGCCGAACGTAGGCCCCCATCAGGAGGTTCTGGTCCACGGAGAGCGCAGGGAACACTCGCCGTCCCTCTGGAACCAGGGCGATCCCGAGACGCGCCCGCTCGTGAGCCGGCAGCCGGGTCACGTCTCGCCCCTCCAGCAGGATGCTGCCGCCCGCCGGAGCGATCTGTCCGGCCACTGCCCGCAGGGTCGAGGTCTTGCCAGCCCCGTTGGCGCCGATTATGGTCACCAGTTCGCCGGCGGCCACGTCCAGGGATATGCCGTGGACCACCTCCACCCGATCGTAGCGAACGGAGAGATGGTCAATCCGCAACAACTCGGTCATTCCTAGTCCTCGTGCCCCAGGTAGGCCTCGATCACCTTGGGATCGGCGGCCACAGTGGAGGGATCGCCCTCCGCGATCTTAGCGCCGTGGTCCAGCACGACCACATGGTCGCTGTGCCCCATGACCAATGCCATGTTGTGCTCGATCAACAGCACCGTGACCCCTCGCTGGCGCAGACCGTCGATTAGCCGCAGCAGGTCCTCGATCTCCGCCTGCACCAGTCCGGCGGTGGGTTCGTCCAACAGCAGCAGTCGCGGCTCCAGGGCCATCGCTCTCGCCAGTTCCAGGCGGCGCTGCAACCCGTAGGGGAGCTCCTGCGCCAGCTCATCCGCATGCGCCTCCAAACCCGTGAAGGCGAGAATCCTCTCGGCCTCGTTCACCAGCAGGGGATCGCTGCTCCTGCGGAGCGCCCCCAGGAGGCCGTGGTTCAACCTTCCACCCAGCGCCGCGATCACGTTCTCTCGAGCCGTGAGGGTGCCGAAAAGCCTCAGGTTCTGAAAGGTCCTGGCCAGCCCGGCGCGAGCCAGGCGGTGGGCCGCCCATCCGGTCACGTCACGCCCGTCGAAGACCACCTGCCCGCTGGTGGGGCTCAGGATACCGGTGACCACGTTGAAGAGGGTGGTCTTGCCGGCTCCGTTGGGGCCGATGAGGGAGGTGATGGAGCCAGCGGCGACCCCGAAGCTCACGTCGGCGAGGGCGGTCACGCCGCCGAAACGGCGAGTGAGCCCCCGAACCTCCAGCAGGATCGGTTGTTGCTCAGCCATGCTTCACCCGCAACCGAAGAGATCGCGCCCGCAACCTCCGGGCGATCAAGGAACGCTCCCCCAGCAGCCCGCCGGGCTGGAAGACCATGACGGCCACGATGAGTGCCCCGTAAATCGACATACGGTACTCCGCGAGGGGACGGAACAGCTCTGGCGCCAAGCCCAGCAGCAGCGCTCCCACCAGGGCGCCACGGACGGTACCCATCCCGCCGACGACGATCATCGCCAGGGCAGTGATGCTCTCATTGAAGCCGAAGTTGTAGGCGATGATGAAGCCCAGATGGTGGGCAAGCAGCGAGCCGGCCAATCCTGCGTAGCCTGCCCCTATGGCGAAGGCCAGCACCTTCAAGCGGGTGACGTCTATCCCCATGGACCGGGCGGCAAGCTCGTCGTCCCGCAGCGCACGCCAGCCCAGACCTATCCAGGAGCGATCGAGCCACAGGCTGAGAGCGGTGCCGAGGAGAGCGAAGAGCAGCACCATCATGAAGTAGCTGTCGGTGCCGAAGCTGAACCCACCCACGCTGGGATACGGGATGCCGCCTATCCCCAGCGACCCACCTGTGAATGGCAGGTAGAGGGCAAGGCTCTGGGTAACCAGACCAAGGCCGAGGGTGACGATGGCCAGAAAGTCCTCCTTCAGCCGGAGGCTGGGAAGCCCCAGCAGCACCCCCAAGACGGCGGCGACCACCACGGCCAGGGGCATGGTGACGAACCAGGGCCAGCCGAGATTGGTGGTCAGGATCGCCGTGGTGTATGCCCCGAAGGCGTAGAAGGCCGCGTGGCCCAGGCTCACCTGGCCAGCGTAGCCCGTGATGATGTTGAGGCCCAACGCCATCAACACCCAGATGCCCACTACTATCCCAACAGACAGCGCGTAGCTATCCAATTCACACCTTCTCCAATTGCCGCCCAAAGAGACCCTGAGGCCTAAACAGCAGAATGGCAATCAACAGCACGAAAGCGATGGCATCGCGTCCCAGGGGCAGATCGAAGTAGCCAGTCACCAGGGTCTCCACCAGCCCGAGGGTCAGCGCGGCGAGAGCTGCGCCCGGGACGCTGCCCAAGCCCCCCAGCACCACGATCGCGAATGCCTTCATCCCGGGGATCGCCCCCATGCCTGGCTCGACCGCGTTGAAGTAGAGACCGACCAGGACACCGGCCAGACCGGCCAAAGCACTGCCGACGAAGAAGCTGAGGGCCACGACTCGGTTCACGTCGACCCCCATGGAGGCAGCGGTCTGAGTGTCCTGGGCGACCGCCTGCAGCCCCAGCCCGACCTTGGTCCCCCGGATCAGGCACACCAACAGCGCAAGTCCAGAGAGGCTGGCAGCGAAGACCAGTCCTTGTTCGAGTGTCAGTTGCAGCGGACCAAGGGAGAGAACCCCCGGGAAATCGGCTGGGAACGGGCGAGTGTATGGGCCCGCGGCGCGGCGCAGCATGTCTTCGAGGAAGATGTAGACTCCCACACCGGCGATAAGCGGTGCGATGGGAGACTCGCCCCGTAGCCGCCGATAGACCAGCCTCTCGATGAGCACACCCAGCAGGCCGGCCGCCAGAAGGGCCAGGACGAAGGCCGGCCAGAACGCGAGGCCAGTCGCCCCGATCAGGAACAGCGCCACGTAGGCGGCCACCATGTAGACGCCGCCGTGGGCGAAGTGCAGGATTCGGAGCACACCGTAGACCAGAGCAAGCCCAGTGGCTATTAGTGCGTATACGATGCCAATTGTGAGGCCATTAGCAAGCTGTTGGAGCATTGTTCCTCGTGATGGAAGGTACAGGGCGCGAATCGACCTCACCCCACGAACGCGTCCAGACAGGCACGTTCACGCCCTCAGCGTGGAGGAGGGGTTGCCCCCTCCTCCACGCTCCGTCTACTACTTGAGATCGAGCTTGTCCACGTACTGGAACTCGCCCTTCTCCACCTTGACGAGGAAGATGGTCTTCACCACCTCTCTGTTCGCATCGAAACTGACCTTGCCAGCGACCCCCTCCAGATCCTTGGTCTGAGCCAGGGCGCTCTTGATCTGATCCGGAGTCGCTCCACCCCGCTTGATCGCATCGGCCAGGACGGCCACGCAGTCGTAGGACGATGCCGCGATGAAGTCGGGGGTCCCACCGCCGTACTTGGCCTTGTAGTTCTTGATGAAGTCCTGCACCTTTGGTCGCGGGTCCTGCCGGGAGAAGTCGGTGGTCAGGATCACGCCCTCCGCATCCTTGCCGGCCAGTTCAGGGAACTTGGGGGAGTCCACGCCGTCGGTAGAGAGGATCGGCTTGGTGAAGCCGAGTTGCCGGGCCTGCTGGACCAGAAGGGAGGCCTCGGCGTAGTACCCCACAAGGTAGAGGGCATCGGGATTGGAGTCCTTCACCGCCGTGATCAACGGGGCAAAGTCCTTCTGGCCGATGGAGAAGGTTCGGGCCACCGGCACCGATCCACCCGCCGCCTTCATGGCATCGGTGAAGCCCTCCCCGATGCTCTTGCCGTAGTCGTTGTCCACGTTCAGCATCGCGATCTTCTTGTAGTTCAGCTTAGTCGTGGCGTACTCGGCCATCGCCTTGCCCTGAACCTGGCCAACGTAGATGATGCGGTAGATGTAGTCCCCAGCCTTGGTGATCTCAGGGTGCACCGCATAGGCGACGATCATGGGGATCTTGCCACGCTGGAAGATGGGGGCCGCGGCACGGGAAGGCGTGCTGTAGGAGCCGTTCACCACCGCCACCACCTTGTCCTGCTCGATCAGCTTCTGAGCGATGCTGGACGCCTGCTCCGACTTGTTTTGATCGTCATAGGGCACCAAGGTGAGCTTCACGCCCGGTACCACGTTGGCGGCATTCAGCTCGTTGACCGCCATCTCCGCGCCGTTCTTGGCGCTGGTGCCGTCCGAGGCCGAGTCGCCGGTCAGCGGGCCGAAGAACCCGATCTTGACCTCCTTAGCAGCTCCGGTCCCACCACCACCACCTGTCGACCCTGCAGGCTGCTGCGCCTGACATGCGCTCACGAGCACTACCACGAACACCATGAGCCCAGCTAACCCAGACAATCGCCATCGCATCGAAACCTTCATCGGGAATCCTCCCTCTTCTTGATGCATTCTGCTGAACCCTCGGGCTACCTCCTCCACGAGGCAGCCCTTCGTTCGCAAACGGCTCCAAGACAACCGGGTCCACCAGGCCATCGTGACCAGCCTCGACCAGCTCCCTTGCCGGTCAGTTGCGTTCGACGCACGCGCCAATCTCAGCTTGCACCTCCCAGCTAGCCTCGCGCCGGTAGCGATCGACCTCCCGCGAGATGGAGAGCCGATCCAGCGCTGGCCGCTCCGGCGGTCTACAACCCCTCCCCCGGTAGCCGGACGCCCAGTTCCCGCGCAGCCTCCAGGGCTTCCGGATAGCCGGCATCGGCGTGGCGCACCACGCCCATGCCGGGGTCGGTCTTCAGGACGCGACCGAGCTTCCGCTCGGCCCGCTCGCTGCCATCGGCAACCACGACGAGGCCGGCGTGCAGGCTGTAGCCGATGCCCACGCCGCCGCCGTGGTGGACGCTCACCCAACTCCCGCCGGCAGCCGTGTTGATCAGGGCGTTCAGGACCGCCCAGTCGGCGATGGCATCGGAGCCGTCCCGCATGCCCTCGGTCTCCCGGTAGGGAGAGGCCACCGAGCCCGCATCCAGGTGGTCACGGCCGATGACGATGGGGCCCTTCAGCTCCCCCTCGCGCACCATCCGGTTGAACTCCAACCCGGCCTTGTCCCGCTCCCCGTAACCCAACCAGCAGATCCTGGCCGGCAGCCCCTGGAACTTGATTCGCTGGCGGGCGAGCGTAAGCCAGCGCTTCAGGCTGGCGTTCTCCGGGAAGAGCCGCAGCAGCGCCTCGTCGGTCTTGAAGATGTCCTCGGGATCGCCGGACAGGGCGGCCCAGCGGAACGGGCCCTTGCCTCGGCAGAAGAGCGGCCGGATGAAGGCGGGCACGAAGCCGGGGTAGCTGAAGGCGTCCTCCACGCCGGCCTCCTTGCCCCGCTCTCGCAGGTTGTTGCCGTAGTCGAAGACCACGGCGCCACGCCGAACGAACTCCACCATCGCCCTGACGTGCTCGCGCATGGAGCGGTAGGATAGCTCCAGGTAGCGGTGGCGGTCGGTCCGGCGCAGCGCCTCGGCCTCCTCCACGCTCATGCCCTGCGGAACGTACATGGACGGGTCGTGGGCCGGAGTCTGGTCGGTCACCACGTCCGGCACGATCCCACGCCGAAGCAGTTCGTTGGTGACGTCGGCGGCGTTGGCCTGCACCGCAACCGACAGCGGGCGCCCAGCCTCCTGGGCCTCACGCGCCATCGCCAGCGCCTCGTCCAGGCTCGCGGACCAGGTATCCAGGTAGCCGGTCTCCAACCGACGGCGGATCCGCTGCCCGTCCACCTCCGCGATCAGGCCGACGCCCTCGTTCATCGTGATGGCCAGGGGCTGGGCACCACCCATCCCGCCGAGACCCGCCGTCAGCACCAGCCGCCCCTTCAGCGTACCCCCGAAGTGCTGCTCCGCCGCTGCAGCTAAGCTCTCGTAGGTCCCCTGGACGATTCCCTGACTCCCGATGTAGATCCAACTGCCGGCCGTCATCTGGCCGTACATCGTGAGCCCCATCGCCTCCAGGCGATCGAACTCCTCCAAGGTGGCCCAATGAGGCACCAGCAGGGAGTTGGCGATCAGCACGCGAGGGGCGTCCTCGTGGGTCTTGAACACCGCCACCGGCTTGCCACTCTGCACCAGCAAGGTCTCGTCGTTCTCGAGCCGCCGCAGCTCCCGCACAATGGCATCGAAAGCCGCCCAAGAGCGGGCGGCGCGACCCCGCCCACCGTACACCACCAAGTCCTGGGGTCGCTCACCGACCTCCGGATCCAGGTTGTTCATCAGCATTCTGAGGGCCGCTTCCTGCTCCCAGCCCTTGCAGCTCAGTTCTCCGCCGCGGGGCGCCCGAACCACCCGCGGTCCCGACGTGGTTGTCGCCATGGCTGTACCTCCCTACTCCCTAGCCAACGGGAATGGCTGCTGACCTCGTGCCAACTACTCCCTCCGGCCGGTACCCCTTCCAATCCGCCACCGCTGGGCGAAGCCCTCCGGCCACAGGGTTTCGATCTCCTCCGCCGCTGCCTTCAAGGAGTCCAAGAAACCGAGTCGACGCCCCCGGGGAAAGCGAAAGGTCGGCGCCACGATGTCCAGAGCCCCCAGGGGCGCCCCGGTCACCCGATGCCGGATCGGCACGGCGATGGCCGAGACGTGGGGGATCAACTCCTCGTCCTGCACCGCAAACCCCTGGGCCGCGACCCTCTCCAGTTCTGCCCTCAAGACGCCCAGGTCTGTGATGGTGTTGGCCGTGTAGGCTGGAAGCCCCTGCTTGGCAGCGATCGCGGTGGCTTCGTCCAGGGGGAAGGCGCTCAGCCACGCCCTCCCGGCAGCCGTGGCGTGGGGAATCATGAGGCGCCCGATGAGCGACTTCACCGCGATGCGAGCGTCTCCCTCGGCCTTCGCGATGACGTAAAGCCGCTCGCCGTCGGCCGCGGAAAGCTGCACCAGCTCCCCGGCCTCCGCCGCAAGGCGATCGATGATCGGCTGGGCGCCGGCAGGGAAACCCAGTCTGTCGGTGAGGCGATTGGCGAGGGCGAGCAGCTTGAGGGTCAGCTCGTAGCGAGCCGTGACGGGGTTTTGAATCAGGTAGCCCTCAGCCTCCAGGGTCGTGAGCAGCCTGGAGGCCGACCCCTTGTTGATCCCGAGCCTGGCACCCAGGTCGCTCACGGTGGCCCCGTCGCTGGAATCCACCAGGATCTCGAAGATCTGCATCACCTGGGCAACAGCGCCAACCATCACTACCCCCAGAAGACGCCGCCGGAGAACCACCCTGCGGCGTAGCTCTGCAACAGGATTGCGCCGCGCAACCCTGTTGCGTTTGCCACATTCTAGGCGGCCGAACCGGGGCGGTCAAGCCCTTCTTCGCCCTGGCCTGCCTATTGCTACTCCTTCCCCTTCCGTGCGGGGGGGGGGGGGGGGGGGGGCGCGGGGCG
>JBLNDL010000062.1:0-3330 GCA_050261575.1 Sphingomonadaceae bacterium | reverse complement strand
CGGGACCGGGGCGGTGTGGGGGGGGGGTTGGGGGGTTTTTGGGGGGGGGGGGGGTGCGCGGGGGTCCCCCGTTTGGCGGGGGGGGGGCCCGGGGGGGGCCCGGGGGGGGCCCCCTCGCGGCGTTTTGACACTTTGTACAAAATGTCGTATGATTCCCGTTAGGAGTGCCGGAATGCCCATAAGGATTCGGGCCGCTGACGCCCGCAACAACTTTGCAGAGATCCTCGGTCGCGCCCACTTCGGCGGTGAGACTTTCCTCATCGAGAAGCAGGGCAAGCCCTTCGCGGTGGTCCTCGGCATCGAGGAGTACCGGCGGCTGATTGGTGCCATCCCCGAGGATTCTGAGCCCGCGGGCGGGCCGAAATCCGAGGGCCGTAACGGCCGCGAGGGTTGATACCCTCTCATGCTGTGCGCCTCGGGCGGCTGCACTCGGCAGTTGCTTGGGCTCCCTGTCTCCGTTCCTTCCTCGCTCCCTCCCGCTGGCCTGCTCCGGTTCTGCTCGCAGCCGTAGAGTGGGAGCCGTGGGGGTCTGTCCGCAATCGCAGGCGGTTGGTGGAAGTGGATGGCGAGGGGCAGCGGCTGAAGGCCGGCTGCTGACGGCCGATCGCTAGGGATATCGAGGTTGTTTTATGGAAGTTGGCAACGTTAAGCCGGTAAGAGTCGAAGAGGAGATGAAGAACTCCTACCTCGACTACGCCATGAGCGTGATCGTGTCTCGGGCCCTTCCCGACGCTCGGGATGGCCTCAAGCCCTCGCAGCGGCGCATCCTCGTGGCGATGCACGATTTGAACCTTGCCCCCAATCGCCCTCACAGGAAGTGTGCCAAGATTTGCGGCGATACCTCGGGCAACTACCATCCCCACGGTGAGGCCGTCATCTATCCGACCCTGGTCCGCATGGCCCAGGATTTCAACATGCGCTACCCGCTGGCCGATGGACAAGGGAACTTCGGCTCCATCGACGGCGATCCCCCGGCGGCCATGAGGTACACCGAGGCTCGGATGACCACCGTGGCCATGGAGATGATGGCCGACATCGACAAGCAGACCGTGGACTACGTGCCCAACTACGATGGGACCAGGCAGGAGCCGGTGGTGCTCCCCTCGCGCTTCCCCAACCTGTTGTGCAATGGCTCCGCGGGCATCGCGGTCGGCATGGCCACCAACATCCCGCCGCACAACCTGAACGAGATCGCCGACGCGATGATCCATCTCATCGACAACCCCGAGGCGCCCGTCGAGGAGCTGTACCAGTTCGTCAAGGGTCCGGATTTCCCCACAGGGGGGCTCATCCTGGGGACGGAGGGGATCAAGACCGCCTACGCCACCGGCCACGGTCGCATCATCATGCGGGCCAAGGCAAAGATAGAGGAGGCAAAGGGAGGGCGATTCCACATCGTCGTCACGGAGCTGCCGTTCCAGATCAACAAGGCGAACCTGATCGAGAGGATCGCCGACATGGTAAAGGAGAAGCGGATCGACGGCATCTCAGACCTGCGGGACGAGTCTGATCGGCAGGGTATGCGGATAGTCATCGAGGTGAAGCGGGACGCCAAGCCTCAGGCGGTGCTGAACCGGCTGTACAAGCATACGGCCATGCAGTCGGCCTTCGGGGTCAACATGCTTGCCCTCGTGGACGGCCAGCCCAGGGTGCTCACCCTGAAGAAGGCGTTGATGCACTTCATCGAGTACCGCCAGCAGGTGCTGACCAGGCGGACCCAGTTCGAGCTGGAGAAGGCTCGGGCGCGAGCCCACATCTTGGAGGGCTTGAAGATCGCCCTGGACCACCTGGATGCCGTGATCAAGACCATCAGGGAGTCTGTTTCGGCCGAGGTGGCGCTGTCCAACCTGATGGAGCGATTCGGCCTCTCGGAGATTCAGGCCCGGGCTATCCTGGACATGCAGTTGCGCAGGCTGGCTGCGCTGGAGCGGCAGAAGATCCTGGACGAGTACGCCGAGGTCCTCAAGACCGTGGCCTACCTGGAGGATCTGCTGGCCAACCCCATCAAGATCCTTCACCTGGTTCGAGACGAGCTGGGCGATCTGAAAGAGAAGTACGGCGATCCCAGGCGGACTCGCATCGTGCCGGCCGAGGCGGAGGACTTCCGAGACGAGGACCTGATCGAACACCAGGAGGTGGTGATCACCCTGAGCAACCGGGGCTACGTGAAGCGGATGCCCTGCGATACCTACCAGTCGCAGCACAGGGGAGGCAAGGGGATCAAGGGGATGGTCTTCCGGGAGGAAGATGCCCTGCGCCACATGCTGGTGGTGGACACCCACGACAACCTGCTCTTCTTCACCGACCGGGGCAGGGTGTTCCAGCTCAAGGCCCACGAGATTCCGGAGGCCGCGCGGCAGGCCAAAGGGTTGCCCATCATCAACCTGCTTTCTCTGGATCCCAAGGACACGGTGACGGCAGTCGAGGCGGTGCCCAACTTCGAGGCGGGCGATTTCTTCGTGATGGCCACCCGACAGGGCGAGGTCAAGAAGACCCCCCTGCAGGACTTCGCGGCTGTGCGCTCTAACGGCCTGATCGCCACGTCGTTGGAGGAGGGTGACGAGCTGGTGTGCGTGCGCTACTGCCGCAAGGGGGACGAGGTGATCCTGGTCACCGAGCGCGGACAGGCCATCCGCTTCCCGGAGACGGAGATGCGCGCAGCCTCCCGAACCAGCGGAGGTGTCCGAGGCATTCGGCTGGCGCCGGGCGACCGGGTGGTTGCCCTGGAGATCGTGGATCCGAGCCTGGACCTGCTGGTCGTGACGACCTTCGGCTTCGGCAAGCGGACACAGTTGGCCGAGTTCACCCCCCACGGCCGGGGCGGGCGTGGTGTGCGTGCCCTGAAGGTGACCGAAAAGACTGGACCCGTGGCTGCCGCGAGGGTCGTCAAGCCCACGGACGAACTGATGGCGATCTCCTCCGGCGGCCTGGTGATTCGGACCCCGGTGGAGAGCATTTCGCTCCTGGGTAGAGACACCCAGGGTGTCAGCGTGATGGATCTGCGGGAGGGTGACAGGGTGGCTTCCATCTCCATCACCAACGGCAACGGCGGTGGCAACGGTAACGGCAGGCGGGCCAGGGGGAAGGGCAGCCCCGATGGCGGGGCCTCGGACGTCGCCGGGGGGACGACGGTCGTCGTTGGGACAGAGGCGGGGGACGGCCAGAGTGCCCCCGAAGACCGATAGACCGATGGACATGCACGAACAGAAGGGGGACCGGCCGGCCGGCCGGGCCCCCGTCGGTGCGGTTGGGGGGTCGGGGTGATAATGCAACTAAACCGGGTTATTATAGGCCAGCAAGTGGAACAACCCCTGCGGCGGGTGTGGCGGG
>JBLNDL010000061.1:0-10500 GCA_050261575.1 Sphingomonadaceae bacterium | reverse complement strand
GGAGAGGCTCGTCTCTCACGGTTTCAACAGGATCTTCATGGAAGACTCGGCCTTCTTGGCGATCTCCAACCCCTCGTGGAACTGCTCCAGGGGCATGGTGTGGGTGATGAGGGGGGCCACGTCGATCTTCTTTTCCGCCATCATGGCGATGGCGGCGCGACAATCCCCGCTGGTGAAGGCCCGACAGCCCACCATTTCCGCCTGCTTGAACGCGAAGATACCCAGATCCACCGGGCGTGGCTCCTTCGGCATCGCCACCATAACAATCTGTCCACGCACCTTCACGAAGGTGGATACCTGCTCCGTGAGGGGCGCCGCGCCCGCCGCGTCGAAGACCACGGCGGCCCCGCGGCCGCCGGTGCGATCCAGGATCGCCTGCCGGATGTCCTCCTGCTTGGCGTCGACTACGTCGAAACCCAACCTGCGAGCCAGCTCCAGCCGCCAATCGCTCACTTCCACCAGGGTGATGGGCAATTCCGTCGTGAGTCGTGCGGCCTGGGCCACCAGCAGGCCAATGGGGCCGGCGCCGAGGACCACCGCCCGATCGCCCAGCTTCAGACGCGAGCGCCGCACCGCGTGGACCGCCACCGAGGTGGGCTCCACGGTGGCGCCAATCTCCATCGACAGCCCTTCAGGGAGCTTGTGAACCCGATTGGCTGGAGCCTTGGCATACTCGGCGAAGGAGCCGTCGGTGTTGTGGCCGGGCATCTTCAGGTTGACGCAGGAGTTGTAGGCCCCATCCTCGCAGGCGTAGCAGACACCACAGTTGAAGAGTGGCTCCACCGCCACCCTGTCACCGACATTCAAGCCCGAGCCCGGGGCCATCAGATCGACCACCTCGCCCGAGAACTCGTGGCCGATGATGACCGGCGGCACCGCTCTGGGATGCTTCCCCATGTAGATGGAGACATCCGAACCGCATATGCCGGTGTAGGCAACCTTGATCAAGACCTCGCCCTCGTCCAGGGAGGGAAGCGGCCGATCCTCCATTCGGACGTTGTAAGCCCCGTGGTACACCACCGCCTTCATCCTCTTACCTCCACCCGGTCGTTCTGGGTCCTGAGAAGTCCCAGGCGCGGGGCACGTGACTCGAGCGAGCAGGCACGGCCTCGCTGTCACGCCCGTCCCCCGCCTACACCGGTGCCGACCCCTCGTCGAAGAACCCGACGGCAAGGGACACGCGAGGCGAGTGGGCGCAGCGTCTCGCCCGCCCTACACCAGGGAACTCAGTCCTCTCTCCCCAGCACTCGCTATGACGCCGTCTGCCCCAGGCACTGGAGCCCGCCGGGCATGATCGTCAACTCCGGTACGTAGGTGCGGGACGGCAGACTCGCCAGGAAGAGGCAGGCCGCCGCGATGTCCTCCGGCTGGAGCGCCCTATCCAGCACCTCCCGAGTGGGGGGAACTCGCCGCTTCCCCATCAACGGGGTGTCGCACAGCCCAGGGAGGATCACGCTGACCCGGATCCCGTTCAGCCGCTCCTCCAGCATGGTGGCGTGGGCTAAGCCGATGACCCCTCGCTTGGCCGCCTGGTAGGCTATTCCCGACCAGTCCGGCCAGGCGCCGGATACGGAGGTGACATGGATGATCAGCCCGCCGCCCTGCTGCCGCATCTGGGGCAGGATCGCCCGAGTGATGTAGTAAGCCCCGTGGAGATTGGTGTCTATGAGGTGGTGCCAGTCCTCGTCCGTGAGGTGGGCGAGCGCCCGGTTGGGGGTGTTGGTGCCCACTGTGTTCACCAAGGTGTCCACCCGGCCGAAGAGATCGACGGCCTTACGAACCATCGCCTCCACGTCCGCCTTGTTGGACGCGTCCGCCCTCTGCACCACGATCTCGCCACCCGCCCCGGCTGCCTCCGCGGCCAGCTCTCGCAACACTTCCTCCCGACGAGCCGCGGCCAGCACCCGACAACCGGCCTTGGCCAGGGCTAGGGCCGTGGCCCTTCCCATTCCGCTGCTGGCACCCGCCACGATCGCCGTCTGTCCCGCCAGTCCTGTCATGTCAGTCACCTCCGTTCATGGGGGGCTGACTCTCCAGCCCTCACCCTGACCCTCTCCCTGAGGGAGAGGGATAAGCCTGTGGGTCTCTCCCAGAGGGAGAGGGGATCACGGTTTCAGCAGCACCTTCATCGAGGCGTCGCCCTTGCGGGCCAGATCCAACGCCTCCTTGCCCCGTTCCAGCGGCATCACGTGGGAGACCATCGACTCGACGTCGATCTTCCCCGAGGCTATCAGATCGATGGCGGTGCGGTAGTCGCGGTAGTTGTAGACCCGGCAGCCGGTGAGGTCGATCTCCCGCAGGGCGAAAGCGGCGAGATCTACAGGGTGGTGCTCCTTGGGCATCGCCACTATCACCACCTGTCCGTGGATGCGCGTGAGGGCCGCGAGCTTGTCGGCGGTGGCGGCGGCCCCTGCCGCATCGAACAGGATGTCCGCCCCTTTCCCTCCGGTGCGGCGGAGCACCTCCTCCGTCACGTCCACCCGCTTGGCGTCGATCGGGTCGAACCCCATCTTGCGGGCCAAGTCCAGACGCCAGTCGCTCACCTCCACCAGATCCACCGGCCGGGAGCTGACAAGCCTGGCTACCTGGGCCACCAGCAGGCCGATGGGGCCCCCGCCCAGCACCACCGCATGGTCCCCCAACTGGAGGCGAGAGCGGCGGACGTCGTGGACTGCGACCGAGGCAGGCTCCACCATGGCGGCCCTCTCCATGGGGGTCCCGACGGGCAAGGGGTAGATCCGCTCCAGCGGGGCCTTGACGTACTCGGCGAACCCGCCGTCCACGTCCACCCCGATCAACCGAAGACTCTGGCAAACGTGGTAGGCGCCCTCCCTGCACACGTGGCAGTGGCCGCAGGCGAGCAGGGGCTCCACCGCCACCCGATCGCCCACCTTCAGACTGGTCGCCTCGCCCCGGATCTCGACGATCTCCCCCGCGAACTCGTGCCCCATGATCATCGGAGGGGTCGATCTCCAGTGCTTTCCGGCGTAGATGGTGAGGTCCGATCCGCAAACACCGGCATAGCCGACCCGAAGGAGGGCTTCGCCCTGCTGGGGCGTGGGGACCGGCACGTCCTCGAAACGGACGTCGAAGGCCCCATGCCAGACGATCGCCTTCATGGCGCACCTCTTCCATATCGATTCGTGAAAGCTAGCCGCCAACCGGCCGCGATCGGGCCGTGGCACACACAGATTAGTCCATCCAGCGGAGGCATGGCAAGAAGGAGGTTCAGGAGTCTAGGTGGCCGTGAGCCCGAGTCGATCCGGCCGCCGAACCCGTCTCGGTGCTATAATCCAAGCGGCCCTCTTGCACCCCGCCGCTCGTGCCGGGTGTAGAACGAAACGGACAGACGGAGGCAGCATGAACCAACAGCAGCTCTATACTCAGGTCATCGAGCTGGAAGGCCACATCATCGACTCGATGATCCTGCCTCAGATCATGGACGCCGTCATGGATCGGGGCGGCGACTTCGACGTCCAAGAGATTCGGGTCGGACGCCGAAAGACGGAGACGAGCTACGCCCGACTGGAGATCAGGGCGGGGTCGCCGGAGCTGCTGGACCTCCTGGTGCGGCAGGCCCGCCGTCTCGGCGCTGTCGTGCACGCGGTCGAGCAGGTGCACACCGAGCCCGCCCCCGCCGACGGGGTTTTCCCCGAGGGCTTCTACTCCACCACCAACCTGGAGACCCTGGTGCGGCTGAACGGGGGATGGGTGCCCGTGGCTCATCCGGAGATGGACCTGGGGATCGTGGTGGACTGGGAGGCCGGCACAGCCCGCAACTGTCCCATCTCAGACGTGAAGAAGGGCGAGCAAGTGGTTGTGGGCCACCAGGGGATCCGGGTGATCCCGCTGGAGCGCAGCCGGGAGGAGAAGGAGGTCTTCTCCTTCATGGGGAGCGCGGTCTCCAGCGAGAAGCCCAAGGCCATCCTGATTCGGGAGATCGCCTCCCAGATGAGGGCCATCAAGGCCAAAGGAGGAAAGACCCTGGTGGTGTCCGGTCCGGCAGTCGCCCACACCGGAGCCGCCCCGCTGATGGCAAAGCTGATCGAAGCGGGCTACATCGACTACCTGTTCGCGGGCAACGCCCTGGCCACCCACGACATAGAGGCCGCGTTCTTCGGGACCTCGCTCGGCATCTCCCTCTCGGAGGGCACCCCCATGGAGGGCGGCCACCAGCACCACCTGCGAGCCATCAACCGCATCCGACGCGCCGGCAGCATAAGGGCGGCAGTGGAGCAGGGGATACTCACCAAGGGGATCATGTACAGTTGCGTGAAGCACGGGGTGGAGTTCGTGCTTGCGGGGTCCATTCGAGACGATGGCCCACTGCCCGACGTGATCACCGACGTGATAGAGGCCCAGAGGAAGATGCGAGAGGTGATTCAGAGGGGTGTCGACCTGGTGCTGATGATCTCCACCATGCTGCACTCGATCGCCGTGGGGAACCTGCTGCCGGCCAACGTGACCACCGTATGCGTGGATATCAATCCGGCTGTCGCCACGAAGCTGGCGGACAGAGGCAGCTTCCAGGCCATCGGCTTGGTGGCGGACACCGAGGGCTTCCTGCGCCACCTCACGACGGAGCTTGGGCTGTAGCCGCACCCTCGGGGTGTAAGCTTCTCTCGGGGCAAGGTAGCTGCCGAGCAACGCACGCTGGTCGGGGACGTTCCTCGAAATGGGGGGCATGGGTCGAGCGGAGACGACCGCCGCAGGTACGGCGTAGATCGACCCGCCGAGAATAGCGAGCCAAGCGAAAGGGGGGCGGGGCCAAGCCCGCCCCCCTTCTCGGCCACTAACGGCCGGCTCGCACTCGATCGAAGCAGGTGCTGCAGTACACGGGCTTGTCGCCCCGAGGCAGGAAGGGGACGAGCGTCTGGGCGCCACACTCTGCGCACACGGCGGGGTGCATTTCGCGGGTGCGCGGCCCACCGGCGGTCCCATCGCCACTCATTCGCTGCGCCTTGCGCACCGCTCGGCACTCCGGACAGCGGGCAGGCTCGTTGAGCAACCCCTTTAGCTGGTAGAACTCCTGCTCGCCAGCAGTGAACACGAAGTCTCTTCCGCACTCCCGACACCGAAGGGTCTTGTCCACAAAGCTCACCCCAGATACCTCCTTCACCCCATTGCAGGATGGACACAGGCACGAGCTGTTGCAGACGTTCCTCGTCGGACTACCACAGTCGGAGTGCGAACCACGCAGAGCTCAGCCGGGGTCGAACGCTACCACCGAACTGGAATATACATGAAACGTGGTCGCCATGCAATAGCCGAGAGCCTCAAATGTCTGCTCATTCGGCAACCTGAAAAGCGCACTCCCCGTATTCGCTGGTGCCACAGACTTCCGAGACGTAGCTACTATGCAGCCGAACCCCCGTTCGCAACTGGCATCGGAAGACCAGCTTGCCCTCTTCCCTGTCGGAGTCCTCCTTGATGCTGTAGAGGTGCGGGCAGTAGGCAGCCGGCCGATCCGCCAGGCGGCCGCCGCGTCGACCGCTTTCCCTGCGTGGTACCGCCACATGAACCGAGATCGTCCCGCCGAACTTGGCGGTCGTCACGGGGCACCGAACGCAATCCAGCTCACCGTGGCAGCAGGGCTTCCGTCCAGGAGGGAAGTACTCGGCAGCCCAGAGGTCCCAGCAGTTGCGGCGCACGAAGTAGGCGGCGCACTGCTTGCGGCGCTCCTCGGTGCAATCGGGGTCCAGATCCCAACAGTGAACGCGGCGCTCCTCCCAACTGTTCTGAGCTACCACGCCACCCAGAGCGGCCAGTCTGTCGCGGCGACGCTCCGGTCGCCTCCGGTCCGGTTTGATGATCTTCTCTCCTTCGAGCATAGGGAACCTCCGGACAGGCTGCCAGCGGTCAGTTGGCAGCCGTCAGTCGAGTTCAGTTCGTACCGGCTGGAATCGAGAGGAAAGACCTATGGTACAGATGGTTCACCGGTTGCGCCGTTCAGCCCTCGTCGCTGCGCCAGCGCCTGAAGGCCGGAAGCCGACGTCCCACGGCTCGCTTCAGCAGCTCCAGCGGGAGCCTCCACCGGATGCGCCGCCAGGAGCGCTCCGCCTTCTTCTCGGTGGCGGGTTCCGGCCTCCCGTAGGTCGCCTCCGCGTAGGAGTCGGCCACGGCCTCTACCTCCGGCTCCAACGCCGCCGCGGCTCTGCCCAGCACCCTGGCGTACTCGCCAGGCGTATAGGAGGGCCGCAGCCGCCAGCCCAGCAGGCCGGCGACCCAGTACATCTGGAGGTAGGCGCGCCCGCTGGGGCTAAGCCGCGACAGGAGCACCCGCCAGATGCCCCAGGCCCCCAACAGGACGCCCCCCACAGCCAGCGGCATCACCGGCCGTGGAACCTCGACGGATGAGGTCTCGCTGCTTCGAGTGTCGCCTGCCCCCGTCTCGATGCCGAGATCGAAGCTGTCGCTGTAGAGCAGCTTCTCTCTGTCAGTCGGGGCGATTTCGAGATCCCACGGGCTGCCGTCCTCCATCGTCAAGTCAGCGGACTCAGGCCGATCCAGCGTCAGCTCGAATCGCTCGGGCACCGGCTGGGAGGGCGTGGGCTCGAAGCGCACCCAACCGTATCTTGGGAAGAACAACTCCGGCCACGAGTGAGCGTTCTCCTGCCTGACCTCGTAGAGGCTAGAGCGCTCGTTCAGGGTGCCGGTGTTGTAGCCGCTCACCACCCTGGCCGGGATACCGATCGACCTGGCCATGACCGCCATGGCCGAGGCGAAGTAGTCGCAGTAGCCCTCCTTAGCAGTGAAGAGGAACCAGTCCACTGCGTCTCTCTCCGGCGGGGGCGTGGCCACCTTGATCTCGTACCGGAAGCCCCGCAGGTAATCCTCCAGGGCGACGGCGGCGTCGTAGGGATTGGACGTACCGCTCGTGATCCTACGGGCCAGGCTGGCTACCCGACGGAGGGAGTTCCTGGGCAGTGCCAGGTAGCGCCCCGTCCACTCGGGATACTCGGTGCCCGCGGACCGGAGCCGTTCCACCGTGGCCACGGAGACCGACGAGATGACGGCGTACTGCTGCCCCGATCGCAACGGGATGGTGGAGCGCAGGGCACCCACCTGCTCGAGGTCGCCGAAGTGGTCCGCGTACACCGCGAGACTGAGCTTCACCGGCGAGGTGGCTGCGAAGACGGTGCTCGTCCTGCCGGCCAGCAGCTTGAACCGCTGCTCCACGTCCAACCGCCCCGAGTAGCTGCTGGTCGCCGCCAATCGCTGGTCGTTGGCGTCCAGCCGCGTCGATTGGTCGGCTGAACTGATCCATCCGTGCCCGGTGTACTCGTCGTAGCTCTGAGCCGCCCAATACTCGGGCAAGGGCGAGGATACCACCATCACCGGCTCAGTGCCGAGCTCGATGGCACCCTTGAGCGCCAATGCCTTGGAGAAGCGGTTACCCTCCACCTTGCCGGACGAGCTGCCGATCGAGGCGAAGAGCCGGTCGAACTCCACTTGCAGCCCCTGCCAGGGGCCAGTGATCTGATACCAGTTCTCCGCGACCGCGGCGTTGACGCTGCCGATGGGCAGCACCCAGACGAAGGCGAGCAGGGCCCCCGATAGGAGGGTGCTACCCCACAGCGAACTCCGGACGAGCCCTCCTTGGTACTCGGAATCCGCCCTGGCCCAGTCCCTCTCCTTCTGATACAAGGTGATCCGTATCAGCAGGAGCAGCGACGCCATCAACTGGACGATCAGGCTGGTTACCTGGTTGGGCGCCCCGTAAGAGAGATTCAGCAGAAGAACCGAAGCGCACGCAACGACCGGCGGCCACACGCCGTGCCGACGGAAGGTGAACCAGGCCGAGGCGTACCCCAAGAACCAGACGAGGACGGCCATGAGCAGGGTGAAGAGCAGGTTGTCGTTGCCCATCCCCCCGCCAAAGACCACCTCCAGCCACGCCCAGATGCGACCACCCAGCCACAGGAAGCGCTCCTCCCAGTCTCGCCCAGATCCCATCGCCGCGAAGTAGAAGCCCAGCCCTATCAGGCCGATCTCGGTGGCGAAGAGGTGAGCCACCGGCCCGCGGACGGGCAGCTTGGCCAGGATGAAGCCCAAGAGGGCTGAGGCGAGGGCAAGCCACGGGATAACCGCGAGGCCATCCACCCAGCCAGCCTCTGCCAGGGAGATGGCAGGGCACAGAACCACGGCCAGCAACAGCAGCAACGCGGACCAACCCTCCTGCGGTCCGCGGGTCAGCCGCATCATCTACCAGCTTCCCCCTTCTGCAAGAACGAAGACCGCGCCATTTCGTTACAGCCCGGCACCACGAGTAATGTGTGATGAGTCCTCAGTCCTCAAGCTCTGACCTCCGCCGGCTGAGCGAGTGCCCGAGTCAGGTCGTCACCCCTCTTCACCAGATAGGTGGGGACCCCGCAGGCCGCCAGGGAGCTGACCAGCAGGAGAGACGACTGCTTCGCCCCGAAGGTGCTAGCCTCCAGCAGGACCGCCAACACCGATACCCCTCTGACCGCCAGCATCCGGTAGGCCTCGAGCCATCGCTCGTCGGTGGAGGGGGTGATAACCACCACCGTAGCCCCGCGACTCAGCCGCAACTCCTCCGAGATCACCAGCCTTTCCAGGGGAGTGCTGCTGTTGGATCGGACCACTGCGAGCAGCTCCAACACCTTCTGGAGCTGGCGGTGTCCCCTGTCCGCCACCAAGACCCGCCCCTGGGTGATGATGCCCACCTCCCGCTGCTGAGCCAGAAAGAAGTTGGCCAGGGTCGCGCCTATGGAAACCACCCACTCCTCGGTCGAGTCCTCGCCGGTGCCCACCTGAACCTCCCGGTCCAGGTCGAGCACCAGCCACACCTCTGAGAGGGGATCCAGCTCGAACTCCTTGACCATCAGGCGGCGCTGTCGAGCCGAGCTCAACCAGTGAATCCGGCAGAGGGCGTCGCCGGGGCGGTAGTCGCGCACGCCGGCCGCGTTGGGCGTGGTGAACTGGGTACGCTGCGACTGGGTGCTGCCGCCGGGCAGCTCGCCGGGGAGCCGGCCGAAGGAGGTCAAGGGGGTCACGGCAGGGTAGACGATCACCGTGCCGCCGATGGGGAGTTGCCGCTGCATCTTGAAGAGACCGAACGGATCCCCGCTGACCACACGGATCGGCCCCAGGCGGTACTCCCCTCGGACCCGGCAGGGGGTTACCAGGGGAAACGCTCGCCTCGCATGCCCCCCCAGCGCAACCACACGGCTGTCCCGCCGGCCTGGTAGGGTAGAGCCGTCTCGCAGCTCCAGCCACAGCTTGGGAACCCAACTGGTGTTCTCCAGGGTGAGCCTCTCTTCGATGCGACCGCCCACGTGGGCACGGGTGGTCCGGATCTCGTAGCCGCACCGCAATCGCCGGACGTTGATCCACGTCCACAGGAAAGAGAGCAGCAGAATGCTCACCAGGGTGTAGAACACCCGGTACATGAGGTCCCAGCCGGTGCTGAGGGCGGTGGCCAGGACGAGCACCGAAAGGGCGGAAACGAGAACCGCTTTCACCGCTTGATCGCCACGGAAACCCGCCCGCCCGGAACCGGCAGGGAGTCCAGGATCTCGCGGACCACCAGGGATGCGTCCACGTTCTTGATGCGGGAGGCGGGGTTGATGATCAGTCGGTGGGCGAGCACCGGCTCGGCCAGCGCCTTGACGTCGTCCGGCAACACGTAGTCGCGTCCCGCGAGCAGCGCGCGCGCCTGGGCGGTCCTGAAGAGGGCGAGGGATGCCCGAGGGCTGCCCCCGAGGTAGACGTCGGAGTGTTCTCGCGTTGCCGACACGATGTCCACGATGTAGCCCCGCAGGGGCGGCGCGACGAACACGTCCCTGACCCGATCCTGCGCGGCCAGAAGCTCTTCGGAGGTCACCACCTGGCCCAACTGCTCGAGGGGATGTGAGTACTGCTGCCGATCGAGTATCTCCACCTCCTGCTGCCGCCCGGGGTATCCGAGGCGAATGCGCATCAGGAAGCGGTCTAGCTGGGCCTCTGGGAGAGGGAAGGTGCCCTCGTACTCGATGGGGTTCTGGGTGGCCATCACCAGGAAGGGCCTGGGCATCCGGTGGGTGACGCCGTCCACTGAGACCTGCCGCTCCTCCATGGCCTCGAGCAGCGCGGCCTGAGTCTTGGGGGTAGCGCGGTTGATCTCGTCCGCGAGGACTATCTGCGCGATGATCGGCCCCGGGCGGAACTCGAACTCGCCCGTCTTCTGATTGAAGACGGAGACGCCGGTTACATCGCTGGGTAGCAGGTCGGGGGTGAACTGAAGCCGCTTGAAGCTGCAGCCGATGCTGCGAGCGAGCGCCTTGGCCAACACCGTCTTCCCCACGCCCGGCACGTCCTCGATGAGCACGTGCCCTTCACAGATCAGGGCAATCAGCGCAGACTCCACCTCTGCCCGTTTCCCTACCATCACCTTCTCAACGTTCTCGAGAAGCGACTGCAGCACGTCCTTCACTTCCGCCATCGAACCGCCCCCCGTGACGAATCGAGGGGCATCGCGCGCCCCACCCCCGCGGTGCG
>JBLNDL010000060.1:0-40289 GCA_050261575.1 Sphingomonadaceae bacterium | reverse complement strand
CCTGCCCCTTCGCCGTTGCTTTCCGCCTGCTCTCCCCCTCACACACCGCGACTCAGTCTTCAGACCCCTCATTTCACCATCCCCACGCCCTGCCCCTATCCGAATCCACGGATTAGGGTCGCTGGCCTCCGGGGTCGGGTCCGCCCTGGGGGCTGTCGTCCGGATCGTCCAGACCGTCGGCCAGGCCATCTATCAGGCTCTTCAGTGGATCAATCCCTTCGCCCGCCATTCGCCGAGCCTCGTGGAGCAGGTCCAGGCCGGCGTCGGGGCGATCGCCGGGGCCTACGGGGGGTTAGGGCCCGCGATCGGGTCGGGTCTTGCCTCCGCGGAGGCGGCCGTTCGGGCCTTCGAGGACGCCGTGGCGGGTGGCGCGGCGAGGGTCACAGAGCACGCCCGGGCCGAGACGGAGAGGCTCCTGGCCGCTGTGGGTCCAGGCGCAGTCGCCGCCTGGAGGGCCGCGAGCGACCAGGTCGCCCAACTGGAGGCTGAGCTCGAGGGGTTGGGATCCGAGCTGGAGGACGCCACGCGGGCCCTTGAGAGCGCCGAGGAGGGTCTCGAGATCCTGGAGGAGGCCGCCAGGAAGAGCAAGGAGGAGGTCTCCGACCTGGAGGACCAACTGGACTCCGCCGAGAGGTCCCTCAGGTTCTTTACCGGCGCTGAGCTCGCCGGAACCCAACAGTTCGCGGACGCCCTGTGGGAGAACGAGCAGGCTGCCCGCCGGCTGCAGCTCCAACTCGCCGAGGTCAAGCTGGCCGGCAAGGGTCTGACGGACAAGGGCGCGATCGAGGCCAACAAGCGGGCGATCGAGGAGATCGAGAAACAACTCGACGCCGTCCGGATCGCCGGCGACAAGATCAAGCTCGAGGAACAACTCACCCTCGGCCCTCAACGGCGCGAGTTGGAGAAGATCGGTAAGCTGGGCAAGGAGATCACCTTCGAGGAGGCGAAGGTCGGCGCCCTGGCCGCCAGAGCGGAGATCGAACGGATAAGCCCAGCCCTCGCAGCGGCCAGGCAGCAACAGGCCGCTGCGGAGGAAGCCGCCAGCCGGCAGAGGGTCCTCGTCGACCAGCAGAAGGCCTCCCTGGAGGATCTGCGGGATCGCTACGATCGGGTCGAGGACTCGGTCTCGGGCTACCAGAAGGCGATCGAGGACGTCCTTGCGACGGCCCGGGAGCTCGACTCGATCAGCAAGGCCGCATCCGGCGGCGCCGGCGCTATCGGACCCGACATGGCGATGGAGACGCCCCTGACCCAGGCGATGAGCCCCATCAAGGACCTCCAGGAGACGGTCTCCGAGGCCCAGAAGGTCGTCGAGGGGTTCCAGGGGGCACTCTCCACCCTGGACAGCAAGGTCTTCGAGGTTCAGAAGACGATCGGGGGGTTCGTTCGGGCTTTCGAGTTGCTGTTCGATCCCGAGACCCGCCAGATCGGTCTCGACTACTTCGCCGGGCTGTTTGACAACATCACGATGACGGTCGGCGAGGCGGTACCGAGGATCCTCGGCAAGGTCCAGGAGATCAGGATGGGGATCCTCAACTGGATCGTCGGGATGGCCCCCGTTCTGATCCAGCGGCTCGCCGATTGGGCCGGCGCCTTCGTCTCCTGGATCGGTCCCATGATCCCAGATGCGATCAAGGGTCTCGCGGCCTACTACGAGACCATGCTCGAGTGGATCCTGGCGAACGTTCCCAGGCTCGGCGCGACGCTAGGGGAGTGGGGTACCAAGTTCGTCGACTGGATCGTCCTGGCGATCCCGACCCTCCTAGTCAACGCCGAGACCTTGCTGTCCGGGTTGCTCACCTGGATCTACGACAACGCCCCGCGGCTCATCAACACCGTCCTCGGCGAGTGGCTGCCGGCGGTGCTTGATTGGGTCCTTGACGCCGCAGAGAAGATCGTCCCCAACCTGCTGGCGTTTCTCGGGTCGGTCATGGACTGGCTCACCGAGAACGGCCCCGTCCTGGCCTTCCACTTCCTCTCCGAATGGGTCCCGGCGGCGATCGCCTGGGTCGCCAAGGCGGCGGCCGATATCATCCCGCGCCTTTTCGGCCTCCTGGGGACGATCACCGTCTGGATCGTTACCGAGGGAGTCCCCAAGCTGTTCGAGTTCGCGATCAAGATGGGAGGGGCGATCCTGTTAGGCATCGGCGAGGGTCTCAAGAACCTGGGGGCCAAGCTCGTCGAGTGGATCAAGAACGCGATCGCCTCGATCCATGTCGACTTCGGCTGGATCGTCATTGACGGCCGGCATGGTGTCTCCTTCAACATCCCGAGCCCGCCGGTTTCGCCGGAGGTCCCCAACTTCGCCGAGGGCGGGGTCGTCTACACCCCGACCCTGGGGGTCTTCGGAGATGTCGCCGGCGGCGAGGCCGTCATCCCCCTGCGGGATCTCCCGTCCCTGGTCCCGGCCCTGGCCTCAAAGGAGAGCGGAATCGCCCCCACGAGCGGGGACACGTTTACGTTCAACGTCATCGCGCGGGAGGCCGCGGTCACGGAGCGGGAGCTCTACTACCAGGCCGAGCGGGCTCGGATACTTCGAGACATGGGGAGGGCCCGTTAGATGGCCGAGAGGATCTCCTGGATCGACCCCGCGGGCGTCGAGACGGTGCTCAATGACGGTGTCAATTGCCAGGTTCTCCGCGGGCGAAAGGGCGCCTTTGCGCCCCCGGTCTCCTTCATCGAGGAAGAGGTCCCCGGGCGCCCCGGGGCGAGATATCGCCAGACCAAGATCCTGCCCCGGAACCTGGACCTTCCACTCCTCGTGAGGGGCACGGACCCCGACGACCTTCGCGGACGGATTGGCGCCCTGGTCTACGCCATGGACCCCGATCGGGGCGAGGGGCGGATTCGGGTCCGGTCAACCTCCGGCGAGCAGCGGGAGCTATTCTGCCGCTACGCTGCCGGACTGGAGGGGGAAGAGGGCGGCGAGCTGTGGGGCGGCGATTGGGCCAAGTTCCTTGTCTCCTTCCGGGCCGTAGACCCCCACTGGTACTCGACCTACCCTCTGGTCCGGACCTACTCCATCGGCGACGCGGCCCTGTTCTTTCCGCTCCTCCCCCTCAATATCGCGCCGTCGACCCTCTTCGTCGACGACATGCAGATCGAGAACCCAGGGGACCATGAGGCCTGGCCCGTGTGGGACCTCCTGGGGCCAGGGAGCGATATCACCCTGACCAACCTCACCACGGGCGACTCCCTCTCCCTGACGATCACCCTCGCCGCTGGCGAGCATCTCTACATAGACACCCGGCCCGGGGTGAAGACGGTCAAGCACCAGGACGGCACGAACGCCTACGACCATCTCTCGGCGACGTCGCGCCTGTGGCCCCTGGCCGTCGGGATCAACGTGGTGGACCTGACTATGGGAGGGAGCTCCACCGACTCTCAGATCACCCTGAGCTTTACCCCGGCCTACAAGTCCGTCCCGCCGGAGGGCTCGCTATGAGCAGCGACTATGTTCTGACGGTCCGGAACGCCAACAGGGTGAGGGTAGGGGAGATCGACGACTTCCGGAGGTTCGAGGCACTCGTTCGGTTCTGCAAGATGGGCCATTGGCTGCTCGAGGTCCCGGCCGACTCCGATGCCGCGGACCTCCTCACCTGGACGTCCGGGATCATCCTCCTGCGTGGAACCGAGGTCGTCATGAGCGGGGAGATCCTCCTCCGGCGCTACATCTGGAACAAGGACGAATTCGTCCTGATCGTCGCCGGCGCCGACGACCAAGTATGGATCGAGGATCGGCTCGCCTTGCCGGTCCCCTCGGGCCCGCCCTACGACGCGGCCGCCTATGACGTCCGGACCGGGCCGGCGGAGACCGTCATGAGGGCCTACGTCAACGTCAATGCCGGCCCTGGGGCGACTGCCGCCCGGCAGGTTGCCGGGTTGACCCTGGCCCCCGACCAGGCCAGGGGATCCAACGTCACGGGCCGAGCTCGATTCTCCCCCTTGGGGGATCTCCTTCGCGGCCTGGCGATCGGCGGCGGCGACCTCGGCTGGAGGGTTGTCCAGAGCGGGGCGAACCTGGAGTTTCAGGTCTACCAACCCATGGACAAGCGCGCACTGGTGAAGTTCTCCCCCGAGCTCGGCAATCTGGCCAGCTACGACTACACGGAGGAGGCCAGCAAGGCCAACTGCGTCTACTGCGGCGGAAGCGGCGAGGGAACCGCCCGGGTGATCCGGGAGGGATCGGACGCCGCGGCGATTGCGCGATACGGCCGGCGGATCGAGATGTTCCGGGACCGCCGCGACACCTCGGATGCCGCCGAGCTCGACCAGACCATCGGCGAGGAGCTCGCCGAAAACGCCGCCCGGAGGGAACTCTCGATCGAGCCGGTGGACACCGAGGCCGTCTCCTTCTGGAGCGACTACTACCTTGGGGACCTGGTGACCCTGGTCACCCACGGGGGCGTGATCGAGGAGAAGATCCGGGAGGTCCGGTTCCGGATGGACGGCCAGGAGGGGGTCAACGTCACGCCCTCCGTTCTCTCCCCCAACAATGAGTCCCGGGACCTCTACGCCGGCCTGTTCGACCAGGTCCGGCGCCTGTCGGCCCGGATCGGTCAGCTAGAGAGGAGGTAATACCTCATGGCGGAATTCTACTATCCCTTTGCCTCGGGAGCCGGACGGGTCGTCAGCGCTGCCCAATGGTCGGAACTCGCCGAGAACTGGCTGAGGGACGGGGTCCTGAAGGGGGCTCTCAACAACCTGGAGGTGTACGGCGACTCGAGTGGAATGCAGATAAAGATCAAGAGCGGCGTCGCATACATTCGTGGGTGCTTCTACAAGAGCGACGCCGTCGAGACCCTCCTGATCTCCGCGGCTCACGCCACCCTCAACCGGATCGACCTAGTCGTCTTGCGGCTCGACTACGTCGGAGAGACGATCACGACGGCGGTCAAGACGGGAACCCCGGCGGCCGAGCCGGTCGCCCCGAGCCTCACTCAGGACGCCAACATCTGGGAGATTGCTCTCGCCGAGGTCGCCGTCGACGCCGCGGTCAACACCATCGTGCCCGAGAAGGTCAGCGACCTTCGGGAATGGGCATCGCCCGTCGCGGGCGGCCGAACCGACTTCCTGGATTTCGAGGAGCAAGGCACGGCGCCGGCAGCTCCGAGGGCTGGTCGCCAGAGGGTCTACTTCGGGATAGACCACAAGGGCTACTCCAAGGGCTCGGACGGATCAGTCTCGGCCCTGGGGGAGACCCTCACGGTCGACTACCCGACGGTCGTTCCTGCCGAGGCGCCGGACGGGGCCAGGACGTCCTTCTCGATCGGCAACCCGGCCAAGGCGGCCAAGAAGGTCATCGTGATCCTGAATGGACTCATTCGCGACGTCGGGCCGACGGGGTCGGGGGCCGAGATCATCCACAACGCAGGGGAATCCACTATTAGCTTCGCCGGCTTCACCCCGGCGACTGGGGACCGGATTCGGGTCTTTTTTGTCCCGGCATAGGAGGGGGAGATGGCGAGAGCGATACTGACACACAGGGATTTGAGAGAGTTGCCTATCCCCCAGGGTATCGGGGCGATACTGTTTGGGACCGAGATCCCGGACGGATGGGAACTCGCGAACGGCACAGCGTCGGTCAACGATCCGGCCTACACCCGCCCTGGTTGGCTCGACCGTTTCGCCAAGGGAGTGGCGGCAACGGGAGACAACCCCGGCGCCATGGGTGGCGCAACCCAGCACAACCATTCGGTCCCGAGCCACAATCATACACATACCCAGGGATCATGCCATGAGGCGGAACAGTGCTCGGATTACAATTCGACGTTCTCTCGGTGCGATCACGTCCATCCCGTAAGCAGCAACACCGACACGTTGAGCACGGTAAGCCATCTGCCGGTGCATCTCACCTACAAGCCGATCGTCTACACCCTGAAGGGGCAGTCACGCGGGCTGCTCACGCTACGAGAGCTGGCAGCGAGTTGCTTTCTTCCGAGGAAGATGATCTTCATGTGGGGCCATTCGCCAGATGGCATTCCATCAGGGTTTGCCAAGTGCGATGGGGGTACCTACAACGGGGTCACGACCCCAAACCTGTTGGGCAAGTACCTTCGTGGCATCCCCAATACGGCGACCGAGCCAGGGACGACTGGCGGGGCTGTGGATCACGTCCACAACTGCGCCCATACCCACGGAACGGACGGACCTCCGATGGGACCGGATACCGGTTGCGGTGGCACCTGGCCAGCCGCGGCGGGGCATGTGCACACCCTGAACGCTTCGGCCTTCGACTCGTCGAGGACGGATCACCAACCACCCAACATCACCGTTCATTGGATTACCTTCGTCGGTCACGGCATCAACCAGGCAGCCTATAGTTCAGGGATTGTCGATGCGGATGACCTCGCCGCCAACCTGAAGGCGCCTAGGGGCCTTGTAGGGGCTTGGGCACATCCACTCGCTGAGATGCCAACCGGCTGGAGCCATTGCGATGGCGGGGCATGGGCCAACGGAGCGCCACCGGGGTATGGGGCCTCCAAGCCGGACACAAGGAGGAAGTTCCTGAGAGCAGTCCCAGACGCCGTCACGGTACCTGGTGGTCCGTTTGGGCAGGACACTCACACTCACTCGGCCAGCGGGCATACACACAGCCTGACCCACTCAGGAAACCCAACGTGGATCCATTGCGGCAACTGCGGCTATGGCCCGGCTGTAGTAGGGCACACCCACACCACAACAAGTGTGAGCTACACCAGCATCGGCAACGTCTCAAACAACCCGCCATACCACGAGGTTGCATTCCTCGTTAGAGATTAACGGAGGGAGCCATGAGCCAAGAGGCACAAGTAACGCAGCCAGAGCAGATCCTTGTGGATAGAGCTCTCTTCCTTCAACTGCAGGCTGAGGTGGAAGCCAAGGATCGCGCGTATCGGGACTTTGTCCAGTGGCGCGAGAACATCATCGTATCGCTCCGAGAGCTAGCGGCCAAGGTCACTGCCCTGAACATACCGGAGAAAGACATCCTCATGGACCTCATCAGGAGGTGTGGCTGCGTCCAGACCATTACCAGGGCGGAGTAGGATGATGGATAAGCAGAAGCGGCTGATGATCCTGCAACGAGACTTGGCCCGTCTGGAGAAGACCTTCGTGGCTCACCACGAAGTGGCTGGTCACCCCGAATTCTGCGTGCAGCAGAGCGTCCAGATCAAGGTCTGGGACTGCCTGCTCGGGACGCCTGAGGCCCCGGCGAACGTCTGGGTGGACTGGACGGCGTCCCTCGATCGCCGGAAGGTCCTGAGAGCGTTGCGCATGGCGATCAAGCGGATGCAATATGACCTGAGGCTGGATGAGTTCCTCCGCTTGCGGGCGGAGTTGGAGCAGGATGCTCCAGAGGGGCCGGAGAAGCCTCCTGCGACCACCTAGACGTCGCACCTAGGGGCTCTGTTTGCGCAACTGCCAGTCTTGCCACGTGAAGACGATTCTGCCGTCAGTGGGCTGGTCGTCCTGGGCGAGGCTCTCCACCTTCAAGGTCGGGTTCTCATAGAGCATCCGGGCAGCACTCTCGATCCCGTTGCGCCAAACCTGGACGTTGCTGTTCGGCAGCGTGTCGGGCAAGCCAATGAAGGCGAGGATTGCCCCGTTCGGGACCTCGGGCTGCAACTCGCGCAGCTGGGACAGCGTCTTGTGCGTGACGTATCCAGCCTCCCGCCACCAGAACATCTGTCGTTGTGATTCCATAAACGACAGGCTCACGAAGAGCGGGAGAATGGCAAGCACCGCGATGGCCGCCATGCCTGACTGATATCTCAAGCGGTTGTAGTGGTCGACGATCATATCGGAGACCGCGAGAGAGAAAAACATGAGCGGGACATACAGGTATCGGTAGCCCTGGCCATTCATCAGGACGAAGGGCGCCATTCCGGCAGCAAAGGCGAGCAGGCAGAAGCGAAGAAGAGACTTTCCGGAGGCCCACATCAGCAGGACGGCCACCACTACCACGCCGGAGGCCAGCAGCATGTTAAAGGCAGTGGTCATGCCCAGCAGTTGAAGTCTTGCATCCTCTCTGGTGGCTGCAACGAGCAGATCATTCACCAGCATGTAGGCGGGCAACTCCAGGTTCGGCATGAAGGTGGAGATCGGGTAGTAGAAGAGGTTGTGGAGCACCCAGGGTCCCAACTGATAGCGGTAGCCGCCAACACCGTCGAGGGTAACGGTCGGGATCTGCAGGGCGACGATCCCCAGGCCCAATGCGACGAGGATGGCTGCTCGCTTCACGTCCCGTTCAACCCGTCTGTGCTTGCCAGCAAGCATTAGGTCTGCGAGCAGCAGGATGCCGAACCACGACAATCCAGTCACCTGTGTCAGCGACGCCATCGACAGACTAGCGAGGGAGAGGGCGAACCAGAGCCTTCCTCCAGTCGCCGGGAAGCGTGCGAAAAGAGCCAACGATGCCGCACCAAAGAACCCCGCTGCGGGGTGAGTCATGGCTCCGTACCAGCCCACTGCCTCGGTAAGTGCGAAGTGAACAGCGAACATGGATCCCGCCGCGATGGCTTTGAGGCGGCTTCCGGTGAGCGAGCAGGTCGTGGAGTAGAGGGCGATAGACGCCCCGACATGGAAGGCGATCATCAACAGGTGATATCGCTCCGGGGCAAACCCTCCCAGTCTGAACGCGAACCATAGCACTGTGATATTGACGGGTGCGTAGTAGTTGGTGGAGTTGAGTGGCTGTTGCAGCCGCCTGAACGGCAGAAGGTCCAGCAAGCTCCATCCAGGCTCACCTATCCTTTCGACCATCCACCACGAGTCACCTACGAAGTAGTTGTGGATCCAGGGGAGATAAGTTCCCGCTGCGAGGCCTGTTACGATGCAGATGCCGAACAGGTGGTGTCTACCGAGGGCGATCAGACGGGCAAGCAAGTTCTTCCCCTAACATGACGAAATGGCGCCGTCGTTATACCACAGCTTCCACAACCTGGGAAGCGGAGAAAAGGAGAGAACATGATCATGACCTGCGGGGGAACCACAGCATGCGCCGCTTGAAGATACTTCTCGTCCATCTGGAAAGCGACCAGAGGCTAGGCGCTGAGTGGCATCGGCTGTTCGACGAGAGCCCTGATGTTCAAGTTCTCGCGGGCGACATATGCCACGTAGATGCCGATGCCGTTGTCAGCCCCGCGAACTCGTTCGGGTTCATGGATGGGGGGCTGGACTATGCGCTGTCCATGCGGTTTGGCTGGGGAGTACAGTCGAGGCTTAAGCAAGCAATCCAGTCAAGGCCCTTGGGTGAGCTGTTAGTGGGTGAAGCCCTGATTATTCCCACAGGTGACGGAAGGGTGCCCTGGCTCATCTCCGCACCCACGATGCGAGTACCTATGGACATTCGGGGCACGGTGAACGCCTACCTGGCGATGAAAGCGATCCTGTCGGCGGTGAGAGATCACGAGGACTTGCCTTCTATTGAGAGCGTCGCGATCCCCGGCTTGGGCACTGGGTGCGGAAGACTATCTCCGATCGTAGCGGCGCGGCAGATGTGGATGGCATACAGGGAGGTGTTCCTAGGGCACCCCTTCGTTCCTGCGAATTTGGGGGGCGCCATCACGATGCACTCAGCCCTCATGGATGCTGAAAGGAGCGAGGCATGATCGACCTTCGATACCGCTATCAGCTCGGCTTCCTGGAGCTGGCGAACGCCTTAGGGCGTGACCTGGTGGGGTACCCGTTGGAGAACGAGCATCACGCGGCCAACGGTGACGGCCAGCAACGCACCACGAAGGGCCTGTTCGTCTGGCGCAAGGCCGACAACTGGACCGCCTTCACCGACGGGTATCGGACCTGGCTACGCGGACCCGGCGGGCTGGTGTATGAGCGGCTGAACAGCGAGCGCTTCGACTGGGAGCTCGACGGCTACCGCCCCACGGTCTACTCCGATCCGGTGCCTGCTGCGGCCATCGCCGGCCGGATCAGTGCAACTCCCAGGGGCATCATCTTGCATGGTACCAGGAGCGGACGGCGGCAGAGCCGCTTCCTGGAGTTCCACGGCACGCGGGCGTACGCCAGGGCTGGTTGTGGCGGGCAGTACCTCGGCTGGCACCTGACGGTCGGCGAGGATGAGATCTCCGAGCACCTGCCCCTGGACAGGTGGGGCTACCACGCCCGAGAGTGGTGGAGCGAGCACTGGATCGGGATCGAGTTCGCACAGCCCACCGACGAGTACACGGTGACTGAGAAGCAGGTGAGGGCGGCCGTCTGGTGGATCAAGCATCGGCTGCTGGTGGCCTACCCGGACATGCCGCTGGAGCTGCTGGCCCACAGCGAGATCGACCCTGGGATCAGGGATGGGAAGACGGACGTGTACCCACGGGGGGACCGCAGGACGGATGAGCTGCGAGACCGCATCAGGTCCAGCCTCAAAGCAGCCTGACAAATCCCCGGGGCTGATCTGAGGCTCAGTGTCGAGGGGCTGAATCTGACACAGTATCCTTGTTCTTCAAGGCGCCTCTCTGCTATAAGGGAGGCGCCTTCACTGCCTGCACCTCCTACACCCTGTTCCTGGCGCCGAGGGGGATAACCGAGGGGGGCGGTTTTTCCCCTCGGAAACTTATTCTTGAGTGGATGCGTTGGTCTGCCGGGTGATCCTGCGGGAGCCGGTACGCGGCGGGGATCCTCTCGTCGAGAGGGTCCAGGGGACCCCGAGTGGATCCCCGGTTTCTGGGGAGGGTCGAGCCCCACAAGCTCGGCCCTCTCTCCTTCTCTGCCATCAATACCTGTGTACGTTCAGAAAGGTTCGTGACACATAGGGAGTAGTGGAAGGGAGAAGAGACAAGGAGAGTCTTGTCGTTAAGGCCCAAGCGAAGCGGAGCGGAGCGCGGGAGCGTTGCTGTTGGCGGACTTGGGCAGTAGCGCAAGTGGAGAGCCAGCCCTTAGGATGGAGGTACTCCAATCCACTATCCGAAGGGGGAGGCTCTCCGTGGGTAAGTCTAGCACCGAAGAGTTCCCTTGGACAGGGGAGAGGGCGATGAAGGTCGTCACCAACACTACCCCTGCCATGATCCATCTAGCCAAGAAGTCGATCCCATCCCCCTCGATGCAGGCCAAGGCCCGTCTGAAGTGGTTCTCCTACTACGAGAGCCACGATCACAACGTGAGCCTGACCTGCCGCCACTTCGGGATCAGCCGCCAGACCTTCTATCGGTGGAAGCGCCGATACAACCCGAGGGATCTGTCTACCTTGGAGGATCGTCCAAGCATTCCTAAGAAGCGCCGTGTACGGACCTGGTCAGCCGAACAGGTCGAAGCCGTCAGGAAGGTGCGAGAGGAGTATCCCCGCTGGGGCAAAGAGAAGCTCCAGGTGATACTGGAAGGACAGAAGGTCTACAACACCGTCAGACCCCACCAGGCCCTCGGCTACCTCACCCCCAAGCAGTTCCTTGACAACTGGTACCAGCAACACCCAAGAGAGGAGGATGTGTCACGGAGGTAGCGAACCAGTACAATACCTTGACTGTCGGCAGAGCGTCCTGCTATCTTTGCGTCGCTGTTCCTTTCATGGCCTCCCCCGTGGGGAGAGGCGGCCTCCGCGTATCCACGTGGGCGCGGAGGCCGCTTTCTCTTTGCGGCCGATCCTCCCTACCGCTCCTCCTCTGAGTTCCCTGCACCAATCCAATACGCTCCGTCAGTCGCCCGGGCAACCGGGACTCTGCACAGGCTTTTCCCGTTTGACCAAAGACCAAGCGGAATAGTGCGCCAGCGTTGGTGCTGGCCCTGAGAGGCTGAAGAGGTGGGTTTAGGGGATTAGCGCGGCTCAATGCCCAGATACTTGGCAACTGCCTTCACGTTGAAGCGGTACTGCCTGCGCTTGTGGTAGGGCTTGGTGACATCGACGTATGGCAGCGCGTCATTGGGGTGTTTCCCCATGCGGCGGTAGATGATCTGCCGGGGGACGCCAAGGCGGCGCTCCAGCTCCTCGATTGTTACCAGTTCGGCGCTCTCTTCGCTCATGGCCCGCATTATAGCATCACTGCGTCGTTCCGCAACAGGGGTATTGCAATCTTCTCAGGGGCTTGATATAGTGTCACAGTGTCATACTGATACAGACGGGGAGGAAAGGTGAGGCGCTGCTCCAGGTGTGGCGAGGCCAAAGAGGACGAGGCATTTGGCAAGTGCAGTTCTCATCCTGACGGTCTCATGTCCTATTGCAGGGAGTGCATGAAGGCATACAACGCTGAACGCAAGACCAATTCTGAGTACTGGGCGAAGCAGCTGGAGAGGGGCAAGGCCAACAAGCGCAAGTGGCGCTCCATTCCGAAGAACCAGATCAGGGAGTCAGCGCGGAGAAGTCAGCAATATGCATCAGACCCGAAGCTTAGGGCCAGGTGTCAGGCCCGGCGCGTTACTCGTCGCAACTTGGAGGCTCAGGGGCCTGGACGGACTGAAGAGGAATGGACTGCGCTCAAGGCGAAATACGGCAACAAGTGTCTCGCATGCGGTTCCCACGGCCGGCTAGTCCCTGATCACGTCATGCCGCTGTCTCAGGGTGGCCCACACACCATCGCCAACATCCAGCCGTTGTGCCTTTCATGCAACGCGGCCAAGAAGGACAGGACCATCGATTACCGCCAGCAGTAAGGAGGTACCACTGATGGCCACCAGCATCGCGCGGACCGAGAGCCTCAAGATCGAGATCGTGCACTGCGTACCCGTCATCCGACCCCGGCAGCTCGTCGCCGATCAGCCGATCGCGGTGGTCGTCGCCGACGCCAACGGCTACGAGCGGAAGCCCTGGGCGTTCGCCGAGGACGGCTCGCCCCTGGTTCCGGTGAGGATCGGCGACGTCTTCGCGGTGGCCAACCCCAGCGAGGTCACCCTCTACCGCGTCGATCGCGTGGGGATGAACAGTCTCCGGGGGGTCGCAGAGTTTTCCTATGCCGCCTGGAGCTCGGTCGTGGAGACCCCTCTGACCCGGGTCACCCAGGAGGCCCGCTGGCTCGTGGTCAACGGTTACGCGGAGAGACAGCCGGCGGCGGTGGCCAGCTAGAACGACCGAAGGAGGGTGATCGTTGGAACCGGAGCTGTACGACATGCGGGTTTCCGAGACCTGCTGGGTAGTCGGCGAACTTCGTGGCGGTCGCTCAGTGGTCCTCGGACACTATAAGGGGGAGAGGGACGCCAAGGAAGCTCGGGACCTGTTCGAGCGCGATCCCGAAGCACTCCGAGACGCCAGGCTGCGCCAAGAGCATGGGCTGATCGACTATCGATGACCGTAGCAGACGACAGGAAAGGACGGAACAGCAATGACTTACCGATGCTTCCACTGCGGCCGGGCCGTTGGGCCCGAGGACAACGAGATCCATCAGTTGATTCTCCGGCATCTTCAAGAGCCCATCGAGGAGGAGCTCACCGCGACCTATGACCTGGTGGCTGGCCAGGGCGATCCCGATCAGTACGACGCCAACCATAACGCGGTCCTCTGCCGAGCCTGCCTCGAGATCGGCCTCAAGGCCGCCGACGCCGCGCTCCAAGACCGGCACGCTAAGGCCCTTGAGGCAGGACAGGCCGCGGCCGAGGCCGATACCGAGACACCCTTTCGATGGGGAATGAACGTCCTGAGGGAGCGTGCTGCGGAGGCAGGGATCGAGCTCGGCGAGAGGATCGACGAGGAGGTCTTCCGCAGGCTCGGACTGCCGATGGTCGTCGCCTGTACCCACTGCGAAGAGACGATGGCTTTCCCCGCGGCGTTCGTGGACGGGGAAGGCCGCTGCTACTGCGGTGACTGTGGCGAGGCTCTGTCTCCGGGTTCCCTCCTGGACGTCGCCATCCCCAACTAGTCGGCCCTTCCGGCTCCATCGCTCGCACCGTCGATAGACGGTGCGAGGTCGACCGGCTCCCAAGGCCGAGGAGAATGGAGAAAGGCGGAGGCTCTCTCATGACAACGAAGCAACGGCTCGAGTACTGGGCCGCCTACACCATGGGGATCGCCGGCGGCGCCCTTTTGGCCGCAGTCGGTTTCGGCCTGGTTCCTAACTGGATCCCGATCGGAATGGCGGTTCTTCTGGTCGTCGGGATCCTTCGAACCGCGCGATCTTGATCTCCCGCCCCATTGGGAGGAGCGCCGGGAGGCGCCTCTCCATCGATCAATCAGGAGGAATGGACGGGAAGGAGGAAACGATGGATCCAGCACTCAGGGCGAGACTCAAGAAGACGGAGCGCCTCGCAAAGGCGATTGTGGGTACGACTCTCACCCCCACTGAGTACGAGGCACTTGAGGCGTTTCGCAAGATCGCCGGCAAGCTCCCCGGCGAGTGGGTCCCGGCCTATCGGGTCGCTGGGCCCTCCCAGGATGGGGGCCGGCTTGCCCAGGCCCTTCGGAGACTGGCCAGGAAGGGCATCCTACGGATCAACCCCGAGGCCGATTACTACTATCGCCTCTCGGAGGCCGAGGAGCTCGAGGCCTTCGAGGCCAAGGTCGCCGCGGCTGACGGCCGCCTCTGGCTCGTCGTCGGTCTGGCCCGCCAGTATGTCCCGCCAGCCAGAGTCGATCGGACCATGATCGAGACCATCGTCCGTTCGGAGGACGGGGTCGTCTGGAAGGAGACCGAGTAGATGGGAGCGATTGGCCGGGCTACAGACACGATCCAAGCCCGAAAGGAGTTCCTTGACCGACTGGCCATCTGGCGGGACGCGATGGCCAACGAGAACAACCTCCGCTTCCAGCTCGAGGCGGCCCGCCACCTGGCCGATACAACCGGCAAGTGGCCCGACGAGTTCGAGGACGAAGGGGCGGAGATGAAGAAGATCGGAGACGCCAAGAGACAGGTCCGCAACGCCGTGTGGGGGGCGACGGTCGCGCTCTTCGACTACCTGGAGGCCGTAGGAGAGGCCGAGCGGGCGGTTCTGTCCGCGGATGCTCCCATGGCCCGCAGGGTCGTCGAGCTGGAGCGAGAGAGCGCCCAACGATGGGAGGATGGGATCAAGTATGCGTTTACCACTTTCTAGCCGACTGCCGTACCACATGGACCGCGTCGAGGGGATGATCGTCGGCGGCGCCGTCGGTGATGCCCTGGGGGCTCCAATCGAGTTCCTGAACATCGCCAGGATCCGGGAGCTCTACGGGCCGACGGGGATCTCCGACATGGCGCAGACCTATTCCTACGGCACCGTGGGATCGATCACCGACGATACCCAAATGACCCTGTTCACCCTCGAGGGGATCCTCTTTGCCGGCGAGCCCGCCGAGGTCCTACCTGAGATCCGAGACGCCTACAAACGGTGGTACAAGGGCCAGATGGGCGAGCCCTACAAGGGCGCCTCGACCCTCATGGACGAGCCGGCCTTCACGTCGCGCCGGGTCCCCGGTACTACCTGCCTCTCGGCCCTCGCCGCTGGCGGTTGGGGAAGGACCTCCAAGCCGATCAATGACTCGGCCGGCTGCGGCGGGGTCATGCGGGTCGCCCCCTGTGCCGTCCTTGGACCCTGGGGGCACGACGTCTTCGCGATCGCCGCGGAGGCCGCGGCCATAACCCACGGACACCCGCGAGGCTACCTTCCCGCCGGCTTCCTTGCCCTTCTCCTTTCGAGGATCCTCGAGAGGGATACCCTGCTCCAGGCCATCAACACCGCCTGCGAAGAACTCGAGAGATGGCCCAACCACGAGGAGACTCTCGGCAAGGTCGAACGCGCGATCCGTTTCTGGAAGCAGCCCGGCGCCCCGACCCCCTCCAAGGTCGAGGAGCTCGGCGGGGGATGGGTCGGCGACGAGGCCTTGGCAATTGCACTCTACGCGGCCCTTACGGCCCAATCGTTCCGGGATGGGGTCCTGGTCGCCGTCAACCACTCAGGCGACTCCGACTCAACCGGCTCGATCGCTGGCCAGATCCTCGGGGCCTATCACGGTCTGTACGCGATTCCGGACACTTGGCGGAACAAGGTCGAGGCGATCGAGACGATCGGCGACCTCGCGTTCCAACTCTGGCTGAAGGGGTGGGAAGCCGGCAAGTGGCAGTAGCGTACACGCAGGGAACGGCTACACGGGGAGCCGCGGAGGTCCGCCGGCGGCGCGATGAGGAGATTGTCGACCTGGAGCGCTTCGCCCGCAAGCTCGAGAGATATCTGGCCGACCTGGACCGCATGCATGAGGCCCTCAAGGCGGGCGAAACGACCCTTCCCGCGGGGATCATCCTGTCGATCCCATGGAAGGAGGGTACCGACCAGATCGCCGGCGCCCTGGTCAACCTACAGACGGTTCTAGGTCTGGTCAAGTCCGGAGCTGAGCTGATCCGGCAAATGCAGGAGGAGGAGAGACGAGGCTGGTGAGGCGGTTGAAGGCTTACGACCGGGGATGCTCGGTACAGGGCTGTGATGATCCCCATTACGGTCTCGGCTATTGCGTCAAGCACTACTTCAGAGTCCGCAAGTATGGAACGACCGAGCTTCCTGTCCAGATACAGGGCAAGGGCCGCTGTCGAGAGTGCGGGGGGACTGCGGTCGTGAGGACCACGACCTACGGCATAGGACCGTTGTGCATGACCTGCTATCAACGAGCTCGGCGAGCCGAGTTGAGGAGGAAGGCTTCATGAGGCGACTAACCACGTATGTCTGTCAGCCGAATCCGGACGTCCTGGTCGACGTCCAACGGATTATCGAGGTGTGGATCTACAAGGCCGGCGACGAGCCGGCGCAGGTCTGCTACTCGCCGGTTGCAATCGCGAACGGCAAGCGGCGCAAGGTCCAAAAGCCAGCGATCGTCACGGCCACCGAGCTCATGCTCGCCCAGGCCCAGGCTGTCCAGGTCCTCCAGAACCTCGACATAGCGAATCCCCCGGATCCGATCATCAAGGAGCTCCTCGGTCGTTACGACCGATGCAAGACGAGGATCATCGAGGGCGAGATCTCCGTCGATCCTCGTGAGGTCTACGACGTCGAAGATGAGGGGACCACACTGCAGATGCTCCTCGCGGAAATGCGCGGCAGGGGGTCCAGAGTCGCCTGCATCGAGCTCAGCGACCCCGACAACCTGAGGTAAGCCAATGCCCGAAGACAATGAGTTCGTGGCGGCGATGGCCCGAGAGATGGAGATGCTGGCGGGCCAAGGTTCGGTCAGGTTCACCATTACGCCGATGGATCTCTACACGCTGATTGCCCTGCTTCAGCTCGCATGGAGGCATCAGAGACTCTCGGAGCGCCAACGGGCCGTAGTCGAGCGCTTTGCCCATCAGTTCGCCTCGGTCTTCGAGAGCTACCCGACGCTGAGGGCCTCCCTGGAGATGGGATGGCGCACGCAGCTCGATCAACCATACCAGGTGGGAGTGGCCGACAATGGCTAGTGTGATTCTCAACTACACTACGGAGATCGCCCCCGAGAAGTCGCTCGGGGAGATCTCCAGGATTCTCGTCGAGTTCGGGGCCACCAACATCTCGATCGACTACGACAGGGTCAAGAGAGTCCCGACGGGGATCTCCTTCATCGCCGAGACTCCAATGGGCGATCGGGAATTCCGTCTTCCGGCGCGGATCGAGCGGGTCCAGAAGGCCCTCAAAGACAAGTACGAGGCCGGCGATCGGCGTCTCGGGGCGCGGCACACGACCTTCGAACACGCGGCGCGTGTGGCTTGGCGTATCCTTCGGGACTGGATCGAGGCGCAGCTCGCTATGGTTAAGCTCGACCTCATCTCCCTGGATGAGATGTTCTTCCCCCAGCTCGTCGCCGGCGATCGGGGTGAGACGGGCTATCAACTGTTCGAGGGACGGCGGCTGTTGGGTCCGGGGGGTAGAGGCTGTGACTGAAATGACCCCCCTGCCGGTGATCGACTTCGATGGCAAGACCGTCGTGCCGAAGGAGGAAGCGCGGGCCCAAGCCTCAAGCGCAGCAGCTCGTGTAGCAACGGATGTAGCAACAGGGCCGGAAACCATCGGACAGATGGGGGGAGACGTCCTTCTTATCGGGGGTGAAAACATAGGGGCTCAGGCGAGGACCGAACTACCTCTGACACTCTCCGACACCGTCCGATTTGGTACCCATGGACTTAAAAATCTGCTTCCCGCAAGGGAGTAGGGGTTCGAGTCCCCTCCCCGGCACCTATCCACAGCCCTGTATTGGGGCGGCATCGCGGACGTCGGCACGGTGTAGTAGACCTTGCCGGTGTCGTTCGTTATCTTTACTCTGACACCGTCCCCGTTACCCCGCGGACGCTCTCCGTGGGGGGCAGTGCGGGAGAGAAGCACGAACCCAAAGCGGCTCAGTTACTCTCTCCAGTGCTGCAGCGCAGGCCGCTTCTGGTCGATCTGGCCTTCATCCGTTCGAAGTCGAGCCCGGCGCTGGAGTGGCAGCAGCAGACTCTCCCGACGCGCCCTCGGCCGCGCCATCCCCGACCTGTCTCGATGGCCCTGACTCACCTGACCCTCCCTCTCGGCCCACGGCGTCCCGCCAGCCTCGGCCTGACCGTTCTTGTCTTCTCCTCAAGGGTATGGGACTGATGCCTCACCGTAGGGATGACCCAAGCCCTGCTTGACAGCTTCCGCCTTTGCCGATACTATCCTTGGTGCCTTCAGTGTGTGGTACCATCGGTGGTACCATTCCTGCGATATTGCTCCCCGCGAGGTAGATCGACACATCTTCAGAAGCTTGTTGCTGAGATCCTGAAGCGACCGCCGAGGATGACCTGCAGAGACGTATGTTCTCTTCTGCAAGGTTTCGGTTGGACACAGCGGCCACAGAAGGGAACCAGCCACCTGGTGTTCACGAAGAAAGGTGAGCTCCCGGTTACCGTTCCGTTGATCAAGGGACGCTGGGTGAGGGATGTGTATCTCGCGGAGATCAGGAAGCATCTGAGGTTAGAAGAGGAGAACTAGGATGTGTGCTGCTCGGCGACGACCGCTTGATGAGTATCTCTCGCTCGAGTATCCCTTCGACGTGATCGCTGATCCCGAGGGTGGTTACGTGGTCAGATTCCCAGATCTGCCGGGTTGCCTGACTCAGGTAGAGAGCCTCGACGAATTGGTTCCTATGGTCAAAGATGCCTTCAAGCTCTGGATGGAGGCTGCCTACGAAGAAGGCCTGGAAATACCCTTGCCGTCGCGTCCATCAGAGTACAGTGGAGCCATCAGACTCAGAATGCCTCCTTCGCTTCATGAGGAGCTCGCTGAGCAAGCTGCGGATGAGGGCGTGAGCCTCAACACGTGGATGGTGACGCTGTTGGCTAAAGGGTGCGCCGAGGCTCGCACCAGGAGGCAGTCGAGTCGATCCCACAAGTCACCTGGTGTTAGCAGACCCAGGGTGCGAGGAGAGTGGAAAGCGCCAAAGGCAACAGGTTGGCTAATAGACGATGATGAGGAATCGAAGGCGGTATAATGCCCAAAGAGAAGATCGTAGAAGAGACTGACAAGACTATGGAGACAGAGCTTTCTCCGCTTGAGTACGCCGAGTTCATCCATCAGATTGAACTCGATCGTGTCTGGCTCAAGGAGGCGAGCGTCACTAATCGGTATGGTCCGGTCCGCCCCGTACCATCCAGCAACAGCGTGAAGGTTGAGGGCATGGAGTGGGAGCCCACTGCCGATGGCTTTCGCGCCTTACATCGGCTGAAGGTGGACATCCGTCACCGAGGGGATGCTGACGAGGACGAGGAGGAAGATGGCGCTCGGCTGGCAGCGGAGATCAGAGTCGTCTTTGCAGTTGACTATTCATCGTCGCTTCCCATGACCGATGCGCTCTTCTCCAGATTCCGGAAATCCAACCTCCCACTGAACACCTGGCCATACTTGCGGGAGTTCGTCTCTTCCATGACCAGTCGCATGAACTGGCAGGACTACTACGTGCCTACCCTTAAGGTGGGCAGAAGACCTCCTTCGGTCAGTCAAACGGCAATGACGCCAGAGCCTGCCCCGAAACGTCGTCGATCCACCCGAGCCAGGAAGGACCTGCCCGCAACCGACGGATGAGAAGTGCATTACTGGCGGGCCGGGCCACGCCTGTCGCCACCGAGTCGTTCTTCTCGTGCAAGATCGAGACCACATACCTTCTGGCGCGCCACGGACGGTGCCCTGGAGCAACCACGACGTAGGAGCCTGCGCCTCAGGATCTATTGCCCTCGACCGGGCGGCGGCATATAATACAATCCACTGCATTGCATTCCATTTCTGTCGGCGAGGTGAACGGGATGGGTGCACTTCCTCGTGGGAACGTCTCCAATCGCTCGGCCATCGTGTCCGGAAACGCCTACCGGATCGTCAGCTCCTACACCGGTTCCGAGCCGTCCATGTCCAGGCCAGCGGTGAGTGGCGGCAAGGCTGCTCTGAGGGTGTTGTCGGCGGACCGGCAGCGGTGCGACGTTGCGGTGCGAGATGCCCTAGTGCGAACGCGACCGGGCCGGTGGCCGTGGTGGTGGCGGCTGTTCGGCTGGTAGGCTGTCGTATCCCCTCCCGCGACGAGGAGCAGCGGAATCGGTATGATGGGCGAGGTCTTCAGCGCCGGGCGCGCGGCTAAGCTGACTGGGGTGCCCTATCGCACCCTCGACTATTGGGCGAGGTCCCGGTTCGTCGTGCCCGGCGTGGCGCGGGCGTCCGGCAAGGGAACCCAGCGCCTCTACTCCTTCCAGGATCTGATCGCATTGCGGGTTGCCAGGGAGCTGCGCGCTGCGGGCATCAGCCTCCAGGCGTTGCGCAAGGTGATCCGCTACCTGCGGCGTTGGAAGGGTGCCTCATTCGCGAACACCTTCCTCGTCAGCGACGGGAAGGACGTCTTCGAGCGGCGGGCGGACGAGTTGATCTCGACCCTGCGCCAGCCCGGGCAGCTCGCACTGGCCTGGCTCATCGACGTGGGGCAGATCGCGGAGGAGTTGGAGCAGGCAGTGGTGGCATGAGGATCAGTCCGGACTGAGCGGTCCAGCCGGAAGAGCTGGCTCGCGGCTTTCGGCGCCCGCGGTATGGCGGCGGTGTCGTGGATTGTCACGATCGACCGCGGGGGAAGAGGCTCGCCAGCGAGGCTGGGCCGCTTCCCCCGAGATGGGCGGTCGGCGGCAGTATGGCTAGACGATCCCAACAGGGCGGCGTTCCTGGACCTGCTCCCGCACCTGGGGGGGCACTACAGGCATTCCCTGCGACTGCAGGGCTCTGAAGGCGAAGAAGGCGCCTGCCAGCCCCACCGTGGTGTAGATGAGCCGCTCGACGGGCTTGGACCAGCCGAAAAGGGTGTGCACCAGGTTGAAGCCGAACAGCCCGACGATCCCCCAGTTGAGGGCGCCCACGATTGCCAGGCCACCGCTGATCCACTCCGAGGTGTTGAACCTCATGGCGTCGCTCCTTTCTCGTTGTCGAGCACGCCGCGCTCGACCGCCTGGCGGCCGGCGGGCCGGGCTCGAGTCCCTCCGGAACAGAGGGGAGACGAAAGGCAACTGGCGTTCCACGGAATCCTCCCTGTGGCACGTACCCTTACCTACCGCCAGCTTCTGTGGCGCGGTCGAGCTTGACAAAGGCCGGCTGATTGGCCTAATGTAGCGGCCGCTCCAACGACTGCGGAGACAGGTACTGTCCATACGTGGCTGGGGGGGCGCCCAGGGCCGGCCCGCACGATCGGGAGACCGAGTGGTGTCGCATCAGGGTTTAGGCCGGTGGCGGTACCCTCGGCCGCTGGATTCTCTGTGCCGGTTCGGCAGGTCGCGGGTGGCCTTCCGGAAGTGGAGTTGAGAAGACCGGCGCGCACCAAGAGGTGCGTCCCAACTGGGGGAAGTAGTGGAGATCGCTACGTCATCCTTGGCGGTGAGCGCGTTGGGACTGCCGTTGTGCGGCTACTCCGACCTCGGCTCGGCAGTCGTCATCGCGTTCGGCCAACTGTCCGCCCATGTCCATGCGGGGAGCATCCCGGACATCCACCGTCTGGAGGCTGGTGTCATCCCCGGTTCGATCTTCGGCACCACGATGCCCTTCCTCTTCTGGTCCTTCGCCGTTAGTGCCTTCGGCAGTGCCGCCCTCTACCTGGCGAACGAGGTATGCCGCCGATCCCGCCAAGGACACGGCGGGCCCGTCGCTGAGCATCTCGATCGGGCTGAAGCAGATCGTGTCGTTGGCGGTCGTGCCACTGTTCTTGCGCTATCCTCGTCGGGGCCGGCCGGCGGGAGATGGCTGCGAGACGCTCTCGCCTGTCGTGACGATTCGGTGGCTGTCAGACGGGTTTCTAGGGCCGTCGCGCAGCGTGTGTCTATTGGCGCGTGTCTTGCTCTTGACTGAAGACAAAGGGGGTAAGGGAAGTCCATGAACTTGGTATGGGTGGTCCCGACTGCTGGTGTGGTCACGATCCTGTTTGCTCTGTATCTGGCGTGGGACGTGCTGCGGCGCGACACGGGGAACGAGGCCATGCGGGCGGTGGGCAATGCCATCTTCGAGGGGGCGATGGCCTTCCTGAGGAGGCAGTACCGCACCATCCTGCTGCTGTCGCTGGTCACCTCGGTGCTGATCGGCGCCCTGATCGGCTGGGTGGAGAAAGACACAGAGCTAGGGATCCGGACTGCCGTGGCCTTCCTAGTGGGCGCCGGTTGCTCGGCCCTGTCAGGTTTCATCGGGATGTACGTGGCGGTGAAGTCGAACGTGCGGACGGCGGCCGCCGCCCAGCGAAGCCTTTCCGAGGCCATCACCGTCTCCATGCGGGGCGGTGCCGTCTCCGGATTCCTGGTCATCGCGTTGAGCCTCCTGGGGGTGGCGGGCATCTTCTACGCATACGGTGGGCTGGCTACGCCGGATAGGGCCCCCTTCCTGATCGTGGGCTTCGGATTCGGTGCCAGCTTCGTGGCGCTGTTCGCCCAACTGGGTGGTGGGATCTACACCAAGGCGGCCGACATGGGGGCCGACCTCGTGGGAAAGGTGGAGTCTGGCATTCCCGAGGATGACCCTCGCAACGCCGCGGTGATCGCCGACCTGGTGGGCGACAACGTGGGCGACTGCGCCGGCCGTGGAGCGGACCTCTTCGAGTCCACGGCGGCGGAGAGCATTGGTGCCATGATCCTCGGGGTTGCGGTCTACGCCTTCGCCAGGCAGCAGGGCCTGCCCTACCCGGAGGCCTGGATCTTCTTCCCCCTGGTGGTCCGCGCCTTCGGCTCGATCGCATCGATGATCGGCCTGCTGTTCGTGGGCGGTGGTGACGAGAGCAACCCGATGGCTGCGCTCAATCGAGGCTACTACGTGGCCGCCGCGCTTTCGGCCGTGTTCATGGTGTTCGTCGTCAACCAGATGCTTGGCGACATGTGGTTCGCCTGGGCAGGCCTGGTGGGGATCGCAACGAGCATCGCTTTCGTCTACATCACCCAGTACTACACCTCAGGGGCGTGGCGGCCGGTGAGGGAGATAGCCGAGGCCTCCAAGACCGGTCCGGCCACCAACATCGTCGCGGGAATGGCGGTCGGCTTCGAGACCACCGCTTCCACGGCAATTGCCATCGGCATCGCCCTGTTGCTGTCCTACTGGTTCGGCGTTCAGAGCGGGCTTCCCCACGGTGGGATCTACGCCACCGCCGTCTCCACGATGGGGATGCTGATGACCTGCGCCTACATCCTGTCCATGGACACGTTCGGCCCGATTACCGACAACGCGGGCGGGATCAACGAGATGTCCCACGCCCCCGCGGAGGCAAGGCGGATCACCGATTCCCTGGACGCCGTGGGCAACACCACCAAGGCTCTCACCAAGGGATACGCCATCGGCTCCGCCGCCCTCGCGGCCTTCCTGCTGTTCAGCGCCTACCTGGACAAGGTCGCCGAGGTGATGCGCGGCCGGGGCATCCAGGCCGACTTCTCGGTGGTCAACATCGCCAAAGTGGATGTCTTCGTAGGCGCCATGCTGGGCGCCATGCTGGTCTACCTGTTCAGCTCCCTGGCGATCCGGGCAGTGCAGCGGGCGGCAAGCTCCATCATCGAGGAGGTTCGCCGGCAGTTCCGAAACGATCCCGGGATCATGGCTGGGACCTCAAAGCCCGATTACGCGAAGTGCGTGGACATCACGACGCGGGCGGCGCTGCGTGAGATGGTAGCCCCCGGTATCCTCGCCGTAGGGATGCCGGTCGTCGTGGGGTTGCTGCTGCGAGCGGAGGCCACAGCGGGGCTGCTGATGGTGGGGACCATCGCGGGCATCATACTGGCGACTGTACTGAACAACGGCGGCGGCGCGTGGGACAACGCCAAGAAGTTCATCGAGGCTGGCTACCTCAAGGTGGGCTCCGAGACGGTAGCCAAGAAGGGGCCGATCCACGCGGCCGCCGTGGTGGGCGACACGGTGGGCGATCCCTTCAAGGATACCGCGGGACCCTCACTGCACGTGCTGGTCAAGCTTCTCAGTACCGTCACGCTGGTGCTGGCACCGCTGTTCATCTGATAGTCGCAGAAGGGGCTGGCGATCTCCGCCAGCCCCCATTCTGCGGATGGAGTCCCCCACCCATCGGGCGGATGCCCGACCCCTACGCCGTCAACTGTTCCATCTGGTCGAGCAGTCTCCCGAAGCTGTCCAGGGCTCGCTGCACCGGCTCCGGCGAGGTCATGTCCACACCTGCTTCCTTGAGCAGGTCGATGGAGTAGTCGGAGGAGCCGCTCCTGAGGAAGCGAAGGTAGCGTAGGACGGCGGGCTCCCCCTCCGTGAGGATCTGGTGTGCCAGGGCAACCGCGGCGGAGATGCCGGTGGCGTACTGGTACACGTAGAATGCCCAGTAGAAGTGGGGGATCCGCCCCCACTCTATGCTTATCTCCTCGTCCGGATAGACCTCTGGGCCATAGTACCGGAGGTTCAGCTCGCGATAGAGGGAGGTGAGCTGGTCCGGGGTGAGCGCCTCGCCGGCCTCGGCGAGGGTGTGGATCTGCAGCTCGAACTCGGCAAACATGGTTTGCCGGAAGAGGGTGGTGCGGAAGCGCTCCAGTTGCTGGTTGACGAGGTAGGCGCGGAGCTTCGGATCGGAGCTCTCTTTCAGCAGATGCTCGGTCAGCAGCGTCTCGTTGAGCGTGGAGGCCACCTCGGCCAGGAAGATGGTGTAGTCGCCGTAGACGAACGGCTGAGTGGAGCGGGTGAAGTGGGAGTGCATCGAGTGCCCCAGCTCGTGGGCCAGGGTGAAGACGTCCGTTAGGGTACCCTGGTAGTTGAGCAGGATGAAGGGAGGGGTGGTGTAGGCGCCGCCGCTGTAGGCCCCGCTGGTCTTGCCCTCGTTCTCGTAGACGTCGATCCAGCGGGAGGTGAGGGCCTTCTCGAGTGCGGCCAGGTACTCCTTCCCCAGCGGGGTGAGGCCGGCCCTCACCATTCGGGTCGCCTCCTCGTAGCTCACCTCCATCCTGACGTCCGGCACCATGGGTACGTAGAGGTCGTAGTGGTGCAGTTTCTCCAGCCCCAACAGCCTCTTCCTCAGCGCCATGTAGCGGTGCAGCAAGGGGAGGCTGCCGTTCACGGTGCGGATCAGGTTGTGGTAGACCTGGGTGGGGATGTTGTTGGGGTCGAGGGCTGCCTCCAGGGCCGTGGGGTAGTTGCGGGAGCGCGCGTAGAAGATGTCGGAGCGGACGCTCCCCGCCAGGGACGCGGCCAGGGTGTTACGGAAGCTGTTGAACGTTCGGTGAATCGCCTCGAAGGCGTCCTTCCGGACGCGGCGGTCCGGGCTCTCCCTCAGTTGGCTGTATCTGGCCTGGCTCAGCTCGATGGGGCGCCCCTGCTCGTCCTGGATCGTGGGGAACCGCATGTCGGCGTTGGTCAGCATGCCGAAGGTGTTGTCGGGGGTGCGGCTCACCTCCATGGTCTCGGCCAGTAGCTTCTCCACCTCGATCGAGCGGGTGTGGGGGCGTCGCCGGAGCAGCTCCTCCAGGTGGTGGCGGTAGAGCGCCAGCTCGGGCTCCGAGGCCACGAACCCCTGCAGCTTCTCCTCCGGGATGGCGAGGATCTCCGGCTGGATGAAGGCTGTGGCGCTCGATAGCTGGGTGGCCAGCATCGTGGCGCGGTCGGACAGGGCCTGGTAGTGGCTGTTGGAGTTGTCCTCGTCCTTGCGCATCTGGGCGTAGACCAGGAGCTGCTCCATCAGCTTGTAGGTTTCGTCGCGAAGCCGCAGGCAGTTCGACAGTCGAGAGGCGGAGTCGGCAAGGGTACCACGATACTGTTCCAGTTGGGGGATCCGCTCCTTGACTGCCTGGAAATCGGCATCCCAGAGGGACTCGTCGGGGTACACGATTTCCAGATTCCAGGTGTACGGTAGAGGCAGCTCTTGCCTCTTGGGAGGCTTCTCCATGATGCCCAACCTCACCAGTTCGTTCTCGGCGTGTTGTGCCATCCTACCAGAAGGACGGCTCGAGGGGCCAGCGGCGGCGGCCTGCGAGCAACCTGTTACCATCCCGTATACTATAGGCGTAGTGCCTCATCACTCCTGCCGCGATGGAAGGGGCAGCGCGTCGTGCTGTAGCGGACTGTGCAGGAATCGATCCTAGTTGTTGGAGGCGGGGAGGAAAGCTTGACCGATACGTCAAAGCCGCAAACCGAGATCGTCTGGGACTTGAGGGATCTCTATCGGGGTCTCGACGACCCGCAGTTGGAGGCCGACCTGGCGATGGTGGGCGAGAAGGCCCAACACTTCTCCGACCGATATCGAGGGAGGGTGGCCGGGTTGACCCCTGCGGAGCTGCTGGATGCCCTGCGGGAACTGGAGGAGATCCACACCCTGCTGTACAAGCCGATGAGCTACGCATCGCTCGCCTTCGCGGCACAGACGCAGGATCCCCAGCGCCAGGCTCTCGTGGTCAGGAGCCGGGAGGCGGCCACGGAGGTGTCCAATCGGCTGGTCTTCTTCGACGTGGAGCTGAAGGCGGCCGGAGACGACCAGTACGCCCGTTTCCTGGAGGCTCCGGAGTTGGCCAACTACCGGCACCATCTGTGGCAGCTTCGCCAGTTCGCGCCCCACACCCTGTCGGAGCCGGAGGAGCGGCTGTTCGCTCAGATGAGGCTGACCGGAGCCTCGGCCTGGAGCCAGCTTTACACGGAGATCACCAGCAGCCTGCTGTTCCCCATAGAGGTGGATGGTGAGAGGAAGGAGCTGACAGACGCGGAGGTGCGGGCTCTGCGTACGAGGCCGGACAGGGATCTGCGCCGACGGGCGGGCGAGGCTCTCTACACCGTCTACTCTGCCAACAGCCGGGTGCTCACCTACATCTTCAACACCCTGTTCCAGGAGCACAAGACGGTGCTGGGGCTTCGATCCTACTCGGACCCGATCGAGCCGACGGCGTTGTCCAACGAGCTGTCTCCCGAGGTAATCGAGCTGCTGCTCTCCACCGTCGAGTCCCACTACGGCCTGGTACAGGAGTACTATCGGCTCAAGGCCAGGCTGCTGGGGCTGGATGGGGACTTCTGGTTCCACGACGTCCTGGCTCCGCTCCAGAAGGAGGAGCGGCACTACGATTTCGACGAGGGGAGAGGGCTGGTTCTGGACGCGTTCCATCGTTTCCATCCCCGGATGGGCGAGGTCGCGCGACTCTTCTTCGACGAGCGTTGGATCGACGCCACGCCCAGGCCCGGCAAGCGTGGAGGGGCCTTCTGCTCGGGGATGCTTCCGGCCTATCATCCCTACGTGCTGACGAACTTCGCGGGCCGGCTGGAAGACGTCTTCACCCTGGCCCACGAGCTGGGGCACGGGGTCCACTTCTACCTGGCGAGGGGGCAGACGCCGCTGAACTACGGGCCCACCACCCCGATGGCGGAGGTAGCCAGCGTGTTCGGCGAGATCCTTCTCTCCAGCCTGCTGCGGGAGCGGGAGTCCGATCCCCTCATGAGGCGCAGCATCCTGAGCGGGATGATCGAGGACGCGATAGCGACGATCTTCCGGCAGGTCATGTACACGCGATGGGAGCAGCGCGCGCACGCCCGCAGGGCCAACGGGGTGGCCACGGCGGAGGAGTACAGCGCGCTGTGGATGGAGGAGAACGCCCGTTTGTACGGGGACGCCGTGAGGTTTGCCGATCTGGACAGGTGGGGGTGGATCACCATCCCGCACTTCGTCCACTATCGCTTCTATTGCTACAGCTACTCCTTCGGCCACCTGCTCACCTTCGCGCTCTACCGGAAGTACCTGGAGGAGGGCGAGGGCTTCGTGCCGCGATACCTGGAGCTGCTGGCGGCGGGCGGCAAGGATCGGCCGGAGCGCCTGCTGGAGTCTGTTGGGCTGAACCCACTGGAGGGCGGCTTCTGGGAGCAGGGCTTCCAGGTTCTGGAGGGGCTGATGCAGGAGTTCAAGACGGCGGTTTCGTAGGAACTGCCTCCCCCGGAGCGAACCGGTCGCCAGCGCTCTGCCTGCCCGAGCGGGTGGCGTTCCGGGTATCGTGAAGGGCCGGCAGCGTGGCGCGAGCGAGCACAGCCTCGGGGTAATGCCCGCCCTGCGCCTGGGCGGGGGCCGCATTCACGCGCTGGCCTGCCGTGGCCCCCCCCCGGCTTGGTATTTGCACTTCCTGGCTCTGGTGATGGTCGCCCCCTACCCCGCCGTACCGAGACCGCGAATGGGCGGGCCCTGGCTGCGGAGCGGCCTCCTCGCTGGAGGGCGGGACGGAATCATGCACAACGGCAACTGGTGGTCATACATCCGATACGACGAGAAGCAGGACAGGCCGAGCGTGAGCCGAGCCCTGTTGCGGCGGGTGGCAGGCTACGCGCGCCCCTACTTGCGCCCGATCGCCCTGATGTTGCTCACCATCCTGGGGATCGATCTGCTCACCCTGATCCCGCCCCTGCTGTACCGCGATCTGATCGACCACGCGTTGCCGGATCGCGACTTCCAGCGGCTGAACCTGCTCGCGGCCGGGATGATCGGCATCCCCCTGCTGAGCGGTGTGATCGGAGTGTACCAGCGATACCTGAGCGCCCGCGTGGGGGAGGGGATCATCTTCGACCTGCGGAGCGCCGTCTTCGAGCACATGCAGCGGATGTCGCTGCGCTTCTTCACGAACACCCGCACCGGCGAGTTGATGGCTCGGCTCAACAACGACGTGGTCGGGGCGCAGCAAGCCGTGACCTCCACCAGCGTCAACATCATCTCCAATGCCGTGTCCCTGATCCTCACGATGGCCGTGATGCTCTCCCTGGAGTGGAGGCTCACGCTGCTCTCGGTGGCCGTTCTACCCCTCTTCATCGTGCCAGCCAGACGGGTGGGACGTATTCTGCGGCAGGTCACCCGGGAGTCGATGGATCTGAACGCACGGATGAACGCCCTGATGAACGAGACCCTGAACGTGAGCGGGGCGCTGCTGGTGAAGATCTTCGGGAGGACGGCCGACGAGAACCGCCGCTTCCGGGAGCGGGCGGGCGGCGTGCGGGAGATCGGGGTGCGCCAGGCGGTGATCGGGCGCTGGTTCTTCCTCGGGCTGAGCCTCGCCAGCTCGGTGGGCACCGCCGTGGTGTTCTGGTGGGGGGGCATGCTGGTGCTGCAGGGGGAGTTCACCGTGGGTACCATCGTGGCGTTCGGAGCCTACCTTACCCAGCTCTACGGCCCGCTCTCCGCCCTGACCAATGCCAGGGTCGAGTTCGCCACCTCCATGGTCAGCTTTGAGCGAGTGTTCGAGGTGCTGGACCTGCCCCAGGAGATCACCGAGCGCCCCGGGGCCGTGAGGCTGGATCGGGTGAAGGGGCACGTCCGGTTCGAGGGGGTCTCCTTCAGCTACGGCGAGGGGGAGGGGGCACCGGGAGCCTTTGGCCTGAGGGAGGTCGAGCGGTGGAGGTGGTCGGCGGGGAGCACGGTGGCGCCTTTGCCCCGCCGGCACCAGCGCGGCGTGGGCGATGGGCAGGACTCGCCCCTCACGCCGCCCAACGGCCACGAGGAGCCCGCGCGGTCGTTCGGCCGCAGGTGGGCACTGCAGGATGTGAGCTTCGAGATCCAGCCAGGCCAACTGGCGGCGCTGGTGGGGCCGAGTGGCGCAGGCAAGACCACCATAACCTACCTGCTGCCGCGGTTGTACGATCCCACCGAGGGGCGCATCCTGATAGACGGAGTAGATATACGCGACGTTACCCTGGACTCCCTCTCGGCTGCGATAGGGATGGTGACGCAGGAGACCTACCTCTTCCACGACACCATTCGGGCCAACCTGCTCTACGCGGAGCCGAACGCCAGCGACGAGGAGCTAGAGGCGGCATGCCGGGCTGCCAACATCGCCGACTTCATAGCCGGCCTGCCCGACGGATACGACACGGTGGTGGGAGAGAGAGGATACCGGCTCTCCGGAGGCGAGAAGCAGCGGATCGCAATCGCTCGGGTGATCCTGAAGGACCCCCGCATCCTGGTTCTGGACGAGGCCACGTCTCACCTGGACTCCCAGTCGGAGGCGCTGATTCAGGCGGCGCTGGAGCGTGTGATGGTTGGGCGCACCAGCCTGGTGATCGCCCATCGCCTCAGCACGATCCTGGCGGCGGACGTGATCCTGGTGATCGACGAGGGGCGGCTGGTGGAGAAGGGCACCCACCAGGAACTGCTAGCCCTCGGCGGTCTCTACGCCAACCTGTACGAGACGCAGTTCCGCCAGCGGGTGGAGGAGCCTGCTGGGTAGGGGTCCGGTTCGGCTCTCTGCCGGCTATTGCTGGGTGGTTTCTTCATGGTTCGTATCGGCAATCTCTATCGCGACAACAAGGCCCTGGTTTGGCTCACCGTCGTGGTGGCGGTGAACCAGTTGGGGTTCGGTAGCATCGTCCCCGTGGTTCCCCTCTACGCCCAGAGCTTCGGCGTCTCTCAGTCGGCCATAGGCCTGACCATCGGCGTGTACGGCCTTGCCCGATTCCTTACGAACCTGCCTGCCGGACACCTGGCGGACAGGATAGGACGCCGTTGGACCCTCGTGCTGGGGGAGTTGGTGACCGCCCTGGGCAACCTACTGTGCGGCATCTCCGGCTCCTACGAGCAGTTTCTGGCGTTTCGCTTCGTGTCCGGGATCGGCGCCGCCATGGTGGTGACCCTCGGACAGGTGTGCCTGGCGGATCTGAGCACGAAGGCGAACAGGGGTCGGACCATGTCGGTTTACCAGGGGGCGTTTCTCTTCGCCGTCGGCATCGGTCCCCTGCCGGGCGGGTTGCTGGCGGAGCGCTTCGATCTCCACGTGCCCTTCTTCGTCTTCGCGGCCTTAGGCATCCTGGCGGCGGTGGTCGCCTTCGACAAGGTGCCCGAGACCAAGGGGATGAGGGAGCGGAGGGAAGCGGTCGACCCTCGGGCCCTGACGCAGGCTTCGCTGCCATTCCTCGTTCAGCTTCGGTCGCTCCTCTCTCAGGTGGGCTTCCTGCTGGTCTCCCTGGTGACCTTCACGCAGTTCTTTGCGCGTACGGGAGCGGTGTTCGCCGTGGTTCCCATCCTGGGGGCTGCGAAGCTGGGGCTGAGTCCCGATCAGGTGGGGGTGGCGCTGACTGTGGTGAGCCTGTCCAACCTGGCCATGGTGTACTTCTCAGGGCAGTTGGTGGACAGGTACGGTCGCAAGACGGTGATCGTGCCATCCACCCTCCTGTCTGGCCTGTCCATGGCCGCCTTCGCCCTCGCGCCGGGTTACGGCTGGCTCCTGGCGAGCGCGGCCTTCTGGGGGATCGCCGGGGGCATAGGCGGGCCCGCCCCTGCGGCCTACGCGGCCGATATGGCGCCTCCCGGCATGAACGCTGTAACCATGAGCAGCTATCGGATGATCGCCGACTTCGGCTACGTGGTGGGGCCCATGCTGCTGGGGTGGATGGCGGACGTCTCGGGCAGCGAGACCTCCCTGTTTTTCACGAGCGGGCTCTTCCTGGTGAGCTGCCTGCTGTTCGGGCTGTTCGCCCCGGAGGTTGGGCCTGCGGCAAGGCGGAAGGTGGCGCGGGCCTAGCGCGCCCAGAGCCAGCCTCGGCGCCCCGACCCACGTCGGTACCGGGCCGGGGGGACGAGGGGCCGTGATGAGCGGGCATGGAGCGCGGGCGGACGGCCGTGTCCGCCCGCGCGTCCAGCGTGTGGCGGCTCAACGTTACCCTATCAAGCTCTCGCCGCCGTTCTCTGCCGGTATCTCGGTTCCGTAGCGCGTCATCGCCTTCTGTCTCAGCGCCTGCAACTCCTGGCTGCGCTCCACCGGGTACGGCTTCTCGGCGATCAGGGCGTGGTACTCGGCGGGCAGTTGCATGAGGTTGCGCTGGGCCAGCTCCCAGATCTCCGAGAGGGGAGGCACGGCCCCGGGCAGGATCTGTCCGTTCTGGATGACCGGCTTCAGGAGACGGGTGCCTCCTGCGGGCGGCTTCTCGCTCTCCAGTTGGATGATGTCCCGCTCGAACCGGCCGATGCGGTACACCTCCTTCTTCCCCGGCCAGGTGCTCTTCTCCCCCGCCAGCTTGATCTTGGGGCGGTCGGCCGACTCCTCGTCCTCGTACCACACCATCTTGTAGACCGCCCCCAGGGCGCCCCCCGGGGCCTTGTGCTCGATCGAGCCGGCCCCAACCCCGATGCTGGTGCCCACACCGAAGCCGTCGATCGGAGCGCCCTGGGCCACCAACTCGGCGATCCGGAACTCGTCCAGGTCGCCGCTGGCCAGGACGCGAACCTCCGGCATGTGGGCATCGTCCAGCACCTTGCGGACGTAGATGGAGCTCTCCAGCAGGTTGCCACTGTCCAGGCGAACGGCCGTCAGGGTGTGTCCCAACTTGTGCTGGTACTCCCTGGCCACCTCCACCGCCGTGTGGATGGCCTCCTGGACGTTGTAGGTGTCGAGCAGGAGGGTGTAGCGGTTGAAGCTTTCCGCCACGGCGGCGAATGCCTCGCGCTCGCTGTCGTAGAGCTGCACCAGGGCGTGGGGGATGGTTCCGGTGGCCCGCAGCCGGAACTCGTAGGCTGCGGCGAGGAAGGAAGTGCTGGCGCAGCCGCCGATGAAGGCGGACCTGGTCACCACGTAGGGCGATTGCGCCCTGCGCAGCGCGAAGTCCGAGACCGGGCGCCCCTGCGCGGCGTGAACCACCCTGGCCGTCTTCGTGGCGATCAGGGTGGAGAGGCTCACCAGGTGCAGCAGTCCCGACTCGAGGAGCAACGCCTCCTGGAAGGGGGCCGTCACCCGCAGCAGCGGCTCGTTGGGGAAGGCGATGGACCCCTCCGGCATCGCCAGGATCTCGCCAGTGAAGCGGAGGTTGCGCAGATGCTCCAGGTACTCGGGGTCGTAGTCCCTGATCTGGCCGAGGTAGCGCAGGTCCTCATCGGTGTAGCAGAAGGACTTGACGAACTCCAGGGCCATCTCCAGACCGGCGACCAGCATGTATGCGCCGGCGAAGGGGGCCGTTCGGGCGTACAGATCGAAGGTGGTGAGGCCGTTCCTGCCCGTCCGCCAGCTCACGTAGGCGGCGTCCGGGTGGTAAAGATCGGTCATCAACCCTGGGTGCGCTCCCAGGAAAACGTGATCCAAGATGTCGCCTCCAATTGGAATCAGCCAGCGATCAGCCGTCGGCTGTCAGCATATTACTGCTTCAAACGGCGGATGGCTGACCGCTGATGACTGAGGGCTTATTGCCGCACTGTATACCCGAGCTATGCTTGCGTCAAGGGGCACCCCTATGCTGTACAATTAGCGGTAAGGCATGGGTTAATCGGAGAACATCGAAAGGGGAAAGCGGCCCGACAAGATGCCGCAAGAGACTGCAGTTCAGGATATCACCATCCAATTGGCGGTCATCCTCGTCCTCATCCTGCTCAACGCCTTCTTCGCCGCTGCCGAGATCGCGATAGTCTCCGCTAGAAGGTCCCGCCTACGACATTTGGCGGAGGAGGAGCGGGACCCCAGGGCGGCAACGGTGCTACGGCTGCTGGAGGAGCCCAGCCGCTTTCTGGCGACCATCCAGGTCGGGGTTACCTTGACCGGGTTCTTCGCCTCCGCGGTCGGGGCGGTGAGTCTCGCCGTGGTGCTCGGCGACAAGCTCTCGACGGTGCCGATCCCCGTAGTCGCGTCGAACGCCCACGCTCTGGCCTTCGTCGTCGTCACGGCGGCCCTATCCTTCGTCACGCTGGTGCTGGGCGAGCTGGCCCCGAAGAACCTGGCGATCGCGCAGGCGGAGCCGCTGGCCCTTCGGCTCGCCGGCCCCATCGAGCTTCTCTCCAGGGTGGCTGCTCCAGTGGTGTGGCTGCTCTCCGCCAGCACCACCCTGGTGATGCGCCTCACCGGCAACCCCCAGCAGGCCCAGGTGCGCCCCATGACTCAGGAGGAGATCATGGCGATAGTGGCCAGCGGGGAGGAGGAAGGAGTAGTCGAGCCGGAAGAGCGGAAGCTGATCGACGAGGTGTTCGAGTTCGGCGATACCCTCGTAGCCGAGGTGATGGTCCCCAGGGTGGACGTGCGGGCCCTTCCGAAGGAGGCCACCCTGGCCGAGGCTCGGCAGGCGGTGGTTGACACGGGCCACACCCGGCTCCCCGTCTACGACGGGAGTCTGGACAACATCATCGGGGTCGTCCACGCCAAGGACGTGCTGCAGGCGCTGCCGCCTGAGGCCACGCCCGAGCAGGCGAATCGTCCCGTCACCAGCATCATGCGGCGGACCTACCACGTACCCTCCTCCAAGCGGGTGGCCGAGCTGCTACCGGATCTGCAGCGACAGCAGCTTCACCTTGCGGTGGTGGTGGACGAGTACGGTGGGACCGCTGGGATAGTGACGCTGGACAACCTGCTGGAGGAGATCGTGGGGCCGATCCGGGACGAGTACGACGCCCGCGAGGAACCCGAGATCCAGATCGTGGCGGAGGGCGAGGCGATAGTGAGCGGCGGCGCCGATCTGGAGGACGTGGGTGGCGCGCTGGACCTCAACCTGGATACGGAGGGGGTGGACACCATCGGCGGGCTCGTGTATGCCCGGCTCGGCCGCATCCCCGGCGAGGGAGACGTGGTGGAGCTGCCCGACGCCGTGGTGGAGGTGGTGTCCATGCGGGGAAGGCGGGTGTGGAAGGCCAGGGTGGTCCGCCGGACGGTGCCGCTGGAGGAGGAGCAGGCTCCCTGATCGGCGTCCCCCACCTGCCCGCCGTCGGTCCACGTGGGACCGGGCAGGCCAGTCGGCGTGGGTGGGTGCCGGCACAGCCACGATCTTCGCGTGGCTCGGGGGAACGGGCGCTGGGTGGTCCGGCGCGGCAGGTAGGGGGGAGTGGAGGGTGCGAGATGGCGAAAGGCGGGGGCGTGGCGTACACGGAGACCGGCATCAAGGGAGGCCGCGTGGGGCGCTACCGCTACGTGGTTGTGTCCGTCCTCTGGCTGGCGTTGTTGCTCGCGGCGTTCGACCGGACCAACGTGTCGCTGCTGCTGGCAGACCCCACCTTCCTGCAGGAGATGGGGCTGGAGGGGAGCCCCGAGCGGCAGGGCATGGTGATGACCGCCCTGTTGGTCAGCTACGCCATCTCCAACATCTTCCTCAGCCCCACCGCCGACCTGCTTGGGCCGCGAAGGGTGCTGGCGCTGATGGCCGCCTTCTGGGCGGCCGCCTGCAGTCTCATGGGCGCCGTCGCCTCCTATCCACTGCTGCTCGCGGGGCGGGCCGGCCGGGGGGTGGCGGAGGGTCCCCTCTTCCCCATAGCCAACCGGTACGTCCGCAACTGGTTCCCACCCTCCGAGCGGGGAGGGGCAAACGCCATCTGGACGAGCGGACAGCGGGTGGGCCTGGCCATTTCGGTGCCGATCCTGGCCACGACCATCGCCGTCTTCGGGTGGCGCTACTCCTTCTTCCTCCAGGCCGCCCTGGCGGCGCTGGTGGCGCTTCCAGCGGTCTGGTTTCTCGCAGCGGACCGACCGGAGAAGGCGAAGTGGGTGGGAGAGGCGGAGCGGGCTCACATCGCTGCGGGGAATCGGGGCGAGGCGGGTAGAGGGGCGCAGGGCAAGCGAAACCTCGCCCTTCTCCTGGGCAACTACCGCTACTGGCTGGCTGTGGGATACCACTTCGCGATGCTGGCCGTCTACTTCGGGCTGATCACTTGGCTCCCCAAGTACCTGCGGGACGCTCGAGGCTTCGACGTGGCGCAGATGGTGCTGTTCGCCTCGCTCCCGCACCTGTTCTCCACCGCCACAGGGCTGGTCTTCGGCTTCCTCTCGGATCGATTCGGGAGCCGTGGCGCGGTGTGCTCGATTGGCCTATCGGGGGCGAGCGTTTGCGTGCTGCTGGCGGCGCTCGCGCCGGACCCGACCACGTGCGCAGTGCTGATGGTGCTGGGCTTCGGCTTCTGGGGCGGCGGCTCTCCCGCCTACTTCGCCATCATGCAGCGGATCGTCCCCGGCCCCATCATGGCCACGGGGATAGGCATAGACAACGGCCTCTCCAACTTCGGGTCGGCTACGGCTCCGGTTGCGGTCGGCTTCCTCATCGGGGCGACGGGGAGTTACCTGGCGGGGCTGCTGTTCCTGGCCGGGGTCGGGCTGGCGGGGTCGCTGGCGGCGGCGATCCTCGCGCTGCAGCGGTACTGAGGGAGGCTCACGAATCCTCAGATGTCTCAGATCGAGGCGGAAGGCTACCGTCCGGCGCTGGAGTCGCGGCCATCCACGCGTGGGGTCGTGGATCGACTCAGCGGGCGTTCCAGGAGCGACCGGATCGTCGCGAGGAGGCGGCTTCCACGAGCCCCCGTCCTGCATTCGCTGCGGTCATTCGACCAGGTCGGCCACGGTGGCGTTGGTGAGACGCACGAGGTCACCGGGTGCCAGGACGAGGACGCGACCCCGCATGCCGGCGGACACGACGATGCGGGGGTGGCCGAGTGCGGACCGATCGAGGAAGGTGGGGTAGTCGCGCCGGCCTCCGAGCGGGGAGACGCCGCCCTTGACGAAGCCTGTCAGGCGGGTGATCTCCGATGCGTCCACCATCTCCGCGCGTTTGTCTCCCATCTGCTGAGCCAGCTTCCGCAGGCTGAGGGTGGCGTCGCCGGGCACGAGGGCCAGCACCACGCCGCGTCGCTCCCCCCGCGCGATGAGGGTCTTGAACATGGTTGACGGGGGTATCTCCAGCTTGCCGGCGGCCTCCGTGGCGGGGGTGAAGCCGTCGGACTCGAAGGTTCGCAGCTCGTAGCTGACCCTCGCCGCCTCGAGTATCTCCATCGCCCTGGTCGCCTTCAACGTCCCACCTCCCGATCTGAACGGCCCGCACCACTCGGCCGGTCCACCAGCCCTCACCCGCCCTGCGCTCCTCGGCGGCACGCTCGCTACCGTCGAGTCTTCCGGAGGGAGGGGCGTGTTTCGGGCGGCCACACAATTATAGTGCCTGGGCCATTCGGCTCAAGTTGTGCGTCGGTCCGGCCGATACTCGTAGTAGGACGATTCTCGGAGGCGACCTCCCTCACTCGGAGTCCGCTCTGCCCCTGCGTGGGACGGGGGCGGGCGAGATGCCCGTGCCCCCGGGGTGGGGACGCCCGCCCCCACGTCTGTTGCCGCAGGCTTTACGCCTGCGAGTGCCACGGGGCGGACCGCAACCTTTCCACACGAGGTGTGCATCCGAGAATCGATCTCCTCGGAGGCGTCAGGTGGGCATCGGATCGACAGGCACGGGTGCGCTCCCCCGCGGCTTCGCGCGTCTGGAGGCCGGCGTAGGGAGCCCCACCTTCTCGCCGGGCCAGATCGTCAACGGCAGGGTGGCTCAGGTGGGCCCGAAGGGCGTGGTCGTCGAGGTGGCTGGCCGCCTCGCAACGATGCTGAGCGACCTGCAGCTTGCCGTGGGGGACGCGGTCCATCTGGCCGTGAAGGAGGCGACCCGGGACCAGATCCTCCTGCAGCTCGTTGGTCGGGAGGGATGGCTGCTCGCCGGGCAGCTCGGGGGCGAACTGCGGCGAGCGGGGCCTGCAGCCTCCTACAGACCGCGCGGGGACCGGTCCCAGTTGGATGCGGTGCGCAAGCTGTTGGCCAGGGGCATCCCCGTTACTCGGGAGAACCTGGAGCGGCTCGTCCAGGAGAAGCACCCGGGGTTCTCCGCCGGACTGGATCCGGAGAGCACGGAGGGGGTAGTTCTCAAGCTGCTCCAGTCGTACGATCTGCCGACGGACGAGCCCCACCGATTCGCAGCACGGCAGTTGCTGGCCAGAAGGCTACCCATCACCAAGGAGAACGTGGAGCAGTTGGCTCGGACGCTGCCCAAGCTTGGTGGGACCAGCGAGGCCGACTTTCAGGTGGCCACCTACCTCCGGTCGAACGAGTTGCCCCTCACCGAGGCCAGTCTGGGGGTGATGCGTGCGCTGCTGCCACCCCTCTCGCTGGGACGGCAGCTACACCACCTTCGATGGGGGCTTTCGCACCTCTCCGACCTGCTGAAGGAGCTGACGGCGGAGGTGGAGTGGGTCGGCGAGGAGATCCCGCGGCTGGTGGACCTTGCGGCGATGGATCTGTCGCGGCGCGTGGTCGGCGCCTTCGGGTCCGATCGACCCGAACTAGTGGAGAGCCTCCGGAGGGTTCTGGGGGACCAAGGTGTCAGCGTGGAGAACCGCCTGGCCCGAATCGTGGCGGGGAAGGCGAGCGCCGATCTGCTGGAGGGCGACCTGCGAGTTCTCCTTGGACGACTCGCGGAGATATCCGGAGAGGTGGCGGCCGCGCCCCCGAGCATGCAGGAGGGGGCGGTGGGACCGGTGGCCGAGCTTCGGCGGGCGCTGGAGCGGCTGGCCGACTCGGCGCCCAGGCTGGCGGACGCCTTGCAGGCTCAGCAGTTGAGGAACGCCGGACGGTCCGCCGATCCCGTCGAGCAGTGGGCGGTCTTTCAGGTGCCGATCGCCGGTGCGCTGGAGGATGCCCCCGGCACGGTGGAACTGCGGATCGACCGCCGCGCGGGCGGGAGGATCGACCCCGACCGCGTTCGATTGGTGGTGCGGCTGGACCTTGAGCGGCTGTCGACCGTAGAGGCCAGGCTGGAGATAGCCGGCAGGCAGATCAGGTGCCACCTGGCCGGGAGCGATCCGGCTGCGCTGCCGATCCTGCGAGAGGGCTTCCCCGAGTTGCGGGCAGGGCTGGAGGGTCTGGGGTACAGCGTGGCCCCGGCCGGATTCGGGCTGCTGGCAGGGGAGCCTGACCCGACGGAGTTGGCTGTGGAGGTCCCTCCGCGGCTCGTGCAGGTCGACCTGCGGGTGTAAGGGACGGAGTCCGCCCCATCCGGATGGTGGGGAGCGGCTGAGAGCGATGGGAACGAATCGGATGGATAGCGGGGAACGACGGCGTGCCGAGAATGCCCCCGAGGGCGCGGAAGGCCGCGCCGGTGCGGGTGCGTTGAGGCGTGCGGTGGCGCTGCGGTACCATTCCGGCGAGGACTCGGCGCCGAGGGTGGTGGCCGAGGGGGGCGGAATGCTGGCCGAGCGGATCATCGAGCTGGCCAGGGCACACGGAGTGGCGATCAAGGAGGACCCGCTGCTGGTCGAGGCGCTGTCGAAGGTCGAGGTGGGGGAGTGCATCCCTCCTGAGTTGTACGCGGTAGTGGCTGAGGTTTTCGCCTGGCTCTACCATCTGCGGGGCGCCGCCTCCCGCTCCTCAGCGGGGACGGGAGGGGGCGATGGACCCCCGGCGTGGGATGAAGGGGCGACATAACGTCGTGCGATGGCGCGCTGCGGGGGTCGAGGGAGCCTTCCTCCGTTGCCTCGCCTCACCGGCATGAGAGCAGTGACTGGGGGTGAGGGGAATGGATTTGGGACTGAAGGGAAGGGTGGCGATAGTAACCGGCTCCTCCCGGGGCATCGGACGAGCCATCGCGCTCGGCCTGGCGGAGGAGGGCTGCGCGGTGGCGCTGGTTGCCCGGCACGAGGAGGCGCTGCTGGCGGCAGCCGAGGAGGCTAGGGCTCGGGGAGGGGAGGCGCTGGCGATGCAGGCGGACGTAACCCAACCGGGGTCGGCGGAGAGGGTGGTGGGGGAGGCGGTGAATCGCTTCGGCCGCGTGGACGTTCTGGTGAACAACGTCGGGGGGAGTCGGGGCGGGCAGTTGACGGACACGACCGACGAGCAGTTTTGCGAGGCCCTGGCGGTGAACCTCTTTCCGGCGATACGCTTCTCACGGGCGGTGGTGCCGCACATGCAGCGGCAGGGAGGCGGTGCGATCGTGCACATCGCCTCCATCTGGGGTCGGGAGGCGGGTGGGACGGCGGCCTACAACCTGGCGAAGGCGGGAGAGATCAGTCTGGCGAAGTCGATGGCGCGGGAGCTTGCGCCCTTCCGGATTCGGGTGAACAGCGTGGCGCCGGGGTCGATCCTTTTCCCCGGGGGGTCGTGGGATCGCCGGATGAAGGCGGATCCTGCCGCGATGGAGGAGTTCGCGAGGCGGGAGCTACCACTGGGCTTCGGCCGTCCTGAGGATGTGGCGAACGTGGTGGTGTTTCTGGTGTCGGAGCGGGCAGCGCACGTATCCGGCGCGTGCTGGGTGGTGGACGGGGCGCAATCGAGGAGCAACATCTGAAGGGCCGT
>JBLNDL010000059.1:0-11979 GCA_050261575.1 Sphingomonadaceae bacterium | reverse complement strand
CGCGGGTTGGGGGGGGGGGGCTTTGCGGGGGGGGCGGCGCGGGCGCCCCCCGCGCCCGGCGCGTCGACGGTGTCCTACTTCTTCAGGGAGTCCAGGTAGCTATCCAGCGTTTGGCCGGGCTGCAGTATCCTGGACATCCTGATTCTCTCCATCTCCTGCACCTCGACGGCCTTGTCGTACAGCTTGTCGGCCACGTCGGGCGGGATCACCAGGGCACCGTTCACGTCGGCGTGGACGAAGTCGCCCGGGTTCACGGTCATGCCGTCGATCACCACGGGGCTGTTGACGTCAAGCCATCGCAGTTGGCCGTGCATCGGGGAGAGCCCGGTGGCCCAGCAGGGGAGCGGCACCCCCCGCACCCCCTCCAGGTCTCGGATGCTGCCGTTGGTGATGAAGGCCACGGCGCCGGCCAGCTTCATCAGCGTGGCCATGTGGTCGCCGATGGTCACGGTGTAGCGGGGTTTGGGACCCACCGACTCCATGACGGCGAAGACCGGGATCCGCTCACCGTTGGGGCCGCGGGATGCAGCCTGGATCAGACGCAGCCAGTCGTGGAAGAGGCTCTTCGGCTTGTCGGTGCCGGCGGTGGTGGTGTCGAGGCGGGCCGTGACCGCCACCCCGATCCTCGCGCCCATGTCCGGCATGAGTGCCCGCACGTCCGGACCCGTGTAGCCGACGGTGGGATCCCTGTACCCCAGCAACTCGAGGCCGTTGGCCACGGTGGGGGTGTCGAATTCGACCAGCTTCAGGACTTTCTCGAGATCCACGTTCCTTCTCCTCACTGCAACGATTCTGCGGTTCCAGGCAGGTATCTCTAGACCATGTCAACTTCTCTGGCGGGAAACGTGTACTCTATCTAGAGATACCTGCTTAGACCCGATCGACTGATGGATGGAGCCTAGAGGCATCCTATGGCGCTCCTCTGGAGGATGTCAAGCTGGGGGAGGCGCAGCCCTGCACTCGCTCGCGTTGCGGGGTGAGGGAGCCCCCGTCCGCACCGCCCCGGCGCAAACCGTCGCCACGGATCTCGTGCGCCTGTCCGCCTGCTCTGGTACATCTTGGCTATTTGCATCATCTAAGTGCCACAATATACTGCCTCATACTGGACCTTGTCGTTTCCCGCGCCCGCAGCGCGCGATCTGCGCCCGGCCTCTCTATACGAAGGAGGAGACATGCGTAAGCTCCCGTTCGTCTTCCTCGGCCTGCTCGCAGTGCTGCTTCTGTTCGCCGTATCGGGCGGCGGAGTGGGCGCGCAGGTCGCTGCCGATGCGAGCCGCATCGGTGCCAACGCCTCGGTTCCCCCCGTGCCCGACGGCTTCGGCTACGGTGTCAACTTCGGCAATCCCTCCGGCTGGAACAACAAGGATCTCTCCACCCTCGCTGCCAGGGCCGGTGCCGACACCGTGCGGATCAAGCTGCCGGAGTACCACTTCGACCGGTGGGGTTACGATATCGAATTCGCCAACGGCGACATGGCGGCCTACCAGGCCAACGGTTTGACCAACATGACGGGCCTGCTGATCGGCCCCACCGCCGCTCACTCCAATTCCCCTAACGGCGGCAATCTCGACCAGTACTCCCCCAGGAACCTCTATCAGCCGATCTGGTCCGGCCCCGGCGTGGTCAACCCCAGCAACTACTGGGCGGTCTACGTCCATCAGGTCGTATCCAGGTATAAGGGGCAGGTGAAGATCTGGGAGGTGTGGAACGAGCCGGACCGCACCGGCAACTGGAGCCTGACACAGGGCGCCTGGTGGAGTTCGCCGCCGCAAGCAGCCGACCTGCCCAACTGGCGCGACTCGATCTTCGCCTACATCCGGCTGCTGCGCGTCACGTACGAGGTGGCCAAGTCTGTAGACCCCAACTGCTTCGTGGCGATCGGCGGCATCGGTTACGAGAGCTTCCTCGACGCCGTGCTGCGTTACACCGACAACCCGAGTGACGGATCGGTCACCGCCGCCTACCCAGCTCGGGGCGGCGCCTGGTTCGACGCCGTGAGCTACCACCACTACCCACACTACGCCACCTACGACCAGGCCAAAAACACGTGGCTGCGCGGGACCGATTCCGACGCGATGGCCTCGAGCTTCCTGGCCAGGCAGAGCACCATGCGGATTCAGTTGGAGCGGTGGGGCTACGACGGCTCGACCTACCCGAGGAAGATCTGGCTCGCCACGGAGAGCGGCGTCGCCTCGAAGCCGGCAGGGGGCTTGGTCGGCGGATCGGATCTGCATCGCAACTACATGCTGAAGCTGCCGATCCTGGCCATGGCAGGAGGCGTGTCGCAGGTCGACTGGTTCCAGCTTGCCGATACGGAAGCCGATGGCTCCGCGGGCAGCGCCTACGCCCACATGGGGCTCTACTACGACCTGCGAGGCCAGTCTGTGGACAGCGCGAGGCTGAAGCCGTCGGCCGCAGCCTTCAAGACGTACGGCGCCTTCCTGCGTGGCCAGCGCTACGACGCGGCCGCCACGGCATCACTGGAGCTACCGGCCGGGGTGCGGGGCTTCGTCTTCTTCGGAGCGGACGGCCGCAAGAGCTACGCCCTCTGGGCCGAGACCTCCGGCAACAGCGAGTCCGCCACTGCCACCGTGCAGTTGCCGGCGACGTCCCCGCTTGTGGAGCGGAAGTGGGACTTCGGGCTCACCCAGGCTACGCGCATCCTCAACCCCTCCGGCGGCAGGGTGACAGTGAGCCTGACCTCCTCGCCGCTCTTCCTCACGGAGGGGTCCGGCGGCGGGACCCTTCTCACCTCCACACCGGTGCCAACCAGCACGCCCACTCCGACCAGCACGCCTGCCCCGACCAAGACCCCCGTGCCGACGGCCACGGCAACCGCAACCCTGCCGGCTGGCGGCGAGCGGCTGGTGAACGGCGGCTTCGAGAGCGGCATGGCCAACTGGTACCTGCCCTCCTGGTTCGGCGGGGTCGTCGCGGCCGACGGGTCGAAGACCCACAGCGGATCCCAGGCGATCCGCTTCCAAGGTAGCGCCAGTGGACCCTACGTCTACCAGGAGGTCCCGGCGTCGGCCGGCGATCGGGTCGACTTCTCCGGCTGGATAAACCTTCCCGAGGTGAACGGGGGTATGAGCATGGTGGTGAGCTTGGTGCCTCGTCACCAGTACAACGGGGACCTACCCTCTACCACTCTTGCCACTGTGGATAGGGCGACGTCGGCCTGGGTGAAGATCGCAGGCTCGGCAATGATGCCCGATCGGACGGTCGCGGTTCGGCTGAAGGTTCACTTCCCCAAGCTGAACGGGACGGCCTATCTGGACGACCTGTCGCTGAGGTTCGGCTCCGCCACAGGCGCGCCTTCGACTCCGACGGCTGCCCCCACCGCGCCACCTGCCACTCCCACTCCTCTCCCCACAGCGACTCCCGTGCCCTCCCCCGTCGGCAATCTGCTCTCCAATGCCGGGTTCGAGCAGGACGGCAACGGGGATGGCGATCCCGACGGCTGGCAGATCACCGCACCCGGGGGGCCCGTGGTCTCCAGGAGTGGGTTGCAGCACTCCGAGGGATCCTTCTCGCTGCTAGCCGACTCCACAAGAGGGGAGAGCTTCGTCGTCTACCAGGATCTGCCGGTCAAGCCAGGGGAGGTCTATGACTTCTCGGGCAAGATGAATGTGCCTTCCAGGACCGGTTGGTTCCGGGCTGGGCTGCAGATGCTGGCCCTGAACTCCAGCGGGCGTGCGCTCGCCACCGCGACGGCCCTCTCCCGGACCTCCGCGACCGCCGGCTGGGTGTCTGGCCAGACGAGCCTGACGGTACCGCAGGGTGCCACGGCCCTCAGGGTCCAGGTCAAGCTGGAGTACTTGAGGGCCGCCGTCCACGTGGACGGGCTCTCCCTGATGCGGACCCGGTAGCTGGGCGGGGAGCGGCGGTATGCGCAACTGGAAGGGGGAGGCTGCCGGCCTCCCCCCTCTGCCATCTTCTACGCCCCCACCTGATCGAGGAAGCGCAGCACCGCCTGGTTGAAGGCGTCGGCCTGCTCGATCGGGGCCAGGTGCCGGGCGCGGTCGAGCACCAGCAGTTGGGATCCAGGGATGGCCCGGTGGAGCTGCTCCGCCATATCGGGCGGGGTGGTGACGTCCTCGCGCCCGACTACGATCAAGGTGGGGCAGCGGATCGCCGCTAGGCTGTCGCGCTGGTCGAGCCGCGCCAGCGCCTCCAGGACTGCGACGTAGCCCTGCTGGTCTGCCGCCCTGAGGAGGTCGAGCACCCGCTGGACCACCTCGGGATGGGAGGATCGGAAGCCCTCCGTGAACCACCGCTCAGCCTGCACGGGGATCAAGGGCTCGATGCCTGCCCTCTCGACCGCAGCGATGCGGTCCCTCCAGCCCTGCTCCGCTTCGGAGCCGTACCAGGCCGTGGTGTCGCAGAGGATGAGGGCGGAGGTGCGCTGAGGGTGGGCCGCGGCGAAGGCGATGCCGATGTTGCCCCCCATGGAAAGCCCCAGCACCGCGGTTCGCTCGACGCCCAGGGCATCCAACAGGCCGGCGAGGTCCCGGGCCATCAGGTCGAAGGAGTAGGGGCCGGGGGGCTTGGAGGACTCGCCGTGGCCGCGGGCGTCCCAGGTGAGGACGCGACGACGCCGGGCGAGGTCCGGTAGCTGGCGGAACCACATGGAGCGATTCAGCCCCAGGGCGTGGGAGAGGACGAGCCACGGCCCCTCGCCCGCGATGTCGTAGCCGATCTCGATCCCGTTTGCCTCGATCCTCATCTCAACCTCCCCCGATGGTGATGAACGTGATAGCGCAAGAGGCTTGCCTGACGTAGGATTCCACCAGGAAGCATGCTTTGCCCTGGGGGGGGGGGCATGATAGACGTGGCCCACCCCTTCAACCCGCCGGGGATAATCACAGGCGGGGGAGCGGGCAGCGCCGGAGAGCTGCTGTGGGGGCCGGTGCGAGAGACCGTCCGCGCGCGGGCGATGACCTCCTGCCAGCGGGGGTTGGAGCCCGCCCCCGCAGCCTCCGGCGGCGCGGAGTTGCGCAGTGAGATGCAGGCGAGGTTAGCGAGCGTGCTGCCCGGAACGGCGGTAAACGGCTGCGAGATCATCAAACCGGGGACGAAGTGCCAGGGGGCTGACCTGACGATGACCAGGTTGATCGTGGCCAACCTGAGCGGCGCCGACCTGAGTGACGCCAAACTGTTCGGCGCCAACTTGAGCGCGGCCAACCTGACGGGTGCCAACCTGGAGGGGGCTGACCTCACGGGCGCCAACCTGGAGGGGGCTGACCTCACGGGCGCAGTGATGCCAGACGGGACACCCCATCCTTAGCCGCTAGTGCGGCTGCCAGCGGGGCGCCACCCTGTTGGAGCGGAGGCAATCCATGGGACGGTAGGGGCTATCGCTCCTGCCGTCCCGGTCCTGCAGGGAGCATTCATGATCCTGGGCTATCTGCTCCGCTGCACCTGGCACAACATACTGTGGGGTGAGCAGCCCTGCAGGGACTTGCCAACAAGGTTGCCATAGGTTTTGGGCGGCGTTTCAACGGCTCGTTGGATTGAGCGGTAGGAGAGGAGACCTTGTTCCTCGGCTGTGCTTTGGAAGGGCGCTGAGAATCACTTCACCGAGAGGCTCCTCGAACTTACTCCTGTCTAACTGGGCCAGTCGGGCATAGAAACTGGGTAGCTCAAGATAACTCTGGGAACCTACACCGCCAGTACCTGCAAGGCATCCCCTACACGTCCAGGTTTCTCACGTCCTTGGCGTGGGTCTGGATGAAGCGCTTCCGGGGTGGTACCGCGTCGCCCATCAGCATGTCGAAGATCTCGTCCGCCGCCACCGCGTCCTCCACCGTCACCTGCAGGATCGTGCGGGTCGCTGGGTTCATCGTGGACTCCCACAACTGCTCCGGGTTCATCTCGCCCAGACCCTTGTACCGCTGGATCGTCGGCTCCTTGCCGTTGCTCCCCAACTCCTTCAGCAGCGCGTCCTTCTCCTTATCGCTGTAGACCCAGTGGGACTCCTTGCCGTGGCTGATCCGATAGAGCGGCGGCTGGGCTATGTAGAGGTAGCCTTCGTCGATCACCGGCTGCATGTGCCGGTAGAAGAAGGTCAGCAGCAGCGTCCGGATGTGGGAGCCGTCCACGTCGGCATCGGACATCAGGATGATCCGGTGGTAGCGCAGCTTCGCCAGGTTGAAGTGCTCCCCAATGCCCGCCCCAAGCGCCGTGATGATCGACCGAATCTCCTCGCTGGCCAGCATCCGGTCCTCCCGGGCACGCTCCACGTTCAGGATCTTGCCGCGCAGCGGCAGGATCGCCTGGAAGCGTCGGTCCCGGCCCTGCTTGGCGGAGCCACCGGCGGAGTCGCCCTCCACCAGGTACAGCTCTGACTGGGCGGGGTCCTTCTCCGAGCAGTCGGCCAGCTTGCCGGGCAGGGTCATCCCCTCCAGGGCGCCCTTCCGGATCACCAGGTCGCGGGCCTTGCGCGCCGCCTCGCGAGCCCGCGAGGCCGTCACGCACTTCTCGACGATCCGCTTCGCGTCGGTGGGGTTCTCCTCCAGGTACAACTGCAGGGCGTCGGCCACCACCGATTCCACCTGGTTCCGCACCTCGGCGTTGCCCAGTTTCGCCTTCGTCTGCCCCTCGAACTGGGGCTCCGCGAGCTTTACGCTGATGATCGCGGTGAGGCCCTCCCGAACGTCGTCGCCGGTCAGGCTGGCATCGCCCTCCTTGAGGAGGTTGCTCTTGCGGGCGTAGTCGTTCAGGGTGCGGGTCAGCGCCGCCCGGAAGCCGGTGAGATGGGTTCCCCCATCCACGGTGTTGATGTTGTTGGCGAAGGCGAAAACAGACTCAGCGAAGCCGTTGTTGTACTGGATCGCCACCTCCACCAGGGTGCCGTTCACCTGCTTCTCGACGTAGATCGGCTTGGAGTGCAGTGGCGTGCGGTTCTTGTTCAGGTGGCGGACGAAGGAGACGATCCCCCCCTCGAAGTAGAAGGAGAGCTCCCGGTCGCTCCGCTCGTCGACGAACTTGATGCGCAGCCCCTTGGTGAGGTAGGCCATCTCGCGGAAGCGCTGGGCCAGCGTCTCGAAGCTGTAATCGAGGGTGTCGAAGATCTCCTGATCGGCGAGGAAGGTCTGCTTCGTGCCGTGTCCCTCCGCCGGACCCACCTTCTCGACGGGGCCCTGCGGCACGCCGCGGACGTACTCCTGCCGGTAGAGGTAGCCGCCGGTGCGCACCTCGGAGCACATCCAACTGGACAGTGCGTTCACCACCGACACGCCCACGCCGTGGAGGCCGCCGGACACCTTGTAGGCGCCGCTGCCGAACTTGCCACCAGCGTGGAGCATGGTCATCACCACCTCCAGGGCGGGCTTGCCCACCTGGGGCTGTATGTCCACGGGGATCCCGCGGCCGTTGTCCTCCACGCTCACCTTGCCGTCGGCGTGGATGGTCACCAGTATCGTGTCGCAGTAGCCGCCCAGGGCTTCGTCTACGCTGTTGTCCACCACCTCGTAAACCAGGTGGTGCAGGCCCCGATAATCGGTGCTGCCTATGTACATGCCTGGCCGGCGGCGCACCGCCTCCAGCCCTTCCAGCACCTGTATGTCGGAGCCGCTGTAGCTGCTCTTCACGTCACCGATCGTCATGGAGTACTACCTCAGCTTGGCCGAGTGCCCGGCACTCCGCCAGGCAGGTCTGTTTATCTCGAGAGGTGTTTTGGGGACACCTCAAACCCCGCCAGGGGCTCGTGAACGCTGCGCTCGCTCGCGTTCATCCCTCTGGATTCTCCCGCGCCTACCGAGTCCGTCCGGACTCCCGTGTCAGGCGCAAGAAGCGGTCGCGATAGAAGCTCATGCTGGCCACCGCCAGTCCCGTCGAGATGTAGGCGTTGCCGAGAATGCCCGCGACGGTTCCGACGGGGTTCTGGGCCATCGCGTCCCAGACTATGGGCATGCCGAGCATGATCGTCCAAACCAGCACCACCAGCCCCAACGTGGGGCCCAGGTTGGCTCTCACCACGGCAACGCTGTGGCGCATCGCCTGGATCGGGCCCACGTCGCTGATCACCATGGCGTCGACCACGAAGAACAGGTAGAACTGGGCCCACAGGGCGGTGATCCACAGGAAGGTCACCAGAAAGCCCAGCAGTGAGGCGCTCACGGCTCCGGCCACGAGGGCCAGGACGAGCAGCGGCACCCCGAGAAGCAGGGCCACTCCGATCACGAGGAGCAGGAAGCCCAGCAGGCGCCTCCAGGTCCTCCACACCCGGCCCAACAGGGTCCCGACGCTCTCCTGATCCCCGCGCACCGGTTGTCCCACGGCGACGTAGTAGGCAGAGGCCAGCCAGATGCCGGCGATGGGCAGCAGTAGAAACAGCAACAGAGCCATCCATGGGTCTTCCATGGTGGCTGTCTGGCCGAGGCCCGCTCTGGCTGACATCAGGCTAGGGATTCCTGGGAAGTGGGTCGTCAGCAGAGAGAACAGGTTGAAACTCTCCCCGGCTTGCAGCAACCCCTCTCGGTACTCCTGGTATGCCTCTAGCATCTCGGCAGAGAGGCCGATTGGAGCCGCGATGCGGCCGACGGTCCTCTGCACTAGCGGCGCCAGGGAGAGGTGGGGTCCGAGCCAGAAGAAAAGGTCGACCAGGACGGGAATGGCAATGACCCAAGGATGCCTGTTAACGGTTTCGTATCCGGCGGAAAGGGTGTCGACAACGCCCCTTGTGCCGCGCTCATTGTCTCTCGCCATGCCAGGTTCGCTCACGAATCTATTTTACCATACGTCACTTGCATAGAAAAGGAAGGAAGGGTGGTGCACCCGGCCACGATTGGCCCGGAGCGCCACCCCGAGAGGGGGAGGTGGCCCGCTTCCGGCGCCTAGGCGCCAGAGGCGGGCCACCCAAATGGGGGACCTCATAGGGGAGGATTCACTTCCGATAGACGGAGCAGGAGGCCGCCGATCAACAGCAGCAGCCCGATCATCGCCCACCCCTCGTGGCCCCAGCCGGGCGCGTCCCCCGCGTTAGGTAGCATGGGGGGCTGGACCGCGGTGGCGGGAGCCGGGTCGTCCACCTCGCCGGAGGGCGCCACCAGGGAAAGGGTCGTCGGTGCATCCAGCCGGGGCGAACCCTCAGGCGACGAGGTTGGCGTCGGTGCCGCGGTCTCGACCATCGGGGCTGTCGTCGGTGCGTGCTCCGGAGCCTCGCCGAGGACCGCGATCTGGCCGCCGGAACCGGGCGCGGAGCCAGGGTCGCCTCCGCCTCCGGAGTCGCCCGAGTCCCGCGGGCCGTCGCCGCCGCTATCCCCGTTCGATGGGGGCGAGCTGGTCGAGGTCGCGGCCACCGTGGGGCTAGCCGTCAGTGTAGGGGTGGGGGTCGACGTTTCCGTGGCCGTAGTAGCCGGCGAGGCGGTGGAGGCCGGGGTACCGGTCGGCGTGTGAGTCGGGGTCGGGGTGCTGGTCGGGGTGCTGGCGGACCCTGGCTCACTGGTGGGTGTGGGTGTCTCGGGGGACGTGGGTGTGGCCGTTGCCGTCGCGGTGGCTGTGGCGGTCGGCTCCGTGGTGGCGGTCGCGGTCGGACTGGCCGTTGGGGTGGAGGTGCTGGTCGACTGCGGCGTCGCCTGGCAGCCGATGTCGTTCTCGGCTGTGAACAGGGCGGCGCTGCCAGGGATGTCCCGCAGGATCAGGTGCACCTCGTTCTTGGCCCGCTGGTGGCAGGGGGCATCGACCGATACCACCCCCTGGTAGGCGAGGGTGTGGGTCCCCGCCGAGAGATCGCCCAGATTGAACCTGTAGGTAATCCTGTTGGTCTGCCGGATGACGCCGGTGATGGCGACCGGCGTAGCGCCATCCAGTATCGGGGTGGTGCCAGGCTTGAGATCCACGCCGTTGGTCATGATGTCTTCGATCTCGACGTTGGTCTCGGCAGTACTCAGCCTGATGGTCACAGTGTAGTCGAGAAGGCCTCCGCGCGGGACCGCATCCGGGCTGCCGATCTTGCTTATCGTCTGGCTTCTAGGTATCGGGGTGGAGGTGGATGTGGCAGTCGGCTCCTGGTCTGCCAGCGCCGTTCCCGCGCCACCGACGCCGGATTCCCACACCAGGGTTACAGCGACGATGCCGAGGGCCAACAGGATGGTCGCTCGGATATGGGGTGTCACGTCAACCTCCGATCCACGCCAACAGCCTCGAGATCAGGGCGGGAAGATGGCTCCCGAAGCCCACCGCCCGCCCCTCCTCGTGAGCTGGCTGGTGGCTGCGATCAGAGCCTGTCCCCCCCTGTGGGGCCGTACGGACGACTCGAGTACGGCCTATCTCATGCTGGAGATGGCGGGTGACGAAAGGCTGACAGCGGAGGAGGATCTTAGCTAAAAGAAGCGTTAGGCGCGCCTAGCCGCAGCGGATTCGGCTAGGGTCAGGGGAAGGGATGGGGGCGGGCCCCAGACCCGCCCCTACGGTCGACGGCAGGTACGCCCTGCTCTACCTCTCCCTGTACATCGCCAGCAGGGTGGCGATCATCTTGATGCCGGTGAGGTAGTGGTGGATCCCGATGTTCTCGTTGGGGGCGTGGGTGTTGGCCGTGGAGAAGGGCGCACCCAGGCCGATGATGAAGGTGGGGGTGCCCAGGATCTCGGGAAAGAGAGCCATGGGGCCGGAACCCTCCAGTAGCGGCCAAACCACCGGCTCCAGGCCGTAGGCACGTCTCGCCGCCTCCATGGCCGTCTGCACCACCGGGTTGTCCGGGGACAGCTTGTACTCCTGCGTCTCTCCCGTGATCTTGAGGTTCGCCTCGTACCCTCGCTCCGCGAAGAAGTTCCTCACCTTCGAGATGGTGTCCTCGGCGGTCATGGCGTGGACCAGCCGGATGTCGATCTTGGCCGTGGCGCTGGCGGGAAGGATCGTCTTGCTGCCGGAGCCGGTGTAGCCGCCGAAGATCCCCTGGATGTTGAAGGTGGGCTTGAACAGTAGCTCGGTCAGCACGTCGGCGGGGTTGCCCTCCACCAGCAGGTGGCTCAGACCGTAATCCCGCAGGTACTCCTCTACGGAGAAGGGGATGCTCTCGATCAGTTCCCGCTCCAGTGGTGTAGGGGGAACGACCCGGTCGTAGAAGCCCGGGATCGCCACGGTCCTGCCATCGGGCTTGACCTGATGGAGGAGGTTCACCAGATCCCAGACGGGGCTGGGCATGATGGGGGCCTGGCTAGAGTGGACGTCCCGCTTGGGGCCGTGGAGGGTCACCTCCGCCTTGATGATCCCCTTGTTGCCCAGGAAGAGATGGGGTCGGCCCGACTCGTGGACGCCTCGATCGCACAGGATGGTGGCGTCCGCCCCCGCGAAGCGCTCACGGTGGGCTCTGAGGAAGCCCTCCAGGCTGGGGCTGCCGATCTCCTCCTCCCCCTCGAAGAAGAACTTGACGTTGACTGGCAGCCGATCCCCGGTGCGCAGCAGCGCCTCGACCGCCTTGAAGGTGGCCACCAGGTTGCCCTTGTCGTCGGTAGCGGCCCTGGCGTAGATGTAATCCCCGATGCGGGTGGGCTGGAAGGGTGGGGTGTTCCACAGCTCCAGCGGCTCCGGAGGCTGGACGTCGTAGTGGCCGTAGATGGCCAGTGTGGGCAGATGGTCTCCGGCGTGGACCTCGCCGTACACCACGGGGTAGCCCTCCGTGGGAAGGATCTCCGTGGCGATGCCGGACTTGCCCATCATGGCTGCGAGCTTGCGGGCGCACTCCTCCATCCCAACGTTCTGGGCGGAGATGCTCGGCTCGGCCAGGAGGTCGCACAGATCCTGGATCAGCCGCTCGGATTCCTGGTCGACGTAGCGGTAGAGCCTGTCGAGGCTGTTGTCGCTCATGGCTGTCTCCTTGACGATCGGAGGGGGGGGCGGCCGGGCGGCCCCCCCCGCGGCGGGGGGGGGGGCCCCCCCCCCCCCGCCCCATCGGGCGGGTGGGGGCGCCCGGCCGGTCGCCCCTCCGATCGTCAAGGAGACAGCCATGAGCGACAACAGCCTCGACAGGCTCTACCG
>JBLNDL010000058.1:0-67783 GCA_050261575.1 Sphingomonadaceae bacterium | reverse complement strand
TCACCCTGTGCGACGACAGGGTGCGACACGGGATTGATGGGTACGACATTCTCCCCCGGCTTCTGTTTCAATCCTCACCCTGTGCGACGACAGGGTGCGACTGATGGCAACATGACGGACATCGAGAGCGTATTGGTGTTTCAATCCTCACCCTGTGCGACGACAGGGTGCGACCCTCGTCGGGCATCTCGATGATTTTGGCCGCGCCCACGTTTCAATCCTCACCCTGTGCGACGACAGGGTGCGACGTTCCATGCTGGTGCGGGAGCGGCTTGCAGCACTGGTTTCAATCCTCACCCTGTGCGACGACAGGGTGCGACTCGCCGCCCTGTACCGGCATGGTCGGCGGCACCAGTTTCAATCCTCACCCTGTGCGACGACAGGGTGCGACCAGCGCGTAGCGCACGCCCGAGACGGCCTGCTGGTTTCAATCCTCACCCTGTGCGACGACAGGGTGCGACCTCGTGTTGAGCGGCGGCATGGTGGCCAGGCCGAAGTTTCAATCCTCACCCTGTGCGACGACAGGGTGCGACCCCCGCCCGTTCCAGGCCATGAGGAGCCCCATGCCCGAGGTTTCAATCCTCACCCTGTGCGACGACAGGGTGCGACTGGGTGTAGACACCTCGACGGCCTGGCGGCTTGTGATGTTTCAATCCTCACCCTGTGCGACGACAGGGTGCGACTGACCTTTACGACAGGCGGCTAGCAGGATGGGCAAGGGTTTCAATCCTCACCCTGTGCGACGACAGGGTGCGACACAGCTCTTGCTCTCATGGCCCAGGCAGGTATCAAGTTTCAATCCTCACCCTGTGCGACGACAGGGTGCGACGCACTGGTAGTACGTCTCCCATGAGTCGTTTAGCCCGTTTCAATCCTCACCCTGTGCGACGACAGGGTGCGACGGGTCGCCTGCCAACTATCCCGCCCTATTCAGCTGTGTTTCAATCCTCACCCTGTGCGACGACAGGGTGCGACGGATCGCGGCCACCGAGATCAAGGCCGATTTCACCGAGTTTCAATCCTCACCCTGTGCGACGACAGGGTGCGACGACCGCCATCTGTATAGCAGACGGGCGAGACACCGGGTGGTTTCAATCCTCACCCTGTGCGACGACAGGGTGCGACCCCCTCAAGGGAGCGCAGGATGTTGCGCTCTCGGCGGTTTCAATCCTCACCCTGTGCGACGACAGGGTGCGACTCGCCCACCCGGACCCCCTGCTCCACTGCCAGGACGCGTTTCAATCCTCACCCTGTGCGACGACAGGGTGCGACGGGGCCGTCTACGGCAGTGGCTATGTCTGCCGGATGTTTCAATCCTCACCCTGTGCGACGACAGGGTGCGACAGCGACCGGCGATAGCTGCCTGCTGGCCATCGAGCGTTTCAATCCTCACCCTGTGCGACGACAGGGTGCGACGGCCCCATGTCGGGCCAAGCCGCATGGCTGTTTCGGGTTTCAATCCTCACCCTGTGCGACGACAGGGTGCGACCTCCCCATCGTCGGGACGGACCCTCAGGAGAGGAGAGGTTTCAATCCTCACCCTGTGCGACGACAGGGTGCGACATTGCGAGGCGGCAGGCCAACGACGGGCTCCCCCTCGTTTCAATCCTCACCCTGTGCGACGACAGGGTGCGACCCGGCATCATGTGGCCCACCGCGCCGCCGACCGTCGAGTTTCAATCCTCACCCTGTGCGACGACAGGGTGCGACCATCGCCGGGCCCATCGCCTGCCCGATCGACTCGCGGTTTCAATCCTCACCCTGTGCGACGACAGGGTGCGACCTCGCTCACGCCGTTCGCGCCAGGCCGCGGCCTCGAAGTTTCAATCCTCACCCTGTGCGACGACAGGGTGCGACACTCGCATCATCAATAAGGCCACGGGGGGGGGACATGTTTCAATCCTCACCCTGTGCGACGACAGGGTGCGACGCCCGGCAGTGACGACCACCAGGGCGGGAGGGTGGAGGTTTCAATCCTCACCCTGTGCGACGACAGGGTGCGACCCAACACTCTCGGCAGTTTCTTCGATGCAACAACAGGTTTCAATCCTCACCCTGTGCGACGACAGGGTGCGACTTGCCGGTGGCATTGACTGGCTGCCACCACTGGACCCGTTTCAATCCTCACCCTGTGCGACGACAGGGTGCGACGCAGCGAGTGTGGCGCTTTGCCCGATGTTCCTAAGAGGTTTCAATCCTCACCCTGTGCGACGACAGGGTGCGACGAGCTATTATGCCGTCAGAGCAACATGGGATGCCGGGTTTCAATCCTCACCCTGTGCGACGACAGGGTGCGACGCCCTGCTGTGCCATGTCTGCGGCGGGCGCTACCGGTTTCAATCCTCACCCTGTGCGACGACAGGGTGCGACCGCTCCCGTCACCATAGTTGGGCCTGAACGGTCTAATGTTTCAATCCTCACCCTGTGCGACGACAGGGTGCGACCACGACCTGCGGCACTCCGCGGCCACTCTGCTGCGCCGTTTCAATCCTCACCCTGTGCGACGACAGGGTGCGACCGCTATTATTACGATGCCCTCGTCGGGCATCTCGATGTTTCAATCCTCACCCTGTGCGACGACAGGGTGCGACATGAACGAGACCTCGTCAATACCTCGTTTCTATTATGTTTCAATCCTCACCCTGTGCGACGACAGGGTGCGACGCGTCCTCCAATATCCTGTCTGCTGTGGGGATCGAGTTTCAATCCTCACCCTGTGCGACGACAGGGTGCGACCGTCGAGCTGGCGCCGGAGTCGGTGCGGGCCGTGGCTGTTTCAATCCTCACCCTGTGCGACGACAGGGTGCGACGGCACCCGAAGGCGCCAAAAGGGCACATTCCACGCCCGAATCGCCTCGGGAGAGCGGCCTGGAACGTCTTCTCGCCCCGATTCGCCCAGATTCCATCGCCAGAGGCGCGTTGACTGCCCTCCCGGGGGCCGCTCTGTCTCCCGAAAGCGGCCGCGATCTGCGCGGACCTCACGCTCACCTCGTGTCAGCCGGAGGTCCGCGCAGCGGTCATACCACCAGCGGATCGTGTAGATCCAGCGGAACGCTGCGACCCATGGCGTGCAGGTGCCGCTCCCTGGGCTCCAGTAGGCGGTAGATCCGGAGGCTGTCCTCCTTCTCTTCGATCGCTTTCCTCAGCCTGTGCTTCAACTCCTCCAGTTGCGCCGCGGTCAAGATGCACTCGAAGACCGACTTCTGCACCCGCTGCCCGTGGGCCTCGCACAGCTTCGCCACGCGCCGAAGCCGCTTCCGGCCCTCGGCCGTGTCGGTGGCCACGTCGTAGCTGATCAGTACCTCGATGGCTCACCTCCTCTGCTCCCAGTCCGGACGGCGGACATCCCGCCCGTGCTGGATCACCGGTAAAGGAACGGTGGGTACTCCTTCAGGTCTCCCCTCAGGTGCCGCGCCAGCAGCCGGGCCTGAAGGTGCGGCACCAGCCCCAAGGGGATCCGCCGATCCAGGACACGATGCTGGATCTCCGTCGCCTTCCTCTGCTCGTACGCCACTATCAGGTTCCGCCGTCCCTCCTCGTTCAGGAGCACCGCGCCCCCGGGCTTTTCCTCGAAGTGCTCCGGCTTCAGTTGCCTGCGGTTCACCAGGGTCAGCGCCAGCCTGTCGGCCACCACCGGACGCAGTTCCTCCATCAGATCCAGCGCCAACGCCGGCCTGCCCGGCCGGAGGGCGTGGAGGTATCCCACCTGGGGGTCCAGCCCCACGCCCTCCAAAGCGGAGACGCACTCGTGCCTGAGAAGGGTGTAGAGAAAGGAGAGCAGCGCGTTCATTCGGTCCCGAGGCGGCCTCCGGGTTCGACCCGCGGGCTCGAACACCTCCCGGTCGCTCCGTACCATGTAGCCGAACACCCCGAAGTAGGCACGCGCGGCCTCGCCTTCGTCCCCCCGCACCGCGTCAAGGTCCCGGCCTTGCCGCAGGCGCTCCAGGATGGACGCCATCTGCTCGGCCGTCTGCCGCAGGGGGTTCGCGTCGGGATACCCCGCGCATTCCCGCGCGGCCCTGAGCAGCACCTGGCGGCTGTTCTGGATCTTCGCCGCCACGATTTGGCGGGAGATCCGGAGGGTGTGGCCGGCGTCCGACAGCGCCAGATGCTGGGCCCGGCGGAGCAGGACGTTGCCGCGTGTCTGGCCCTCCAGCCGGCCCTTGAAGCGGCCTCTGTGGTCGAGCCACACCACGGTGCGGCCGTCCTCCGCGCAGCGCTGGATCAGGAAGGGGGTGACGGTGACCCGCCCGAACAGCACGATCGCGCTGAGCCGCAGGAGCGGGAGGCGGCGTGCCGGCTCGCCCTCCATCTCGATGCGCACGGTGTCGTTGTCCAGGTGCAGGACTGCTCCCTGGGTCTGGACGTACAGCACGTTCAGTAGCTCATGCATCGGACTCTCCCAGATCGAGCGGGCGGAACAGCGCTCCCTGCAGGCCACGCAGTCGGGAGCGGTCCGCCACCACGCTCGGGAGGCACGGATCGGCGAGCGAGCAGTTGGGACAGCGCTCGTCGTTGGCCGGGTCGGGGAGGCGCGGCGTGCGAAGCATCCGCCGCACCCCCGCCACGGCCTCCTGGGTTCTCGCGCGCAGCTCAGGCGTGAACTCCACCTCGTACCGACGGTGGAGACCCGCGTAATAGATGGCTCCTCGGGGTACCGGTACCCCGAGCATCTCTTCGAGGCACAACGCCTGGGCGCACAGTTGTAGGTCCGGAGCATCCCTATGCCGGCGTCCCGGCTTGTACTCCACCGGGTACGGTCCCTCCTGCCGGAACTCCACCAGGTCCGCCTTGCCGTACAGCCCCAGCCGTTCGGACCAGAGGGGGATTGAACGCGCCACCCGCAGCCCGGGTCGGGTCGTGTCGATGCCCTCGTCCACCCGCTCGTGGGTGATGCGGCCTCGTACGGTGAAGACGTTCTCCTCGAAGATCTCCTCCAGGTGGATCAGCCCGCACTGCCGTGGGCAGTAGGCGTAGTGCTCGATGGCCGAGATGAGGATCTCGTCCTCGCCCTCCAGCAGGGGATCCTCCGGCGCTTCCACGGCTACCCCTCCAGCCTCGCGAGGGTGATCCCCTCCGGCAGGTCGGAGTCGCGGATCTCAACCTCGTAGTCCTGGAAGGAGCGTGGTGCAGAGACCTCCGGTCTCCGGAAGACGCGGATGCGCTCGAAGAGCCGGTGTGCGGGAGCGTTCCCCAGGGGGCTGTCGTGGGTGAAGACGTACAGCCCGCGGCACGCCATCATCCCTCTGGAGGAGGACCGGTCCACCTCCCACATCCTCTGCAGGGCCTCCCAGAACAGCTCCAGGTCCTCGTCCGTGGCGCCCGTCTGTCTGGCGAGGTGTGGGTTGAAGAAACCGTGGGCCCGGTAGAGTCCGTAGGGCACCAGGGCCTTGCGTCCCATCTCCGTCTGCTTGCCCCCGCCCGCGGATCCGCCGTCCTCGGCCACCGCGATCGCCGTGTCCTCCTCCCGAGTCACGGCCACCCTGGTGATGGAGAGGTCCAGGGGAACGATGGGATCCAACGATCGGGCGAAGGTCATTTGCACGGGACCCCGCACCTGGCCGCAGTTGACGCTGACGCCCATCACGGCGCCGAACATCCGAATGTCGTAGAAGTTGGCGCACATCCAGCCCCTGGCTCTGTTCACGTCGTCCCGGGCCTGCTTGGCTCCGGTAGAGGTGATGCCCAACTCCTCGTAGGCTCGCTTGTGCTTGGTGATCAGGGCCGACCCGCTCTGAACGTAGATCTTGTACCGGCTCTCCTGCCCTCTGGCGAGGTCCACCCAGTCCCGCACCTTCCGCTTGATGGCCACGTCGGTGACCAGTCCCTGCATGGTCTCGGGATCGACCCGTGGAAGGTTGCCCGCGTCGGGGTCGCCGTTGGGGTTGCCATCGGCCACGTCGAATAGCAGCACGAAGTCCTGGCGCCGAGTCACGTCGATGTAAGGGGTGCTGGCCATCTCAGTCCTCCTCCACAACTGTGTTGTCCGAGAGCTGCTCGTTCAGAAGCGTCTCCGCAAGGGTGTCGCCGGAGTGGGGCCGGCCGGCCCGGCGCTGCTCGGCCCTCTCCATGGCGATCTTGCGGTCCCAAGCGCGCTGATGGTAGTAGCCCAGCGCGAAGAGGCCCTGCTCCTCCAACGTGAGTGTCTTGGGGAAGCCTGCGAGTCCGGCCTGGATCTCCTCCAGCCGGGTCTGGAGAACGCGGTAGGCGCCTGGGCGGTCCCGCTCCAACTTCGCTAGGTGGGGCTGAGCGCCGCGCAGGAGGCGCCCGAAGACCGAGGACGGAGCCGTCGACGCGGTCCCGAAGAAGCGGTCGACGATCGTGGCCTTGGCGCCTGGGACCGCGAGCCGCTGGACCTCCTCCAGCACTGCGAGTAGCCGTCCACATCGATAGGCCGGACTGGGGTTTTGGGCATCGAGTTGAACCATGGCATCCTCCTCGTTGGCCTGGTGCCGGCTCGATAGCACCAGCTTTATCAGGGCGGCGCGGGGTCGAGTGACCTCCTGCTCGGCTCGGTTTCGCCTCACCGCTTCGAAGAGGAGGTCGATAGGCAGCGGGGCGCCTGTGAGGGCGGAGCGCAGCAGGGCGCGTGGAGTTCGCGGTACCAGGTCCTTCGAGTCCCGTACGGTTGCCAGGGCGAGTGGGCAGAGCCCGAAGGGGCGGGGATCCTCGCCGTAGGCCCCCACGATGGCCTGGCGGTGGAACCACGTGGCCAGGTGGCGCTGCACCTCCCCCACGGTGGTGTCGATCCAGTCGCGGACCACCGCCCTGCCGCCGCTGCCCGAGAGGGCTGTGGCGTAGAAGGCGGTCGCTTCCAGCTCCGTGCCGCGGTGTCCGGACAGCACTGAGCCGAGCAACTGCCCGACCTGCTCCGGTTTGGGGTCGGTCAAGTAGTCCCACAGAGAGAAGTCGACCCGGTTCCTCGTCCAGTAGATGAAGGCCACGCCGCCGAGGTCGAAGCGGCTCGAACGATCGGCCAGCAGCGCGTTGGCCGCCTTGGTGAAGCGTTCGCCGCACTCGGCGCAGGTGGGGGCCACGAGAGACGCCGTGAGCCCGTACGACTCGAAGGCCTCGGCGTTGGCGGAGATGAGGGATGTGCCAGCGGTTTGCCCGCCCGGCACGCCTTTGATCTTCCCCTGGAGCCGTTCCAGAACCGGGCGATCCTTTCCGCAGACGATGCATTGCATCACCCGCGCAGGCCGGCTCTGATCGGACTCGGGGTCGTTTACCGCGGCCCAAAAGGCCTGGACCGCAGGCAAATCCACGGGCAGCGTGCCGTCTACCCGGAAGGTGAGTATGGCCCCGGAATCGAAATCGAGGGGGAGCCTCAATTGGGGGAGGGGCTCGCCCTCCAGGAAGTGCAGCACCGCCTCGACGGCGGGCTCCCGGGTGGCTTGGGCGCACCTGCGTAGCAGATCCAGGTAGGCTTGGTGGCAGGCGGCGACGCGGTCCGGCTTCGAGTCCTGCTTGGGAAGGCCCAGGGTATACTCGGCGTTGTCGGCCAGAAGCAGCGGCTTGATGCCTGACGAGCGCTGCACCTGGGGCATTGGCCGGCGCAAGCCGCGACGGGTCCTGGGGTTGGATGGGTCGGCCGTGTCCACGGGCTCGGGGGAGAGCAGCCGGCCCGAGCCATCTAACTCGAGGATGTAACGGACCGCGGTCTCGCTGTAGAGAGTTGGCGGTAGGTCCAGCCGGCCAGCGTACTCGGCCAGCCGTTGAAGCAGCATGGGTTCCTCCTAATCCGCCCGCGCCGGGACCCGCAGGACTCCGTGTTCCAACCGGGCGTCGAAGAAACGCGGAGCGCCGCGACCCGAGCCATCGGGGTCGTAGTCCAGGTCCAGCAGCATCGGCCCCAACTCCTCGGTGAGGTCGATCGGTTGCTCGTATCCGGCCGGCTCGCCGAAGCTCGCCGAGAACTCCCTGCACCCCAGGTAGGGGGTGGTGAAGCAGCGGCCGCTCCGAACCCTCCTCCGGAACTGGTCGCGAAACTTCGCGGGGTCCTCCCCTACGTGGGGCTTCACCTCGAGTTGAGCCGATATGAGATAGTCCACGTCCCGAAGAGCGAGGGTGTGGCGCTGGGCGCGGTCCTCTTCGGCCACGTAGCCACCGCCCACCTTGGCCCACGAGGCGGCCGCGCGCTCGCTCGCGCGGCCGTTCACCTCGTTCCGCAGGATGGAGAAGTAGCGGATCGGTTTGAGGACCCAGATCTCCTCCACCCTCCAGGTGAACTCCGGCTTCCAGAAGATCGCTTCCAGGATCCCTCGTGCCGCGGATGGGGTCATGGTGGGGTAGGTTACCCGCTCGACCTTCATCTCCGGCCGTGTAAAGCAGGCGAAGTCTCCCCACACTCGGACGGTGACCGGTGGGTGTCGCGCGTTCATGGCTCCTCCTTTCCAGTTCCCTCGGGGGATTAGATCACGAAGCTGCCGGGATCGAGCCCCTCGCCGACCAGCCCTCTGACCGGGTCGTAGGCTCCCAGCCATCGGCCGAGGCCGGGCAGCACGGGGTCGATAAGCCCGCGGCGCCGGTACGTGTCGGCCTCCCGCGTTCGGATGGACACCAGGTAGGGCTGGAATCGCCGTATCAGATCGCGAGCATCGGCGTTGCCCTCTCTCAGCCCGTCGAGCATCTGTGCGACCTTCCTCTGATCCTCCTCCGGCCCGAAGGGCACGACCACGCTCTCCGTGGGCTCGTCGATCATCCGAAAGCGGCGCGAGACCTCGGGGTAGTTGAGGCTGGACCTGAGCCGCTGGATGCCCTCTCTGTCGGTCTCCTGGAGCTCGAACAGGCGGCCAAAGTAGCGGCGCGCCGTGTCGGGGTCGTCTGGATCGACGCGGCCGGCCCCCAGGAGGGCGCGGGTGACGCCGATGCCGGTGAGGTAGCTGCCTTTCGGGGCAGAACCGTCCCTCGGCTCGAAGACTACGACCCGGCCCCTGTGGAGCCGTCCCTCTCGATTACATCGGCCGGCGGCCTGAATGATGCCGTCCAGCGGGCCCAGGGCTCGCAGCACCAGTGGGAAGTCCAGGTCCACCCCGGCCTCCACCACCTGAGTTGAGACCAACCTGCATGGCTCGCCCTCGCGCAGTCGGCGTCGGACCTCCGCGATCACCAGTCTGCGGTGCGCGCCGCACAACTGTGTGGATAGGTGTAGCGCCTCCGGGTCTCCCAGGGAGTCCAGGAGATCCATGGCGTTGCCCCTGGTGTTGACCACGGCGAGGGCGTGGGCCTGATCGCGCATCAGGGAGGCGACCTCCTCCCAAGCCAAGGGCGGGTCTGTCCTCCACTCGTAGGTCACACGGCTGAGTTCGCGGAAGAGCCTGGCCGGGTCCGGCACGATCTCGGTGGCGTCCAGGTCACGGAATGGCTGGATCGACTCGAAGGCGGGCTGGGTGGCGGTGGAGAGCACCACTGTCGTTCCGTAGTGGCTGCACAACTGGCGCAGCGCGTCCAGGATCGGCGTCAGGAGGTGGGGCGGGAGCACCTGGGCTTCGTCGAGGATCAGGACGCTGCCGGCCAGCCGGTGCAGCTTGCGGCAGCCGGAAGGGCTGGAGGCGAACAGGCTCTCGAACAACTGGACCGTGGTGGTGACGACGATGGGGGCGTCCCAGTTCTCGGCGGCCAGGCGACGCCACAGGTAGGCGGGATCGAAGTCCTCGCTATCTGGAGCGAGGTTGGAGGCGCCGCTGTGGTGTTCGAGGACGACTGGGCCGACGGTTGGGGCGGACTCGAAGACCTCGCGGTAGACGTCGGCAGTCTGCTCGGTGATGCTGATGAAGGGGACTGCCACGATCACCCGACGGTGGCCGTGCCGCAGCGCGTGGCGGAGGGCGAACGCCATCCCGGACAGGGTCTTTCCCCCTCCGGTCGGGACCGTGAGCCGGAAGAGCCCTGGCGGACGGTCGGCGGCGGCGAGGCATGCCTCGTAGACGATGCGGCGGACTCGAGCGACGGGGCCGTCGTCACCGGTGTGGAGCGTCTCGTGGAATCGGCGAAACCGCTCCCACAGCTCCGCCATGGTGGCTGAGGGGCCACGCAACCCTGCCCGGTCCGGACGCATGTGTCGTTCGGTGTCGACGAAGTCGGCGTCGACCAGGGCGGAGAAGAGCATCCGCAGCAGGAACTCGGTCGCGATGGGATCCCGGACGGCGTGCGTCGGAACCGGAAGGGGGGCCGAGGGAAGGAGGTCCGGCATCGCGTGTCGGGCGATGTCGAGAGCCTCGGCATGGCTGCCCTTGGCCTTCCGCTCCGATAGCCAGGTACGGAACTCCTCCGGGGATCTGAGGCCGCCGTGGTGGGCCTGGATGGCCATGGCCAGGAGCCAGAGGTAGCGGGTCGCGATCTCGGAGCCGGCGGCCTTGTGGTCCGGGCCGCGTGGCCGGCGCGCGGCGGGCGTCTCGGTGTCGAGGAGGTAGCGCTGAAACGCGGGGGAGAACTTGCCGGCGTCGTGCCATAGTCCGAGGTAGTAGCCGGCTTCTGAGGCGCCGAAGCCAGCGGCAAAGGAGGACGCCATCTGGGCGACGTTGCGCAGGTGGGTGAGGAGGTCCTGCCTTTCGCCTCGATCGTTGCGGGAGTGTGCGTAGTGCATTCCGGCCTCTCTGGCATAGTGTGTGGGAACCGAGCGAGGACGGGCGGTGACTACAACCAGATAGTAGCATTTGGGCGCCGTAGATTGCTAGCTGGTTAGGGGGCAGTGCGGCACGCAACGTGCGGCAACCACCACTAAGCAGGTGTCTCTGGATCGAGTGCGTGTTTCCCGCTAGAGACGATGACACGAACTGGAGACATCTGCATAGGAGCGGCCGCAGTTGCGCGCCGCCCAGTCCCCCGCGCCGTCGGCGCGAGCAGTCCAGCAGGGAGGAGAGGGCCGTGGCCGTTTTCGTGATGCTGAGCACCCTTACAGACGAGGGGGCCAAGACCATCAAGCTGAAGCCGGAGCGGATCAAGGAGGTCAACCAGGAGGTCGAGCGGATGGGGGCGAGGGTGGTGAACCAGTGGGCGGTGCTCGGCCCCTACGACTTCGTGAACGTCATCGAGGCGCCGGACAACGAGACGATCGCGCGGGTGGCGGCGGAGTTGATCTCCCGGGGGACCATCCGAGCGTTGACGATGGCGGCGATACCGATAGACGAGTTCATCGCGGGACTGAAGTGAGGGCCTGGGGTTGAAGGACCGAGAAGCGAGGGTGGCCACGATGTAGAGCAGGGGCCAGCCCCCTGTTGGGGCCGGGCGGCGGCTCGCAACGCGAGCGAGCGCAGCGTTACGAGCCGCCGCCCTACACCGAGTCGTCAGTCCTCGGTCCTGGCTATGCCCTGATCTCCTGGCGCATGAAGCGGTAGTAGGAGAAGCCGAAGCAGGCCAGGGTCATGGATATAAGGCCGATCAACTGCGGCCACACCACCAGCAGGCTCTGCACCAGCGGCAGCGGCCCCGGCACCATCCCGATGACGTCCGCCAGCATGACTGGCCCAAGGGAGCGAATGCTCGGGGTCAGGATGGTCATGGTCGTCTCCTGGTAGAGGGTCGTCGGGGAGATCCGCGACAGGCCCATCCTGAAGTATTCGTGGTTCAGCAGGGTTTGGGGCTCCTGCTCGTTGATGGGGAACATCGCCTGGGCTGCGGTGGCGGCGATCATGGATATGAAGAAGGTGAAGAGGATCCAGAGGGCGATCCCCGCCAGCGCCGAGGTGGCCGTCTGCCGGAAGAGGATGGAGAAGAGTATCGCTAGGCTCATCCAGAAGGCGACGTAGAAGATGGCGACGACGAGGTAGAAGAACAGCCTGAGCACCTCGTCCAGGGTGGGCGGGATGCCGATCATGCGCAGCCCCAGCCCGGCCAGCACCAGGGCGATGCTGACCAGCATGACGGCGATGGTGCTTACGCCCGCCAGGAACTTCCCGTTGATGACGGAGTCCCGGAAGATGGGGTTTGAGAGCACGCGGCTAAGTGTTCCCCTGGCGTACTCTCCGTTGATTGCGTCGAAGCCCATCGCGAGCCCCACGAGGGGGCCGAGGAATCCGACGAAGGCGACGAAGGACGGGAGGGTGCCCGACGAGACGGTGAAGAGCCGCAGAAAGACGAAGGCCGAGGAGCCCTCCCCGCTGGCCACGTCGGAGCGGATGGCCTGAGCCGCTGTGTAGGTGGCGGACATGCCAGCCAGCAGGATGAGCGCGAACATGATGAGGAAGCGCCTGCTGGCGAAGTTGTCGGCCATCTCCTTGCGGAAAACCGCTAGAAGTCCCGGCATGTTATTGACCCTCCCGGAAGTACCTGAGGTAGATCTCCTCCAGGACGTGCCCTCTCAGGCGCATCTGGGTGAGCGAGGCTCCGGCGCTCACGACGCCGCGGGCAATGTCGCCTCGCACGTCCTTGAAGCAGTGCAGGAGCAGAGTCCCGTTTACCCTCTCCACCGAGGCCACCCCGGGCACCTTCTGAAGCCCGCCCATCAGTCTGTCGTCCACAGGTGAGGCCTCGACCTCCACGATGATCGGCTCGCCCCCCATGATCTGGAGCCCCAGCATCTCGATGGAGCCCTCGGCCACCATGCGTCCCTTGACGAAGATCCCGACGCGGTTGCAGATCTGCTGCACCTGATGCAGCAGGTGGGACGAAAGCAGCACGGTGATCTTGTCGTGGCGGCTCATCTGGACGATCAGGTCGAGCATCTGCTTGACCCCGTCGGGGTCGATGCCGAGGGTAGGCTCGTCCAGGATCACCACCTTGGGGCGCTTGACCAGGACGTCGGCGATACCGAGCCGCTGGCGCATGCCTCGGGAGAACTTGCCGACCTCCTTGTCCGCGACGTCGTGCAGCCCAACGCGCCTGAGCAACTCGTCGATGCGGTGGAGGGCCTCCTTCTTCGGGATGCCGTTCAGGTCGGCGGTGTAGAGGAGGTTCTCCGTGGCCGTGAGATCCTCGTAGAAGCCCACGTTGTCCGGCAGGTACCCCACCAGCCGTTTGACCGCCAGCGGTTCCCTGGTGGAGTCGTGGCCGTAGACGCGAGCCTTGCCCGAGGTGGGCTCCGTCAGCCCCAGCAACATCAGGATGGTGGTGGTCTTCCCAGCGCCGTTGGGGCCGAGCAGGCCGAAGATCTCCCCCTCCTGGATGGAGAGGTTGAGCTTGTTGACGGCAGTCAGATCTCCATACCGTTTGGTCAGGTCGACTGTCTCTATAGCAGTCTGTGCCCGCTCGTCCATGGGGCTATCTCCGGCCCAGCTTCATGAACAGGCCCATCAACCCGCCGACCACCACCAGCAGGATGCCGATACCCATCCATCCCCAAAGGGTGGGGGTCTCGACCGTGACTCGCACGTCCTTTTTCTGGTTGACCTGCGGATGGGTGGCCGAGACGTTCAGCATGTAGTCACCGGCGATCGCCTTGGCGGAGGGTTTGATCAGCATGGTGACCTCGCGCTGCGCGCCGGGATCGAGCTGATCGATCTTGTCGGGCTTGAAGGTGACGGTCCACCCCTCCGGCTTGCTGGAGGAGAGGCTCACGTTCTGCAGCGGGGCGGAGCCCACGTTGGTGATGGTCACGTAGAAGGGGCTCTCCTGGCCCGCCGTGGCCTGGGTGTTGAAGAGGTCGCCGCGGGTAGTCATCGCCATCTCGTAGCTGCCGGTGACCCCGACCTTCAACTCCGCGCTTGCGCGATCGGCCGAGGAGGAAGCGGTGATGGTGATGGGGTACTCGCCCGCCTGGACCAGCGCGGGGGGCGTGACCTCGATGTCGAGGCCTTGGCTGCTACCGGACTTCAGTCGCACGCTGGAGATCTGCTTATCCTCGTAGGAGGGCTTGAAGCTGACGTCCCAGCCCTCTGGGGCGTTGAAGCTGAGGCCGTAGCTGCGCTCCTCCTCGGAGTCGTTGCGGAGGTCGGCCTTGAACCCGAACTTGGCTCCGGACTTGCCCTTGAGGGTGGGGTATTGGACGACCAGGGAGGTTCCCTGGGTGGGCTTGTCCTTGACGCCTACGAGCAGCCTGAGGGTGCTGTCGACTCCGCCACCGGTGGCCCTGAGCACGAACTCGTAGTCCTGTGCCTTGGCATCAGCGGGGGCTTTGACCTGCAGGTCCACCGTCTCGGTCTTGCCCGCGTCTACCCAGACGGAGCGCGCCACGAAGCCCCTACCCTTGAGGATGGGGTCCCAGCCATCGGGGGCCTTGGTCAGCGCGAGGTCGACGGTCCTGCCCACGCTGCTCTTGTTGTTGACGTCGATGCTGAAGGTCACCTGCTTGCCCCGGTCCACGACGACACCGGGAACGGGGGTCGACAGGTAGACCTCGGGCACCTGCGCCGTCGCAACCGCCGCTGGACCCGCCGCGCTCACGGAGAGCGCCACCATGGCGGCCAACGGCGCAAGCAACAGCTTGGACACGATCCTCTTCACTACAATCACCTCCATGTTGTGCATCCGGGAGAATCGGACCCCTATTATGCCTGGCGCCGCGACGAAGGCGCCTAGAGCTGCTAAGAAAAGCTGTGTAAGAAAGGCTGAAGCCGCAGACTAGTACTTGGCTGCAGTAGTTTCTATCGGAATCCCATCAGAATCGCGTTGGAACTATATCACATGGGTATAGGAATTGTGTTAATGAAAGGTTAATTCCGCATGGTGCCCCGCTGGGGGGGCGCTGCGGGCACAATTATAACCGATAGGGGGGGTGCTCTGCTGCAATCGGGGAGTGGGGGCGGCGCGGGGCTCCGGAGGCCCGCCCTGGGTCCCGACGTATGGGCAAGTGGTCTGCCGGCCTGCCCGGGCGGGGGGGCTCGCCCCCGCCCTACGCCGTCTCAGTGCTACGGGGTGCGATCTCGCGCCGGCCCCGCCACGACCGTGACGAGATGCTCCGGGTGTATCCAGCGGCGGACGGCGTCGCGGATGGCCTCTCGCGTCACCCCGTCGATCAGTCGAGGATAGCGTTGCAGGTAGTCCAGCCCCAACTGGTAGAACTCGATGTCCAGTAGCGTCCGGGCGACGCCGTCGCCGGTCTCCAGGGCGATCGGGAGGCTGCCGATCAGGAAGCTCTTCCCGTCGGTGATCTCCGCCTCCGTCACCAGTTCGGTTCGCCAGCGCTCGATCTGCTGGATCGCCGCGTCGATCGCCCTGCCAACGTTGGCAGGGTTGACCCCCGCTCGAACGGCCCAAGGGGATGGGCCGACGCCGGCCTGGAGGTCGCTGGAGACGTGGTAGGCCAGCCCGTACTTGTCGCGGATGACCGCCCCCAGCCGCCCCGAGAGGCCCAACTCGCCCAGTATCAGGTTGCCCAGGCGGAGGGCGTAGTAGTCCGGATCCTGGCGGGAGATGGACGGCAATCCCATCACCAGCTCCGACTGGAACTTGCCTGGGACCACTTCCTCTCTGATTCTTCGGGATGGGGGCTCCACCGGAGGCACCTCCACCCGTGGGCGCTCCCCCTGGGCTCGCCAGTCGCCCAGCACGCGCCGGATCTGCTCCGTGGCCTCCGATGGGGCGACGTCGCCGACCACCGCGATGGTGAGGGTGTCCGGCCGGTAGTAGCGGCGATAGTGGTTCAGCAGATCCTCGCGGCGAATGGAGCCCACCGTGTCCTGGCTGCCCGAAGGCCAGAGGCGGTAGGGATGGCCCTCGGGGTACAGCTCCTCCAGGAAGTGGCGCTCGGCCGCCACCCTGGCGCTGACCTCCTGCTCGCGGAGGGCGGTGATGATTTGCGAGCGCAGCTTCTCCACCTCGTCCTCGGAGAAGGTAGGCCGACGCAGCGCATCGGCCAGCAGCTCCAGTCCGCGCTGGAAGTCCTCCTTCAGGCAGCGGAGGCTCAGTTGGGCGGTTATCCTACCGGCCTCCACGTTGAGCGCCATGCCTAGGCCGTCGGTCTCCTCGCTGAGCTGCTGGAAGGAGCGGGTCTCGGTGCCTCGCACCAGCATGGGAGCGGTGAATCGGGCGATGCCGGCCTTGTCCGGGGTGTCGAAGACGCTGCCGGCCAGCAGGCTCGCCCGCACGATCACCTGGGGAATGCTGGGGTTGTGGCTGGCCAACACCACGATGCCGTTGTCCAGTTGCTCGCGGGCGATTTGCAGTGCCACCCCACCGGGAGCGGCACCTGCGCGGTGCTGAGAGATGGGTCCTGAGCCATCGCTCCTGGGCCCTGAGCAGTCGTCGCCCAGAACCCGGGATTCATCAGGGCTCACGAGCCATGACTGGTCGTAGAAGAAAGCCCTTCCCGCGGTCTGTGCCTGCTGCTCGGAGGGTGCCGCTCCGCCCGGGGCGGTCGGGATCAGCCATCCCACGGTGCGGTTGGTCTCCGTGAGGTACTGCTCCGCCACTCGCTTCACGTCGTCGGGTGTCACCCTGGTGACTCTCTCCAGCAACTGGCCGTAGGTCTCGTAGCTGTCGATGGCCTCCATGGCGCCCAACCAGTAGCCCTGGTCGGTTACCGACTCGGAGCCATAGACGAGCTGGGCCTTCACCTGCTTGAGCGCGCGGTCGAACTCATCCTGGCCGACGCCGAGGCGCTGGAGCTTCTCCACCTCCTGGAACACTGCCCTCTCGATCTCCTCCAGGGAGATGCCGGGCCGCGGGGTGGCGTCGATGCCGAAGAGGTAGGGGTCTCTGGTCAGGGCAAAGGAGGAGCCAGCGCCGCTGGCGAGCCCCGCGTCGACCAGCGCCCGGTAGAGCCGGGAGCTGCGGCCCATGCGGGCCCCCCTGGCGCCGAACAGCCCCATCGGCTTGCCGCCCGAGAGGACGGCGTCCAGCACCAGCATGGGGAAGGCATCGGGGCTGGACACGGGCGGGGAGTGAAAGGCGACCTCGAACTGGGGGGCTCCGGCCGGGTAGCGCATGGTGACCCGGCGCTCGCTCCGCTGGGGCGGCTCCGTGGTGCGCACGGCTGGGACGGGATCGCCCTGAGGGATGGGCTCGAACCCCTCTCTGATCTGATCCAGCAGCCGGTCGGTGTCGAAGTCCCCCACAGCGACGACGATGGCGTTGTTGGGCACGTAATAGGTGCGGTAGTGGCGGTACAGGTCGTCGCGGGTCATGGATTGCAGGTCGGACTTCCAGCCTATGACGCTGTGGCCGTAGGGGTGGGCCATGAAGGCGGTGGCGCTCATCTCCTCCCCAAGAAGGTAGGTCGGTGAGTTCTCAGACCCCTCTCGCTCGGAGATGATCACCGTTCGCTCGCGCTCCACCTCCTCAGGGAGGAACAGCGAGTTGATCATGCGGTCGGACTCGATGCTGATGGCCAACTCCACGCGGTGGCTGGGCAGGGTCTCGAAGTATGCCGTGTAGTCCAGCCAGGTGAAGCCGTTGAGCACGCCGCCGTTGGCCGAGACCATTCGGAAGATGTCGCCCTTGCCGATGGTGGGCGTGCCTTGGAACATCATGTGCTCCACCCAGTGGGAGATGCCCGTGGTGCCCGCAACCTCGTTGCGGCTGCCCACGCGATACCATACCCAGAAGCTGGTTATGGGGATCTGCCGGATCTCCTTGGTGATGACCGTCAGCCCGTTGCCGAGGATAGTGCGCCTGGCCGTCTCGCTCACTTTCATAGCTCCCGGTTGTGTCGGCCCCTGCCGTGATGGAGGCCAGGGGGCGGTAGTGAAGGTGCCGCGGCTGGGGCCGTCTCTTCGCCTCCGGCCTTCACTGCAGCTTCCAGGCCAATCCCGCGATGCGCAGGCCACCGAAGCTGCTCCAGCAGGCTCAGCAACTGGCGCGATTCCCGGAGGACCTCTTCTGGATCAAGGCCCATCAGGCAGGGCACCTCAGGGGTGTCCGGGCACCCGTCGTTTTCCATCCAGCGGCAGGGGGTCGACCAATTGGCCACGACCCGATGCCAGGTGCGATCCAGGGGCGCCCAGTTCGAGGGATGGGCGGAGCCGAACACCACTACGCTGGGGGTATCCAGGGCTACGGCCATGTGGGCGGGGCCACTGTCGTTGCTCAGGAAGAACCTCAACTGGCTGATCAGGGCCACGAGCGCCCCCAACGAGATTCGTCCACCCAGGTCGACCGCCCTGTCCCTGGCCTGCATGGACTGTATCACGGCGGCCGAGTCCGGTTCCTGGCCAGCGCCGGCCGTAACGACGACGTACTCCAGGTCGAACTCTGCCAGGAGTCTGTCGGCCACATGGGCGAAGTGTTGCGGCTTCCACCTGCGGCTCATGCCTCCGGCGCTGGCGTGGATGCCCATGCATCTGCCGCGCTGCAACGCCTGGAGGTCGAGCCGGTCACCCACGGCGGCGAGCTCCTCGAAGTCGGAGGGCAGCAAGGGCAGGTAGGTGGAGAAGTCACTGGCATGGATGCCCACCAACCGGAGCAGGTCGAGGTACCTGAGGCTCTCGTGCTGGCGGAGGTCGTAGGGGATCCATCGATCCAGGGGCTGAGCGTCTTCGCCCTTGAATCCGATCGTGAGGCGTGCCCCCAGTCGCCTCAAGAAGTCGTTGGACTGCGTGCCTCCACCGTGCCACTGCATGGCTAGGTCGAAGCGCTCCAATCTCATGGCGCGGAAGAAGTCGGCCAGCGCTGCCTCGTCCGGAGTGCCATCGATGACCCCGGGGAAGGGCGGGGAGACCACGATGCGATCGATCTCGCCGTAGCGTTGGGCAAAGGCCGCGAGGGACGGATTCGTCAGGAGGGTGATCGAGGCGAGGGGAAGCGAGGCGCGGAGGGCCTTCAGGGCCGCCGTCGTCGACAGGAAGTCGCCGAGACCTCCTCCTCGCAGCAGAGCGATCTTCGGCGCCGGGCCATCGTCGGCTATCGCAGAACCTCGTCGTCTACGTGCTATCGCCATTGTCCAGCCCTCAAGCAAGAGAGACTCGCCGCCGAGTCGGAACCGCGTGACGCTGCGCCCGCCTGCGCGCCGCGAGCCTCGTCCATACTTATCGAACCGGGTTGGCGGACCACTAGGGCTGGAGCGCTGCCGCAATCAGCTTCTCCGCGCGCGCTCGAGCCTGAGACGCGAACCGGCGGGAGTCACCTTCGAGTCTCGCCAGCGCCTCGGCATCTGAGAGCCCGACTTCGACCAGCCTGAGGCCGGTGCGATAGACCAGCTCCTTGTGCTCCGCGGCAACCTTCCGCAGGATGTCTCCCCATCTCTGCCGCTCCGCCGCAGGAAGGCCATCCTCCTTTTCCGGCAGATGCAGATTCCGGACCTTCAACGACTCCACCAGATCGGAGAACCGATAGGGGGACCTCAGGAGGCCGCGCAGTCGGGTCGTGAGCTGGCTCCTGGCGGCCATGAGCCTCTCGGCGAACTGAAGGAATCCCGCGGAGGAGGCCGGCCTCACGTGGGTCTTGAGCCAGTCGAAGGCGGCGTCGGCCGTGACCGTCGGGGGACGGCGGCAGAAGATGGACACCTGGAACTGTGCCACGGCGCTCTGGAGTCCGGCGCCGATGCGGTAGTAGTGCTCCGCACCTTCCAGGTTGCGAAGCCTCTGCGGGGATCGGTCCGCCCGGGCCAGTAGGACTGCCAGTTCCCATCCCGAAAGCTGGCCAAAGAACAGGAGTGGATCCACGTTCTCGAACAGCACCTGGTCCGCTTCGATGGGGTACTCCTGGTGGTAGTTCTGGTCCGACTGGAGGAACCAGGAGTTGACGGGCAGCCTGGGCGCGTAGAGCAGGCCGTCCTCGATGGGGAGGTCGCGGGGATCCTCGTCCGCCAGATGCCGGTCCAGCAGGGCCCGCAGGGGCGCGACCTCTCGCTCGAGCAGCGCGCGGACCGCCTCGGCCCTGATCTGGACGTAGGAGGCGAACTCCAGGTTCCACTTGAAGTCCAGGGCCTGGAGGGCCCTCCCCCTCTTCTCGTCCTGCAGGATCACGATCACGTCCGGGCTGGGAAGGCCCGAGCGAGATAGGGCAAGCTGGAGCGAGTTGTCGCCAGCCAGCTCCACGATGTCCGTCGGGCGGTATCCGTTCCCTGGCCAGGGGGCGGTCGAGGAGATTCGGGCGCGTAGCGCCTCCACTCCCAGCTCCTCCCACCTGCGGCCTATCTGCTCGCTCGCGCCTCCCCAGTTACCCACCAGCCGTTCCCGGCGAAGCTCCCGGAACTGGGGAGGAATGCTCTTCATGAAATCACTCCGACATCAACTGGTCGCTGTAATTGTACCAGCGGTGGGGTTCCGGTGTCCTCATCGAGGGGGTCTGATAGAATGGTACGAGCGAGTGTAAGTCGATTCTCCACGAGAAAGGAGATAGAGACGAGTAATGAGGCCCATCCGCACATTTACCGTGATCCCCTCCTTGCCACCGCGCTTGGAGCGATTGCGGGAACTGGCCTACAACCTCCGGTGGTCCTGGGATTACGAGACCCTCGAACTCTTCCGCCGGTTGGACCTAAACGTATGGGAAGCCAGCGGCCACAATCCGGTGCGCATGCTGGGCATGCTGCGCCAGGAGACGCTGCAGGAAGCGGCCAACGACGATAGCTTCCTTTCCCACCTGGGGCGGGTCGCGGACCTGTTCGACGAGTACATGAACTCCAAGAAGACCTGGTTCCGCCGGAACCAGGGTGGGGCTGAGGAGTTCTCGGTGGCCTACTTCTCCATGGAGTTTGGCATCTCCGAGTCGCTGCCCAACTACTCCGGGGGTTTGGGGGTGCTGGCCGGGGACCACCTGAAGTCCGCCAGCGATCTGGGCGTTCCGCTCACGGGTGTAGGGCTGCTCTACCAGGAAGGCTACTTCCGCCAGTACCTGAACGCCGACGGCTGGCAGGGGGAACTCTACCCCGACAACGACTTCTTCACGATGCCCCTCTGCATCGAACGGAAGAGCGACGGGACGCCGGTGGTCATCCAGGTGGAGTATCCGGGCAGGATGGTTCGGGCCCAGGTGTGGAGGGCGCAGGTGGGCAGGGTCCCGCTCTATCTGCTGGACACCAACATCGCTGGCAACCGGCCGGAGGACCGCGACGTGACGGACCGCCTGTACGGCGGCGACATCGACATGCGGATCCGGCAGGAGATCCTGCTGGGGATCGGGGGGATTCGGGCGCTGGCCGCACTGGGCATCAACCCGACCATCTGTCACATGAACGAGGGCCACTCGGCCTTCCTGGCCTTCGAGCGGATCAGGAACCTGATGGTTTCCCAGGGGGTGAGCTTCGAGGAGGCGCGTGAGGCGGCGGTGGCTGGGATCGTCTTCACCACGCACACGCCGGTGCCGGCCGGCATCGACATGTTCGGCTCCGACATGATCGAGCGCTACTTCGGCGGCTACTACCGGTCGATGGGTCTCACCCATCGGGAGTTCATGGCGCTGGGCCGGCAGGATCCGGGCAACGATCAGGAGCCCTTCTCCATGGCGATAGCCGCGCTGCGGCTCTCCGCCAAGGCGAACGGGGTGAGCCGGCTCCACGGCGAGGTGTCGCGAAAGATGTGGCAGGGGGTGTGGCCCGGGGTGCCGGAGGACGAGGTGCCGATCTCCTCCATCACCAACGGCGTCCATCCTACCACCTGGGTCTCCGGGCGAGACGTGGGCTCTCTGTTCGACCGGTACCTGGGGCCGCGGTGGAAGGAGGAGCCCACGGATCCGGCCGTGTGGGAGGGCGTGGAGAAGATCCCGGGCGAGGAGCTGTGGCGTGCGCACGAGCGGTGCCGTGAGAGGCTGGTGAGCTTCGCTCGGCAGCGGCTGGTGTGGCAGTTGGAGCGGCGCGGGGCACCTTCGGCGGAGATCGAGAGGGCCAGGGAGGTGCTCAACCCCGAGGCGCTGACGATAGGCTTCAGCCGCAGATTCGCGACCTACAAGCGGGCCAACCTGCTGTTCCGCCATCCAGAGAGGCTGCGTGCGATCCTGAGCAACCGGGAGCGTCCGGTGCAGATCGTCATCTCCGGGAAGGCTCATCCCAACGACATCCCCGGCAAGGAGCTGATCCGGCAGGTGGTGCACTTCGCTCGCCAGGAGGAGTTCCGCCGCCAGATCGTCTTCCTGGAGGACTACGACATGGTGGTCGCCCGCTACCTGGTGCGGGGTGCGGATCTCTGGCTCACCACGCCGAGGAGACCCCTGGAGGCGAGCGGCACCAGCGGGATGAAAGTGGCCTTCAACGGCGGGCTCAACATGAGCGTGCAGGACGGGTGGTGGTGCGAGGCGTACGATCCGAGCCTCGGCTGGTCCATCGGCCGCGGCGAGGAGTACCAGGACGAGGAGTACCAGGACGAGGTGGAGTCGAACGCCATCTACAACCTGCTGGAGCAGGAGGTGGTGCCGCTCTTCTACAGCCGGGGCTCCGACGGGCTGCCGAGGGGCTGGATAGCCCGGATGAAGAACAACTTCAAGCGGCTGTGCCCCGTGTTCAACACCAACCGGATGGTGATGCAGTACCTGCAGGAAATGTATCTACCCTCCTCGGAGCGCAGCAGAGGGCTGATAGCCGACGGGATGGCGCGCGCCAGGGCGTTGGCGCGCTGGAAGAGGGAGACGCGCGATCGCTGGTCTGGCGTGCAGGTGCTGCGGGTGGAGGCCGAGGTGCCGAGCGAAGTGCAGGTGGGGTCGCTGGTGGAGGTGCGAGCCGACGTGCGGCTCGGCGAGATCCGCCCGGAGGACGTGACGGTGGAGCTGTACCACGGATCCGTGGACTCGAACCTGGAGATCAGGGATGGCGTGCCGATCGGAATGATCTGCGTGGAGCGGAACGGGGACGGCACGTACGGCTACAGCGGCGCGATCCCGTGCTCGGCCAGCGGGGTGCGCGGCTACGCGCTGCGCGTGCTGCCGAGAAACGAGGACCTGAGCAACCCCTACGAGACCGGGCTGATCCTCTGGGCGTAGGGGTGCGGGGGCCTGCCAGCGTGGCCGCACCCTTCGGCGCGCAGGCCTGCGGCTGCAGGGAGGCTGGCCGAGGCCATTGCGGGCGGCGCCACCAGGCTGTATAGTATGGTTAGCAGGATTTAGCGCTATTGACCACATAAAGACGCGCCTCTCGTCTCGAGAGGCGCGTCTACTGTCGGCGACCTGCTGGAGGCCAAGCCGTGAAGATAGCGATGGTTACCAGTTGGGACAGGCACTGCGGCATCTACACCTACACCCGGCCGCTGGTGGAGGAGATGCGCCGGCAGGGCCACGACGTGGAGGTGATCTGCCACAGCGACGCCGCCGCCGCGACCTCGGTCCATCCCGTGATCGACTTGGAGCAGCCCGAGTGGTACACGGCGTTGGAGCGGGAGGTTGAGAGGCTGCGGCCGGACGTGGTCCATATTCAGTTCGAGTACGGGCTGTACGCCAGGCGCCGCTACGGCGTGCCTCGTGGCACGCTCGCGCCAGACGCGTTCGAGTTGGCGGTGCCGCTCTTCGGATGGAAGGTGGCGGGCCAGCCGGTGGTGATGACGATGCACTCCGACAACGAGGATGTGCCGGATCGTCTGGCCTACATCGACGCGGTGGGCAGGCTGGTGGGGGCCAGCATCATCCACACACCCTACGCCGCTCGCCCGTCTGGCGAGGTGCGAGTCGTTCCGCACATGGCGCCCAAGGTGGCCTACTTCCCCAACGCCAAGGCTCGTTTCGGCTATCCCGGGCGTCTGGTGGTTGGCATGGTGGGCTACCCGGAGTGGTACAAGCGGTACGATTGGTTCGTGAGCCTCTGGGCCGACATTGCCGACCGGGTGTCGCCCGATGCCCTCTTGGTGGTGGCATGCGCGCCGAGGCCGGGCAGCGTAGAGGGGGAGCGCTACGCGGAGCAGCTTCGGGCTGCCATCGCCGCAAGCCCGCGGAGGGACTCCATTCTGTACCTGCCGGTGCTGCTGGATAGCGAGGGGTTCCTGGAGCTGGTGGCAAGCTTCGACGTGCTGGTGCTTCCGTACCAGTCGGCGGCGGCCTCCGGCCCCTCCATGGCGGCAAGCGCCGTGGGCACGCCGGTGGTGGCCAGCGCGGTTGGCGGCTTGAGGAGCTATGTGGAGTCCAGCGGCGCGGGGATCCTGCTCGATCCCGAGGATGCCGACGGCTTCCGCGACGCGGTGGTGAAGCTGCTGCGCGACGACGGGCTGCGCCGGGAGTTGAGTGACAAGGCACGCCGCTACGCGGAAGAGGTGTCGGTGGAGAGGACGGCGATGCGCCATCTGGAGCTGTACCGCGAGGTCATCGAGCGGACGAAGGTGCTATAATCTTCCTCGCTTGTCCCCTGATTTCGGTGGAAGAACCACGGAGATACGGAGTCTCTCCAGGGTTGTTCCATGTCTCCGTGGTTAGCCCCACCAGCCTCACCAAGGAGGCCCAGGTAGCGATGACGAAGACCAGGCGATCCGACGTCTCCCCCTTCTTGGCAATGGAGGTGCTGGAGGAGGCGGAGCGGCTCCAGAAGGAGGGCGCCGACATCGTCCACATGGAGGTGGGCGAGCCGGATTTCGACACGCCGGCCTGCATTCGGGAGGCCGCCGCCAGAGCCATGCGCGATGGCAAGACCCACTACACCCACAGCCTCGGCATCCTGGAGCTGCGGGAGGCCATCTGCGAGGACTACCACCGCAGATACGGCGTGAAGGTCGATCCCGACCAGGTGATGGTCACCGTCGGGACCTCCCCCGCGCTGTTCATGCTCTACTCCGTCTTGCTCGAGGCGGGGGATGAAGTGGTGCTATCCAATCCCTACTACGCGTGCTACCCCAACTTCGTCACCTTCGCCGATGGCGTTCCCGTCTACGTGGACGCGCTGGAGTCGGAGGGGTACCAGCTTCGGGCGGGGGCGATCCGCGAGAGAATCGGTCCCCGCACCAAGGCCATCATGATCAACTCGCCCTCGAACCCGACCGGTGTGGTGCTGGATGCGGAGCGGATGAGGCAGATCGCCGATCTGGGGCCGATAGTGGTCTCCGACGAGATCTACCACGGCCTGGTGTACGAGGGCAAGGAACACTCCATCCTGGAGTTCACCGACCGAGCCTGCGTATTGAACGGATTCTCCAAGCTGTACGCGATGACGGGCTGGAGGCTGGGCTACGTCATCGCGCCGCGCGAGATCATCAGGGCCATGCAGAAGATCCAGCAGAACTTCTTCATCTCCGCGAACGCCTTCGTGCAGTGGGCCGGCGTGGCGGCGCTGAAGGAGGCCGGGCCCGACGTGGAGAAGATGAAGCGGACCTACGCGGAGCGGCGGCTGCGCCTGCTGGAGGGGCTCCGAGGGCTCGGTTTCGAGATCCCGCATCCGCCGACTGGGGCCTTCTACGTGCTGGTCAACGCCCGGAAGTACACCTCCGATTCCCTGTCGTTCGCCTTCGAGCTGCTGCGCAACGCTCGGGTGGCGGTGGCACCGGGGATCGACTTCGGCAGCAACGCCGAGGGCTATCTGCGCTTCTCGTACGCGACGTCGCTGGAGCGGATCGAGGAGGGGATCGGGCGGCTGGGGAGGTATTTGAGGGAGCTGTAGGCCGCCAGCTTTCACGTATCGGAGGTGATTGGCGGCCTGACCATGCCGTCCCAGGAACTCCGCCGTGGCGGGGGTGGCCGTTTGGCGGATGTTGCATACGCGAGACAACAGAGAGACCCGGAGGTGATCCACTCCGGGTCTCTCCGTGTTCGCTTTTCGAAGTGGGCCTGTAGCTAGGCTACGTTCTTGATGAGGTTCAGGTTTCCGGTCTTAGCGGCCTCCAGGATGGGGGCCATGTACTCGTCCACCATCTCGGCCGTCATCGGCACCGGCATGTTCTCGAGCTTCATCTTGAGGGCCGGGTCCTTGGCTGCCGTGAGCGCCCTCTTGATGTGCTCGTCGGTGAAACCCTTCACCTCGCCCAGGGTCGCCGGGAAACCGATCTTGTGGCTGAGGGCGATCATCGCCTCGGCAACGGCCATCCCCAGATCTCGACCCTTCAGCCGCTCGATGTTGGCAGCCGTGAAGCCTGCATCCTTGAAGATCTTCCCGACCATTCGCAGCGGCTCCTCCACCACTGGAGAGAAGAAGACGGTGTAGTAGGGGTTCATGATGTAGCAGGCGCGGCCGTGGCTCAGGATGTCCACCAGGGAGAAGCTGGTGAGGTGAGCGCCGTTGGTGCCGCCCAGCATGATGGCGTAGCCGCCCAGGTCGGTTGCCAGACCGAGGGCGGTGCGGGCTTCCATGTCGTTCCCATCCTTCATCGCCCGCTCGAGGTACCGAACCACCAGCCGGATCCCGACCTCGGCCACCTCCATCATCTTCTGATGGTAGGGCTTGCCCATGGAGTCGAAGAGCACCTCCAGGCAGTGGGAGACGCCATCCAGGGCGCCGTCGGCGGTGAAGCCCGGCGGCATCGACCGCGTCATGTCGTAGTCGAAGATGGCACGCGTTGGGACGATGGCGGGGTCCACTACCAGCTTCTTTTGGCCAGAGGCCACGTCGGTGATGTTGGAGTACTTCGTGAGGTGGGCGCCAGTGCTGGCCGCCGCCTGGATGGCAACTACCGGGGTGAGGGTCTTGCCGGTTGCCTTCAGCTTCTCGGTTACCTTGCCGGTACCGAAGTAATCGGTAATGGAGCCGCCCAGGGTGCGCAGGACCTCCGCGGACTTGACGGCGTCGATGGTGCTGCCGCCACCCATCACCACGATGACGTTGGGGTTGGCGGCCTTCACCTCGTCGGTGATGCGCGCCAGATCCTCCCTGGGCGCGTTGGGGCGTGCCCCCTCGATGCCGGCGACCACCTCGACGCCGGCCGAGGCCAGGGAATCCTTGATCCTGTTGACGAAGACCTCGTTGCCAGGGAAGACGTCGTAGACGAAGGCCGCACGCTTGCCGAGTTCAGCGGTTACCTGGCCGGCCTTGCCCAGCACGCCGGATCCGAAGTGGTACTTGTCCCCCTGGAATTCCCGCATCAGTTGGCGGGCTCTCTCGAAGTCTGCCATAGCTTCCTCCTCTCTCGCCTTGGAGATGGCAATGGATGGACCTGCAACAAGATATCACGGTTGGGCCGAACGTGCACCTACCCGCAGCCGGGGAACGCCTCCCGCAGCGCCTCTCCAATCTGATCCACGGCCTTCTTGGCCGCGTCCAGGGTGCTGAGGAACCGGACGAACCCGTGGACCATTCCTTCGTACCGGGTGAGGGTCACGGGGACGCCCGAGTCCCACAGCCTGGCCGCGAATGCCTCGCCCTCGTCCCGCAGGGGATCGAACTCCGCGGTGAGCACCAGCGCGGGAGGCAGTCCGCTCAGATCCTCCGCTCGCAGGGGCGAGGCGTGGAAATGGCGGCCGTCCGCTTCGCTGGCGAGGTAGTGGGCCCAGAACCACTCCATGTCTGCGCGGCTGAGCATGTAGCCCGAGCCGTTCTCCCGATAGGAGGGGGTATCGAAGCTGTAGTCCGTTACCGGGTAGATGAGTAGCTGGTGGCGGATCCGGGGGCCCTCCTCGTCTCGGGCGCGGAGGGCCACCACGGCGGCCAGGTTGCCGCCCGCGCTGTCTCCACCCACGGCGAGACGGTCGGGGTCGCCGCCCAGGAGTGCGGCGTTGCCCGCGACCCACCGGGTGGCGGCGTATGCGTCCTCCACCGCGGCCGGGAACTTGTGCTCCGGCGCGAGGCGGTAGTCCACCGATGCCACGATGCAGCCACCGGCGTTGGCGATGGCACGGCAGAGGCTGTCGTGCGTGTCCACGTTGCCGACGACGAATCCACCCCCGTGGAAGTAGACCAGGATGGGGAAGGGATCCCGGCCGGCGGGCGTGTAGAGTCGCACTCGCAGGGGGCCGCCCGGCCCGGCTATCCATCGGTCCTCTACCCTGGCGACGGTGGGTGGGTCGCCTGCGATGGATGCCGTTCGCATCATCATGACTTGGCGAGCCTCGACTGGTGTGAGGCTGGGGTAGGGGGGAAGCCCCGCGGCGGCCGCCTGCTCGATCAGTGCTTTAACCTGTGGGTCCAGGGGCATGGCAGATCCCTCCAGCAAAGGCTGATGCTAGACTACCACAACTCGCTGCTGTTGACGCGGAATAGAACTGTGATTATCATGGCTGGCACTCACGAGGCGATTCCGGCGGGCCGCGGCGCCCTTCGGCCGCCCGTCGAGCCGGTGGTTCCGACGTTGCCCACGCGGATCCCAGAGGTGGCGGTTGGCCGGGCCGCGGACGGCGTGAGGGTCCGTGATGGGGAGAAACAGCAGGTAGGAGGAGAGGGTAGGATGGCCTTCAAGATCACCGAGGACTGCATAAGCTGCGGCGCTTGCGAGTCGGTATGCCCGAACCAGGCGATCAGCCAGGGTGCGGAGTACTACGAGATCGATGCCAGCAAGTGCAAAGAGTGCGAGGGGTCCTTCGACACGCAGCAGTGCGCTGCCGTCTGCCCGGTGGATGCCTGCGTAAAGGCGTAACACCGAGGGGATCTGGCGAGACGTTCCGATACCCGGTCGCGGGCAGGGATGGGAACCGGCTACCCGCTCTGCGATTCAGCGACGTGTGGACTCCGGGGAAGCTGACGGTAGCTTCCCCGGTTCGTTTGTGATGAGCGGTCAGCTAAGCAGGTATCTCTAGTTCATGTCTACTTCAGGCGGGAAACGCGGACTCTATCTAGAGATACCTGTCTGGGATGGGGGCAACATTGCATAGTCCGTTTCTGGAGCGGCTTCGGCGCGGGCTGATGCTGGCGGACGGGGCCATGGGTACCATGCTGTACGACCGGGGGGTCTCCTACGAGCGATGTCTCGACGAGGTCACCCTGACCAACCCGTCGCTGGTGGAAGAGATCCATCGGGCCTACATCGCGGCGGGGGCCGAACTGATCGAGACCAACAGCTTCGGCGCCAACTGGTTGAAGCTTGCGGAGCATGGCCTCGAGGAGAGGGTTCGTGACATCAACCTTCACGCTGCCAAGGTGGCCAGGTCCGCCAGGGAGATCTCCGGCCAGGAGGTGTTCGTGGCCGGCTCTGTGGGGCCTCTGGGGAAGCCCCTCTGGCCAATCGGGCAGATCCGCCCGGAGGAGGCCTTTTCGGCCTTCCAGGAGCAGATCGGCGGGCTGCTGGAGGGGGGAGTCGACCTGATCATCCTGGAGACCTTTCCGGACCTGGAGGAGTTGGCGGTCGCCCTGCGGGCAGCGAGGAGCGTTTGCAGTCTGCCCGTGGTGGCCCAGGTGACGATGGCCGAGGACCTGCTCACGGCCTCCGGGGCGACCCCCGAGGAGGTGGTCCAGCAGCTTCGATCGCTGGGCGCCGACGTGGTGGGCGTCAACTGCAGCGTCGGCCCCCAGCCTATGCTGGAGGTGGTCCAGAGGATGGTCGCCGCGGGGGGAGGCCTCGTCTCGGCGATGCCGAACGCCGGCCTGCCGGCCCTGGTAGGCGGTCGCTTCGTCTATCGCTCCACACCTAGCTACATGGGAGAGTACGCTCGCAGATTCGCCGAAGAGGGGGCGTCGCTTGTGGGCGGCTGCTGCGGAACGACTCCGGCGCATATCGCGGCTATGAAGGTCGCCCTGGCGGGGTTGTGCCCAGCGGAGCCGCAGCCTGGCGTCTGGACGGCCCCGGTTGTGAAGCCGGAGGTCGTGGCCAGCGCGGGTGAGCCGTCCCCCCTCGCGGAAAAGCTGGGGAAGAAGTTTCTGGTCAGCGTGGAGATGGATCCTCCGAAGGGGGTGAACCCCAGCAAGCTGCTGAAGGCGGCGGCGATGCTGAACGAGGTGGGGGTCGACGCCGTCAACATCGCGGACAGCCCCATGGCTCGGGTGCGGATGAGCTGCCTTGCCTTGGGATTCCTGGTGAAGCAGCACGTCGGGGTGGAGACCATCCTCCATTTCACCACGCGTGACCGGAACCTGATGGCGATCCAGTCGGAGTTGATCGGTGCCCATGCGGTCGGCATCCGGGCGATCCTGGCGCTCACGGGGGACCCTCCGCGTCTGGGTGACTACCCCGGCGCCACCGCCGTCTACGACGTGGACTCCATCGGCCTGATCCAGATAGTCAAACGGCTCAACGAGGGAAGGGACTGGCGGGGCAACTCCATAGGGGAGCCGACCAACTTCCTGGTGGGCTGCGCGCTCAACCCCAACGCGGACGACCTGGATCTGGAGCTGGAGCGGTTCCGCAAGAAGCTGGAAGCCGGCGCCGACTTCGTGATGACCCAGCCGGTGTACGACCTGGATACCCTGAAGCGGACCCTGGACAGGGTTGGCCGGGTGGATGTGCCGATCTTGTTGGGGGTGCTGCCGCTCCAGAGTTCTCGCCACGCGGAGTACCTGCACAACGAGGTGCCCGGGATAACGATCCCCGGCCCCATCCGGCAGCGGATGCGGGATGCGGGCGAGCACGGGATGCAGGAGGGGGTAGCCCTGGCGCGGGAGTTCCTGCAGGAGGCTCGCTCCTACGTCCAGGGGGTGTACCTGATGCCCTCCTTCGGGCGCTTCGAGCAGTGCGCCGAGATACTGCGGGTTTGAGAGGCGGGGCCGGGGGGACGTAGAGAAGGGCCACACAGGATACGCCGGATGCCATCTGTCTCGCCCATCCTCTCGCTTCTGCGCCCCCCCCTGGCGCGCCGAACGATACGTAGCTTCGAAGACGGGCTGCGACAGGGATAAGCTCCCGCTCCACGTGTTGCGGCGTCCTCTGGCTCCTCTTCGAGCCTCCGTGTCCCCCTTCTCTGCCTCACCCCGCGACGCTAGCGGCCGCAGCGCCGCGCCTCCCCTCTCCCTTCACTCCTCTCCCAGGGGGAGAGGGAGGCTCAGCGTCTCCCGGTCCCCCCGTCCCTGCATTCCCCCGCCCCCCGGTCCTGGCACGGTTCTCGCAACAAAGATCATCCAGATGCCGGTCGGCGCTCCGGCAGCGGCCTGTGTCGAAGCCACCAGCACGCGACGTCACCGATGGGTTTCCCTGTCTCGCAACTCGCTTCTTCGTGTCTTGGTGGTTTTCGGCGATTCCTGGGGGAGGTGGGCGGTGAGCATAAACCGCGGACGATCGTGGACTTGGTTCGCCAACTACAAGGGCCAGGCGGGGCAGTGGGCGCAGCTTCTGCACCGTATCACTGGCCTGGGAGTGATCTTCTTCCTGCTGCTCCATGTCATCGACACGGCGGTACTTAGCTGGGGGCCGGCGGCCTACGATGCACTCGCCAACTTCTGGCACCAGCCGTTCTTCAGGGTGTTGCAGGTGGGGCTGCTGGGCTCACTCCTTTTTCACGCCATAAACGGCATTAGGGTGACGATCATCGACTTCTCGGACTGGGGCACCCTCAACCAGGAGGGGTTGTTCTGGGGCGTCCTGGTGCTGTTCCTCCTGCTGTTCATCCCTGGGGCCTACCTGATGGTCGTTCCGCTGTTCAGGTGAAGGGTTGGGAGATGTTATACAGAACTGCTGCCAACGCTCGCGCCCGCACCAGCACCTTCGAGCTGTGGAGCTGGTTCTTCATGCGGGTCTCTGGTGTCCTGCTGGCCGTGCTGGCCGTTGCTCACATGGCCATCATGCACATCTTCACTCCGACCGAGCAGGTGAACTACGCCTTCGTCGTGCAGCGCTACTCGACCTCCTTCTGGAGGAGCTTCGACCTCGTCCTTCTCTTCCTAGGGATACTTCACGGAATGAACGGGGCGAGGGTGGTGGTAGACGACTACGTTCACTCGAGGGGGTGGAGGATTGTTGCGATGTCGACCCTCTACGTCGTCACATTCATCTTCCTGGTGATCGGCGCGGAGGTGATCCTGGCATTCCAGCCGCAGGCGGCCAGCCAATGAAGAGGATACGGTGATGTACCACAAGTACGACGCGATCGTGGTGGGCGGCGGCGGGGCCGGCCTGATGGCAGCGATCACGATGTCTGGCAAGGCCGAAGTGGCCGTCCTCAGTAAGCTCTATCCACCCCGCTCCCATACTGGCACCGCCCAAGGGGGTATAGGCGCGGCCCTGGGAAACCTGGAGGAGGACCATTGGGAGTGGCACATGTTCGACACCGTGAAGGGGAGCGACTACCTGGCAGACCAGGACGCGGTGGAGGTGATGTGCCGGGAGGCCATCGACACGGTGTACGACCTCGAGCACATGGGGCTGCCCTTCAGCAGGACCCCGGACGGGAAGATAGCGCAGCGCTTTTTCGGCGGCCACACCCGAGAGTACGGCAAGGCGCCCGTCAGGCGTTCCTGCTACGCTGCCGACCGAACCGGCCACATGATCCTTCAGACTGTGTTCCAGCAGTGCATAAAGAACCAGGTCACCTTCTTCAACGAGTACTCGGTGGTCGACCTGATCCTGCAGGACGGGGTGTGCCAGGGTGTGGTGGCACTGGAGTTGGCCACCGGCGAGCTTCACACCTTCCACGCGAAGGCGGTGATCTTGGCCACGGGCGGGTACGGCCGGATCTACAAGGTCACCAGCAACGCACTCTCCTTCACCGGAGATGGGGTGGCCATCGCCTATCGCAGGGGGATTCCCATCGAGGATCCGGAGTTTTTCCAGTTCCACCCCACGGGCATCTACAAGATGGGCATCCTGATCACGGAGGGGGCGCGCGGCGAGGGTGGCGTGCTCAGGAACCGCACCGGCGAGCGCTTCATGGAGCGATACGCTCCGACGTTGCTGGACCTGGCTCCCAGGGATATGGTCTCGAGGGCGATGTACACCGAGATTCGGGAGGGGCGCGGGATCGATGGCAAGGACTACCTGCACCTCGACCTGACTCACCTGAGCCCCGAGCTGCTCGAGACGCGGTTGCCCGACATCATGGACTTCGTCCGCACCTACCTGGGCATAGAGCCCTCCAAGCAGCCGATCCCGGTGCAGCCCACTGCCCACTATGCCATGGGCGGCATCCCCACGGACGTCGACGGCAGGGTGGTGGTCGACGCCAAGAACACCCCACTGCCGGGTCTCTACGCGGCTGGGGAGTGTGCCTGCGTCTCCGTGCACGGCGCGAACCGGCTGGGGACCAACTCTCTGGTCGACATAATCGTGTTCGGGCGGCGGGGCGGCAGGGACATGCTGCGCTACCTGAAGGAAGCCGAGTTTCTCCCTCTCTCCAGCGACGTGGAGGATAGGGCTCGCTCCGAGGTAGCGCGCCTGCTGACCTCCAGCGGTCCCGAGAAGGTGGCGAGCATTCGCGCGGAGCTGCAGGAGCAGATGGAGGCCAACGCCTCGGTAACGCGGGACGCGGGCAAGCTCAGGTCGATGCAGCGGCGGTTGGCCGAGCTACGCGAGCGCTATCGGATGATCAGCCTCCAGGACCGGGGGAGCTTCTACAACACCGATCTCACGGAGGCGCTGGAGTTGGGATACCTGCTCGACGTGGCCGACGCCGTGGTTGCCGGGGCGCTGGCCCGCGAGGAGAGCCGGGGGGCCCACTACCGTGAGGACTTCCCCAAACGAGACGACACTCGATTCCTGGCCCATACCTTGGCGAGTCCGGTGAACGGGCGGGTGCAGATCAGCTACAAGCCGGTGTCCATCACACGCTTCCAGCCGCAGGAACGGAAGTACTGAGCAGGTATCTTCGGTTAGAGTGCACGTCCCCGCCTGAGAAGTCGACATGAACTGGAGATACCTGCGTGGAGATACCTGCTTGGGGAGGTGAGCGCAGATGCGTGTACCGCTGAGGATCCTGCGGTTCGATCCTGAGAAGGATGCGGAGTCTCACTTCGAGGAGTACGACGCCCAGGTGGAGCCCACCGACAGGGTGCTGGATGCCCTGAATTACGTGAAGTGGTACGTCGATGGCACTCTGACCTATCGGCGATCCTGCGCTCACGGCATCTGTGGGTCCGATGCGATGAGGATCAACGGCAGCAACCGTCTGGCCTGCAAGGTGTTGGTGAAGGACGTCGGCCACCCGATCACCATCGAGCCACTGCTGGGCTTGCGCGTAATCAAGGACCTGTTGGTGGACATGGACTCCTTCTTTGCGCTGTACACCTTGGTGAAGCCCTACCTGATCACCCATTCTCCGACTCCAGAGAAGGAGCGGCTGCAGAGCCCGGAGGAGCGCGAGCGCTTCGACGACACCACCAAGTGCATCTTGTGCGCCGCCTGCACCGCCTCCTGCCCACCCTACTGGAGCAACCCCTCGTTCGTCGGGCCGGCGGCGCTGGTGAATGCCCACCGATTCATCTTCGACAGCCGAGACGAGGGGGCGCAGGAGCGGTTGGATATCCTGAACGGGCGGGATGGGGTGTGGAGGTGCAGAACGGTCTTCAACTGCACCGAGGCGTGTCCGCGTGACATTAAGATCACGAGGGCGATACAGCAGATCAAGCGCCTGCTACTGTTCAACAGGATCTAGGCAGGTATCTCTAGATAGAGTGCACGTTTCCCGCCAGAGAAGTCGACACCAACTAGAGATACCTGCTCGGCGCTCGGCATGACAGGTGTAGTGGTGCCTCGGCGAGGGTCGCGCCATGCTTGGCGCGACCGTCTGGCGACTTCGAGAATGCCCTGTTGGGAAGGGTGTGTGCTCTGGACGTGACCCCGTCGGGCTGCTATATTGATGCCGTATTACCGGACCTCAGCATACACGCTTTCCGTTACCATGGCGGCCGATGATCGTGCTCGGGCGATGGTGCCCGGCTCTCGGGCTGCAGGGTGGCAGCCCGACCCATTGCATGGGATGTGGCTGCTCAAGTGTGTACACCCACCTTTCCAGTCCTGGCGGGTTGCTTTTCCCCAGACTACCAGAGGCGGGCTGCGTCCGGCGCGCGAGAGGGCGGCGGTCCTGCCTCTGGCCCGCACGCGTGCTGCAACCGATCCAACCAAGCGGGTATCCTCCAACCCTGGACTTCGGCTGGTGACCACGTAGCCCGTGCTTCCCCAGAGAATTGCCGAAACCCACGGTCGCCACTCGTCCCTTGATGTCGTGCGGGGATGCAGGGGCAGGGCCATTGCCCCCGATAGCACAGAGAGACTCATCCGGATTCGGCCCTTGGTGCTCCGGATAGAAAGGAGATGGGAGAGTTGATACAGAGTGAAAGGACCAAAGCGAGGAATCTAAACGTCCCGATCTGGCCGGGCAACTTCCGTACCGGCATGTGGGCATACGTCCTCCACAGGATCACGGGGGTGGTGCTGGTTGCCTATCTTCTCATGCATATCATGGTGATCTCTTCGGCGATGGTGGCCGGCAAGAGCGCCTTCGATGCCCTGCTGGGGATACTTCAGACCCCCTTCTGGGTCGTGATGGATCTCGGATTGGTGGCAGTGGTGCTGTTCCACGCGTTGAACGGGGTGCGGCTCATCCTGTTCGATCTGGGTGTGGGGGTTCGGTCCCAGAAGGGGCTGTTCTGGCTGGTCTTCCTGGCCTCCTTCGCCGGGTTCGTCCTATCGCTGATCGCCAGCCTTCCGTTGATCTTCGTGTAGGGTCGACGGTCAGATCTTTCCACCATCTACGAAACGAGAATCGGAGGATTCGGATGCAACTAGCCGATCGGAAGGCCTCCGGCGCCTGGGCGTGGCTGCTGCAGCGGATCACGGCCGTGCTGCTGCTGGGATTGCTGGGTCTACACATCACCGTGCTTCACTTCGTCCGTCCCGACGGGGAGATCACCTTCGCGTCGGTCCACATCAGGCTGTCCACCCTGCTCTACATGGTGGTGGATTACAGCCTGCTGGGCATCGTCCTGTACCACGGACTCAACGGGGCGCGGAACGTCTTGCTGGATTTCACCTTCGGTCAACGATTGCAGCGGGCGATCTCTATGGCGCTGCTGTTGGTCGGTCTCGTCGCCTTCGTCTACGGGGCCTGGGCGCTGACGCCCTTCATCACCGGTACGGCACGACCATAGCGCAGGGGGTAGAGATGATTCACCATCAGGTAATCGTGGTCGGCGGCGGACTGGCCGCGTTGAGGGCGGCTCTGGCGGCCCAGGAGGCAGCGGACGTGGGGGTGCTGTCTCTGGTGTACCCAGTCAGGTCCCACTCAGGTGAGGCGCAGGGGGGAATAAACGCCGCCCTGGCGAACAACCCAGAGGGCAAGGACGACAACTGGGAGAAACACGCGTTCGATACCATCAAGGGGAGCGACTACCTGGCCGACCAGGACGCGGCCGAGACCATGGCCAGGGAGGCCCCGGGTTGCGTGTACGAGATGGAGCACTGGGGGGTGCCGTTCAGCCGCTTCGACGACGGGACGATAGCCCAGCGACCCTTCGGTGGCGCCGGATTCCCCCGCACGTGCTACGCGGCCGACAAGACTGGCCACGTTCTGCTCCACACCATGAACGAGCAGTGTGTCCGCCGTGGCGTGAAGATCTATCCCGAGCGAATGGTGCTATCGCTGGCAGTAGAAGACGGACGGTGCCACGGCGTGGTTGCGATGAACCTGGTCACCGGGCAACTGGAAACCTTCCGTGCCGAGGCGGTGATCTTTGGCACAGGTGGGGCGGGGCGGGTATACGCTCGCAGCACCAACGCCATCATCAACACCGGCCTGCCGATGGCCCTTGCCTACTGGGCAGGCGTTCCCCTGAAGGACATGGAGTTCGTGCAGTTCCACCCCACGACACTGTACGGCACCAACATTCTGATGACCGAAGGTGCCAGGGGCGAGGGCGGCTACCTGATCAACAATCAGGGGGAACGCTTCATGGCGCGGTACACCCCGAAGGTGATGGAACTCGCCCCGAGGGACATCGTGTCGCGCTCGATCCAGACGGAGGTGTTGGAGGGGCGAGGCTTCGAGGACGAGTACGTCTACCTGGATCTGAGGCACCTCGGCAAGGAGAAGATCCTGGAGCGGCTCCCTGGCATCCGCGCCCTGGCGATCAGTTTCGCCGGCGTGGACCCGATCGAGAAACCGATCCCCATCCAGCCGGGCCAGCACTACACCATGGGCGGAATCGACACCAACGTCGACGGCGAGACGAAAGTCGTGGGCTTCTACGCTGCCGGCGAGTGCGCCTGCGTCTCCGTCCACGGGGCCAACCGGTTGGGCGGCAACTCGCTGCTGGAGACGATAGTGTTCGGGAAGCTGGCCGGACAGAAGGTGGCGGAGACGCTGAAGGCCGGCGCTATCCCCGAGAGCAACCCCGCCGTCGTGGAGCGAGCCCGGGCTGCCCTGGAGGCGAAGATCCGGCGGATGGTCTCCACCGATGGTGGCGAGACGGTGGCTCAGGTTCGGGAGGAGATGCAGCAGACCATGTTCTTCAAGGTTGGGGTCTTCCGGGAGCGGGGGGACATGGTAGTGGCCGTGGACAAGGTGGCCGAGTTGCAGCAGCGTTTCCACCGAACTGGACTGCGGCATCAGGGTACGGTGTACAACCTCGAGCTGATGAGGAAGCTCGAGTTGGAGGGGATGCTCGCGCTGGCCGAGGTGATCGCGAAAGGCGCACTTGCCCGAGAGGAGAGCCGAGGCTCCCACTTCCGGCGAGATTTCCCGGAGAGGGATGACACCAAGTGGCTCAAACACACCCTGGCGACCTACAGCCCAGATGGGCCGGTCTTATCCTATTCCCCCGTTACCATCACCCGGTACGAGCCGCAGGCTAGGAGGTACTGATGTCGGACCTTTCCGTCGCTACCCTGAAGGTCTGGAGGTTCGACCCCAAGGTCGACGACGAACCCTACTTCCAGACCTACCAGGTTCCGGTTGCCCAGGGCATGACGGTGCTGCAGGGCTTGTTCTACGTGACCGATCGTCTGGACGGCTCCCTCGCCTACCGCTCCTGCTGTCGGGCGGGCGTCTGCGGCTCCTGCGCCATGTTCATCAACGGGGCCTACCGTCTCGCGTGCGAGACCCAGATAGGCTGGTTCCCCGATGGCCAGATCACGATCGGGCCGCTTCCGCGGCTGAAGGTGATCAAGGATCTGGTGGTGGACCTGGAGCCCTTCTTCGCGAAGTACGAGCTGATCAAGCCCTACTTGATTAACAACTCCAAGCCCCCGGAGAAGGAGCGGCTCCAGAGCCCAAAGGACCGCAGGAAGCTGAACGAGGTGATCGACTGCATCCTCTGCGCTTCCTGCTACTCCTCCTGCCCGACGGTCTGGATGAGCGAGGAGGAGGATGGCTACCTCGGTCCCGCGGCGCTGACGAAGGCGTGGCGCTTCGTAGCCGACTCTCGGGACGAAGGGACGAAGGAGCGGATGGAGGTGGTCGCCTCGGAGCACGGGCTGTGGCGCTGCCACACGGCCTTCAACTGCGTGGAGGCCTGCCCGAAGAAGATCAACTGCACCGACGCCATCCAGAACTTGAAGAAGAAAGCGATTCTGGGTAAGTTCGGGATCTGGTAGTAGAGTGAGTTGGGGCGGCCGCCCGGCCGCCCCAACCTGCTACCGTCGCATCATCTTCTGATAGACCTGGTGGGTCTGCTCGGCCACCCGGGCCTGGGTGAAGCGTTCCAGCACCCTGGCGCGCCCATGCTCGCCCAAACGGCGTCTCAGGTCGGGGGAGTCCCGCAACGTCGACAGGTGGTCTCGCAGTGCCCCCACGTCTCCTTCCGGGAAGACCAGCCCCGCGCCTCCGATGACGTTGGGGATCTCTCCGGAGTCGGAGCCCACCACCGGAACCTGGCAGGCCATGGCCTCCACCAAGGCTCGGCCGAACTGCTCCTTCCAGTTGGGGCGGGTGCGCGAGGGCAGCACCAGGACGTCCAGCGCGTTCAGGATCTCCGGCATTTGGCGAGAAGGGACACCTCCGAGCATCTCGAGCCGGCTGGAGATGCCCAGCTCGGCGGCTCGAGCCTCGATCTTACCCCGCAGGGGGCCGGCTCCCACCACGGTGAGCACGGATTCGTCCCGCAGCAAAGCCACTGCCTCCAGCAGATCCAGTATCCCCTTCTGCTCAACCAGCCGGCCGACGAAGCCAACGCGGAACGCGGACCGAGGACTGAGGACTGAGGACTGATGAGCCGGTCCCGGGCGCTGGGTGATGGATGCTCGCGGCTGAGGGCTGAAAACGTCCGGGTCCACGCCGAACTGCGGGATCACCTCCACCGGCTTGCCGAAACCCTTCCGCCTCAGCACGTCAACCGCCTCGGAGTTGCCGGCTATCGCGCAGGTGACCCGGTCGAAGGCGTAACGCTCCATCCACCGGAACGGCGCGGGGTATCGGCGGTAGAGGTTCTGCCAGGTGAAGAAGAGGGATGGAGCGCCCCACCGCCTGGCGAGCCAGATCGCGTGGAAGGTGGCCAGGTTGTAAGGCTCCTCGTCCACGTGGACGATGTCCGGTCGGAAGTCGCGGAAGTGGCGAGCCAGCCCGGGGAAGTGGAAGAGGTGGAAGCGGCCGTTGAACCGAATGGGCTCCACCTCCAGCCGGTAACCTCGGGTGTGGAGGGGCTCCAGGACGATTCGGCGGGACTCTTCCTGCCAGTAGGGTGGCACGACGACCAGGAGTTCCATGCCCTCTCTGGCAGCCATCTCCTCCAGCTTGGTCTGGTAGGCCCCCACCACGCACGCCTTGGAGAGCATCAACACTCTCATGCGACGACCTGCCGGTAGACCTCCAGGGTCTTGAGGGCGGACGCTTCCCAACTGAACCGTCTAACCCTCTCGAAGCCCCTGCCGCGCAGATTCTCCCTCAAGGTCGCGTCGTTGACCAGGCGGGTCATCGCCTCCGCGATGGCCTCCACGCTGGTGGGGTCCACGAGCAGCGCGGCGTCCCCCACCACCTCGGGGAGTGACGAGCTATCGGAGGTGACGACGGGCGCGCCGCAGGCCATCGCCTCCAGGACGGGAATGCCGAAGCCCTCGTAGAGCGAGGGGAAGACGAAGGCCGTCGCCGCGCTGAAGAGCAGAGGCTTCTCCTCCTCCGAGATCCTGCCGGTGAGGATCACATGGTCGGACAGCCCGAGCTTCTCGATCAGCGGCCTGGGGTCCGGGTAGAGGGGATGCTGCCCGACGAAGCTGAGCGAGCCGGCAAGCACGAGCTGGCAGGGGCGGTCGAAGGCAGCCCGGGCCACCTGGAAGGCTCGCACTATCCGCTCGACGTTCTTCCTCTCGTCGAAGCCGCCGAAGTAGAGGATGAACTCCCCGGCGATGCCGTAGGAGTCGCGGATCCCTTCCAGGGCGGCGTCGTCGCAGACGGGGCCGAGGCATCGGTCGGTCGCGTTGTATATGACGTGGATACGGTCGGGAGGGATCTCCAGCGTTCGCACGATGTCCGCCTTGGAGGTCTCCGACACGGTGATGACCGCTTCCGCTCGGCGGGCCGCCGCGGACACCAGCCTGTTGTAGGCTCGCACGTGGGGGGCTCGGCCGTAGCGGGGTAGAACCAGGGGGATCACGTCGTGGATCGTAACCACCGTGGGGACGTTCGGCCTCAGCGGGGAGGCGAAGTAGGGCGAATGGAGCAGGTCGACCTGCTCCTCCAGGCAAGCGCTCCGGATGGCGATCTGCTCCCACCACAGCTTCCCGAAGCGTGGCCCCAGCCGTTCGGCGGCACCGCGCACCACCTTGATCCGGAACTGGGACCCCAGATGGGGTGTCCGGACGATCTGCCCGCCCCGAAGACGCGGGTAGAGCACCAGGTACTGGTTGGACTCATCGACGGTGTCGAGTCCTTCCAGCAGATAGTAGAGGTGTTGCCCGCTGCCAGTGGCGGGCTGTTGGAGGAAGTATCCGTTTATCGCGATGCGCAAGTGACCCCCCTTTTCGTGGGTTGGACCCACTCAGGACCCTGCACCGAGCCTGCGGTATACCTTCAGGGTCTTTTCGGCGGAGGCGCGCCAGGTGAAGCGTTTGGCCTGATCCAGCCCCTTGGTCCGCATACGTCGTCGGAACTCCGTATCGGCCAGAGCCCTCGCCATTGCCTCGGCGAGCCCCTCCACGCTCGTGGGGTCCACTAGCAGCGCGGCGTCCCCCACCACCTCGGGAAGGGAGGAGCTGGAAGAGGCGATCACCGGCACTCCGCACGCCATGGCCTCCAGGGGAGGAAGCCCGAAGCCCTCGTAGAGGGAGGGATAGGCGAGCAGCTCCGAGGCGCTGTACAGCGCGGGGAGTTCGGCCTCGGCGACGAAACCGGGGAAGCGGATGTCGGGGGCGACTGGTGACGCCTCGGCGCGACGGAATATGCCGTCGGAGAGCCACCCCCTCTTGCCGGCGAGCACCAGCTTGTGGGGAGCGTGGTAGCGCGCCTTCAGCAACTCGAACGCCTCTATCAGCCGCACCAGGTTCTTGCGTGGCTCGATCATCCCGACGCTGAGGACGAAGGGTGCGCCGTCGCTCACCCGCTCTCGGACCCGATCCAGGAGAGCCTCGTCCTGCACCGGGGCGAAAGCAGGGTCCACCCCGCCCGGCACCACCTCGACCCTCGAGGGCGGAACCCCCAGGAGGCAGATGAGATCGTCCTGGGTGTTGACCGAATCCGCCAGGATGAAGTCGGCCCGGGCGACGGATCGCGGCACCGTCTTCTCCAGGTAGTCCCTCAGCTTCGCCTCGGCGCACTCGGGCTGGAGGAGGAAGGCCAGGTCGTGGACCGTGAGGATCTTGGCTCCCCGCCGTACGGGTGGAAGCACGAAGTCGGGCGAATGGAACACGTCGACCGGCCCTATGACCAGGTCCACTGGGATCGGGAGGCTGAGCCGGTGCCACACGGCGTTCAGAGCCCTCTGGGGCAGTGGGATGCGCCTCGGGACGAAATTGGGGGCCTCGGGCATGGCCGGCTGGACCCCCTGGGGAGGGTCGGCGTATACCAGCAGGTACTCGGTATCTGGATCGACCTCCGCCAGTGCATGCACCAGGCTGCGAACGAAACGACCGATGCCGGCGACCTGGTAGATGGCCGCCGTGTAGTCTATGGCAACTCGCATTACTTCTTCTTCGTCAGGATGTAGGCAACCAGGCCGAAGACGACCAGACTCCAGTAGCTGATCGTTCGGTCCAGGATCGCCACCGAGGTGGCCAGCCCCTCGTCTACTCCGGTCACGAGTCCGAGATTGCTGGAAATCAGGAGTATCCCTATGATAACCGACTCCACTAAGCCTAGGCCAGCGGGAGTCCCCGGTAGGCTCGTGAGGAGGGAGCCGGCGATGGCCGTGAACAGCACCACCGGAAAGCTGATCCCCGCCAGGCCCAGGGAGAGGATCACGAAGTAGAGGCGACCCGCCTCCACGATCCACGCCAGGCCCGAGTAGGCAAGGACCAGGTGCATCTGGCGGAAAGAGTGGAGGGTGCCCTCCTCGAAGGATCCGTAGTAGCGGCGGAACCTGGACGGGAGCAGCTTGCGGATCAGGGATCCCAGGTTGCGCATCGCCAGCAGCCCGACGATGACTGCGGCCACCAACCCCATCGATGCCTGCATCCCCACCAGGATGGTGGGGGGCAGCGTGCCGCGGAAAGCCACGAGGCCGGTCAGGGCCAGCAGGACGAAGGTGAGCAGCAGGTCGACTATCCGCTCCGCCAGTATGGTCCCAAAGGTCTTGGAGAAGGAGACGTCGGCGTTGCGCTTCAGCAGATAGGCCCTGTAGGCGTCGCCCAGCTTGGCTGGCATGATGCAATTGGCGAACCAGGACAGGAAGATGATCTCCGCCATGCCAGCGGTCGAGGGAATGCGATGGCCGTTGGACTCTCCGAACCCGACGTTCTTCAGGAGGATCTTCCATCGCAGGCTTCGGAAGAGGAATGTGCTGTAGTAGGTCACAAGCGCCGCCAGATAGAGAAGCGGATTCGCCGCGGAGATGTGGCTGACGATATCGGCCACGTTGACATCCATCTGGCGGAAGGCAAAGTAGAGTATCGCGAAGGCCACGCCGAAGGAAACCAGGGTGCGGATGTCGAAGAATCGTCTCTCCAGCGATACGGGGGCCACTTCGCCGTTCCCGGCCGTACCGTCGTGCAATGCCGCCCGTTCATCTCTCATTGAAGCCGTCGACTCCCAGGGTGGATATGGGCCGTTGCATCTCCGGCCCCACGCTCCACAACGAGTTCGGGGGGCCGCTGCAACGGGCAGGTCGGTTCAGGGCCGCTGCCTCCCAACACAGAGAGCGTTGGCGGATACCTGCGCCAGGGCGAGGATCATTCCGAGCTGGACGCTCATACTGTGGACGAAGAGGCTGTCGAACATGTTGTGCATCGAGGATGCGACCAGGGCACCGAGGGCCCCCACCATGACACCTCGCCAGATGTTGTCGGGGAACGGGGTTGGGCGGGCAGGGCTCGACGCTAGCGAGCGAGGCTTCGAGACCCTAAGGGCAGCGCTGGCCCCAATGCCTGGTGCCCTCGGGTCGCCGGTGGCGCCGGACCCCACACGTTGCGCTCGGCCCGATCGCACCAGCCACACCATGGGCGAGATCAGGGCAGTGAGGACGAAGCAGAGGTAGACCGCCAGCCCCAAGAGGCCCGTCTCGGCCGCGATATTGAGGTAGAAGTTGTGGGCGTGGCCTAGGGGCTCATCCCAACCCTGCACCTGGAACCACTCGTAGACCGCGGGGTAATTCCCCGCCCCCACGCCGAAAACTGGATAGGCGGCCAACATATCCAGGGCGGCCTGCCAGTGGGCGACGCGCTCGATCACCGCCCAGTTCTGGCTGGTCACCGTCTCTTGAGTTACGTCCACGAAGCGGAAGTAGTCCAGCATCGTGGCGAGCCGGCCCGAGAGTTCGGCCGGCAGGATGTTCAGGAATGCCAGAGCCACCAGCGGCAGGCTGGCCAGAGTCCCCGCGGCGAGCAGCAGTCTGGATCGGCTGCTCCAGAACAGCATCATCGAGAACAGCCCAAGGCCGATGCCCAGCCATGCCCCCCGTGAGAGGCTCATGCCCACCGCAGCGACGGCAAAGCCGGTGGCGACCAGTGCGTAGTACCGTATCCTCGGCGAAGGGCGGGTGAGGAGGAGCCCCACGCCCAGTGGGATCAGCATCCCCAGGTAGCCTGCGTAGGGGTTGGGCTGGTCGAAGGTGCCGTAGGCGCGCATGAAGCGGCCGATGGCGAAGAACTCTGGGCCCAATCCCAGGTAGAACTGTCCGATGCCCAGCAGCGCTTCTATCAGCGCCCCCGCTAGCAGCATCAGCAGCAGGGCCAGGATCTGCCGGGCTGTCCCCATCTCGGCTACGATGAAGAGATACACCACCGCAAGCTCGAGCCATTTCAGGCTTTCCTTGAGAGCGAGGACGGGGTTGGTGGCGTGGAAGCTGGAGAGAGCCACCACCAGCAGCATTGCCACCAGCGGAATGGTGAGGGGAGTGAGTGCCACGACGAGGCGCCTGCGCGCCAGGGAGCGGGCGATCCACCCGAGGATCAGCAGGGCGATGATGGCCTCGGTGGGGGTGACCGCGACACTGCCCTCCTCCCTATCCGCCTCCATCAGGAGAGTTCCCAACGGCACCGACATGGTCAGCAGGTAGACGGCCAACTCCGGCTTGACGAAGAGCAGGAGGGCCCCGGCCACGGCCACGACGCCTGCCAGGCTCCACAGCCCGGGCAGCACGGCGATCACAGCCGTCAGGGCGATGGCTGCAATCCAAAGTGGCGGCGAGAGGTGGGGCAGCCGGACAAGGACAGGGGAGATTGCCCTGAAGGTGCCCAAGGGCTGACTCATCCGTTGTTCTCTCTCAGGGTGTCTCTGAACCAATCGATGGTACGGCCCAAACCTTCCTCCAGCCCCACGCGGGGTTGCCAGCCGAGCAGGGCTTTTGCCTTGGAGATGTCCGGGCATCTCCTGGTGGGATCATCCTGGGGGAGTGGGCGGAACTCGATGGGCGACTCGGACCGGCAGAGCCGCCGCACGATGTTGGCGTACTCCAGGACGGTGTGCTCCTCTGGGTTTCCCAGATTGATCACCTCGCCCTTCAACCTGTCGCTGAACATCACCGCAACGATGCCTCGAACCAGGTCCTCCACGTAGCAGAGGCTTCTGGTTTGAGTCCCGTCACCGTACACAGTTATGGCACTGCCGGAAAGCGCCTGGGTGATGAAGTTGGGGACGATGCGCCCGTCGTCGGGATCAGAATGGGGCCCGTAGGTGTTGAAGATCCGGATGATCCTGGCGTTGAGATCGTGGGTCCGGACGTAGGTCATGGTGAGGGCCTCAGCGAAGCGCTTGCTCTCGTCGTAGCAGGCACGGGGGCCGACAGGGTTGACGTGGCCCCAATAGCTCTCCTGCTGCGGGTGCTCCAGGGGATCGCCGTATGCCTCGGAGGTGGATGCGAGCAGGAAGCTGGCGCCGTTCCGCCTGGCCAACTCGAGTAGCTGGTAGGTGCCCTGGGAGTTCACCAGCGCTGTCTCGACAGGGAACCCCATGTAGCCTTTGGGGCTGGCTGGGCTGGCGAGGTGGAAGATCGCGTCGGCAGGCAGGTCGAGGGGCTGCACGACGTCATGCTCCACGAAAGAGAAGGCTGGGTGGCCCAGAAGCTGGGCGATGTTGCGGCGTCTGCCGGTGATCAAGTTGTCGACGGCGATGACCTGGTGCCCGTCCTCTAGCAGGTATGCGCAGAGGTGGGAGCCGATGAAACCAGCGCCGCCGGTGACGACGACTCGCAAGGTAAACCTCCGTCTCCGGCTCGACCGGATTGGGTGATCGAAGGACTTGGGGCACTCCAAAGCGTGGCCCACGACACCGACCATGTGGCGAAGGACCCAGGCAGCGGTGCCGGCAGGCCCGCACTAGTTTACTCGATTCGGACGAACGGAGAAAGACGAGGGGTTCGGGCTGGAGGGGGCCTTGGGTTAGGGCTGAGGGCGGAGCTTATCCAGTATGACGACCGCAGCCGCGCAGAGCCAGAAGTGGAAGGCGAGGTCCACGAGGAAGTAGGAGTTATCGACCATCCCGTGCACCACCAGGTCGACGGTGGCCCCTGCGATCCCCGCCAAGAGCGCCCGCCCCACCGGATCGAGGGCCGTGTGCCACAGTCGGAGCCAGAGGCGGGCCAGCCCGTACAGGAGCCACACCACGGACGCCAGGCCGAGGATCCCCATCTGAAGCCAGAAGTTCAGTATCAGGTTGTGGGGGTGGGAGAGGTTCGGTTCAGCGGCCGCCTCGGGCAGCATGTAGGCGGTGCGGTAGTGGTAGAGGAAGTTGTCCATGCCCACCCCCAGCAGCGGGTGGTCGCGGATCATCTGCAGGGAGGACTCCCAGAGCCGCAACCGCAAGAAGCTGGTGCCTCCGCTGAGGCTGAAATGCGAGGCGATCCTCTCCAGTCTCAGCACCGGTGCAGCGGCCACCAGCAGGAGGGCAAAGGCCCCTGCCAGGGCGAACGCGGTCCTAGGGCGCCGGAGCAGGGCGACGGCCAGGAGTGCCACGGCGGAGGCCAGCCAGGAGCCCACGGAGAAGGTGAGCAGCAGCGCGGCGGCGAGCGTCGCCGACAGGAGGGCGGCGGGGATCCGGACGCGGGGGAGGAACAGCAGCAGCGCCACCGCGATCGGGAGCAACCGGCCCAGGTAGAGTCCGAGGTGGTTGGGCGACAGGTAGGGTCCGAGGACCCGCCTGACACCCTCGACCGCGACGACGTGATCGGTGAAGAGGTACTGGTACAGTCCGGAGATGGCCGCGGCTGCGCCACCCAGCAGGAGCGCGGAGGCGACCGCCAGCAGGTCGCTCCTGTCTCGTAGGAACCAGACTGCGAGGTAGTAGGCAGCGACCGGCTCCAGTACGAGGATGCGCAGGTCGCGGAGGCTCACACGCGGCACCTCGCTGGCGAGCAGGGAGAGCAGCGCGGCCGCGAGGAAGATGGCAACGGGCCCGTCGAGCGGGGTGGCCAGGCCGGCCAACGACCTCCGAAACCTTCCCCGATGGCGAAGGGTGTAGATGCTGGCCCCCAGGACGCCGCTCAGCAGGATCAGCTCGGGGAGGGAGAACTCCATGGAGCCGAGCGGCTTCGGGTGGAGGTAGAAAGGTAGGACGAGGCCGATCAGGACCGGACCGAGGGCGGGCAGCAGGGCTAGCCCCGCGACCAGGAGCGCGAGGGAGGCGGCGGAGAGGGCGGTGGAGGGGGACAGGATCAGAAGGAGGGTTCCGGACAGGGCCAGCAGCGCCCCGACGGCTTCCCCGCGAGCTACAGTAGGGAAGAGGGCGCGTTCGGACAGGGGTGCCTCCGTCTGGTCGAGCATGCAGGAAACCTCTGAGAGGGACTGCGCGCAGTATAGCAGAGGATGGCGGTCCTCCAAAGGCGCCGAACCAGCGGATGGAGCCCGGATCGTCACGACTGGCGTCGGCCAAGGGTTTCCCGCGGCGGCGCGAGGAGATGATTCGCTTCGTCCAGCCTGACGGCCTTGGTGGCCTCGGGGGGTGCCACTGCCGGTGGAGGCAAGGCCGGACCGCGGGGACAGAACGGTCGTGTGGAGTGCGTGGTTTGACAGGCCGAGGGGTGGTGGCTTAGCATCGGGTTCCGAAGCGAGAGCCGAGAACTGAGATGGGGTCGAGGCGGTGTACAAGAGAGTGTTGGTGACCGGCGGAAACGGGTTGCTGGGGACGAAGACGCTGGAGCTGCTGCTGGCCGAAGGTCGAGAGCCGATCTCGGCATCTCTGGAGCCCGAGGCGATGAACGCCTTCCTGGGCGGTTTCCCGTACTTCCAGTTAGACATAACGGATGCGGAGGCCGTTCGGGGCCTGATCGCCCGCCTCCGTCCCGACGCCGTGATCCACACGGCGGCCTTCACCGCGGTAGATGCCTGCGAGACCGAGCGCGAACTCTCGCGTCGGGTGAACGTGGACGGCACCGCCAACGTCGCCGACGCCTGCCGCGAGTTCGGCGCCCGCCTGGTGCACGTCTCCACGGAGTACGTCTTCGACGGCGAGAGCGGCCCCTACACGGAGGACGACACCCCGCACCCCATCAGCCACTACGGCCGGACGAAGCTGGAGAGCGAGGATGCCGTCCGCCAGCGTTGCTCCGATTGGGTGATAGGTCGCACCACCGTGCTGTTCGGCCACGCCCCCAACGTGCGGCCCAGTTTCGTCGCCTGGCTCGTGGATAGGCTGAGCCGGGGGGAGCGGGTCCGGGTGGTGGACGACCAGATCGGCTCTCCCACGCTGGCCGACAACCTGGCGCAGATGCTGTTGGCCCTCCTCGACTCGGATCGCCGCGGAGAGATCTACAACACCGTGGGCGACACCATTCTGGACCGCCATGCCTTCTCAGTCATGGCTGCCCGGCTGTTCGGACTGAACCCGGAGCTGATAGACCGGACCAAGACGCCGGAACTGCGGCAGCCGGCCCCGCGACCCTTGAGGGCCGGACTGATCATGGATAAGTTCAAGCGGGACTTCCCGTCCGTGCCGGTCCTGACGGCTCGGCAAGCGCTCGAGCGCCTCCGGGGGCAGATGCGGGCGTAGGTCTGGCGGCGGGGTGGCGCCGGGGGCGCCCGCTCCGGCCTCGGCGGCGGCGGGAGCGGAACTTGCGTGCCGTGGCAGCCGACGTTGACACGAACTGGCACCGGGTATAGAATGCTTTCAGGTACCCATGGAGGGTATGCGGAGGAAAGGTTGGCCGACAACGAAGCGATTGCGGCCCGACTGAGGCGAATAGAGGGGCAGGTCAAAGGGATCCAGCGCATGCTGGAGGAGGGCCGGCCCTGTGAAGACGTGATCACTCAGGTGATGGCGGCTCGTGCAGCCCTGGACAAGGTCGCGCTCAGCGTCATGGCGGACCACATGGAGGAGTGCCTGGCTGAGACGGCCTCATCGTCGCAGAAGAAGGCCACCATCGAGAGGGCGCTTACTCTGTTTCTACGGATGTCCCCAGGGGGCGAGAGCTCGTCCCGCAAGTAAGGAGGTCGTTCCAAGATATGGCTGAACCCATTGTGGTGACCGATGCCACATTCGACGCAGAGGTTCTGGAGTCGAAGCTGCCCGTGTTGGTGGATTTCTGGGCAGAGTGGTGCAGCCCCTGCAAGATGATTGCTCCGGTGCTAAAAGAGGTTGCGGCGGAGCAGGAAGGGAAGCTGGCGGTGGCCAAGCTGGACGTCGACGGCAACATGTCGACGGCTCGGAAGTTCGGCGTAATCAGCATCCCAACGCTGATCTTGTTCAAGGAAGGCAAGCCGGTGCAGCGGATCGTCGGCTACACCCCCAAGGATCGGCTGATGAAGTCGCTGGCTCCCCACCTGGAGGCCACGGTCTGAAGGCCTGCCAGAGAGTCGCCATCCAATAGTGTCTCTCGATAGGGGCCGACCGGCCGGTCGGCCCCTACCTGTGCCCTCCGGAGGCCTCGCCTCCGGAGGGCGCGTCCCCACGATCCCCCCAATCGTTGGCATAGGCCGTGCTCTCAAGCGTTGTTCCGGCCACGCTGAGCAGGTATTCCTGGATGGACCACGCGTTTCCCGCCGGAGAAGCCGACGAGCGCTGGAGATACCCGCTTGGCACGCCGCCCGAGCGTAAGACCAACGGAATTGGGAAGAAGGGAGCGAGTGCCATGCCGATAGTGCTGGTGGTGCTGCTGGTCCTGCTGGTCATTCTCTTGTTCGGGCTCACAGCCAACATCCTAGGGGTCATCGTCACCCTTATCATCGCCGGACTCGTCGGGTGGCTGGCGGACGTCATTGTGCCGGGACGATTGCCCTGGGGATGGCTGGGGGCGATCCTGGCCGGCCTGGTGGGTAGCTGGTTGGGCACGGCTCTACTTGGCAAGGTGGGGCCGGAGATTGCCGGTATCGCCATAATCCCGGCTCTACTGGGTGCCATCATCCTGGCCTTCGTGGTGGAGCTGCTGTTCAAGGGCGGACGCAGGAGAGAAGTGTAAGGGCTGCATCGTGGATCGACAGATGGGATGAGGAGAAGACCGATGGCGAAGATAGGTCAGAAGACCAAGGAGACGATGGAGAAGGCGAAGTCCAAGGCCAAGGTCGGCGGTGAGAAGACCGAGGAGAAGGCCAAGGACGTGACCGAGAAGACGAAGCAGAAGCTCAAGTAGGGATGCTCCCGTAGGGCGGGGAGCCGCCCTACGGGTCTCGGTCTTCCCGCGTGTCCTTCTCGACTGCGTCTACCCGTATCGTCCTCTCCTGGCTGTAGGTGACCAGCCCGTGGGGACCCCCCTTCACCTTCTTGACGTAACGTTGCTGGGTGTAGTCCACGGGCACCTTGCTGCTCCCCCGCGCCTGGCTGTAGATGGCGGCAAGGCGCGCCGCCTCCAGCAGGGTTTGCCTGGTTGGCTCACGGCCGCCCGTCTTCAGGATGACGTGGGCACCCGGCACACCTCGGGCGTGAAACCACAGGTCGCCGCCGGCCCCCAGCTCGAATGTCACCCGCTCGTTGCCCCTGGCGCTTCCCCCCACGAGAATCGCGTACCCCTCGCGGGAGGTGAGTCTCTTCACGGTGCCGGGATTCTGGTCGGTCTTGGCCTTCACGGGCTTCCGGCCTCGCTTCGCCTGAGAGGACCAGGGCCTCACCTCCGCACCGCTGTCCGGTCGGGGGTGCGCCGCCTCGGCGAGTTCGCGGGAGAGCGTCCTCAACTCCACGTCCCCCTCGGCCAACTCCACGAGGGTGAGCATCTGCTCCAGGTATTCCCTCTCGAGCCTGGTGGCCTCCAGCAGGCCAGGTATCTCGCGCGCGGCGTCCCTCGCCTTCGTGTACTCCCTGAAGTAGCCCTGGGCGTTTTCCGAGGGGCTCAGCTTGGGATCGAGGCCGATGGTCATGCCGTCCCACTGCAGCTCCGTCTGCCCAGGCTGGATCAGGGCTACGTTGGCGAGGATCGCCTGGCCCTTCTGTTTGAACTCCTCTGCCCGCTCGCCTCGGGCGAGGGCTTGGCGCAGGGAGTCCTCCTTGCGCCGCACTCGATCCAGCCGGGCACGCACTGCGTCGCGCAGGGGCGCCCGCAGCGCCTCGGCTGGCCGGGTCTTGATGTGGTCCGCGAACGCACGCTCCACCGCCTCGCTGATGCTTCGAACCCTTTCCACCTGCGAGTCCGGGAACTGGGTGAGCAAGTAGGGGGCGAAGTGGAGGATCGCACCGTCCTGCACGACCACGCAGGGGGCCCACTCGTGATCCTCCAGTGGCCGCAGGAGACCCTTGACGGCCTCCGCGATCCCCTGCCAGGCCGTGACCTGAGCGAGGGTGGCGGTCGTGTCGCCCATCGCGCGATAGACGGCCTCCCTGGCGGTGAGGGGGCCAAGGCCGGCGACGGTCTCCTGGAGGAAGCGCCACACGGCGGAGGCGGGGGCGGCCTGCCTGGACGCCGAGGCGAGCTGCCTGGCCAGCAGGGGCGACATTGGGTTCATCTTCTCCGAGGGGGGCGGAGGGCTGTACTCCAGGTGGGGGAGCACCGGCCGTTGCCGGCTGAGGGACGGGGGGATACGCTTCAGGGCATCCAGCACCTTGCCGTCCGGGCCGACCAGGATCACATTGCTGTGCCTACCCATAGTCTCTATAATGAGGGATACAGCGGTTGTCGAGCCGTCGTCCTGGCGCTTTTCCACCGCCAGATCAACCACGCGCTCCAGAGTCGGTTGTCGGATAGCGACGATCCGCCCTTCGCGGACGTACTTCCGTAGCAGCAGCAGGAAGGGCGTCACCTGCTCGGAGAGGCGCCGGAGCGTGCCGCCGACCAGGTGGATTCGGGCACACTGTGGATCGGCCGACATCAGCAAGCTGAAGTCGCGATGCTGCGAGCGCACGCGGAGGCCGACCTCCAGGGCGGACAGAGAGAGTATCTTCTCAACGAACCCCCCAAGGAGAGTGGCTTCCAGTTCATCTCGGACTGCGTGCATCGCCAGGGCATCGAAGGACATGGCCTGCTTTCACCTCCCTCGGGGAGAGTATAGCATGCGAGGAAGTTACCTTTGGGCGTAGAATTGCTGCATATCGGGTTCGGCAGCGTGGTGGCTGCCAACCGAGTGCTCGCCGCAATGGCTCCCGATTCGTCCCCCATTCGCCGGATGGTTCAGGAGGCGAAGGAGGCGAACAAGCTGATAGACTTGACGTACGGCCGCCGCACCAAGTCGGTCATCGTGCTGGACAGCGGCCACGTGATCCTGGCGCCCATCCATCCAGAGACCATGGCGGGCCGGCTGGGCCGCCAGCGGGGAACTGAACGGGGTAGTGACAGTTGAGTGACAAGCAGGGCGCGCCGGTTCCCGGGCTGCTGTTCGTGCTGTCCGGTCCTTCGGGTGTGGGAAAAGACGCGGTATTGGCCAAGCTGAGGGAGCAAGGCTTCCCCATCAGCTTCGGGGTCACAGCTACTACCCGCTCCCCACGGCCGGGCGAGATTCACGGCAAGGACTACTTCTTCGTCTCCGACGAACAGTTCGATCGGGCGATCGCCAACGACGAGCTGCTGGAGTGGGCAGTGGTGCACTGCCACCGCTACGGCGTGCCCAGATCCTCGGTGCGGGAGTTGATCGCTAGCGGCCGGGATGTCATCCTGCGGGTGGACGTGCAGGGGGCGGCGACGATCCGAGCCAAGGTGCCGGAGGCGGTGCTGATCTTCCTGGCGCCGCCCTCCATGGAGGCCCTGATCGCCCGTCTCAGGGGCAGAGGTACCGAGACTCCGGAGGAGTTGGCGACGCGCATCGCCAACGCCTACGAGGAGATGAAACGGCTTCCTGAGTTCGACTACAAGGTGGTGAATCCCGACGGCGGGCTCGACGACGCCGTCGAGAAAGTGAAGGCCATAGTGGTGGCCGAGAGATGTCGGGTGCACCGCCGCAAGATAGTGGTATGATCTTCGCCCACGTGGCCGTGCCGGTCCGCGTTGGCTCCCTCTTCACCTACTCCGTCCCCCCATCGATCGCGGCCGCGCCGGGCTGCATCGCCATGGTTCCTTTCGGCTCCAGGATCCTACCAGGCATCGTGGTGCAGACCGACCGGAACCCCCCCGGTCTGCCTGTCCGGGATCTCCTCTGCCTCGTCGAGGATGCCCCGTCCATCTCTCCCGAACGGATCGAAGTGGCTTCCTGGATCGCCCGCTACTACCGTGGATCCCTGATCGATGCCTTGGGGCTGTTTCTGCCGCCGGGCTGGCAGCGATCCATAGTCGAGGCAGAGCGGACTGCGGGAGGGATGCCTGGATGGAGGTACCAGGTGCCCCATCCTCCAATCACTCGAGAGACGGTCGTGGACCTTGCCCCGACCACGGAGGAGATCGAGCCCTCTAAGGGCTCGCGGACGGGCGTCCGGGGGAGGGTCTTGGCATTCCTACGGGAGCGCGGACCGGCGGAGGCAGGCAGGGTGGCGGCCGAGGCGGGATGCGCCCTCGCGGCGGTGCAGCGAATGGCAGCGGAAAGCCTGGTTCTCGTTCGGCCTCAGGCCGAACGAGAACCAGGTTGCCCCCCGACCGTAATGCTCAGCGATGCGCAGGCGGCGGCCTTTGAGCCGATCGCCTCGGCGATGGAGGGGCGGCGCCACCAGGTGTTCCTGCTGCACGGCGTGACCGGGAGTGGGAAGACCCAGGTCTACCTGCGGCTGATCGAGACCCTCGTTCGGATGGGGCGGCGGGCCATCGTCCTGGTGAGCGAGATCGCGCAGACCCCCGAGGCGCTGGAGCGATACTCCGGTAGCTTCCCCGGCCGTGTGGCGATGCTGCACAGCGGGCTTCCCGACGCCGAGCGAAGGAGTCTCTGGCGGGCGATCGACGAGGGGCGATTCGACGTGGTGGTGGGCCCCCGTTCCGCTCTCTTCGCTCCCGTTCCTGACCTCGGCCTGATCGTGCTGGACGAGGAGCACGAGCCCGCCTACAAGCAGGAGGATCGCTCCCCTCGTTACCATGCGCGTGGGGTGGCGGTACAGTTGGCGCGACGCACGAGCGCGGTCGTCGTCCTGGGTAGTGCTACCCCGGACGTCGTCTCCTACTATCGAGCGGAGAAGGGGATCTACCGGCTGGCCGCGCTGCCGGATCGGTACGCCGGACCCAGCAGTCGGGGGTGGTCCTCCGGCCGAATGCCGAGGGTCGAGGTGGTGGATCTGCGGGACGAGTTGCGAGCCGGCAACACCAGCGTCCTGAGTCGCCGCCTCCAGGCGGAGTTGAAACGGACCCTGGAAGCGGGGGAGCAGGCGATCCTCTTTCTCAACCGGAGGGGGGCGTCCACCTGCGTGCTCTGCCGGGACTGCGGGCACGTGCTGAAGTGTCGCCGCTGTGACGTCCCCCTCGTGTTTCACCGCGACTCTGGCGAGCTGGTGTGCCACCAGTGCAATCGGAGCCGAGCGCTTCCGGCCAGGTGCCCCCGGTGCGGGAAGAGCCGGATCGGCTTCTTCGGCGCGGGGACGGAGCGGGTGGAGGAGGAGGTGCGGAGGCTGTTTCCCGAGGCCCGCGTCCTCCGGTGGGACCACGATGTGGTGGGGAGGAAAGGTGCCCACGAGAGGATCCACCGGCAGTTCGGGCGACACGAGGCGGACGTGCTGGTCGGCACCCAGATGGTGGCCAAGGCCCTGGACTTCCCCCTGGTGACACTCGTAGGGGTGGTGCTGGCCGACGTCACCCTGCACCTTCCGGACTTCAGGGCGGCGGAGCGCACCTTCCAGCTACTGGCTCAGGTGGCCGGCAGGGCTGGACGCGGGAGCGCCGAGGGGAGGGTGATCGTCCAGACATACTCGCCGACCCATTACAGCGTCGTGGCCGCGAGCCAACACGACTACCTGGGCTTCTACCGGCAGGAACTGGCCTTTCGCCGGCAACACTCCTACCCCCCCTTCCGCCGGCTCGCGCGACTGATCTACGCCGGTTCGGGTGAGGCTCGAGCCCGCTTCGAGGCGATCCAGATGTCGAAGCAGCTCCAGGCAAAGGTGGATGAGCTGGGCATCGCCGACGTCGACATCCTGGGGCCGGCGCCGGCCTTCCACTCTCGGGTCCGAGGACGGTTCCGCTGGCAGATCCTCCTGATCGGCGAGGGCCTCACCAAGCTGCTGGCAGAGGTGAGCCTGCCCCTGGGCTGGGGTGTCGACGTCGACCCGGCCAGTCTGCTGTAGGTTCGTCATTCGGCCGGCTGCCGCAGCGCTTGTTCCTCCGTCGACGGCCCGATCCAGATGGTCTTGATGTTCGTGAACTCGCGGATGCCGAACTCGGAGAGTTCGCGGCCATAGCCGCTCCCCTTGACCCCCCCGAATGGTAGCCTCGGGTCCGAGGCCACCATCCCGTTTACGAACACGGACCCGGCCTGGATCTGGCGCGCGAGCACCTTGGCCTTCACCACGTCTCGCGTCCATAGACTCGCCCCCAAGCCGTAGAGTGAGTCGTTTGCGAGACGGATCGCCTCGTCCGTGTCCGAGGCTCGCACCACCGCGGCGACCGGTCCGAAGGTTTCCTCCCGGAAGACAGGCATGTCGGGCCGGACGCCCGCGAGGATGGTGGGGGAGTAGTAGAAGCCAGGCCCTCGCGGCCTGAAGCCACCCAGCGCCACCGTGGCGCCGCGAGCGATGGAGTCGCTGACCTGCCGGGCGAGGATCTCACGCAGGTCGGCGCGAGCCATCGGGCCGATGTCGGTGGCCCGATCCGACGGATCGCCCATCTTCAGGAGGCGGGCCTCCGCGACCATCAGATCCAGGAACGCGTCTGCCTCGGCATCGACGACGATGAAGCGCTTGGCTGCGATGCAGCTCTGGCCCGCGTTCTGGAAGCGGGAGCGGACCGCCACCCGCGCGGCCTCCTCGAGTGCGGCATCCTCCAGGACGATGAACGGGTCGGAGCCACCCAGCTCGAGCACCGTCTTCTTGGTGACGGCTCCTGCTGCCTGGGCCACCTTTCGGCCGGTAGCGTTGCTGCCCGTGATGGTGACCGCGGCGACGCGGCGGTCGGCGATCACCTTGTCGGCGGTGGAGCCCGCGATCAGCAGGGTCTGGAAGACACCATCCGGGAACCCGCAGGTCCGGAAGACCTCCTCGATAGCCAGGGCGCACTGCGGCACGTTGGAGGCGTGCTTCAGCAGCGCGGTGTTGCCCGCCATCATGGCGGGGGCGGCGAAGCGGAAGAGCTGCCAGAAGGGAAAGTTCCAGGGCATGATCGCCAGCAGCGGTCCCAGCGGATCGAAGGCGACGTAGCTCTCGGTGGCCGACGAGGGGTGTGGCTGGTCGGCCAGGAATGCTCGGGCGTTGTCGGCGTAGAAGTCGCAGTTCCAGGCGCACTTCTCGATCTCGGCCTCGGACTGGGCGATGGGCTTCCCCATCTCGGCAGTGATCAAGCCGGCCAGCCGTGCCCTGTGGGTTCGCATGTACGCGGCAACGCGCCGAAAGCCCTCGGCACGTTCGTCGAACGTCGTCTGGCTCCACGAGTGGAACGCTGACTCAGCCGCATCGAGGGCTCGATCGACCTGGTCGTCCGAGAAGAGCGGGAACCTCCCCAACACCTCCTCGGTCGCCGGATTGACGGACTTTATCACCGCCCGAGTAACTGTCGCCATGGCACGCCTCCCGTGAGGTCTCGCAGGCGGAACTGCGGGGCAGAAGGCGTGCCATGGCGACGGTGGGCATCAGGCCACCGGACTGTGCTTGCCCTTGGGCGCTGCCGCGGCGACGAGGGCGCGCTCCACCAGCGTCCGCACGAGGTCCCGCTTGTAGCCGTTGTGCTGAAGGGGCTTCGCGTCGGCCACGGCAGCCTCGCCCGCCTCCCTGGCGATCCTGCCGTCCAGTGGCTGCCCCCGCACCACGTCTTCGGCGCGACTCGCGCGCCAGGGGATCGGGGCCACGCCGCCCAGGACGATGCTTATCTCTCGCGCAACCGGACCGTCCCAGACCCCCTGCACCGCCGTGCTGGCGAGGGCGAAGGCGAAAGCCTCCCTGTCCATGGCCTTGAGGTAGGCGCCTCTGGCGTCGGGCGCGGGCGAGGGCACCTGCACCTTGACCACCAGTTCGTTGGGCTCCAGGATCGTCTCTCGCCTCCGCTCCTGCGTGGGGAGGGCGTAGAACGACTCCACCGGTATCACCCTGCTCCGACCCCCGCTGTCGTAGAGGGTGACGCTGGCCCCGAGTGCGATCAGGGCGGGGGCAGGATCGGACGGATGGGCGGAGTAGCAGGGGCCGCCCCCGAAGATTGCGTGGATGCGGTTCTCACCGTCGGCCGCGTAGCACGTCTCGCCGCCCTTGAGCCAGCAGAAGAAGGGGCCGCGGTAGTACCAGCAGCGGCTGGCCTGGCAGAGGTTGCCGCCGATGGTGGCGATGTTGCGCAACTGGGGGGAGGCCGCCACACCTATGGCCTCGGCCAGCACGCGATAGTGCAGGCGCACCATCGGGTTCCGCGCCACGTCGTCCAGGGTCGCCAGCGCCCCCAACACCAGCCCCCCTTCGTTGCTGAAATCCACACCAGCCAGTTCGTCGACGGTCTTCAGGTTCACGAGCCGGAAGGGGGCAAGCACCCTGTTCTTCATGAGGGGCAGGATGTCGGTCCCTCCAGCGATCAGGCGGGTCTGCCAGTCCTCGCCGATCGTGGACAGGATGTCTTCTATGGAAGCCGCGTTGACGTGCTCGAAGGCTCTCATGGGGCCATCCTTTTCTGTATCACCTTCTCGACAGCGATGGGAAGGCTGGTGACCCGCACGCCCGTTGCATTGAAGACAGCGTTGGCAACCGCGGGGGCCGTGGGGATAATGGGCGGCTCTCCGACCCCCTTTGCGCCCAGGTTGTTGCTGCGGAGGTCGGGCTGGTCGAGGGCGCTCGCGTCGATCTCCGGCATATCCATGGAGGTGGGGATCAGGTATTCCTCCAGGTCGGGGTTCAGCACCCTGCCGGTCCGGGCGTCGACTACCCGCCCCTCGGTTATCGCGTAGCCGAGTCCCTGGGTGATGCCTCCCACCAACTGGCTGTTGACGAGCATAGGGTTGACCACCCGGCCGATGTCGTGGATGGACACCACCCTCAGCACCCTCACCCTGCCGGTCTCGGTGTCCACCTCCACCTCGGCGAACTGCGCGCCAAAGGTGCGAATGGGATGGCCCGGAGGGTTGGGTCCCCGCGAGCCGGCACCCACGAGCATCAGGTTGCCGAACGAGGACAGCAGCTCCCCTACCGGCCTCCGGGTGTCCGGGGATCCCGTGTCGAAGATGAAGCCCCCCTTCACGTCCAGGCGCTCTCGGGGGGTCTGCATCACCTCGGAGGCGATGTCCATCAACTGCGCGCGGACGTCCTCGGCGGCGGAGCGAACTGCGGGGCCAGCGGAGGAGAGGGTCTGACTCCCGCCGCTGGTGGGGCCATACGGGGCATCTCGGGTATCCCCCACCGAGACGCTGACGCTCTCCAGGGGGAGCCCCAGGACCTCGGCGGCCACCTGAGCCAGACCCGTTCGGGTCCCCGTGCCTATGTCCTGGATACCCACGACCACCACGGCTGTGCCGTCGGGGTTCAGCTTGATCACTGCGTAGGCCGGCGGCCCGCCTCCACCACCCCAGATCTGGGAGGCCATGCCCATCCCCCGCCTGCGGCTCGCAAGTGGAGCGGCCTGGGCGGCCAGGGGATTGCGGGAGGCCCACCCGAACCTCTCCGCGGCAAGCTGGTACGCCTCCCGGAGCCGCTTGGAGGAGTAATCGGCGCCGCTGGTTGGCTCCTTCTCGGCGTAGTTCTTGAGTCGTAGCTCCAGGGGGTCCATACTCAGCCGGTCGGCCAACATGTCCATGGCCGATTCCAGGGCGAAGGTTCCCTCGGTGTAGCCGGGCGCACGGAAGGCCCGGGCGGGACCCTCGTTGGTTCGCACCGCGTACAGCTCAGTGTGGACGTTGGGGCAGGCGTAAAGGACCCTGGCCGGGCCGTCGACGGAGCTGGGGTAACCGTAGTAGCCCACGGGCAAGAGGCAGTGGAGGTCGATGGCGGTCAGGGTTCCATCCCTCTTGGCACCCAGCCTGATCCTCTGCTCCGTGGCGTGGCGGTGCCCGGTGACGTGGTTCTCCTCGTGTCGGGTCAGCATGAGCTGAACGGGCCGGCCGGACATTCGGGAGAGCAGTGCCGCAAGGATGGTGTACTTGCCCGACTCCTGCTTGCTACCGAAGCCGCCGCCGACGTACTCGCTGATCACTCTGACGCGGTGGAGGGGCAGCGCCAGGATCTCGGCTATCTCGGTTCGGACCTGGAAGATGGCCTGCGTGGAGTCCCATATCGTGAGTTCGTCGCCAACCCAGTGGGCCACGCTTCCGTGCGGCTCCAATGAGTTGTGCAGCGCGGCCTGCGTGTGGAAGGTCTCCTCGATGGTGACCTCCGCCTCGGCCCAGCCTCGCTGCATGTCGCCCCGCTCGTAGACCGAGGGCTTACCTCCCATCAGGTTGCCAGCGGGGTGCACCTTGGGCGCGCCGGCCGTCAGCGCCTCGTGGGGATCGAGGACGAAGGGCAGCTCCTCGTACTCGACGTTGATCAGATCGATTGCGTCGGAGGCGGTCTCGGGATCGTCGGCAGCCACGGCGGCCACCTCGTCCCCGACGTAGCCCACGACCGTGTCGAGAAGCAGCTTGCCGTCCTTCCACCGGATCGCGGGTGCGTTGGCCGGGCTGAGCACCGCTCGCACGCCCGACAGCAGCTCCGCCCTGGTGGTGTCGATGCTGGCGATCCTGGCGTGTGGGAAGGGGCTGCGGAGGATCCTTCCGTACAGCATTCCGGGGGGACGCACGTCGGTGGTAAACCGCGCCTTACCGGTGACTCGCTCGAATCCGTCGACGCGGGGCGCCGGGCTTCCGACCACCTCCAGCGGCTCCCCCTCGGGCCACGGCTCCGGCTGCGGGCCCTGGATGACGGCGGTCTCCTCGATCACCTGGCCCTCGAACTCTACCTGAGTCTTCTTCACCTCCACCATGTCGCTACCTCCGCCTGCCCGTGCGCTCCGCAGCCAACAGCGCCGCTCTGAAGATGTTGGGGTAGGCGCCGCAGCGGCAGAGGTTGCCCGACAGTGCCCGCTTCACATCCTCCAGGGACGGCTCGCTATTGATGTCGAGCAACCCCTTCACCGCCACGATCTGGCCCGGTGTACAGAAGCCGCACTGGAACGCATCGGTCTCCAGGAAGGCCTGTTGGATGGCGTGGAGTTGGCCATCCTGCTCCAACCCCTCGATCGTCTCCACGAGGTGCCCCTCGCACTCGATGGCGAGGACCAGGCAGGAGTACACCGCCTTTCCATCCATCAGGACGGTGCAAGCCCCGCACTGCCCGAGACCGCATCCTTGTTTGGCGCCCGTGAGGTGGAGGTTGTATCGCAGCACCTCCAGCAGGGTGCGGCGCGGCTGCACGGCGAGGATGTACTCCCGTCCGTTCACCATCAGCCTGATCGTCGTCTTTCCCGGCCCCCTCGGCACCAACCACGAGGGTGGCTTGGTAGTGAGTTCCGACATAGGGTTCCTCCGACTGCGCAGCTACAATCCGACCGGAATCCGCCTAAGCCAGCGCTCCTGCCCCACCGAGGTCTCCGGTCCGTGCCCCGGGAGCACCCGCACCTCGTCGGGCAGGGAGGCGAGTCTCGCCAGGCTCTGCTCCATCGCCTCGTCGCTGCCTCCCGGCAGGTCGGTGCGACCGTAGCCGTTGTGGAAGAGGGTGTCGCCGGAGAACAGCAGCTTTCTATCGGGCTCGTACAGGCAGATGGAACCTGGGCTGTGGCCCGGGGTGTGAAGCAGGTGGAAGTGGAATGCCCCGGCGTCGAGGGTGTCGCCGTCTTCCAGCAGCCTTTCCGGGTGGGTTGACGGGATGGCGAAGGGCACCTCGTAGAGGGTTTCGGCTGGAGCCTCCAACTGGGGCACCTCCAAAGGGTGGGCCGCGATGACCGTGCCTGCCGCTGCGGCCAGCTCCGTGGCGTCCGCGACGTGGTCCCAGTGGCCGTGGGTGAGTACGAGGCAGATCACCCTTACCGACCGCCGTCGGATCTCCTCCAGCATCCGAGAAGTGATGCCCCACGGGGCGTCGACGACCACGGCGAGCCCAGCATCGTCGTCCCACGCCAGGTAGCTGTTCGTGTCGAGAGGTCCAGCGGTGAGCTTGGTTACCGATGCGGGCACGTGACCTCTTCTTCGGAGGATGCAGATTTCGGCGACGCGAAAAGCGACTGCAAGATGGTTGCCAGGAGGTGGGGGTGTTGCCGGGGTGCATGGGCGGGGTCGGCACGGGGGTTGCCTGGGAACTGGAAAGAGTCCGGCGTCGCCGATCTGGGCGGCACTTCCGCCCTCTACCACGGAGGCGTTCCCAGGGAGAAAACGTCATGGAGAAGATACACCCGGCCCTTCCCGAGCTGCCCATCCGTCCCGCCGCTTGGCGGGAACTGGTGGCTCGGGGTGTGAAGGTGGTGATACACGATCCCCGCAGCACGAGGGGTGGAGGTTACTGGCATCCTGATGAGCGGCTGGTCGAGCTGTTCACGGCCCAAGAGGAGGCAGCGATCCACGAGATTGCCCACGCGTGGTGGGAGGAGCTGCGTCGGGACGAGCGGGCCAGGCAGCAGTTCCTCGCCGCGGTCCGACGGCTGTCGGAGGAGGCGGATCCACGCTATCGGGATGCGGCGTCGCTGGCGCACGTGTACGAGCACGGCGATCCCGCCCTTGGCTTCCCAGGCATGGGCGAGAGCGACTGGGAGCGTTACGCCGGGCTGGCGAGCGGGGTGATGGGGCGGATGGAGAGGCTTCCGGAGTACGTGGCCAGGTTCTACCGTGGGCTATTCGACGAACCGGAGGACTCCTGAGTCGTGAGCATGGTACAATCAGGTCCCACGGCGGGGGAGGCGAGGATGCAGCCGCCTTTCGCGGTGTTGTGGGATCTCGACGGGGTGCTGGTGGACACCAGTCGGTACCATTTCGAGGCGTGGCGCCGGCTGATGGCTGAGCACGGACGGAAGATCTCCGAAGACGAGCATCGCGCGACCTTCGGCATGCGCAACCTGGACATCCTGCGTCGATGGCTGCACGGCACCGACGAGGCGGAGATGCAACGGCTGGCCGAGCGGAAGGAGCGCTACTTTCGGGACTTGCTTCCGGAGCGGATACCGCTGATGCCCGGGGTAGAGCGGCTGGTGAAGGAGTTAGCCGCCACCGGCATCCCTCAGATCGTGGCCTCATCGACACCTCGGGCCAACATCGAGGAGATCCTGTCGAGGCTGCATCTGCCCCTGACCGAGTTCGTGGCAGCCGAGGACGTATCCCGCGGCAAGCCCGACCCCGAGGTCTTCCTGAAGGCGGCGGAGAAGTTGGGGATGCCTGTCGATCGATGCCTGGTGGTGGAGGACGCGGTGGCGGGTGTCGAGGCTGCCCGGCGTGCCGGCATGGCCTGCCTCGCAGTGGCGAGTACCTGGCCTGCCGAGGATCTGTTGGGCGCCGACCTGGTGGTCGACAGCCTGGAGGCAGTCTCGGTAGAGGAGATGCTGAGGCTCGTGCAGCGGCACCGTCGGGCGAAGGGGAGTCGCGGCCAGGCACGGTGACGCCGACGAGGCGCGGTTTCACAGGTTCCGCCCGCCGGGAATGCAGCGAGTCGAGAAGCTGAGACCGTCCCGGCCACGAAGGGGCTCCGCCTTCTCAGCCTCGGGCGATACTCGCGTCACTTTGGCTTGGCCGGCGGAGCGGCAGGCTCATTCGTTCAATCGGATTCTGGGGGAGAGGACAGAGGTGGAGATGCAGAGGGACGGAGCGGCGGGACGACGGGGGGCGGACGGGTTGGGTGGCGTGCCCACGGGAGAAAGCCGAGGGCCGGTGGCCGAGAACTCGGCGTTCGGCGCCCTCCCACGATCTCCGATTGCCCCGGAGCCGGTGCTTGGCGTCGATCCGATGCGGGATCTGCTGCACCGTGTTGGGGGGCTGCACCTCTTCCGCAGGGTGCTGGAGGACGAGATCGGGAAGGGATTCCTGGCGCTGCTGCGCGGACTGGCGGCGGAGAACCCGAGAGGCGATCGCTCCTCCATCCTGGCCGCTTACGCCCACCTCTTCTCCCTCCTGGCGGGAGAGGCGGAGATGTCTGCCGCTCCCCTGGTGGGCGACGCCTGGCAGAACCACCTGCTGGAGCGCATCCTGGCCGACGAGAACCCCTTCAGCCGGAAGGCGGAGCGGGAGCCGATCGTCTCGATGGGGCCTTCGCTGGTGGAGGCCGCTAAGAGCGATCTGGCGCTCCTTCAGCAGCTTTACCGCCTGGACGGTGCGACGCTCTTCCCACTGGTGGCGGCGAGGGTGGGTGAGGACTCTCCGGGGTTGGTGTCGTGGGCCGCCCTGCGGCCGATCTCGCCCAGGGCCGATCTACCCGAGCCGGCAATTCCGCACATCAAATTGGAGCTGGCCCGTGCGGAGTCGTGGCCGTCTTTGCTGGAGGAGCTGGCCCACCACTATTCCGTCTCCGGCGTGGGGGACTTTGCCCGCTACCGGGCCTTCCGCTGGGTCCATAGGGATGGGAAGGGGCGGCTGGAGGGGGTGGCCCACCCCGACCCGATCCGGCTGGAGGAGCTGGTCGAGTACGACGTGGAGCGAGCCCTCCTGCTCCAGAACACCGAGCAGTTCGTGGAGGGGTTCCCCGCCAACAACGCGCTGCTGTACGGGGATCGCGGCACGGGCAAATCCTCGACCATCAAGGCGCTGCTCCACCGGTACGCCGACCGAGGGCTGCGTCTCGTGGAGGTGCCGAAGGGTCTGCTGGCCGACTTCCCCCGCATCCTGGCGATCCTGCGGCAGCGGCCCGAGCGCTTCATCCTGTTCGTGGACGATCTCTCCTTCGACGAGCGGGAGACTGCCTACAAGGAGTTGAAGGCCGCGCTGGAGGGGAGCCTGGAGGCGCGCCCGAACAACGTCGTTGTGTACGCCACCTCCAATCGCCGCCACCTGGTGCAGGAGCGCTTCTCCGACCGGATGGGGGGCGACGGCGAGGTTCGGAGCCAGGATACCCACCAGGAGAAGCTCTCGCTGGCGGATCGCTTCGGCATCACCCTCGTCTTCTCGTCGCCCGACCAGGGGCGATACCTGCGGATCGTGGAGAGCCTGGCGCAGCAGCGAGGGCTGGAGGTGGACGCCGGCAGCCTGCGGGCTCGGGCGCTGCAGTGGGCCGTTCACCAGGGCGGCTTCTCCGGTCGAACTGCTCGACAGTTCGTGGATCACCTCACGGGTGAACAGGGGGTGGCCAGGCGGCGGGCGGCTAGCGGCGTTCCGTAACCAACACCCGCCTCGGCGTCTATACTGTGGGGGAGGCCTTGCCTGGCATGCTCCGCTCTCAACGAGGTACCATCGTCGTCGTGGCGACAGCCGTGATTGCATTGCTGGCCGCCGCGTCGGCCGTCTTCTTGCTCCTGCCAGCCCGAACAGTGAGCGGCCGAGTCGTCGACGCGACCGGCGGCCTCCCTCCGACGGGGGCGGCGGTTAGGGCCGCCGGCCAGGAGTATCCGGTTGGCGAGGATGGCAGTTTCGGCATCTCTGGTCTGCGGCTGGGCAGCACCGTGGTGGCGGAGGCGAGGGGCTACGTCCCCGCCTCCGCCGTCGTCGCGTTCGGGAACCAGCTTCTGTTGACGTTGGAGCCGCGAGTGCTGGATGGGCTCGTGCGTGACGCCCGGAACGGGACGCCGGTGGCGGGGGCCCGCCTGTCCGCGGGGGACCTGGCCGTCCAGAGCGACGGGGAGGGCAGGTTCAGGCTGGTGGGGCTGGACCCCGGGGCCGAGATCGAGGTGGCGGCGGCCGGCTTCGGCCGGCTGTTGGCAAGGTACGATGGACAGCCGTCAGTCGACCTGGCGCTCTCGCCGAACGTCGCCACCTTGAGGGTGCTCGACCGGTACACAGGAGAGCCGGTGGCGGGGGCTGAGGCCGCGGTCGTGTCCGGCTCGGCAGGGGTGGAGGCGTCCGGCGAGCGCGTCGCACGCACCGACGAGCAGGGCCGGGTGACGCTGCGCTATCTGCCCGAGAGGGCAGAGGTGACCGTCCGGCGGGAGGGCTTCGCCCCCGCGAAGGTGGTCTTCGACGGCCAGGCCACCGCGGATGTGCTCCTACGGCCGGATACGGTGGCCGGTGTGGTGCGGGACGAGAAGGGACGGCTCGTGGCGGGCGCCGTGGTCGCCAGCGGCGGCTCCACCGCCACCACCGATGCGGAGGGCTCCTTCAGGCTGTCGGGCCTTCCGGAGAGCGCCAGACTGGCCGTCAGCGCCAACGGGTACGAGCGGCGGCTGGTGGAGGTGGGGCAAGGGTCCAGCGTGGAGGTCAGGCTCAAGCCCTTCGCCGCCAAGGGGCTCTACCTCACATACTACGGCGTGGGGAGCGCCGACCTGCGGGAGCAGGTGCTGAAGCTGGCCGACACCACGGAGGTGAACGCCGTGGTCATCGACGTCAAGGGTGATCGCGGGTGGATCGCCTACCGGAGTGCGGTGCCCATGGTGAACGAGATCGGCGCGCAGCAGGGGATAATGATCCAGGATCCCCGGCGCTTCCTGGACGAGCTGAACCAGCGAGGCGTCTACACCATCGCCCGAATCGTCGTCTTCAAAGACAAGCCGCTCTCCACATCTCGCCCCGACCTAGCGGTGATGAACTCCGAGACGGGCAGGCCATGGGTGGACAACGAGGGGCTCACCTGGGCGGATCCGACTCGCCAGGAGGTTTGGGACTACAACATCGCCCTCGCCACCGAGGCGATCGAGTTGGGCTTCGACGAGGTGCAGTTCGACTACGTGCGGTTCCCCACCGACGCGAGCGCCGGCAACTCGCTCTCCTCCATCAGCTTCTCCCTGGCTAACACGGAAGCCAACCGGATGGCCGCCATCAACGGCTTCCTCGAGAAGGCGAGGGAGGCCATTCACGCGAAGGGTGGCGTCGTCTCCGCAGACATCTTCGGCTACGTGGTGTGGCGGAACGACGACATGGGGATCGGGCAGAAGCTGGAGGAGCTGGCCGAACGCGTGGACTACGTCTCCCCCATGGTGTACCCCAATCTCTTCTGGGATGGGATCCCCGCCGAGGGTGGCGCCATGTACGGCGGCCAGCGAGCGGGGCTCTACCCCTACGAGATCGTGTACGAGAGCATGAAGATAGCCGCTCAGAGGATCGGCGCGGAGAAGCTGCGGCCCTGGCTCCAGTACTACGACGACTACCTGACGGGGAAGAGCTACGGCGCTGCCGAGATCGAGGCGCAGAAGAGGGCCACCTACGAGAACGGCATCGCTGGGTGGCTCTTCTGGGACCCCACCAACCGCTTCGATAAGGGCGGCTTCGCCTCCGAGTAGGGCGCAGTGCCCCGGGCGGCCGGTCCCCAAGGCTCGACAAGGCGGACTGCCACTACCGGCCGCTGTGGGGGTCTGGCTCGTAATGTCGCCTCCACACTACCCCCCCCTTGCTCTCGAAACTCTGCAACGTTCCCGGCTGTCACAAGAAGCGGATGGGCGGTGTTATACTCTCGGACGGGGCAAATCAGTTGGTAGAGGACGAGAGCGACAAGCAGCAGCTTTCGGATGCCAGGTTGCTGGTGGGTTTGCGTTCTGGCGAGGAGGCGGCATTCGAGTTGCTGTTCGCGAGGCACTGGCGCACGGTGTACACCGTCTTGTACCGGATGCTGGGCAGCCGGGAGGAGGCGGAGGACCTGGCGCAGGAGGTGTTCGTCCGGCTGTACAAGAGCCCGCCGGACCTTCGGGAGCAGCCGAACGTCGCCCCGTGGCTCTGCCGGGTTGCCACCAATCTCGGATACAACGCCCTGCGAAAGGGGAGCCGTGAGATCAGACGCCAGGGGCGGATGCAGCGGCTCTCGGAGGTGGAGGAGGCGGCCGGGTTGCGGGCTGGCGATCCCGAGGACGCCAGCCTGGCGGCGGAGGAGCGGCGGATGGTTAGGTCCGTGCTGGCCCAGCTCTCCGAGCGGGAGCAGGCATGCCTGGTGTTGCGGTACGGCGGGCTCAGCTACTCCGAGGTCGCCGCCGCGCTGGGGGTTCGCCCCAGTTCGGTGGGCACCCTACTGGCGAGGGCAGAGGAGCGCTTCCGCAGGGTGTACGAGAGGCTTCAGGAGGTGTCCGATGGGGTGCATTGAAAAGGGCGATCTCAGGGCTCTGTTGGATGGGGAGTTACCCGAGACCGAGCTCGCGCGGATCGAGGGACACCTGGCATCCTGCGCCCCATGCTGTCGCGAGCTGGAAGCGCTGAGGGAGAACGCCGCCTTCACTCTATCGGCATTCGAACGAGTGGCTCCGAGTTCGGTGCTGGTGCCGGTGCCATCCTCGAGTTGGATCCGAGAGCGAGCGGGTTTCGGACGCCCCGTCACATCAGGTTGGGGGTTGTCTCACATGCTCAGAAACCTCTTTCGGTTTGTCGGCGGGAGCCGGCTACGAGTTGCGGCGAGCACGCTGGCCGTGCTGGCGATCGTTGCCCTGCTGTTCACTCTCTCTCCGGTGCAGGCGGTTGCCAGCAGCTTCCTTTCCGTCTTCCGGGTGCAGAAGTTCGTGACCGTGCAGGTGGATCCCAGCAGCCTGCCCAAGGTGGCTGCGCCGGACAACCTGGGTAGCCTCACCACCACGGGCAGCTTCAAGCCCAGGGTGGCGACCGCTGAGGAGGCGGAGCGATTGACCGGCTTCAAGGTGCCCACGCCGGGCACGCTGCCGGCCGGGATCGAGCCGGCTCCGAAGGCCATCGCCGTAACCGAGGCGCACAGCACCACCTTCACGCCCAATCTCGAGAAGGTGCGATCCTACCTCTCCTCGATCGGGGCGACCGACGTGAAGCTGCCCGACAACCTGGATGGCGCCCCAATCACCCTCCAGATGCCGGCCTCTGTGAGCGTGCTGTACCTGGAGAAGGGAGGCGCAGAGAGGGACTCCAACGGCATTCCGCGACCGCACGTGGGGCAGGGGTTCCTGTACGTGGGAGCGAGCACCAGCCCTACCCTGGACGTGCCCGATGGGCTGGACGTGGAGCAGATCCGCGCGGAGGTGCTGAAGATGCCGGGGCTGCCGCAGGAATTGGTGAGCCAGTTGAGGGCTATCGACGACTGGCGGAACACTGTGGTGGTGCCGGTGGTGAAGGGGACCACACACGAGGTGAACGTCCAGGGTGTGACTGGGTTCGCGATCACCCAGCCAGATGGGAAGGGCACCACGTTGATCTGGCCGAAGGACGGCAGGATCTACGCGGTGAGCGGCAGCTTCGGCGAGGCCGATCTGCTGGCGGTGGCCAACTCGATCAAGTAAGAGGGTGTGCAGCGGCGAAGCATTGGGCGCGGCCAATGCGTCGCCCGTGCCGGGCCATGATTTGTCGAACCGGACCCGGTGGGCGGGCGCCGGCCGCCGGGGGGGTGAGATCCCCCCCCAACGCCC
>JBLNDL010000057.1:0-100349 GCA_050261575.1 Sphingomonadaceae bacterium | reverse complement strand
CAAAACCCTGCAGCGGCACGTGCAGCCGCTTACCCCCCCCCCCGGGCAGGGCCCCCAGGGGCGCCCTCCCGAGGGGGCTTACGTTACGCCTGTGGCCACGTCGGCGTTCGTCTCGATTCCTTCGCCGCGAAAACCAGAATGCTTGATCTGCGTCAAGGCGATCGTGCCAGGCGTGCGTTAACCTGTGGCCATCGAGAGCCGGAAGCGGCCGAGTATCGAAAGGAGCGGAGAAGATGTCGAGAGTGGAGTTTCAGTTGGAGCCGTTGACCTGCCCATCCTGCATCAGGAAGATCGAGACCACGTTGGGCAAGACGGCTGGTGTCGAGTCGGCGAGGGTCCTGTTCAACTCCAGCAAGGTCAAGGCGGAGTTCGACGAGGGCAAGATCGGGGCGGACGAGCTGAAGGGGATCATCACGAGGCTGGGCTACCCGGTGCTCTCCGCCAAGGTCTCTTGAGCAGGTATCTCTAGTTCGTGTCGACTTCTCTAGCGGGAAAGGTGTACTCCATCTAGAGATACCAGCTTGGCGGTCTGTGGCGGAGAAGGTGACGTGAACTGTCGTGCTGAGCGAAGCGAAGCATCTCCTCGCAGCAGAGATCCTTCGCTGTCGCTCAGGGTGACAAATGTAAGGCCCAGTCACGGATCGGGATCGCCCTGTCCCTGACGGTCGATGTCGGAACGCTTGCCAGCCCCGCCTGAGCGTCGGGTCAGGAAGTCAGAGGAGCCAGAGATGCTTCAGCACATCAGGCAACACGTAGATCAACACAAGAATCACCTGACCGCCATTTCGGGTGCCCTGATCGCCATCGGGTTCGTCCTCGGACTTGCGGGGTACCAGGACCAGCGTGAGATGGTCCTGCTCGTGGCGACGCTCGTCGCCACCGTGCCGATCGCCATCCGGGCGTTCCAGGCGCTCAGCATGAGGGCGTTCAGCATCGAGCTTCTGGTCACCATCGCCGTGATCGGCGCCCTCTACATAAGGGAGTACACCGAATCGGCGGTCGTCACGTTCCTGTTCCTCTTCGGGGCGTTCCTCGAGGCGCGCACGCTGGAGAAGACTCGGTCCTCGCTGAAGGCCCTCGTGGAGATGGCGCCCCAGGAGGCGGAGGTCATGCGCGGCGGGCAAACCCTCACCATCCCGGTTGCCGACGTCGTGAAGGGCGATCGAGTGGTGATTCGCTCCGGCGGCAAGGTCCCCGTCGACGGCAGGATCGTCTCCGGCCAGGCATCGCTGAACGAAGCCGCGGTCACGGGCGAATCCGTCCCCGCGAGGAAGGGTGTTGGGGACAGAGTGCTCAGCGGCACGATAGTCGATACAGGCTACATAGAGATGGTCGCGGAGAAGGTCGGAGATGACACCACCTTTGCCAGGATCATCGAGCTGGTCGAGGAGGCGCAGGAATCGAAGTCCAAGACGCAGAGGTTCCTGGACAGGTTCGCCAACGTCTACACGCCCGCGGTGGTCGCGCTGTCGATCGTCGTGTACGTTATATCACGCGACCTCCACCTGGCCATCACCTTCCTGGTGGTCGCTTGCCCGGGCGCCCTGGTCATCGGCGCGCCTGTATCCAACGTTGCAGGGATCGGCAACGGTGCGAGGCACGGTGTCCTGGTCAAGGGCGGCGAGGTCATGGACAAGCTCTCCAGGGTGGACACGGTGGTCTTCGACAAGACCGGCACGCTGACGAAAGGCAGGCCGGCGGTGACCGAGATCGAGATCTTCAACGGCCAGGACGAGGCGACGATGTTGAGGCTGGTGGCCGAGGCCGAGACGATCTCCGAGCACCACCTGGGACAGACGATAGTCAGGGAGGCCAGGGCGCGAGGTGTCGAGCTGAGGGAAGGGATCGCCAACGGCGAGGTCATCAAGGGCAACGGAGTCCGGGCGACCGTGGACGGGAGACGCCTGGCCATCGGCAACAGGAAGCTGATGGAAGCCGAGGGAGTGGTCGTACCCGCCGAGGTCTCGGAGTACGCGCTGCGCCGCGAAAGGGCGGGAAACACGGCGATCTTCGTGGCCGTGGACGGCAACATCGCGGGGGTGGTCTCGATCGCCGATCAGATCCGAGAAGATGCCAAGGAAGCCATCGCGGAGATGCGGCGGAACGGCATCGAGAGACTCGTCATGCTGACCGGCGACAACAGACACACCGCCCAGTTGGTGGCAACCGAGCTGGGGCTGGACGAGTTCCACGCGGAGCTGTTGCCGGAGGACAAGGTCGAGATCGTCGCGAAGCTGCAGAGAGAGGGCAGGGTCGTGGCCATGGCGGGCGACGGCATCAACGATGCGCCGGCCATCGCGACGGCGGACATCGGGCTCGCCATGGGGGAGGGCGGCACGGACGTTTCGATGGAGACCGCCGACGTCGTGCTGATGGCGGACAAGCTGATGCAGTTCTCGCACGCCTACTCCCTCGCGAAGGCGACCGTCCGGAACATGAAGCAGAACACCTACTTCGCGGTGGCCGTTGTGTTCGTCCTGCTGGCTGGCGTACTATCCAACTACGTACACCTGGCCTCAGGGATGTTCATCCACGAAGCGAGTGTCCTGATCGTCATCCTCAACGCGATGAGGCTGATAGGCTTCAGCAGCAGGGGGATGGAACGAGAGACGTTCTCTGGAAGCAGGCAGTACGGGGCATCGGCGATCAGCTAAGTCCGCCGTTCCTCGAGTCACCGTCGTAGGGGTGGACCGCCGCATCCGCCCGCCCGGGCTTGAGCCCGGGCGGGCGTGGCCGCGAGGCTGTGCTCGCTCGCCTCGCGTGCCCGCTCGCGTCACTCGTGCCCCGCCGGCCGGTCCCTCGGGCCGGCAGGGCTCGACGCTTGCGAGCGTGGTGTCGAGGCCCGAGGGGGCCGCCGGCCCTACGCCATCGAATCGAGGTGCGACGCGCTTGGATCCCGCTGGGAGCAGGAACATGGAAGACAAGAACAGACAGCACAACCGCCTTCCTGATCAGCGCATCCGGCATGCCCACGACTCCAGCCGTGGGCATCGCCATGCACACGAACACGGATCACACGGGGCGTGCATCTCCCTGGTTCCCGTGTTCAACCATCTGGAAGACGAGCAGATGGACGAGATCATGGGCGCCATGCGATCCGCCGCCTACAAGAAAGGCGACCTGATCTACCGCGCCGGTGAGCAGTCCGATTCCCTCTACGTCGTCCATCGGGGGAAGATCAGGATCTACCGTCTGTCGGAGTCTGGCAAGGAACAGTTGGTCCGCATTCTGATGCCGGGAGACTTCACCGGTGAGCTGGCTCTGTTCCGGGAGTCCATTCACGAATCCTACGCGGAAGCCATGGAGCCCACGGAGGTCTGCATCATTTCCCGCCGAGACTTGCAGCAGTACCTGCTGAAGTACCCCCAGATCTCCCTCAAGATACTCGCCGAGTTTTCCGAAAGGCTGGAGAAGTCGGAGAAGCAGACGACCAGCTTTGCCACTGAGCGCGTCGAGACCAGAATCGCCCTCTTCATCGCGGAGTGCCTGGGCGCCGGCCCTTCCCGCACATTCCAGTTGCCCATGAGCAAGAAGGATCTGGCGTCCTACCTGGGCACCACGCCCGAGACGATCAGCAGGAAGATGGCGGAACTCGAGGACGCGGGGCTGATCCGGCAGCTCCCACAGAGGCGGATCAAGGTCCTGGATCCGGACGGCCTGCTGCAGGTCTGACGGATGCGCATGCAGAGTTGCCAACCCCACGTCCGCATCCGCCCCAGCCCGAAGTGGAACAGCAGAGAGCGCCCGGTTGTCGGCGCGCGCCTGGCCTCCGTGCTTCCCCGTCGATCATAGGATCTCCCTCAGATACCTGCCGGTGTGCGAACCGGGGACCCGGGCGACCTGCTCGGGGGTGCCCTCCGCGATCAGTCTGCCGCCTGCCGCCCCTCCTTCCGGTCCGAGGTCTATGATCCAGTCGGCTGCCTTCACCAGTTCAAGGTTGTGCTCCACGACCACCACGGTGTTGCCCGCATCGACGAGGCGCTGGAGCACGCACAGCAGCCGAGCTGTGTCGGCCAGGTGCAGACCGGTGGTGGGTTCGTCGAGCAGATAGAGGGTGCGACCGGTGATGCGGCGTCCCAGCTCCTTAGCCAGCTTCACGCGCTGGGCTTCCCCGCCCGAAAGCGTGGTGGCGGGCTGCCCGAGCTGCAGGTAGCCCAGGCCGACGTCGGACAGCACCTGGAGGCGGGAGCGCGCAGCGGGGACATCCTCGAACAGCGCCAGGGCTTCTTCGACCGTCATCTCGAGCACCTGGGAGATGTCGTGGCCGCGGTATCGCACTGCGAGCGTCTCGCGGGTGAAGCGGCGCCCGTGGCAGGTGGGACAGCGCACTTCCACGTCGGGCAGCAGTTGCATCTTGACGGTCAGGACGCCGGCGCCCTCGCAGCGCTCGCATCGCCCGCCCGGTACGTTGAACGAGAAGTGACGGGCGGACAGGCCGCGGCGGCGAGCTTCGAGGGTGGCGGCGAATGCCTCACGGATCGGGGTGAACGTGTCCGAATATGTCGCGGCGTTCGAGCGGGGGATGCGCCCAATGTGCTGCTGGTCGATGGTGATGATCTTGTCGAGCTGTTCGTAGCCTTCGATTGCGTCGTGCTCGCCCGGGGCGTCTCCGGAACCGTGGAGGTGCCGGCGGATCGCGCGGTCGAGGACGTCGAACACCAGCGACGATTTCCCGGACCCGGATACACCTGTCACGGCGACCAGCATGCCCAACGGCAGGCTCACGGTGACGTTCTGGAGGTTGTGGTGGCGAGCGCCGTGGATGGTGATGGCCTTGCCGTTCGGCGCGCGGCGGCGTCGAGGGACGGGGATGGACGTCCGCCTGGCCAGGTAGTCGCCGGTGATCGACCCCGGCTGGGCGGCGACTTCGGCCGGTGTGCCGGCCGCGACCACCTGCCCGCCGTGCTTGCCGGCGCCTGGGCCGAAGTCGATCACGTGATCCGCGGCGGCGATCATCTCCAGGTCGTGTTCGACGACGAGCACGGTGTTGCCGAGATCGCGCAGGCGGCGCAAGACGTCGATCATGCGGCGGGTGTCGCGAGGGTGCAGCCCGATGGTTGGCTCGTCGAAAACGTACAGCACGCCGCTCAAACCCGAGCCGAGCAGAGAAGCCAGCCGCAGACGCTGGGCCTCGCCGGCCGAGAGAGTTGGCGAAGATCGCTCCAGGGTCAGGTAACCCGCGCCGACCTCCACCACCCGGTCGATGCGCACCCTCAGGTCGGACAGGATCGGTTCGGCAATGAGCATCTCGTCGGGGCGGAGGACGGTGGGGAGGGCATCCAGCCATGCGCCGAGGTCGGTGAGCGACAGGCGCGAGAGGTCGATTATGGTCTGCCCGTTGACGGTCACCGCACGGCTTTCGGGGCGCAGGCGCGTGCCGGCGCAGTCGGGACAGGTTTGAGTGACCAGGTATTCCTCCAGCTTGTCGCGGTAATCGGCCTCGTGGGCGTGTTCGTGGATGTGTTCTGCGTAGCGGCGAAGGAGATTGGTAGCGATTCCCTCGAAACGCCCCTTGCGGACGGTGGTTGGTGGCTCGACACTCGGGAAGTGGCGGCGGAATCGGGGACTGTCCACGCCGAAGAACAGCAGGTCGCGCTGCTGCGGCGTGTAGTCTTTGACCGGGAGGGACAGGTCGAACTCGAACCCGTAGTGGGCGGCGGCCGCCCGCAGGGTGGAGGAGTGGTAGTCGATGTGGAAGGCGTTCCAGCCCGCGACGGCGCCATCCAGGATGCTCCTTTGCCCGTCGACCAGCCGATCCAGGTTGGCCCGCTGCACGATGCCCAGTCCGGTGCAGGTGGGGCAGGCTCCCTCTGGTTTGTTGAAGGAGAAGTGGGCCATGCCAACCTCCGGCACGGGCGCGCTGCAGTGCGGACAGGGGAAGGTCTCCTCCGGAGCGGAACCGTCGTCGTCCGCGATGGGTTCGCTTTCCCATTCAGCGCTGGAAGGGTCGAAGCGGGGCGGGACGTTTTCCTCACAGCTCGGGCAGGGGCGGTGCCCCAGGCGAGCGAACAGCACGCGCAGGTAGGTATAGATGTCGGTGGCGGTCCCGACCGTGGAGCGCGGGCTGTGGTTGGTGAGATGCTGGTCCACGCTGATGGATGGGGAGAGCCCTGTGATGGCGTCCACCGGGGGCTTCACCATCCCATAGGCGACCATTCCGAGCGATTCCAGGTATTGGCGCTGACCTTCTTTGTGCAGGATGTCGAACCCGAGGGTCGACTTGCCGGAACCGGACAGACCTGTCAGGACTACGAGCCGGTTCTTGGGGATCGAGAGTGTGACGTTTTTCAGGTTGTGCAGCCGCGCGCCGCGCACGGTGATGTGGTCGGCCATCTGATCTCCCGGGTGGATGGATTGGGGACGGGCCGGGCGCCGCTTCCCCATCTATTCTATAACCTTGGCGCACGTGTGGAGGGCGCTGGGTGCAGCCTGGTGACAGGCTCCATCCTCCGCGCTGTGAGGAGCACCAGTTGACGGAGTGTGGACACCCTAGTAGGCTGGAGCTGTTGACCCGATTGCGGTTGAACTTGGGGCGAGCCACGGCTCGACGCGGCATCGGTTGCGGTGTCATCGGTCTGAATGCCGCGGCATTTCCCGCCTATTCATCGAGGAGGATGGAGACTTGGCAGGTAGCAAGTTTGTCGGAGTGTACCCACCGGTGATCACGCCTCTGACGGCGGACGAAGAGCTCGACCGCGAGGGCGTGAGGCGCCACATCGAATTCGTGGTTGGTGCCGGCGTAGACGGCATCTTCGTCCTCGGTAGCATCGGGGAGGGTCCCTTCGTGCGGCCTTCGGTCGCTGCGGCGATGGTGGAGGCGACGGTCGAGGTGGTGGCCGGCCGGGTGCCGGTGATCGCGGGTGTCATCGAGCCGAGCACCGCTCGCACGATCGACGCGATCAAGAACCTCTCCGGCCGCGGCCTGGCAGGCTACGTGGCGGCTGCGCCCTTCTACTACGGCGGCTACGTGAACCGCGAGCTGGACAAGCACTTCCGGAAGATCGCCGACGCGGCGGATCTGCCGGTGCTGCTCTACAACATCCCCGTCAACACCAAGACCCCGATGAACGCGGACCTGGTGCTGGGACTCCAGAACCACCCCAACATCGTGGGCATCAAGGACTCTTCCGGCGATTGGCCGGAGGTTCAGCCCGTGCTGTTAAACAAGGAGAAGGATTTCGTGTTCCTTCAGGGGAACCAGTACATGTGCGCCGTCAGCCTGATGATGGGCGCGGAGGGGCTGGTGCCGGGGCACGCCAACGTCTGGCCGTCGCTGGTCGTGGACCTGATGAAGGCGGGCAGGGAGAAGGACTACAAGACGCTGTTTGCCCTGCAGAACAAGCTCGACAGGCTGGTGAGGCTGCGCGGCAGGGCGCCCAACTACACCTACAAGATCGTGACGAAGGCGATGGGGCTGACGGAGGAGCACGTCAGCACGCCGCTGCCGGTGCTCACCCCCGAGGAAACGGACAGGTTCATCAGGACCAGTATCGAGCTAGGTGTGCCGATCCCGAGGGGATAGGTGGCGCAGGGCGGGGTGCAAGACCCCGCCCTGCATATCTCAACCTTGACCGCTGAGCAGGCATCTCCAGTCCCGGTCAGCTTCTCTGGCTGAAGACGCGTACTCCATCTAGAGATACCTGCATAGACTGCCCACACAGACTCCGCGAACTACAAGCCCATGACGAGACTCCTTCTGCACGAGAGTCTGATGGTCAGGTTCCTCTCTCTCAGTGCCATGGCGTCGGTTCTTTTCCTGCTGTCGTGGACCGCCAGCTACCTGCTGCTGCCCGAGGGGGTGCTGAGGGGCAGGAGCGCCTCTGCACTGCTGGCAGGAATGGAGGCGGCAGATAGCTTGGTGGTCGAATGGATCCGAATAGCTGCGATCAACCTGGCGATCGGCGGTCTGGCAGTGGTGGCAGCCAACCTGGTGCGAACCGCTCGTGCTCTATAGGCGGGCAGACTCAGGCTGCCAGTGGAACTTGCATACGGTAGAGGTCGAGTATATCTCTCTCCGTGGTGGCGTCCTCGGGGCGGCGGTCGAAGCGGAAGCGGGACACCCTGGGGAACCGCAGGGCGTAGCCAGGCTCCTTCCCCACCTTGCCGCAAGTGTGGCGGGGGCTGCGGGTGATCTCGCTCGCGATCACCTCGATCACGTATCGCGGCTCCACCCACACGTCGGCCGGAATCAACGAGTCCACCTGTTTCGACCTCTCCGGTAGCGCCACGGCGTCCAGCATCTCTCGGAGCTGCACCCACTCCTCGTCCGTGAGGCCGGAGCCCACGCGGGCGACCGTGCGGAACATGCCGGTCTCCGGGACGTAGACGGCGGCCAGCAACGACCCGATCCCGAGCTTCGCCCGCTTGCCGCGACCTCGGTAGTAGCCCAGGATCACCAGGTCGTAGGTGTCCGCCCGGCCCGCCTCGTAACCTGGCTTCAGTTTGACCCAGTTGTGCCTCCGCGCGCCCGCATGGTAGGGAGAGTCCGGCCGCTTCACGAGCGTTCCCTCCAGCCCTTGCTTCACCATCTCGTCGAAGAATCGCCTCAGCTCCGCCGGGTCGTCGGTCTCCATCTGTGGGGCCACGAATACGATCCCCTCAGGCTCCTCCCGGACTATCTCCCTGAGACGCCGGGAACGCTCTCTGAGTGGCAGGGGCGTGAGGTCCTGGCCGTCCAGGAAGAGCAGGTCGAAGACGAAGTAGCGAAGGGGGTAGAGGGCCTCCATCACCTCCACCTTATGCTTGCGGCGGCGCCGGACCGTCTGCTGGAAGGGCAGAAACCTGCCGGTCTTGGGGTCGTACCCCACGGCTTCGCCGTCGAGGATGGCCTGGCGTGCCGCCACCTGCTGCTGGACCGACCGTGCAATGTCCGGGAGGGCGTTGGTCACGTTCTCCAGGCGTCGGGTGAACAACCAGACCCGCTCGCCCTCCTTCTGCGCCTGGAGGCGGAGTCCGTCGTACTTGGGCTCGGCGATGACTCGGCCGAGCTTCTGTATGATCGCCTGGGGTGAGGGTAGCCGCTCGGCCAGCGCCGACAGGACTGGGCGGCCCGGGGTGGGGTGGATGCGGTCCACGGCCTCCGGTCCCTGGGTCAGAAGGGTCTCGGCCACCAGCCCAAGGTCGGAGCAGAGGGCGTAGGCACGCTCGATTCGGGGCCGCAGGGAGGTATCCCCCGCGCGCGCGATGGAGAGGGCGTCCATGATGGTGGCATCGCCCACTCCCAGGCGGAGCCTCCCCTGGGTGATTCGCACCAGGTAGCGGGCCTCCAGTTTCCCTAACCGGCGCAAGAGGCCGGCGAAGAGCTTCACCTTCTCCTCGTGGGCGCCGCCCCCGGTGGTCTCGGCAACTCGCACCAGCTCGCGAAACGCCTCCTGCACGGAGACCCGCCGGTCCTTCGCGGGCAGGATGTCCTCGGCCACCAGCCCCAGATCGCCCCGCTGCTTGTACCGCCTCCACACCTCTTCGGTGGAGGTTCCGGCAGCCTGCGCGATGGCCTCGGCCAGCCTTCGCTCGTCCATGCCGATGTCGGGGGCCGCGTATGGCGGTCCCAGGCGACCCTCCAGAAGATAGGGCAGTGTGTGCGCATCCTCGGGGGCCCTGCGAAACAGGTCCGAGAGGAGCGCCGCCATCAGGTGGTGCTTGGTGGTGGCCTCGATCTTGGCGAAGCCTTCTGCGAGCTCGGCGAGCAGCATGTCGTCCTCGCCGGTGCGAAGGCAATAGCCATGCCGCCAACGGCAACTCCATCTGTGGTCCGCTCTCCCGGCTCCCTACGCGAGCAGGAAAGCCTCGAGCGACCAAGTCAATTGGGCCAGCCCTGGCGGTGGCGTGGGCAGAGCGAGTGATTGGAGTGGGTATACAGTCAACTGCCGGTTCGGGCTATGGGCCATTGGTTTGACGGGGCCAAATGGCGATGATAGGATGCCCCAAGCAGGTATATCTAGATGGAGTACACGTTTCCCGGCAGAGGAGTGGACATAAACTAGAGATGCCTGCTCAGCTTCTCCGACCGGATTGGACCCCGGAGGGCGCTGGACCCGACCCAGCAATCGATGGAAGGAGGCTTCCGCGTATGCCAGACCCGGCAAACGTAACCGTGATGCCCGATCCCCTGCGAGAGTTCGTGGGGAGCATCTTCATCGCCCACGGCGTCCCGCCGCGGGATGCCGCCATCATCGCGGATCACCTGGTGGAGGCCGATCTGCGGGGTGTGTACTCCCACGGCGTGATCAGGGTGGAGCCATACACCAACCGCTACAAGGCGGGGGCGATGAACCCAAAGCCGAACGTCCGGGTCTTGAGGGAGACAGTGTCCACGGCCCTGGTGGATGGTGACGACGGCGCGGGACAGGTGGTGGGCGTCCAGGCAATGAAGATCGCCATAGAGAAGGCGAAGAGGACCGGGGTGGCATGGGTGGGCGTCCGGCACAGCAACCATCTGGGCACCTGTGCCTACTATGCGCTGATGGCGATAGAGCACGACATGATCGGGATAGCGGCGACGCCTGGAGCCACCCGCATCATGGCCCCGTGGGGCGGCATCACGAAGCTGCTGGGGAACAACCCCTTCGGCGTGGCGTTGCCGGCGGGGAAAGAGTACCCGGTGGTGCTGGACATGGCCCAGAGCGTGGTGGCTCGGGGCAAGATCGCGCACGCGGCGAAGACCGGAACTCCAATCCCCAGCACGTGGGCCCTGAACAAGCACGGGGAGCCCACCACCGATCCCGTCGAGGCGTACGCCGGCCTCGTTCAGCCGGTCGGCGGCTATAAGGGATACGGCATGGCGTTCGTCGTCATGGCGCTGGGGGCGATACTGAACGGGGCGGCCTTCGTGCACTCGGTGCCGGTGTTCGAGAACGGGATCATGCCCAACCTGAACGTGGGCCACTTCTTCCAGGTGGTCGACATAAAGGCATTCATGGATCCGTCCGAGTTCAAGGCGAGGATGGACGAGGCGATCCAGGCGATGCACGCCTCCGAGTTGGCCAGGGGCAACGACAGGGTCTACGTGCCCGGCGAGATCGAGTGGCTCAAGCGGGAGGAGCGGCTCAAGCAGGGCGTGCCCATAGCCGTGGGCGTGTGGAAGGATCTGGTGAGGATCGCCGAGGAGGTGGGGGTGGCGCTACCGCCGACGAACCGCTGAGGGCCGGCTTCGCTGCCACGACGCGATCTCGCGACACGGCCGGCTGGATCGCCGTTGCCACTTGGCACGTCCCTCACCGCCATCGCGCCGTCAGAAGCTCCAGCCCTGGTGCGGAGTGAAGCCGCGTGGCCGCCATTCGATGGAAACCCGCCTCCGCCAGCCACGCTTCGAGTCGCGATCTACCGTGAACGGAACCCCCGCTCGCCAGGTAGTAGTGGAGGGAGAGTAGGCCCGCCAACTGGCGGGAGCCCCCTTCGTCGGCCGGCTCCAGCAGGGCGACGAGGCCGCTGGGCTCTAGCGACTCCGCCACCCGTCGGAGGAGCAGCCGTGCTTTCCGTGGCGGAAAGTGGTGCAGCAACTGGAACAGCAGTGCCACGTCGAAGCCTTCCCCGAGGGGATCGGTGGTGATGTCGGCCGCACGATAGGAGACGCGCTCGGGCAGGCCGTCCCGGGCCGCCAGTTGCCGGCCGATGCGGGTTATCGGCTCCAGGTCCAGGACGGTGGCGGACAGGCCGGGGTGCCTGCGGCAGAGGGCGGCGGAGTAGACCCCGTGGGAGCCTCCTAGGTCCAGCAGGCGGCGGGCTCCTCTGGGGATGGGCAGGGCGGCGGCAACCTCGTCGGCGCAGGATCGGGCCAGATCGCGCATCGCCAGCACGTAACGGCGCAGCTCCTCCTCTGAGTGCGGGCGGTGGTGAATGCCCACGGCTTCTCCGCGCGCCACGCGTTCCTCCAGTTGCGACCACCAGCCCCAATGGTCGTAGTTGAACTGGACCAGGTTTCCCAGGTAGTGGGGAGACGCAGACACCAGCCAGCGAGACGCGGGAGGAGCGTTGCTCAGGCGATCACCCTGCCTGACCAGATAGCCCGACGAGCGCAGCGCCTCGACCAGCGCCTCGACTCCGTAACGATCGCAGCGAATCCGGCCCGCGAGCTCGCCCACGGTGAGTCTTTCGCCCTCCAGGGCATCGAAGACCCCCAGCCTGACTCCCGCCATGATTGCCCGAGAGAGCATCATGGCGAAGATCACTTCGCCCGCAGGGGTCGGCACTCTCTTGAGCCAGAGAGCGAGTGCCTCCAGGAGGTTCTGCGGGATCAGCCCGAGTCTCACCCTCCGCCTCCGCGGATGTAGCTCAGTCGTCCCATCGGAGGAGGAGCATCTCCAGGCAGAAGCCCGGGCCCATGCTGCTCATCAGTCCGTACTGTCCCGTCGAGGGCGGACAGCGGCGGATGATCTCGTCCAGGACGAACAGCACGCTGGCCGACGATAGGTTGCCGACGCGGCGCAGGATGGCGCGAGCCGGTGCGAGCCCCTCGGCCGGCACCCCCACGTACTCCTCGAAGTTGCGGAGGATCCTGTCTCCGCCCGGATGGAGCACGAAGAAGGCGAGGTCATCGATGATGAGGTCGTGCCGCGCCAGGAACTGCACCAGGGCGGGGCGGTAGGCGGTGCGGACCGTGTTGGGCACCTCTTTGGACATGATCAGGTGGAATCCACTGTCTTTCAGTGGGAACTCCATGTAGTGGAGGGTGTCGTGGAGGAAGTGGCTCTCGGTGTCGAGGATGGATGGCCCCGGCCGCAAGGGCCGACCCGTTACGAGCGCCGCCGCCGAGCCGTCCCCGAACAGCATGGCTGCCACGAGGTTGGCCCAGGAGGTATCCCTCGGCTGGAACGTGATGGAGGTGATCTCCGTGGCGACCAGCAGGACGAGGCTATCCGGAAAGGCGACCAGGTACTCGCGGGCGCGCTCCATTGCCGCCGCCCCCGCCCCGCATCCCAACTCCGTGATGGGCAGCCTCCTCACGTTGCTGCGCATCCGAAAACGGTTGATCAGGTGGGCATCCAGCGACGGGATCATGTAGCCCGTGCAGGAGACAGGGATGACCATGTCCACCTGCTGCGGATCGATCCCTGCCTCCTCCAAGCAGCCCTCGACCGCCCTGGTCGATAGCTCCAGGACGCGGCGGACGTACTCCCCGTTGGCCTCCTCCAGTGTACGATCGGATGCCAGTCGCTCGGGCGGTTGCACCAGGTATCGGCTTTCGATACCGGTGTGATCCACCATCTGCTCGATGCGTCTCGTGTCCCGATGGGTTGCCCCGAACAAACGGCTGATCCACGCCTTGGTTTCGTCGGGTCCGATGCGGTGCTCGGGGAGGGCCGTGGCCGTGGCGACGACCCTCGGTAGAGTGGCAGCGCTCTCGCTCATGTTTTCGTCTCCCTCTTGCTGCAGGGGTGGTGCTCTTCTTTGCACGGCGTGTGCCGAAGCCGTGCGGGCATCACGCTCGTGCCCGCGGGGGCGTGGCTCCGATCGTGCCGGGGGATCATGGCCTTCGACGACCGGTGGGGGGGCGTGTGCCGCCGGCCCCGGGCGATCGTCGTCGGGGCGGGGCACGTCGGACTGCACACGTCCAGGATCGCCGTGGCCGTCGGGTTCGACGTGACCGTGGTGGACGATCGTGAGGGCTTCGCCGACCCCGAGCGCTTCCCAGAGGCCGAGCGGGTGACAGTGGGGAAGCTAGGTGAGGCCCTGGCCGGCATCTCCATCGACGGCGACAGCTACGTGGTTGTGGTGACCCGCGGCCACGGGGAGGACGGGGCTACCCTCCGACAGGTGGTGTCGTCGGGAGCGGCATACGTGGGGATGATCGGCAGCCGCACCCGAGTGCGCACGGTGAAGGAGCGACCGATCCAGGATGGTTTCCCCAGGGAGACGGTGGATCGGGTCCACGCCCCGATTGGGCTGGACATCGGGGCGGAGACCCCGGAGGTGATCGTCCTGTCGATCGTCGCGGAGATGGTCAAGGTGCGGCGGCGGCACAGCGCGGGCCGTCGCAGGGGACGAGGGCCGAGTGAGGTCCCCTCAGCCCTCGGCGCTCTGTCCTGACTACGGTTCGGGCCGAGTCCAGTCCAAGCGGGCCACCATGATCCCGGCCAGTTGCCTGGGATCCACTTGGTAGCTTCCGCTTTCCACCAGCCTCTGGATCGCCTTCACCTTCTCATCGCGCAACTCGGTCGTCGCTTCGGAATCGAGGGCCCGTGCCAGCATAGCCCTTGCCTCCTCCGACAGCTCCGCGCGATCCTCCGCCTTGCGCGAGGCTCGGATATCCCTGGCCTCATCGACCGCCTCTCTCGGCGGGTGTGCCCTGTACGCTTCCTGGGCGAAGATGCGATTCGCTCCATTGTTGTTGGAGACTTCCCGAATGTCCATCAGACCGTTGGCTCCTTATTTCGGCAGCCTCTCCAGGATGAAGTAGAGGTAGCTAGGGCGGGGCAACACCAGGAACACCGCGTTGACGGATCGCTCGCTCTGAGCGAAGACTGTGTCGATGACGAAGACATCCTCGCTCTCCTGGGACAGGTCGGCCAGCACGGTGTCCAGTATGGCGCTTCCCATGTCGACCACGACGGCCGGCGGCGAGGGACACAACTCCAAACCGGCGGCGTCGGCCATCGCCGCAAGGAAGAAAGAGCCGGTGATGTTGCCTGCCTCCCCCAGGGCCGACCGTGCCATCTCCGGCAGCTCGGGGTTTGGGGGCACGGGCTCTCCCAGAAGCATGGAAGCCAGCTTGCAGGCGTCCCCCAGCGGAAGGATCAGCAGCATGTGTCCCTCGATCTGCCCGCTGATCTTCAAGTAGGAGGCGCACACGATCGCCTCCGCCCCTCCCACCAGATCGGGCACGGATGCCACTGGGAGCCGTCGCACCTGCGCCGCCTTGGCCTCCATGGGGATGCCGGTCATCTCAGAGAGGCCGCGGCTGGCTCGTTGGAATCCTATGTCCGCAACAACCGAAAGCGCCCTGAGCACGTCGCTCAATCGGCGACCTCGGGGGCTCTCGCGTCGATCGGACGTGTCCGCCCGGTTCACTGCCGCCCAATTGATCTCGTTCATGCTGCCGCACTCATTCCCTTCTGCGCGCTGCCCCAGTCTTGGTCCACCTTCGAGATACCGAGATCAGGCCTGGACACCGTGGGGACCTGCTGGCAGAGCACGCGCTGGAGTTTCGAAGGGTCGCGCGAATCGATGCAGCGAGCGTGTTGGTTTCCTGAGCCCGCGCAGCTAGTCTACCACTCATTGGTCTTCGCGAAAAGCATTACCTAGATAGAACGTCACACATGGCGCTACGTTACGCGGGTTTCCCTTCGGCCACCGCCTCGAACTCGTCTGCCGTGAGTCGATAGGCGCACCAGTCGTCCATCCGCCTGGCGCCCAGACTGTCGTAGAAGGCGAGCGCGGGGGTGTTCCAGGTGAGCGCCTGCCATTCCATTCGGCCGCAGCCGCGCCGGATCGCCTCCCGCGCCAACTCTCTCATGAGGGCTTGTCCCACGCCGCGGCGCCGCGCCTCCGGCAGGACGAAGATATCCTCCAGGTAGAGGGTGGGGCTGGCCAGGAATGTGGAGTAGGTCTCGAAGTATACGGCATAGCCCACCACCCGACCGGCGTCCTCGGCCAGCAGGGTCCAGAAGCGTGGGGGATCGGAGGTAGCGTCCTCAGTGAGCCGCCTGCGGGCGTTGGCGTCGGGGGGTGTCAGCCGCTCGTAGTGGGCCAGGGCTTCGATCAGGCCAAGGAAGGTCGGCACATCGGAACGAGCAAGCGGCCGGACGGCGATGTCCCGGCTGTTGGCTGTGGTGGACATGGGACGGTGGGCCTCCTCTGTTGGTTGGGGTTGGGGTGCGCGGCACCAGGATATCGTATACTGTGTCGTCAGGAAACCTGCCTGGAAACCTATTCCTAATTATCGGACTGTGGCGTGCTTCCGGACAGCACCACTCTCGCGGTCTTCCTCTTCGCAACCCTGATGCTCAACATAACGCCGGGGCCCGATATGCTCTACGTCATCGCGAATGGCGTCGGCCGGGGGGCCAGGGCGGGGGTCGTGTCTGCCCTGGGCATCGGCGGCGGTAGTATCATCCACACCCTGGCCGGCGGCCTGGGCCTCTCGGCCATCCTGATGTCCTCGGCCCTTGCCTACGACGTCGTGAGGTACGGCGGGGCGGCCTATCTGCTCTATCTGGGCATCAAGACGATCGTCGGTAGGGCGAACTCCATCAGTGGAATCCAGCCGATGGAGCAGCAGCGGCTGGGCAAGGTCTTCAGACAGGGGGTAGCCACGAACGTGCTCAACCCCAAGGTGGCGCTGTTCTTCCTCGCCTTCATCCCTCAGTTCGTGGATCCCGCGCGCGGCCCCGTCTTCTGGCAGTTCGTCCTGCTGGGGACACTCTTCAACGTCTCGGGCACACTGGTCAACACGGGCGTCGCGCTGGTGGCGGGGTTCGCCGGGGAGCGGTTGGCGCGGAACGCGGGCTTCGCGCGGTTTCAGCGATGGTTCACCGGCGGCGTCTTCATGGCCCTGGGGGCCCGAATCGCGATGGCGGGACCGAGGTAACGTCCCGGGGGGAGCGGCCCCGCACGAGTTGCTGCCCGATAGTCCGCTCCCCAGTCGTCGCCTCATCCATCTCCACGGCGGCCGTCTCCTCGCCGCCGGATCTGACCATGCGAGGGTCCAGCAGGTCTCGCAGGCCGTCGCCCAGAAGGTTCAGCCCCACGACCGTTGCAGTGATGGCCACACCCGGGAACACCGCCAGCCACCAGGCTGTGTCCACGTGGTTCCTGCCGGCTGCCAGGAGGGCTCCCCACTCTGGGGCTGGGGGCTGGGCGCCCAGGCCGATGAAGCTCAGGCTGCTGCCTGTCAGCAGCACCGTTCCCAAGCGCATCGTGGTGAGCACCACCAGCGGGGAGAGGATGTTGGGGAAGACGTGGCGCCACATCACCCGGCGGTCGGTGGCGCCTAGCGCGATGGCGGCCTCGGCGTAGGGCGCGCGCCGGGCGCCGAGGGTGGTGTTGCGCACTATCCGGTAGAAGGCCGGCACCCCCATGATCCCCAGCGCCAGGATCAGATTGTTCAGGGAGGCTCCCAGCCGCGCGACGATGACCACCGCCACCAGCGCACCGGGCAGAGAAAGCCACCCGTCCATGGCGCGAGACAGGAGTTGGTCGATCCAGCCGGAGTAGTAGCCGGCCAGGCTTCCCAGTAGCAGGCCCACGGCCGCGGAGATGCCCACGGCCATGATCGCTGTCTGTGCCGCCAGGTGGGATCCGTAGGCAACCCGGGTCAGGAGATCTCTGCCCAGGGCGTCGGTCCCGAAGGGGTGAGCCAGGCTCGGTGGCCGCAATCGAGCGTCGGGCAGGATCTGGTCGGGAGCATAGGGGCTGAGCAGTGGCACGAGCACGCCGCCCGCGGCCACGAGTGCTACCAGGGTGAGGCCCAGGTGCAGGGCCGGGGATCGCCTGATCTGCTCCCACCAGAGCGCCAACGCCCCGTGCTCGAAGGATTCGCGCTTTCTCGGTACCGGGCAGCGGGCCTGGGGATACCAGAAGCGCCAAAAGCGCTGCAGGACGCTGTGGATCCTGGTGTGCATCGTCGCCCTCTGAGCCATCCCTCTTCTGACGTTTGCGCGAGCCGAGCCGAAACTCACCAAATGATCTCCTAGCCCACTAAGGACTTCCAACAGAACCGATCCGCAGGTGTACGCAGAGATGCACAGATGCTCCCGGTTGTTCCCGGTAGCTGGTCCAGAGGGTATGCATCTGCGTCGATCTGCGACATCTGCGGATCTACCAAGGCTTCTAAAGGGCGTGATGGCGTACGCGCGGATCCAGGGCCGCGTGCAGCAGGTCTACCACCAGGTTCACCGCCAGACAAAGGGGCACTACCACGAGGACGGCGCCCATCACCACGGGAAGGTCACGATCGAAGATCGCCTGCACCGTGAGCCGGCCGAGGCCGGGCCAGGCGAAGATGGTCTCGATGACGAAGGCCCCGCCGACCAGATGGCCGAGGTTCAGGCCGAGGACGGTGAGGGCCGGTATCAGACTGTTGGGCAGGATGTGGCGCAGCAGGGTTTGCCCGGGCGTGAGCCCCTTGGAGAGGGCGGTTCGGACGAAGTCGGCGCCCCGCACCTCCAGGACGCTGGATCGCACCAGGCGCGCGATGGTGGCCGCTCCGGGCAGGGCGAGGGTGACTGCGGGCAACACGAGGTGGGCGATGGTGCCCGAGCCGAAGACCGGCAGCCAGTTGAGGCGCAGCGAGAAGAGCATCACCAGCAGCATCGCCACCCAGTAGGGAGGCAGCGCCAGGCCGAGGACCGTGCCGCTGATGGCGAGCAGATCGACCCGGCTGCCCGGCCTGCTGGCGGCCAGCAGGCCCATACCGAATCCCACCACCGTGGCCAGCGCCATCGCCGACAGCGCCAGCAGCAGGGTGGATGGCAGCCGTTCCAGCAGCAAGTCGCCCACCTTGCGGTTGCTGACCAGCGATTCGCCCAGATCGCCCCGCAGGATCGCCCGCCCCATGTACTCACCGTACCTCTCGAGGAGCGGCGCGTCCAGCCGCATTTGGCTGCGCAGTGCCGCGATCTGCTCGGCGGAGGCGCTTTCGCCGATCAACGCCTCCGCCGCATCGCCTGGGGCAAAGGTCAGCGCCAGGTACGCCACGAAGCTGACCACCAGCAGAGTCGAGAGGAGGCCACCGAGCCTGCGAATCAGGTAGTATGCCACGCTCTACTTCCCGCTCAAGGTGACGTCGTTCACCAGCATTCGCCCCAGTGCTCCGACCTTGATGCCCTTCACCCGATCGCGGAACACCATGCCTTCCATCGGATGGTAGAGCGGTTGCCAGGGCGCCTCGGCGAGGATGATCTTCTGGGCCTCCTCGTAGATTTGGGCTCGCTTCTGGGGGTCCAGCTCGCGCAGCCCCTTCTCCAGCAGCGCATCCACCTGGGGGTTGGAGTAGAAGACCCGGTTCGTCTGCCGGACTCGCTTGCCGGAGAGGTAGATGTTCAGTGCGTCGGGGTCGTTCCAGTCGTACCGCCACAGGATCAGGTCGAAAGCCCCCTCGGTGGAAGCCTTCATGACTGCGGCGGAGTCCAACTGCTGGATCTCCACCGGCACGCCGATGGCCTTCAGTTGGCTCTGGATCACCGTCGCGATAGCCTCGTTGGGGGACCGTGTAGAGGTCAGCAGCTTCCCGCCCAGCTTCTTTCCGCCCCGCTGCCAGTTTCCGTCGGAGCCCTGAGTGAACCCGGCCTCCGCTAGCAGCGCCTTGGCCTTGGCAACATCGTAACCCTGGCCGTAGGATGCCAGCTCCTTGTTGTAGCCGAGTAGCGACGGGGGAAGCGGGGTTCCAGCCTCGATCCCGAAACCGCCCAGCGCAGTCTTGACGATCTCGGTCTTGTTGATGGCGTGGGAGAGAGCCTGCCTTACCTTGACCTCGTCGAAGGGAGGCTTGGCGCTGTTGTAACCCAGGTAGATCAGGGAATCCAGGTTTATCGGCTCTACCTTCAGGCTCTCGTCCTTCTGAACCTTGTCCAGAACGGTGGGCTCGGTGATGAAGATGATGTCCACGTCGCCAGACTGCAGCGCCGACATCTGGGTGTTTGCGTCGGGGATCAGCTTGTACACCAGCCTGTCGATGTGGACCGGTCCCTTGTTGGTTGCCTCCGCGGGGCCCCAGTTGTAGTCGGGGTTGCGAAGCAGCGTGATGCTCACGCCGCGCTTCCACTCCCCGAGCTTGAATGGGCCGGTGCCCACCGGCTTTGAGCCCATCTCGTCGCCCGCCGCCTGGACGGCCGAGGGGCTGAGGATGCCGGCGTAGGGCATGGCCAGGGTGCTCCAGATGGTGGCCGTCGGCTCCTCGAAGCTGAATCGGACCGTGAGATCGTCCAGGGCCTCTACCTTGGAGATCTCCTTGACGTTCGCGGCGATCGGGGATTTGTCGCCCACCTTCTTGAACCGGTCGAAGGTGAACACCACGGCAGCCGCGTTCATGGGCGATCCATCGTGGAACTTTACCCCCTTCTTCAGCTTCATGTCGATGGTCCTGCCGTCGGGCGACACCTCCCAACTCTCGGCAAGGTGGCCCACGAACTTGCCGTCCCGCTGACGGGTGATCAGGGTGTCGAACAGGTAGGGCAGCGTCAGGTTGAGTCCTGCGTTGGCCGCGCCGTGGGGATCGATCGAGGTGGGCTCCGTCGTCATCGCCCGAGTCAGAGTGCCACCGCCGCCGGTGCCGCTACCGCTACCGCCGTCTCCCTCTTTGGCTGCCGGCTGACTGGGGCCGCAAGCTATGAGGGCGAGGGTCACGATCAGGAACGCTACGATGCGAACTACCCGAGACATTCGATCCTCCATCATCAGATCCTTCATGTTTTGGCGGCACGCCCTGGCCGCCCGGCCTCGGAGTGCTAGGTGCTGAGTCCTGCGTCCTGAGGAGTTGATGCCTGCGCCCAGGACTCAGCATGCAGGACGCAGGACTTCGAGTAACACTACCTCCCTACCGCTACTTCTCCTGGTTTGAGTATCGCCTCCGCGGCCAACTGGCCGCTGCGGATGCAGTCGGGCAAGCCGACTCCCCGATAAGAGCTTCCCACCAAGTGAAGGCCCGGATGAGAGACCCGCAATCGGTCGATCTCTGCCAGCAGATCCAGGTGCCCCACGTCGTACTGGGGGTGGCTATCCTTCCATCGGTGGACGTAGGAGAACAAGGGCTCCGCGTGGATACCGATGATGTCCGCCAGCTCCTCCCGAGCGATGCGAACCATCTCCTCCTCGGGCAGCAGGGCGGGTGCCTCGTTGGTGGCGCTTCCCAGGAAGCAGCGGAGCAGCGCGAATCCCTCCGGGGCCCGGTCGTCAAACTTCGTCGAGCTCCAGGTGCAGCCGGTGATCCGCCGTCCTTCCTTGCTCGGAATCACGAAGCCGAAGCCCTTCAACGGGTGAGACAGGGTATCACGTCGGTAGCCGAGTGACACGGTGGCCGTGGAGACGTATCGGATCGAGTGGAGCCGGTCGGCCAGCTTGCCATCGATCCCTTTCACCAATGCGGCGGAATCCCGAGCCGGAGTGGCCAGCACGACCGCGTCGGCCTCGATCTGACTCCCGTCGCTCAGGCGCAGCCGATAGCCGCCCGCGCTCCCGCGGTCGAGGTGGAGCACCGCTTTGCCGAGCATGGTCCTGGTGCGGTCCAGCCGGCTGGCCAGCCGCTCGACCAGCTCTTCCAGGCCACCCCGTAGGGTCACGAAGGGGGGCAGCACCTTTCCGTTCCCCACGTGCGCTCGCCTGCCTGCCAGCATCGCCCGAACCAGACTGCCGTGTTTCCGCTCCATCTCGGCGAAGCGCGGAAAGCTCGCCAGCAGGCTTTGCCGCTCTGGGTCGGAGGTGTGGATGCCGCCCATCAGGGGCTCTGCGATCTTATCGAGGGCCTCGTTGCCCAGGCGACGCCGCACGAAGCTGGCGACGCTTTCGTCGGACGGGTCGCGTCGAGGGGGGATGACCAGATCCATCGCCATGCGGAGCTTGCCCAGAGGGGAAATCAGGGTCGAGAGCGCGAATGGAGTGAAGCGGGTTGGGATCACGAGCAGCACACCGTCCGGGAGCTTCCTGAGCTTCCCCCTCCAGAGGATGTACACCCTCCGGCTCGCCTCGTTGGTTCCCATCAGCCGGTCCGCGATGCCGAGCTGGCGGCACAGCTCCACCGCCCACGGCTTCTGAGTCAGAAAGGAATCGGGGCCAGCCTCGACGACGAAGCCGCGCTCTCGAAGGGTGACGATCTTGCCTCCGACGCGTGTGTCGGCTTCTATCAGCGTGCAGTCGATGGGCGCGCCCGACCGGCGCGCCCCCTCCTGGAGGTAGAAGGCGGAGGCGAGTCCCGCTACGCCGCCGCCGACGATGGCCACGTGCATCTGCTTGCCGCGGGGAGGACGTCCGGGGCGTGCCTCACCCGATCTCTCCTCTTTGATAGAGTTCCACGACGCCGGCCTGGACCTCGCCCAGCAGGGTCTCGATCCTTCGCAGCATCCGAACACCGTTCTCTCGCTGAGCCTGAGTGGGCTGGGGGTGCTCCAGCAGCGCCACCTCCAGCAGGGTGGTCCTGAAGAAGCTGATGGCCTGCAAGAGGTCGGACAGCGGCCGGCCGCGTTGGAGGGCGTAGCTGGCATGCATCGCCCCTATGTTGCGTGCTTCCGCGAGCAGTTCCTTGCCTTCGTCGTTGCGAGAGAGGTACTGGAGGGTCAGGCCGATCAGCCGCCTACCCAGCCGTCGCTGGGTCTCGCGTTCGGCCTCGCCGTAAGCCGCAACCCACCTCTGACTCGGAATGTCGTGGCGGGTGTGGGCTATGGCGTGATCCAGCAATCTCCCCCGCGGGGCGATCGGACACCTGCTCAGGTGGTGCTCCTGCTCGAACCGCTCCAGGTCTGCCAGCCGGAAACGGCGGTGTCCCCCAGGAGTGAGGAAGGCGTCCACGGCCCCATCGTCGGCCCATCGACGAAGGGTGGTGGGGTGAACCCCCAGCCGTTCGCTGGCCTGCTCCAGGGTGAGCCACTTCGTCCTGGTGGTTGCCGAGTGTGGCGTAGTCACGGCACATGCCCTCCGGACACATCATCGAGTGGAGTCACGCGATCGAGTCCACGGCGGCTCCAGGTGATACACTGCCGCACCGGTCCGCGTCACCTGGCGGGAGTCGGCCCCTCGACGACGGCGGGCCCGGACAGCAGTATCCCCAGGCAACGAGCGTATCTTGGCGAAACTGAGCAATTCTGTGCAATTGTAGGCAGACCGGTCCTCGCAGTCAACAGCCCGGGGCGGACTCTCAACTTGTTCGAAGGGGTGCGGGCGGTTATACTGATAGCAGACGGCGCCGGCGGGCAGGTCGAGGCGTGGGAAACTCTCAACTTGTTCGAAGGGGTGCGGGCGGTTATACTCCCTTTATCGGTGGTATCGGGACAGTTCCGGTTTTGCGATCCGCATGAGGCACCCATAGGCTCTCCGCGGTGGAGCCACGGGATGTTGGGCTGAGTGGCAGTCTCGGCCAGGTGGTACAGGGGGGCGACGAGTATGGGTGACCTGGGGATCGTGATCGACCTGGTAATAGCGGTTTCTGCCGCCCTCGTGGGCGGCGCCGTCGCCCACAGACTCGGCCAGCCAGTAGTGGTGGGATACCTGCTGGCCGGAGTAGCGATCGGCCCCAACACCCCCGGCCCGGTCGGGAACGTGCACAACGTCCAGTTGATGGCCGAGCTCGGCGTTGCTTTCCTCATGTTCGCCCTGGGGGCGGAGTTCTCGCCGACGGACTTGGTCGAGATGAGGGGGGTGGCTACCGGCGGCGGGCTCCTGCAGATCGTCGCGACCGTCCTGCTGGGGTTGGCGATCTCCCCTCTGCTTGACTTGAGCTTGGTTCAGGGGCTCTTTCTGGGAAGCGTCATCGCCCTCTCGAGCACGATGGCGGCCCTGAAGATCCTGATGGGGCGAGGGGAACTGGAGAGCCTCCACGGACGGGTAATCCTCGGCATCCTTATCGTCCAGGACTTGAGCGTCGTACCGATGATGGTGATACTACCCGCGCTGGCTGGGCCGGTGGACGGGCTTGTGCCGTCGTTGCTGGTGGCGGCGCTCAAGACTGCGGCGATTCTGCTGGGGGCGCAGTATCTCGGCACGAGGATAGCCCCTAGAGCTCTCGCGCGCGTGGCCGCCACCGGATCGCGAGAGCTGTTCCTGCTTGCGGTGATGACGCTTGCCTTGGGTACGGCCTTGGCCACGTACAGCCTCGGGCTGTCGCTGGCCTTTGGCGCCTTCATGGCTGGACTGGTGGTCTCCGAGTCGGAGTACAGCCACCAGGCCCTGGCCGAGGTGATCCCGCTGCGCGACATCTTCTCCTCTGTGTTCTTCGTATCCGTGGGAATGCTGATAGACCCGCTCTTCGTCGCCAGCAACGTTTCCGGCGTCCTGCTGATCGTGGCTGCCGTCGTGGTCGGGAAAGCGGTCATCGCCACCTTGGTGCCCTTGCTCTTCCAGTATCCGGGGAGGGAGGCTCTATTCACCGGGCTGTGCCTAGCTCAGATAGGTGAGTTCTCCTTCGTCCTGGCGCACCTGGGCGAACAGAAGGGCATCATCGACTCCCACCTGTCCGGATTGATCCTGGCTTCGGCTCTGGTTTCCATCCTGCTGAACCCCTTGCTCGTGCACGAGGGTCGGAACCTGCATGCTCTGCTGAGGCGCATCCCACTGATCGGGCGGCCCTTCACCGATAGGTTCGAGGGTCCCGTGGGGGTCGAGACGCAGGATCTACGGGATCACGTGGTCATATGCGGGGGTGGCCGCGTCGGCTTGGAGATGGTTCACGCCATGAAGATGCGGGGGGAACCCCACCTGGTGGTGGAACTGGACACTCACGTCATCAGTCAATTGCGGCGCCAGGGGGTGGCCTACGTCTGGGGGGATGCAGCGAACGATCGAGTGCTGGAGGAGGCCGGGGTCCATAGAGCTCGCTTGATGGCTGTGACGCTGCCCGATGCCGCGTCGGTCGAGCTTGCGGTGCGCCATCTGCGGAGGATGAACCCGACGGCGCCCATCGTCGCCCGCGTTCATGGATCCGAGCGTGTGGACGCCGTCCTGGCAGCCGGGGCCAACGAGGTGGTGTGCCCGGAGTTCGAGGCCGGCCTGGAGTTCGTTCGCCACGCCATGGCCAGGTTCGGAGTCCCGGAGGACGAAATCGGCGAGGTGGTGAAGCAGCACCGGGTGGAGCGCAGGCTATGGTGAACCCGGAGGTAACACCGCCTGCACTCTTTCGGTTGATTGATGATGCTGTGGGTGGCGTCCGGCCCTACGGTCTCCACAGCAGAACGGAGCAGGGAGCCCTCTTCAGGACCTCCAACGAGGCGTCACCCAGTCTGGATCTGAAGGGGCTCGCCAGGACGATCGCGTTGGCGGCCCACTCCACTGCTTCGTCCAGGATTGCTCCGGATGCTCCTCGGGTCGGCATGACCGTGCCCCGAGAGACGCAGCCCGACTGCTCGGCGTGGCTCGCAGCCTGGGCGAGGACTTGCTGCGCGCGCGCCTCGGATTCTTCGTTCCAGCTTTCGAGTGGCTGTGTAAGCGGGACCTCGATCGGGTAGACTACGCGCAGCGTGGCTCCTCGATCCCCAGCCAGAAAGCAGGCCATGCGAATCACCTGTCGGTCCGTCTCGTTCCCCTGCAATGCCACCAGGATTGTGAGGCTGGTCGCCGCTGTTTCCTCGCGCATTTCCCGCTGTTGCCTCCTCAGGAAGCGATCTCTTCGATGTCCTGTTGGGGTTCCGTCTCGACCTGTCTGCGCAACCCCTGCACGATGGACTGGGCTTCGATGGTGCTGAGACCGAACCGGCGCAGGGTGTGGCGGGTCATCTCCAAGGCGAGCTCCAACTCGCCCATGACCGCTTCCCCGACACCCCGGCTGAGAAAGTAGCGTCGCTCTTCCCAGCCATGGGTGCGGACCACGATATCGAGGTTCGGGTTGGCACGGAGGGCGTACTCGACGATCTGTCGGGCTGCCAGGGCATCGGGCATGGCGATCACGAGGACTCGAGCCCTGTCCAGTCCGACCTGCTCGAGCACGGTTGGATTCGCCGCGTTGCCAAGCAGGACCTGGGCGCCGCGCTCTCGCAGGCGGCGCACGATTCGCTGATCCTCCTCGACTACGATGAAGGGGAAGCCGCGCTGGCGGAGCGCCCAGGCGATGATCCGTCCCACTCGCCCGTAACCGCAGATCACTGCGTGCCCCCGTAGCCCCCGGAGTCGACGACGATCGAGGGGAGGTTGCTCGGCCAGGGGTATTGGCGGGCGTCGCCTCTCGAGCCACCGGGTCAACGGTGCTGCTACCTGATGGAGGATGGGCGAAAGGACCATGCTCGCCACCACGCCCGCCAGGATCAGGCTGTAGAGCGAGGCCGACAAGATCCCGATCTCGGTCCCCACCCGGGCAAGCAGAAAGGAGAACTCGGCCGATTGAGCCAGGGTCACGCCGGTGAGCACCGAGGTTCGGAGGGAGTATCCGAACAGGGCGGTGATGCCCGCAGAGATCGTCCCCTTGACCGCGACGATGAGCGCCAACACCAGCAGCATGAAGTCGAGGTTCTGCGCTACGAAGGATGGATCGACCAACATTCCGACGGAGACGAAGAACAGTCCGGCGAATACGTCTCGGAGCGGCATCACCTCACCCAGGATCTGGAGTGAGAGATCAGACTCCCCCACGACCACTCCGGCCACGAATGCCCCCAGCGCGAGTGACAGGCCGAAGAAGGTGGAGGCGAAGGCCGTCCCCAAGGCTAGGGTCGCGACGGTAAGAACGAAAAGCTCTCGGTTTCTAAGCGCTGCCACCCGCTCGAAGATCCACGGGAAGACCATCGTGCCTATCGGGCCGACGACGGCCAGGAAGAGACCCGCCTTGCTGACCGCCCACAGGAGATCGCTCCAGATCCTCTCGGTCTGCCCTGCCAGGGCAGTGAGCACTACCACCAGCGCGACAGTGCCCAGATCCTGCACCGAGGACCATGCCAGGGAGATGTGGCCATGCAGCGAGTCCTGTTCTCCTCGCTCGCTCAGGGCCTTCGTGAGCACGGTGCTGGAGGAGTTGGAGACCACCGCGCCCAGGACGAAGGCTTCCAGGGGAGAGAGCCCCAGAAGGATGCCCGTAAGATAGCCGAGCGCGATCAGCAGGAGAACCTGGGCGTTACCGCCGAGGATGGCCACCCTACCCGTCCGCAGCAGTTCGCCAAAGGATAGCTGCACCCCGATGCTGAACATGAGAAAGACGATCCCGATATCGGCCAGGGCCTGTACGGTGGCGACGTCTCCGACGAGTCCCGGGCTGAAGGGGCCGATGGCCACCCCCGCCAGAATGTACCCCAGGATGACCGATTGGCCCAACCGCACGGCCAGAAAAGCGCCGATGATGGCGGCCACAAGGGCGAGAACGAGGGTGACCAGCAGCGTAGAGTTGTCCATGACGATATCGGGCTCCTGTCCGGGGCACCGGGGCCGTGACCTTCCAGGCCTCCAGCAAGCCCCGAGCCACCGCCGTCTGGACCGGGTAGATCCCTTCTGTTACATTCTGGGCCTTGGACGATGAGACCCATCGCCAGTTCGACAGAAAGGAGGTCCGGATCCATGTCTTGGGAGGCAGAGCTTCTACAGGGCTTCAAGGCCAATGGGATCAAGTTGATTTGCCATCTCCCGGATATCGTCCTATCGGACCTGCTCGACATGCTTCACGAGGATGGCTTCTTCCACCTGGTGCCGCTGACTCGGGAGGAGGAGGGAGTGGGCATCCTCGCGGGGGGTTACCTGGGGGGAATGAGGGGCGCGATGCTGCTGCAGAGCACGGGGCTCGGCAACAGCATCAACGCCCTCGCCTCCCTCTCCATACCTCAGCAGCTCCCCTTTCTGATGCTGGTGAACCCACGAGGCGATCTTGGGGAGCCAAACCCGTTCCTGGTGCCTATGGGGAGAATCCTGGAGCCGATGCTCGATCTACTTTCCATCCAGCATGCGACCCTCAGGCGAGAGGAAGATGTGCGGCCGCTCCTCGATAGGGCATGCCGCACCGCGTTCAGCGCCAACCTGCCGGTGGCGCTGCTGCTGTCTCGGGAGTTGACGGGAGGTCGGGAGCCATGAACAGATTGGAAGCCACGAGGAGGCTGATCGGGCTGCTCTCCGACGAGATCGTGGTGGCGAACCTCGGCAATGCCTCCAGGGACCTGTGGACGGCCGCGGAGCGGCCCCAGAACTACTACAGCCTCGGGACCATGGGGATGGCTTCCTCCATCGGGCTGGGGCTGGCGCTGGCGCAGCCGGATAGGAAGGTGGTGGTGCTGGATGGGGACGGCTCGCTGCTGATGAATCTCGGGTCGCTTGCCACCATCTCCGTGATGGCCCCGCGGAACCTGATTCACGTGGTCTGGGACAACGAGCAGTTCCAGTTGACAGGTGGACAGCGAACCCACACCGGCATGGGGGTGGATCTGGCCGCGATGGCCCGAGGGGCGGGCTTCCCGCGAGTTGCGGAGCCGAAGGACGAGGAGGAGTTCGAGGCGACCCTGGCGCGGGCGCTGCGCGTCGATGGACCGTGGTTCGTCCTGGCGAAGGTCGCTGCCCGCCCCACCCGGGCGGATATCCCCACCGATCCCGTGCTGCTGAAGCACAACTTCATGACGGGAATCGGAACGCTGTGACCTGAGCCTCCGAACCCATCTCCTGACGACGATGGAGACGGAGCTTAGAAGGCGCTGAGACACCAACAATCACCAAGCTGGGCGCCTTGCGACTGGAGGGCGGCGGGGGGCGGGCCCCCGCCCCTAGCCGTCGAATCTGCCGAGCGACACCACCAAGATCTCTTGGTGGTGTCGTGCCTCGTCGTCCGGTCTCAGTCCCCGATGGTGGCGTTGGGCCCTTCGAGACTCCGGGGGAATTGGCTCACCTCCCCTCGATTACCGCCAGGGCCGCCTGCAAGGAGTCCAGGGTCAGGCGGGTTCGCGTGATCCAGGCGGTGAGGGGTTTGGACCTCTCCTCCAACCACCTCTCCAGGGACCCGGCCTGCTCGATCTCGTCGCGGAAGTAGTCGGGGGTCTCGAACTCCAGTCCCTCGGTCTGCACGCTCCCGACTCGGTAGCCGGCCGCCTGCCTCACCAGCGCGGGCCACTCGGCGTCGGTGGCGTTGGTCGGCGCGGTGGAGCGTCGGAGGAGCAGGTCTGCCGCGCGTCGGGAGAGCCCGCAGGAGCCTGCCGTCACGTCCACCGGCTCTCCGTACCAGAGGGAGAAGGCGTGGTTGGTGATGGTCTCGGTGTCTCGTTGGACGCGCGGGTGGGTGGCGAACGCCCTCTCGGTGCGGCCGATGATCAGGTAGTCGTGCTGTTGGATCGCCTCTAGGACCGAGGCCAACTCCCGCGGGTAGTGTCCTATCCAGTGGAGGATCCGGTCGAAATCGCAGTAGTGGAGGTGGGCGGCGCCTAGCTCGATCCCCAGCCGCAGGGCATGGCGTCTTCCGACTCCGATACTGCCGTCGCTCTCCGCGAGGGTCTGCACCACAGCACCGCCAAGGGAATCCAGGAGCCTGGGGGAGGTGGAGGAGGTAGGTACCACGACCACCCCCTGGTAGAGATCTGCGAGGCGACTGTAGAGGCGAGTGGCGGCGTCCACCATCCGCCCTGTTGGGTCGTGTAGGGTCGACACCAGGGTAACCATGTGAGGGTTTCCCTTCATCTCGGAGTGCAGCGCGGGGGCGATGTTTCCCTAAAACACCCTCTCAGAATAGACGGTGGGGCTAGTTGCCTGCAAGGCCGGGGGGCTCCGCTCTCAGGCTGCCTCGGCGGGGGCGGCCTCCCTCCGCCTGGCGGCCTCCGCTGCGGCGGCGGCGCCGACCACTTCGCACAGCCTCGCGACCGTCTCGGTGTCCGGCTTGACCCCCTCGACCCGGGAGAGCAGGAGGAAGCCGAGCACGATGCGGGGGTCCAGTTGGAGAGCCTTACGGTAGAGGAATTCCCAATCCAGCGGCACGTTGCGCGCCAGCGACACGGCGTCCCGCCAGTGCCGCCAGTGTGTGTTGGCGGCGTGGGTGTCGGTGAGGGCGAAGACCTTCATCAGCATCAGCACCTCGGGGGGCACGAGCGGGAGCACCCTACCGCGAAACTCTTGGTGTCTTGCTCGGCTGAGGGTCTCGTCGTCGACGATGATGTTCCCCGCGGACTTGAAGATGATATCCACCATCACGTGGTACTTGAACGCCTTGTACAGCCACTCGGGGTAGGTAACCTCGGTATCGAAGCCAGCCTCTGCCAGCGCCCGCAAGGCTCGGGGGGCGTCGGAGGGTTTCACGAAGATGTCGATGTCGTGAGTGGTGCGCCGCTTGCCATATGCCTTGGCAGCGACCCCGCCGGCCACGAGGAAGGGGATGTGGGCTGCCTGCAGGACATCCACCGTCTGCCTAAGCACCTTGACGAAGATCCAGCTTCGGGATGTGGGCCGCTCCTCACTCATTGACCGCCTCTGCTGACACCCTGACCTCGGGCAGCTCGAAGAGGTGGTAACTTACAACCAGGGTCTGGGCGACGTTGAAGACGGGGATGCCCGCCCTGGTGTGCCCGAACACCGACCCGTAGTGGCTGTGGCCGTGGAACACCACCTCGGCGCCGAAGTTGTCGATCGGCCTGCACAGCTCGGAGTTGCCAAGGAAAGGGTACAGCTCCAGCGGCTCACCCACGAGGGTCTCGCGGATTGGGGAGTAGTGGAGGACGACTACCCGCCGCTCGGTGCGTAGCTGTGAAAGCGCACGCTCCAGCTTCTCCACCTCCACGATGCCGGTGAGGACGAAGTCCTTGATGGCCTGTTCTCCGAAGCCCGTCAGCAGGTACCGTCCGAAGCCTCCGGCGAAGCCCTTCGTGCCGGCGAACCCGATCCTCTCGCCCTGGATGTCCAGTTCGACCCCGTCGCCATCCAGAACGTATATGCCGTTGGCTTTCAGGAGATCGTGGATCTGGTCCTGCTGCTGATGCTCGTAGTCGTGGTTGCCGAGGACTGCCACGATGGGCACGCTGACGGTCCGCAACTCTCGCAGCAGCTCTCTGGCTTCGCTGAGCTGTCCGCTGGCGGTGATGTCGCCAGCCAACACCAGGACGCCTGCCCGGTCGTTCACGTCGCGAAAAGCCTCTGCCAACTGCCCCCTCATGTGCTCGTGGCAGTGGATGTCCGCGACGGCGGCGATGGTGGGCATGGCGGTTTTCCCTCGATATGCAGCGTTAGGTGTGGTCAGATTAAGAGCTTTCAGGCAACTGACGTGCCAGGGCCGTCGGTGCCTTGGAATCGCACTCAAGGTGCCACCAGGCCGGCCTTCGTCGACCCTCGGAACGTCGGCCAATCCGGAGACATGGATAGCCATGCTTCTGCTATCATGATCAGGCGGCTCCCGCTGCACCTGGAGTATCGGTGACGAGTCTCTTGTCTTCCCCAATCAGATTCCGAGTGTTGTTGCTGCTGTGCGGCTGCGGTATCGGCAGCTACGTGGTCGCTGCCCTGCGTCTTGCCCCCGGAGCCGACCTCGTTCGACACGCCGCGTGGTTTTTGGTCTCGTTCGGCTTCTACTTGCTTGCCGTGATGGCGGTGCTTGCGCGGGAGCAGCGGCGGACGGAGAGCCCGGGGTGGGCGGGCGATCTGGTGCTCGTCCTCGGGGTGGCTGTACTACTCCGTGTGGGACTTCTGGCCACCACTCCGAGCCTGTCCGATGACGTCTTCCGCTACGTGTGGGACGGGAAGCTGCTGAACGCCGGGCTCGATCCTTACCGCTATCCTCCCGTGGCCCCCGAACTGGAGTCGCTGCGTGATGACCTGTGGGAGGGCATCAACCACAAGTCTATGGCCACCCCCTATCCGCCGATGGCGGAGGCGCTCTTCGCCCTGGCCTACAGGCTGGCGCCCGACAGCCTGAAGGCGATGCAGGTGATGGCCGTGGCATTCGATCTGGGGGTCGTCCTTCTGCTGATCCCCATGTTGGCTCGCTTCGGCGTGGATCGCCGCAGGGTGCTGGTCTACGCCTGGAACCCGCTGGTCTTGCTCCAGTTCGCACACAGCGCCCACTACGATGCCGCCATGGTCCTGCCGCTCCTGGGGGCACTCTACCTGGTTGCTCTGGGAAGGAAGGCGCTGAGCGGTGCACTCTTGGGTGTCTCCGTGCTGGTGAAGCTGGTTCCGGTGATCTTGGCTCCGCTCTTCCTGCCGCTTTGGGGAGTGAGCGGTCTCGTGGCCATGGGGTTGGTGACGGCCACGGGGCTGCTGCCGTGGCTGGGGGCGGGGACGGCTGCCGGCGGAATCTTGGCGGAGGCCGCTGATGCCCGGTTCAACGACAGCTTCGGCTACCTGCTGGTACGACTTCTGGATCGGATGGTACCCGACTCCGAGTCAGCGGCCAGAGTCGTGGCCGGAGGGCTGCTACTGCTGTCCGGCACGCTGCTGCTGGGGTTGCTGTGGAAGCATGGGGCGGACTGGAAGCGGCTGCTGGTGGATACTTACGTGCTGCTCGGTCTCTTCTTGCTGCTTAACCCGGTGGTCGAGCCCTGGTACCTTACCTGGATAGTGCCGTTCCTCAGCTTCACCCTCGCCTCGGGACGCAACGCCCTTCCACGGCTGCAGCCGTCGCTGGGATGGCTGCTTCTCTCCGGGTCCGTCACGCTGACGGATCTGACCTACCTGCCTCGAGTGGGCTCCTCCCTCTGGGTCTGGGTAAGGGCGTTGGAGTACCTGCCCCTCTTCGCCCTGCTGTGCCTTGGGGTCTGGCGCCGGGGGGCACAGTTATTGCCCCGCTTCCGCTAAGCGCCCCGCCCAGGCGCAGCAACTGCGGGCGGCGGCTCAGATCCCGTGATGAGGGAGGCGCGCAAGTGGCACAGGGTGAGACCCCGGAGAGGGCAACGGCCGCCCAGTTGCGAGGACGGCGCCGCATCCGATTGGAGCCAGGCCAGGTCTACTTCGATCTTGACCACCCCGAAAACGGTCCCTTCGTGGCGACCGGGGACGAGCATCTGCCTCCGGGCTCGAACGTCGTGGCGCAGGAGGACGTTAGCGCCGAGGCATGGTCGGAGCTGGTCGGAGAGGGATGGGGGGAGTCCCGTCCGGGCGCCGGGGACGAGGCATACGATCAGGGTGCCTTCGGCCAAGAGAACGACCCGCGAGGGAACGTGCTCGATGCGGCACCGCCAGGGGTTGGAGAGGGGCTGACCCCCAGGGAGGGCGAGGAGATGCCACGCCATTCGTGAGCCGTGCAACGAAGGTGAGGAGTTGGAAGGGCGGAGAGCGTCGCTGTGATATAATAGCTAGTCGGCAGAAGAGGGGCCAGTTCGAAGGCCCTACCGGGGTCGGCATCGTGCCGGCCCCTAATTGTGGCGTGCACGCATCCGCCTGCCCAGGGGGAACCCCCGGTGGGTGCTCGGCGCGTCCGGCGGGCTGACGGTCCCTCTCGCACTGCGTGGACGAAGATCATCAGTGCTTGCGCGAGGCGGGCAGAGGGGAGCGGCGCGAATGGCTATCGTGGGCGTAGTCGGCGGCCAATGGGGTGACGAGGGCAAAGGGAAGGTGATCGACCTGCTTGCACAGCAGGCGGACGTGGTCATCCGATCCCACGGTGGCAACAACGCCGGGCACACCGTGGTCAACGAACAGGGGAAGTTCGCGCTGCATCTGGTGCCGGCGGGCATCTTCAATCCGTCCACGGTGTGCGTGGTGGGACCGGGTGTGGTGCTGGATCCCGCGATCCTGCTGGAGGAGTTGGATGGACTGCTCCAGCGGGGGGTAAACACCTCGGGACTGGTGATCAGCAACAGGGCGCACATGGTCATGCCCTACCACCTGCTGCTGGACAGGCTGCAGGAGGAAGGGCGCGGCGCGGGCCGCATAGGCACGACAGGGCGAGGCATCGGCCCCGCCTACATGGATAAGACCTCCCGCGATGGCCTGAGGGTCGGCGATTTGATGGACATCGACAGCTTCCGGACCAAGCTGGCGCGGGTTCTGGCGGCGAAGAACGCCCTCTTGACCAGGGTATATGGGGCTGAGCCCTTCGACCTGGAGTCCATGATGGAGGCATTCGCAGGTTACGCCGCTCGGCTCAGACCCTACATCAAGGAGACCGGTCCCATCATCCACGAAGCCATCGAGCAGAAGCGAAACGTCCTGCTGGAGGGGGCTCACGGAACGATGCTGGACCCCGACCACGGCACCTATCCCTACGTTACCTCCTCCTCCCCTACGGTGGCCGGACTGTGCCTCGGGGCTGGAATCGGCCCCACCCAGCTCGACGTCGCCATCGGCGTCTACAAGGCCTACTGCACCCGTGTCGGCGGCGGGCCGATGCCTACGGAGTTGCACGACGAGACTGGGGATCGGCTCAGGGAGAGGGGACACGAGTTCGGCACAACCACAGGCAGGCCGAGGCGGTGCGGTTGGTTCGACGCCGTGGCGGGCGCTCACTCCGCTCGCGTCAACGGCTTCACCTCGATAGCGGTCACCAAGCTGGACGTGCTGGACGAGCTGCCCGAGATCAAGATCTGCGTGGCCTACCGCTTGGACGGCAAGGTGATCGACTACGTTCCGGCCGACCCGGATGATCTGGGCCGATGCCAGCCGGTGTACGAGACGATGGAAGGCTGGGATAGCTCCCTCGCGGATGTTCGCGGCTTCGAGTCCCTTCCGCCCGCGGCCACTCGGTACCTGGCTCGGCTCCAGGAGTTGCTGGGAGTCCCGGTGGACGTCGTCGGGGTGGGGGCCAGCCGGAGGCAGGTGATCCGTCGCCGCGAGTTGATGCAGTGAGTCAGTAGGAAGATGGCAATCAGATATCTGCTTTTCGATCTGGATGGGACCCTTATCGATACCACGGACCTGATCCTCAGTTGCTATCGTAACAGCGTCAGCAGGCTGGTGGAGAATCCGCCGACCGACGCCGAGATCCTGAAGGGCTTCGGCAGGCCGCTGAGGGATCAGTTGTGGAGGCTGTACCCCGAACTGCGGCATCGCATCGACGAGATGTTCGTCCTGTGGCGGAATGTCCAGGAGGAGCTGCACGACAGCCTGATCAAGCCGTTTCCAGGCACCGTGGAGGTGCTCGTGGAGTTGAAGCGTCGCGGCTACCCGATGGGGGTGGTAACATCCAAGGAGCGCAACACCGCGCTGCGAGGCATGGGGCTGTACGGGCTCCAGCAACTGGTGGAGCCACTCGTCTGCGTCGACGACACGACCAACCACAAGCCCCATCCGGAGCCGATCCTTCGAGGCATCGAGCTGCTGGGGGCTCGTCCAGAGGAGACCCTCTACGTGGGGGACAGCCTATTCGACATGAAGGCGGGGCGAGAAGCGGGCACCAAGGTGGCTGCCGCCCTCTGGGGCCCCTTCCCGAAGGAGCCACTCTTGGAATACAAGCCGGATTTCGCGCTGCGGTCGATACGCGAGTTGCTGGACCTGTGTCCGGACTTGGAGGGTCCAGCCTCGTAGGAGTGACCGGCCAGCCGCTCCTGCCGCCAGGACGACCGGCCATCGCCCCCACTAGCGATAATGTCTACCGATCACAGAACCGCCTTATCCTTCGATAGCCGGACCGTTCTGAAAGAGAACGAAGTCTTCCTGGTGTGCGACATCGGGGGGGACATCCATGCCCTCAGCATGGAGGGGCAGGGGCTGTACTTCCGGGACACCCGATTCCTCAGCATGTACGAGATGAGCCTCGACGAGGTGTCCATCTCCCTGCTCTCCGCGGCCGGCGATCAGAGCTTCATGGGCAACCTGCAGTTCACCAATAACCCCGGCGCGCTGCGTGATGGCACTCCCATCGAGGCTCGCACCATCAGCGTTCGCCGCAACCGGTTCATCCGCGATGGGCTCCACGAGCGTATCGGTTTCTTCAGCTTCAACCCGTTCCCGGTGGATCTGACCGTCAGGTTGGCCTTCGGCTCGGACTTCCGTGACATGTTCGACGTACGGGGCTATGCCACGAGGTCCAGGCATGGGGTGGTTGCCGAGCCGACCGTGGAGGGGCGAACGATCTGGCTGAACTACCGGGGGTTGGATGGGGTGATCCGGAGGACCCAGATCAGCTTCGAGAGCGACCCGACGGACATCGAGATCTGCCCTGGCGACGAGGAGCATCGCCCCGAGGCCTGGACCGATCCTCGCGATCCCAGGTTCGAGCAGCGGGTGCGCCCCCCTCACGCGGTTGCCTGCTACCGTTTCACCCTGCCCCCACGCCAGCCGGTCTTCATTACCCTGCACATCCAGCCCCTCGTGGGCGATTTGGCCGCCAGCGTGGTGCCTTTGGACGTGGAATACGCGACGGTCGCCCGATCCCATCAGGAGTGGATCGACAGTTGCACGGCGATCTCATCGGACAACGAGCTGTTCGACGCCCTGGTGCACCGTTCCCTCAGCGATCTGCGGCTGCTGGTCAACGAGCTGCCGACGGGGTGGCTGCCGGCGGCCGGTATCCCCTGGTTCTGCGTGCCTTTCGGGCGCGACTGCCTGATCACCTCCTATCAGTCGCTGATGCTGCAGCCCGAGCTTGCCTACGGCAGCCTGCGGCTGCTGGCCGAGTACCAGGGCTCGGAGTTCAATGACTGGCGCGACGAGGAGCCTGGGAAGATACTCCACGAGATTCGGCTGGGCGAGATGGCACAGTTGGGTGAGGTCCCGCACGACTCCTACTACGGGACGGTCGATGCCACTCCGCTCTTCCTCATCCTGCTGAGCGAGTTGGTGAGGTGGACGGGCGATTGGAGCCTAGTTGCCGAGCTTCGGGAGCCGATGGAGCGGGCCCTCGAGTGGGTTCGGCGGCACGGCGACCTGAACGGTGACGGCTTCATCGAGTACAAGAGCCGATCCGAGCGGGGTATCAGGAACCAGGGTTGGAAGGACTCCGCCAACTCGGTGTGCTGGCGCGACGGGACGCCAGTGGAGCCCCCCATAGCCCTGGTGGAGGTGCAGGGGTATGCCTACGATGCCCGGGTGAGGGTGGCGGAGCTGCTGGCAGGATTGGGGGAGGCTAGCCGTGCGGAGGAGTTGCTGGCCGAGGCGGCGGCTCTCAAGGCGCGGTTCGAGGAGCGGTTCTGGCTGGAGGAAGAACAGTATCTCGCTCAGGCCCTCGACGTAGGCGGAAGAGCCGTTCCCGTGGTAACATCCAATCCCGGGCATTGTCTCTGGTCTGGTGTCCTTTCTGTGGACAAGGCGTCTCTGGTGGTGAAGCGGCTGATGGCGGCGGACATGCTGTCCGGCTGGGGCATACGGACCATGAGCAGCCTCGAGCCCAATTTCAACCCGATGAGCTACCACAACGGCTCGGTGTGGCCGCACGATAACTCGCTGATCATGGCGGGGCTGAGGAGGTACGGCTACGAGCAGGAGGCGGCCCGCCTGTTCACCGAGGTGTACGAGGCGGGCTTGAGGTTTGACGGGTACCGGCTGCCCGAGCTGTACTGCGGGTTCGACCGCGACCGGCACTACTACTCGATGCCCGCCCAATACCCGGTGTCGTGCAGCCCGCAGGCGTGGTCCGCAGCTTCGGTGTTCCTGATGCTTCAGCAGACGCTCGGTTTGCGGCCCGATGCGACCCGAGCGGTGCTCTACGTGAAGCCGGTTTTGCCCTCCTGGCTCAACCGCCTGACCCTGCGGAGGCTGCGGGTAGGCGGTAGCCTGTTGGACCTGGCCTTCGTGAGGGATAGCGGGAAGGTGCAGGTCGACGTGCGCAACGCGGGAAACCTGGATGTGATTCTAGAGGAGTAGGTCGGGGGCTCGTAACGCGAGCGGGCAGAGTGCTGCGCCCCCGCCGGTGACATGGCGTAGGTCGGGGGCTCGTCCCCCGCCGCCCCCTCGCCGGGAGGCGCCATGCTGCAGGGGATGAACCCCTGCCCTGCACTCAGCGATTATGAAAGGAGCGAATACGTGGCAAGACTGGGACTCGTTCCTCAGTCTCAGAGGTTCTTCGAGCTGTTCGAGGAGGATGCCAAGAACCTTCTTGCGGGGGCGAAGCTTCTCCGCGAGTTGATGGACAGATACGACCAGGCCCCCCGCCTGGTCAAGAAGCTGGAGAGCCTGGAGCACGAGGGGGATCGGATAACCCACGATCTGTTCGCGGAGCTGAACAGGACCTTCGTCACCCCGTTGGATCGGGAGGACATCCACGCCTTGGCTGCGGCCATGGACTCGGTGCTGGACCAGATGGACGCCGCCGCGGATACCATGGTGCTGTACGGAGTGGACCGCCCAACCGATCAGGCGAAGCTGCTGACGGATATCATCGTCGATTCCGCCGAGCAGCTCTACCAGGCGGTCGCCGTGCTGCGCAGCCGCCGCAACATTCGGGAGATGCTGGTCTACTGCGTGGAGATCAACCGTCTGGAAAACGAGGCCGACGAGGTGCGGCGACAGGTGCTCGCATCCCTGTTCCGGGAAGAGAGCGACGTGATCAAGATCATCAAGTGGAAGGAAATCTACGAATTGCTGGAGAAGGCCACGGACTGCTGCGAAGACGTGGCGGACGTGCTCCAGACGATTGTGTTGAAGTATGCCTGAGTGGTTCATCGTCCTGGGAGTGGTGCTGCTTCTGGCAGTCGCCTTCGATTTCATCAACGGTTTCCACGATACGGCCAACGCCATTGCCACGGTGGTCGCAACGCGGGTGCTGACGCCGCGCCAGGCCATCTTCATGGCCGCAGGGCTCAACTTCCTCGGCGCTCTGTCTGGGACGGCGGTGGCCACCACGGTGGGGAAGGGCATCATCGATCCGAGCGCCTCCACGCAGGCGGTGATCATCGTGGCGCTGGCCAGCGCCATCATCTGGAACCTCTTGACCTGGTATTTCGGGCTTCCCAGCAGTTCCTCCCATGCCCTGATCGGCGGTCTCGTGGGCGGGGCGGTCGCCTACCAGGGCACCGGTGCCCTGAACAGGGTCGGCCTGGAAAAGATCGTACTCACGCTGGTGACGTCGCCGGTGATCGGTCTGGTCTTCGGCTTCCTGCTGATGATAGGTCTTCTTTGGCTGGTGTTCCGACAGAGTCCCCACACCGTGAACGTCCATTTCCGCCGTCTGCAACTCCTCTCCTCAGCGCTGATGTCCTTCAGCCACGGCTCCAACGACGCCCAGAAGACGATGGGCATCATCACCATGGCACTGTTCAGCAACGGATTGATCAGCGACTTCCACGTGCCGTTTTGGGTGATGCTGACCGCCGCCATGGCGATGGCCGCCGGCACCTCGGCCGGAGGCTGGAGGATCATCAAGACCATGGGGCACAAGATCATCAAACTGGAGCCGATCCACGGCTTCGCGGCAGAGTCGGCCGCGGCCACGGTGATCCAGATGGCTAGCCACGTGGGGTTGCCGGTGAGCACCACCCACGTGATTTCGGGGAGCATCATGGGAGTTGGCGCGTCGCAGCGGCTCTCCGCGGTGCGATGGGGGGTTGCCGGGGACATGATGATGGCCTGGGTGTTGACCATCCCGGCCACGGCGGCCCTGGCCTGGCTCCTCTTCGAGGTTTTCGTCGTGACCCAGGGGGTCCTCGCCTGGGCTGGCGTCGGGGTGTAGCGGCACCGCACGGAAGGGGCTGCCTGAAGGATCGCGGCCCCTTCTCTATGTCCCGCGGGCCACCTTCTCGATCACGTCGGCGATCCTCGCCTCAGCCCCCGCCGGCATCAGCGAGCGGGCGCGCTCGCCCAGCTCGGCCAGCCGTCGCTCGTCTTGCAGCAGGGCTCGAATCTCCTCCGCCAGACGCTTCGGTGTCAGCTCTTCCTCCTGGAACACCAGAGCGGCACCCCCATCAGCGAAGGCCATTGCGTTTGCGCCCTGATGGGAGTGGGGCATCGGTATCAGCAGGCTCGGTTTGCCCAACGCTGCCAACTCTGTCAGGGTGGAGAGGCCTGCCCTGCTGATGACCAGATCGGCGATGGCCAGGACGTGGGCCATCTCCGAGGTCAGGAACTCCACCTGCCGGTAGGCGGGGCCGAGGTCCGGCGTTTCGACCCCTTTGCCTCGCCCTGTGATGTGGATGACCTGGCAGCATTCCACCAGGCTCGCTGCTGCCTCCGCGACCAGCCTGTTGAGGCCGAGGGCGCCTGTTCCCCCTCCTGTGACTAGCAACACGGGAAGGCGATCCGAGAGCCCAAAGATCCTCCTCGCCTCCTGGGGATCGCCCTCCAGGATCTCTCTACGCACGGGGTTGCCGGTGAGGCAGCTCTTGGAGCGCGGGAAGTGGCCGAGGGATGGCGGGAAGGTGACCGTCACCCTGGCGGCGAAGGGCGCCAGAATCCGGTTCGCCAACCCCGGCAGGACGTCCTGTTGGTGGATGACCGCCGGCTTTCCCAGGAGCCTGGCCGCGAGGAGTGGGGGCACCGCTGCGAAGCCCCCGGCGGCAAAGGCCACGTCGGGGCGGAACGCGCGCGCGATGGCGAGTGACTCAGCCAATCCCATCGGGATCCGGAAGAGATCCAGCAGGTTTTGCGCCGACCAGTACCGGCGCAGCTTCCCGGTTCGGACGCTGCGGAACGGAATGCCGAGGGAGGCCACCAGCTCCCGTTCGGGCCCCGTGGCCGTCCCAACGTAGAGAAACTCACAAGGTTTACGACGCCGCAGCTCCTGGGCCACGGCCAGAACCGGGGCGGAGGAGCCGCCTGAGCCTCCGCCGGCCAATAGCACGCGCATGACTGCCATCCATCCTCACAGGAGTTGGGATTGTCCTATCTGTACGGCCTTCGCACTACCCAAGCCAGTCGGGATGCGGTGTCGTCGGGGGGGGTCAGGTCGGGGATGGCCATCTGCTCCAACACGCTCAGCCCTGCGCGCCGCAGCGCCCCGGCTACCTCATCCCTGGTGTATCCCCGCTCGCGATGGATCTCTCGGAACTTCTCGACCTGCCCCTCCCCGTTGACCAGACAAAGGATTTCGAGGGTGCCTATCCTGGTGCCGGGGTCGTAGCTGTACTGGTGGATCAGCAGGGCGGAGGGGCAGCGCTCCTCCACCACCTGGTTGCCCCAGTCGTGGGCAAGGCAGTGCTCGGTGTTCATGTCGAAGACGAAGATCCCGCCGTGCTTCAGCAACCCGGCCACGTTCTGGAAGGCCAACTCCAGATCTCGAAGAACCAGCAGGTAGTTCAGGCTGTCGTAGAAACAGATGGCGAGATCGAAGGATCGTTCCATCTGCAGGCGGGTCATGTCCTGCTCCAGGAAGTCCACCTCGGCCCCGGCGCTCAGCGCCTTTCTCCTGGCGATCTCCAGCATCGACCCCGAGCGATCGACACCCGTAACCCTGTAGCCCCTTTGAGCGAGGAGGATGGCCGCGGTTCCGGTGCCGCAGGCTAGATCGAGGACGTCGTGGCAGGCCGGCAGATGGCGCTGGACGGCCCTCTCGGCCAGGAGCAGCATGATTCGGCTGAAGTTGCTCTGCCCCAGGTCATCGTAGAGTCCGGCGTAGCGAGAGTAGGGCCGGACCAGTGGGTATTCCCTTTGCAGGATGGTCTCGATGTCGTCCATGGGTGCTGCCTACGGGTCCGAAGGGCGTTGGGGCCGACGGCGCCACACGTCCCCAACCAGGTATCTCTGACAGAGTACGCGTTTCCCGCGAGAGAAGCTGACGTGAACCGGAGTTACCTGCTTAGGAGCTCACCTCGTAGGAGGTCTCGTTCTGCATCTTCTCCGCATGGCGTTCCAGCGCCAGCTCGATGAGACGGTCGAGCAGCCGCGGGAAGGGAAGCCCGCTCGCCTCCCACAGCTTCGGGTACATGCTGATCTTGGTGAACCCGGGGATGGTGTTGATCTCGTTGACGAACACCTTCCCCGACCCCTTCTCCAGGAAGAGGTCCACTCTGGCCATGCCGGAGCAGTCGACGGCCTTGAACGCCTCCACCGCGACGCGGCGAATCTCCTCTGTCACTTCCGGGTCGACTGGAGCGGGGATCAGCAGTTGGGAACCGTCGTCCACGTACTTGGCCCGATAGTCGTAGAACTCGTTGCAGGGGACTATCTCCCCGGGGACGGAGGCCACGGGGTCGTCGTTGCCCAGTACGCTGCACTCGATTTCGCGAGCATCGATGCCCCGCTCCACGACCAGCTTCCGGTCGTACCTTGCCGCAAGGGCGAGGGCCTCGGCCAGTTGGGTCCGGTTGGAGGCTTTTGAGATGCCCACACTGGAGCCCAGGTTGGCGGGCTTGGTGAAGCAGGGGTAGCCCAGCGATTCCTCGATCCAATCCATCACGCCCGTGGGGTCCGACTCCCACTGTTTGCGCAGCAGGACCAGGTGCTCGACGATGGGGAGTCCCCTCTGCTGGAAGAGGGCCTTCATGGTTGGCTTGTCCATTCCAGCGGCAGAGGCGAGCACGCCCGCCCCCACGTAGGGTACTCCGGCCATCTCCAGCAGCCCCTGCACCGTCCCATCCTCACCGTAGGGGCCGTGCAGCACCGGAAAGACGACGTCCACCGCCAGCCGCGTCTGGCCGAGCCCCGTGCCCGACCCGCTCGAGACCACCGCCCTATCGGGTGCGGGGGCGGGGCTGAGCAGCGCGGGCTCCTGGCCCGCCGGGGAGTATCCCGCCTTGAGGGCCTTCAGCGGGTCGCCGTCCAGCAGCCAGTCCCCCTTCTTGGTGATTCCGATGGGGACCACCTCGTACCTGGCGGGATCCAGGTTCTGTATGACCGACGTGGCGGAGGCCAGCGATACCTCGTGCTCGCCGGATCGTCCGCCGAAGATGACTGCAACCCGCAGCTTCATCGACCGATCTCTCCCTATCTACAGCTCTCCCAGTACCACGAAGGCCATGTTCGTGGCGTGGGAGTTTATCCGCTTGAGGTCGTTAAGGACATCCATATGAATGGAGCTGGTGAGAATGCTCTCCTTGGACCCCGCGTGCAGGCGCTGGATGTGCGCCTGACGCAGCTCGCGCTCCGCCTTGTTGATGATGGCCTTCTGGTGGAGCACCTTCTGTGCCAATTCTACGTCCCGCGTCGCGATGGCCGTCAGCACGGAGCGGAGGTTGTCGGCAACCTGGCGGTGCAGCTCCTCCACCTCTGCCATGCCTCCGGGCGAGAAGTGGAGCTGTGCCTCCACCTTCTTTCGGGCAAGCTGCATCATGCTCTTGTCGATGATGTCGCCGATGTGCTCCAGGTCGTTGATGACGTAGAGGAGGCCGATCTCCCGTTTGGACTGTTCCTCGGTTAGGGTCTGCTGGGAGAGTTTCGTCAGGTAGCCCTTGATGGTCTCCTCCAGGAAGTCCACTTGATCCTCGCGCTGCTCCACTTGCTCCAGCAGTACCTCGTCGTTGTTCCGGATCACCGTGAGACAGTCTCGGAACATGTCCTGGACGAGATCGGCCATTCGCAGGACCTCCCTCGTAGCTTGGCTCAGGGCAAGGGGAGGGGACTCCAGCACGTATTCGTCGAGGTACTTCGGTTTGAAGCCGTCCTCGGTACTCCTGTTTGGGGCGAGCCAGCACACCAGTCGGGCGAGGCGACCGGAGAATGGAAGCAACAAGGCCGCGAGCGCCACGTTGAACGCCGTGTGGGCGTTGGCGACCTGGCGTGCCGGATCTGTTGCCGTGAAGCCGATCAGGGTGGCGCAGGCATCGGCGAATGGGAGGATTAGGACGGCGCCGATCACCTTGAAGAGAAGGTGGGCGATGGCGACCCGCCTCGCCTCCTGGTTCGCCCCGAGGCTGGAGATGAAGGCAGGAATCCCGGTCCCGACATTGGCTCCCAGCACCAGCGGCACCGCGGCACGCATGGGAACCAGTCCGTCGGCCGCCAGGATCAGGACGATGGCGACGGTCGCGGCGCTGCTTGTGGTCACCGCGGCGAAAACAGCGCCCAGGAGGAGGGCAAGCAGGGGGGCTTCGCCGAGGCTGGCGAAGAGTTCTCCTACCAGGGGGTTCTTGCCTATCGGGGCCATGGATTCCAGAATGATCCTCAGAGCCAGAAACACCAACCCGAAGCCGAGGATCGCCCGGCCGAGGTCCCGTGGAGACTGGCGCCGCGAGGAGAGCAGCAGGCCCGCGCCGATGGCGACGGGCAAGAGGGCGTAGTCGTAGATGCGGAAGGCCAGGAGCTGCACGGTGAGGGTAGTGCCGATATCCGCCCCCAGGATCAGCCCGATGGTCTGCTCCATCTGCAGGACGCCCGACCTGGCGAAGCCTACCAGCATGACCGTGGTGGCGGTGCTGCTCTGCAGGAGTACCGCCACGGCGGCGCCGGTGCCGACTGCGGCCAGGGGGCTCTTGCCCAGGGCGAAGAGCAGGTGGCGCAGCTTGTGGCCTGCCACCCTTTGCAGGGCGTCTCCGGCGATGTTCATTCCGTATAGAAGCAGGCAAACACCGCCTACAATGCTCACCAGGGCCACGTTGGGGCTCATAACGGCTTGCTGGACTCCAATGCGGGCATAGTTTGCGAAAGCTCGCCAGGGGGTGATCCTGATTATCGCGCGGCTGGTGAGCGGCGTCAAATGGGCCTTTTGGCCTCCTTGACACTGCTTAGGGTGACATCTATAGTGGCATGCTGGGGCAGAAGGCGTCAGTCTCGTCAGCTTTTCGGGGGTTTCCGCGGTGGTGCGGACTCTCCGGGGGGAGAAGCGACCAATGCCGACCATGGGTGAGGTGCTTCGCGAGGCCAGGCATCGGCTCGGGGTCTCGCTGGAGGAAGTCGAGGAATACACCAAGATCCGGAAGAAGTATCTGATTGCGCTGGAGGCGGACGACTACTCGGAGCTTCCGGCGCCGGTGTATGCTCGGGGCTTCCTGCAAAACTATGCCGAATACCTGGGAATCGATCCTGCCTTCATCGACAAGCTGTTCCTGCCTCCCCAGTCGGTGCAGGTCGCACCCGAGATACGTCCTGCCGCGAGCGGCATTCCGGCGTCAGCCGGCATCTCGCTGCGGACCGTCGTGGTGTTCCTACTGGCGGTGCTCGGGGTCGCCGCGATAGGATTCCTGTACTGGCAGTACGCTACCTTCGTCGCACCAAGCGGCCCGTTCGATGGGGGGTCGAAGCCGTCTGCCCTCGGGACGCCGACCTCCGCCCCGGCGGTGATCGCTCCCAGCCCCACGCCCACGGTGCGGCCTACTCCCAGCCCCACTCCCGTTCGAGGGGTAGAGGTGACGGTGCGCATCACCGATCGGAGCTGGATGCGGGTGATCGCGGACGGGCAGAGCACGCCGGTCTTCGAGGGTGAGCTGTATCCGGGAGATACTCGAACCTGGAAGGCCAACGACCGCATCGACATGCGGGTGGGTAACGCAGGCGGGGTCGAGGTGACTGTGAACGGCATGCGGCAGGGGAAGCTGGGTGCTAGTGGCGAGGTGAAGAACGTAACCTGGGGAAGGCAATAGGCGAATCATGAGGTTCCACATAGTGACCCTCGGCTGTCCAAAGAACGATGTGGACTCCGAGGGCATGGAGGTGCTGCTGACGGAGGCCGGGCATAGCCCGGTCGCCGAGCTTTCTGAGGCCGATTTGGTGATCGTCAATACCTGCGGGTTCATCGATGCCGCCAAGACGGAATCGGTGGAGACCCTGAATAGGGTGTCGGCTGGCAGGAAGCGGGGCAGTCTTCTGGTGGCGGCGGGCTGTCTGGCTCAGCGGGAGGGAGAGGGGCTCTCCCGGCTGGTGTCGGGGCTGGATGCCGTCATCGGATGCCGCAACTGGCCGGACATAGCCCGGCTGGTGGAGGAGGTCTCCAGTCGCCCACGGGAGCGGGGCGCGCCTGCGCCCGTGCTGCTGGATGACCGGCTGCGCTTGGGATCGGTACGGAGGAAGCCGCGTTCGGGCAGTGCATACGTGAAGATCTCCGATGGCTGTGATGCGGGCTGCGCCTTCTGCGCGATCCCCGCCATCAAGGGGCGGCACAAGAGCAAGCCGGTGGAGCAGGTGATAGCCGAGGTGCGTCAGCTTGTGGAGGGCGGCGTCCGCGAGGTGGTGCTGGTGGGTCAGGACACCACCGCCTACGGCCTGGATCTGGGCTACAGGGACGGGCTGGAGGGACTGCTCAATCGGATCGCCGAGGACGTGCCGGCGCTATCCTGGGTCCGCCTGCTGTACCTCTACCCCCAGAGGATCACCCCCGGCCTGCTGCGGGCCGTGGCTGAACTGCCGCAGCTATGCAAGTACGTGGATATCCCGCTGCAGCATACAGATCCGACGATGCTGCGAAGGATGCGGAGGCCTCACGGCGAGGTGAGGCAGTTGATCGAGACCATTCGGGAGAGGGTACCCGAGGTTGCCATCCGCACCACCTTCATCGTGGGCTTTCCGGGGGAGACCGAGTCGGAGCACGCTCACCTTCTGCGCTCTATCGAGGATCTCGAGTTCGACCGTGTCGGGGTGTTCGCCTACTCGCCCCAGGACGGCACGGTGGCCGCGTCGATGCCCGACCAGGTGGACGAGCCCACCAGGCAGCGCAGGTGGCGGGAGGCGATGGAGGTGGCTCAGCGTGTGTCCCTAAAGCGGAACCGCCGGATGGTGGGGCGGACGCTGGACGTGCTGGTGGAGGGCGCGGAGGCTGGGCCGCGACGTCGCGCCCGCACGATCGTGGGGCGCAGCTACCGGGACGCGCCCGAGGTGGACGGACTGGTGTTCTTCTCCGGTACGGCGCAGATGGGCGAGATGGTGAAGGTGAGAGTCACCAGGGCGCTGGAGTACGACCTGGTCGGCGAACTGGTCGGGACGCGCGGACGCGGGGGCTGAGGACGCGCGGTGAGGACTGAGGGCTGAGTGATCGGTACGGCGTTCGCAGCACTCAGCACGTAGCACACAGGACGCGACTGATGGCTGAGAAGCCAGTATCCAGAATGCAGAAGTCAGAACAGGCAGCCGGCAGGATCGCCGAATTGGCCGAGGAACTGGGCAGACGGCTGAGGGTGCGCGGGCTGAGCGTGGCGACTGCCGAGTCGTGTACGGGCGGGGGCGTGGCCGACGCCATCACCGACGTGGCCGGTAGCTCGGCCTACTTCCTGGGCGGCGTGGTGGCCTACTCCAACGAGGTGAAGGAGCGGCTGCTGGGGGTGGACTCTGCCGTGCTTGCCACCCAGGGAGCGGTTAGCCAGCCGGTGGCGCTCCAGATGGCGGAGGGCGTCCGGCGGCTCTTGGGTGCGGATGTGGCGGTGGGCATCACGGGGATAGCGGGCCCGGGTGGGGGCAGCGCCGAGAAGCCCGTGGGGTTGGTGTACATCGCCGTGGCAGGGCCGGAGGGGCAGGAGGTGCGGCGTTACCTCCGGAGCGGCGATCGGATCGCGAACAAGAGGCACTCGGTGCAGGCCGCGCTGGAGCTGCTGTTGGAGTTGCTGGAGAGGTAGGGGCCGAAGGCTGGTCGAACATTTGTGCTATAATAGACCCTGCTGAAGAGGTTCGGGTTTGGCGCCGGAGTAAGCAAATTCGGGAGGAGCAGATGGTCGTGGACAAGGAGAAGGAGAAGGCGCTGGAGCTCGCCATCGGCCAGATCGAGCGATCGTTCGGCAAGGGATCTATCATGAAGCTCGGAGAGGCCTCCGGCCGGCTGAATGTCGAGGTGATCCCCACGGGGTCGATCGCACTGGACATCGCGCTCGGCGTTGGGGGGATACCACGGGGCCGCGTGGTCGAGATCTACGGTCCCGAGTCCTCGGGCAAGACGACCCTGGTGCAGCACATCATGGCCGAGGCCCAGAGGGCGGGCGGGGTGGCCGCCCTGGTCGATGCCGAGCACGCGCTGGATCCCGCCTACGCTCAGCACTGCGGCGTCAACATCGACGACCTCTTGGTCTCGCAGCCCGACACAGGCGAGCAGGCTCTGGAGATCGCGGAGGCGCTGGTCCGCAGCGGGGCCGTGGACGTGGTGGCCATCGACTCGGTGGCGGCGCTGGTGCCCAGGGCGGAGCTCGAGGGGGAGATGGGCGACTCCCACGTGGGTCTGCAGGCGCGACTGATGTCCCAGGCCCTCCGGAAGCTTACGGGTGCGATCAGCCGATCCAAGACGTCCGTGGTGTTCACCAACCAGTTGCGGGAGAAGGTCGGGGTCATGTTCGGCAACCCCGAGACCACCCCAGGCGGCCGCGCCCTCAAGTTCTACGCCTCCATCCGGATGGACATCCGCCGGATCGACTCCATCAAGCAGGGCACGGAGGTGGTGGGCAACCGCACGAGGGTCAAGGTGGTGAAGAACAAGGTTGCCCCGCCGTTCCGCGTGGCTGAGTTCGACATAATGTACAACGAGGGGATCTCGAAGGAGGGCGGCCTGCTTGACGTGGGGACGGAGTTGGGGATCGTCCGGAAGAGCGGGGCCTTCTTCTCCTTCGGCGAGGCCAGGATCGGCCAGGGGAGGGAGAACGCCAAGGAGTTCCTCCGGAAGAATCCTGACGTCGCGGCTGAGATCGAGCGGCAGATCCGGCAGTCGGTGTCGACTGGAAAGGGGCCGGCGATCCCGACGACTGCCACCGTCGGCGCCGACGGCGAGATCGAGGAGTAGGCCTCTTCCAGAAGACCTGTTCCGCCATTCCAAGGGCGTGGTTTCCTCTCTTTCTGGCAGGGGGGGGGCACGCTTGCCGTACTCCCCCCTCGGGGAGAGGCGCAACGTTGCGCTCGCTCGTGTTGCGGCGCGAGGGCCAGTGCTCACAGCGGGAGAGGAATCCCGCTGGCGCATGCGGCGGGAAGTATGGGCCTCGGCCTCTGATGTGAGAAGTGCGCAGGGCTCACCGTGAAGCGGATTACCTCAATCGAACCTCAGAAGAAGGCGGGGAGCCGGCGCCTCAATATCTTCCTGGATGGCCAATTCGCCTTCGCCCTCGACGAGGAGCTGGCCGCAAGGCTCTCCGTGGGGTCCTACCTCTCCGATGCCGAGATCCTCGACCTGCAACGCCAGGACGACCTACACCGCGTCTACGACGCCGCTCTCACCCTCCTGACCTACCGGCCGCGTAGCGTAGCCGAATTGCGGAGCCGCCTGCTCCGCCGCTCCTTCGATCCGCATTTGGTGGAGGAGGCTCTGGAGAAGCTGCGCCGCTCGGGAGTAGTGGACGACCGTGAGTTCGCGCAGTTCTGGGTGGAGAATCGCCAGAGCTATCGGCCGCGGGGCAGCCGTCTGCTCCAGGCCGAGCTCCGCGCCAAGGGGGTAGACCGCGAGATCATCGAGGTCGTGCTGCCAGGACCCGAGGATGAGGAGGCGGCGGCCTACCGGGTGGGCCGGCAGAAGGCTCGCTCGTTGAAGGGGCTGGAGTGGCGGGAGTTTCGGCAGCGGATTGGGGATCACCTCCTGCGCCGAGGGTTCGGATACGAGATCGCGGCCTCGACGGCGCGTCGTCTGTGGGGTGAGTCCCACGATCCCCACGAGGCGGACCCGGAGGATGGCTACCACGTCGACCCCGAAGAGTAAGCCATGCAACCACGAAGGCACCGAGGCAAAGAGAATCGCGAAGACCACTCGGTGATCCTCTGCGTCTTTGCGTCTTAGTGGTCCCGTCCCCTGCGCCTTCCGAGGAGCCTCCTCGTGTCAGCGTGTGGCCAACTGCAGTCTTCCCGCGGCGCGCTGCCCCTTTAGGATGTGCGCTGAGAGGGCTAGCCGCGCGAGGGGATCGGCCATGAGCTTCTGGATCAGATGGCCGATGAGTTGCCGCATCTCCAGGTCTGCCGCGAGGGAGTAGGCGTATTCCTGCCCCAGATCCATCTGGCGAGCGATCCCGGCCAGGGCGAGGGCCCTGGCCGCGGGCTTGACCTCCGTCTCGTCCCTGCCGATGTAGCGGGCCAACTCTCCCACGGTGGCCGTCGCGCCAGGGTTGTCGTGCAGGAAGCGCAGCAGCTCCCACTTGACGAAGGTGTCCAGATGGGGCAACAGCACGGCTGCAGCGTCGGGGTTGATCTCCAGATCGGTTATGCTGGGGGCGGTCTCCCTCATCGGGTTCGTCTCCCAGGCGGGTCCGCCGCGGGGTTCCGGTTACAGCGGATTGCTCTGCCTCGTTTGCCTGCCCTCCGCAGGACTGACCACCGGCGATGCAAGAAGCCTGCCGCTGGAAGGGGTGCAGGTTCTATGCCATTCGATGGTGCCGTGCCGCCACGAGCCATGGTATGGACATTGCCTCCTCCGGTCCACATCCTTTTCGGCGGGAGGCGCAGATGAGGATCGACATCGGCACGACGGTGAGGACCCTGGAAGGCGACGAGATCGGCAAGGTGGAGAGGATCATCCTGGACCCTACCACGCGGGACGTTACCGCCCTGGTGGTTCACAAGGGACTGATCCTGAACCGAGACGTGGTGGTGCCGATCTCCTTGGTGCAGTATGCCGACAACCGAGAGGTGCAGTTGCGCCTGGGCAGGGACTACCTCCAGGACTTGCCGGATTTCGTGGATAAGCACTACGTCAGACCCCACGAGGAAGAGGCCACACTCTCCTATCCTGCCGGCTCTATCCTGTTTCCTCTGGTCCCGCCTCAAGGTGTACCGGGAATGCCAGGCAGGTACGAGTCGGTTGAGGAGGAGCGGCAGGCGGCGCCCCTGGAGGTGGACATAGCCGAGGGGATGGAGGTACGCACCGTTGACGGATCGATCGGGGTGGTGGACGAGGTTCGTACCGATCCCCTTTCGGATAGGGTCACCTCCATCGTGGTGAGGAAGGGTGCGATGCTCCCGAGGGACACGGAGATCCCCGTCGAGTTCATCTCGGCTATCCGCCCCGACCACATCCAGTTGAGCTTGACCAACCAGCAGGTGATGGAGCTTCCGCTGCCCGTGACCGACAGGTACATCGTCTCCGAGGGAGGCGAAGAGGCGGCGGGGTAGACGCCTGCTCCCCCCGGTCTCCCCCTCAACGTGCTTCTGCCTGCCCCTTAGAGGTATAATCGGCCGAGGTTCGACTCCCAACCAACGGTTCGGCTCGATTGGCACGACTCCAATCCAGGTCCCAGGCAGGTCAACTGCTCCTGAAGGAATCCTGTAGATACCCAGCAACGGCGGATCGCCCGTGAGGATGCCTCTGGAAGGTGTGGGGCTGCGTCCGAGCGCATCTGCCGATCGTACGCTGGGTGTTTGGCGCGGGCCAAGAGTGCGCCGTTCCGCGAGCCCGGCGGCGTAAGGCGGGCGTGATGCTGCGGAACGATGCACCAAGCAGGTATCTCTGGTTCGTGCCGACCACTCTGTCCAGGGATGCCTGCTTGGGTGGACCGGTGGATCGGTTTGGGAGAGGGCCAATCAAAGAGGCACGATAAGGAGTAAGCAGCGTGGCGAAGAAGGTGCTGGTTACCGAGTACATCCACCCCTCTGGCGTCGAGATGCTGGAGCAGGAGGTCGAGGTTGTTCGGCCTTCGGACATCTCGGTCGCGGGGATGAAGGAAGCGATCGCCGATGTGGATGGGGTGCTCGTGCGGGTGGCGCCCGTCAATCGGGAGGTCATCGCTGCCGCGACCAGGCTCAAAGTCATCGGCAAGCACGGCGTGGGAACCGACAACATCGACATCCCGGCTGCAACCGAGCGCGGTATAGCGGTCTGCAATACCCCTGAGGCGAACAGTGAGGGGGTGGCTAGCCTGGCCTTCGCGATGATGCTGGCGTTGTCCCGGAAGCTGCTGGGGTGCGATGCATTCGTGCGGCAGGGCGGAAACTGGAAGGGCAAGGAGCGGTTCACCGGCAGTGAGTTGCTGGGGAAGACCCTCTCTATCGTCGGCACCGGGCGAATCGGCTCTCGCCTTGCCCAGATGTGCCAGGCGGCCTTCGACATGAAGGTCTATGCCTACGATCCGTACGTCTCGGCCGAGGCGATGGCCGCCAGGGGTATCACCAAGGTCGAGACCGTCGACGAGTTGATGCCCATCGCCGACTTCGTCTCCATTCATTCCCCGCTCACGCCGGCGACGAGGGGGATCGTGAGCACGAAGCAGTTCGGCCTGATGAAGAAGACCGCCTTCCTGATCAATGCCGCCCGAGGCCCGGTGGTGGACGAGGCCGCCCTGATCGCAGCGCTGCAGTCGGGGGAGATCGCGGGTGCCGGCCTGGACGTGTTCGAGGATGAGCCGCCAGCAGCGGACAACCCGCTTCTGAAGATGGAGAACGTGATCCTCGCTCCCCACATCGGTGGCGGGACGGATGAGTCGATGGAGAGGATGGCTACCCACGCGGCGGCCGACATCCTGGCGGTGCTACGGGGCGAGCGCCCCAAGTACCTGATGAACAGGGAAGTCTGGAAGTAGCCATCCGTTCCCACGCCCTGCTGCAATTGCAGGCGGCTATCCGGCCGATCGGATAGGCTGGAAGCGGACCGTCGAGCTGGGCCTGGCGCTGGCGGGCACCCTGGACGCCACTGTCTCCTTGGCCGCCGGGTTCGGCTCGACGGCAGCGATGGGTTGGGCCGGTGCGTCGTCGTTGCCATCAGGCTGCCCAAACCGTGGCTGTATCGTCAAAGCAGATCGTGCTAGAATGCCGCCGTCACCGGGCCGCCGACGACTGGTGACCGCCTTAGCCAAGGAAGGAAGGAGACACCCCTCATGGAACAGGTACTGGTTATCCAGGGGAACGAGGCCTGTGTCCGGGGCGCGATAGCCGCCGGATGCAGGTTTTTTGCTGGATACCCCATCACCCCTGCCTCCGAAGTAGCGGAGTTGATGGCCGACATGCTTCCCAAGAACGGCGGAGTCTTCATGCAGATGGAGGACGAGATCGCCTCCATTTGCGCGGTGATCGGCGCGGCGTGGGGAGGGGTGAAGGCATGCACGGCCACATCGGGGCCGGGCTTCAGTTTGATGCAGGAAGGCATCAGCTACGCGGTCTCGACGGAGACCCCGTGTGTCATCATCAACGTGCAGCGAGGCGGCCCGTCGACGGGGATGCCGACCTCCCCGGCCCAACAGGACATCTACCAGGCCAAGTACGGTGCCCACGGCGACTACGAGGTGATCGCCTACGCCCCCTCCTCTGCCCAGGAGGCCTTCGACCTGACCGTGAAGGCGTTCAACATGGCCGAGAAGTACCGGGTCCCGGTGTTCGTCATGAGCGACGAGGTGGTCGGTCACACTCGGGAGAAGGTGCGCTTCCCGGAGAGGCTGGAAGTGTTGGAGCGGCGGAAGCCGGGACTGCCCCCCGGCGAGTACGTTCCCTACAGGCCGGGGCCAGACGGCCTTCGGCTGGATGGCATGCCTGCCTTCAACCAGGGCTACAAGCTGCTGGTGGAGGGGCAACTCCACGATGATTGGGGCAACCGGGCGGGCACGGTGCCGGAGGTGAGTGCCAGGCTGACCCGGCGGCTGTGTGACAAGGTGCTGAACCACGGCGGGGATCTCCTCGATGTGGATTGTCGCTACCTCGACGATGCCGAGGTGGTGGTGGCGGCGTACGGCAGCCCGGTGAGGCCGGCGATGCAGGCGGTGCGCCAGGCCAGGGAGGCGGGCATCAAGGCGGGGCTGCTGAAGATGCGAATCGTGTGGCCTTTCCCCGACGGGCTGATCGCCGAGGTCGCGTCGAGGGCCGAGAGGATCCTGGTGCCTGAGATGAACGTGGGGAGGATTGTGCGTGAGGTGGAGCGCGCCGCCCACGGCCGGGCGGAGGTGGTCGCGGTCCCGAAGCTGGGCGGGGTGCTCCACACGCCGAAGGAGATCCTGGCTGCCATCGAAGGGGGGTACGTCCATGCATCCCATAGCTGAGAAGTATCTACGAAAGAGCGCCCTGCCCCTGTTCTTCTGCCAGGGCTGCGGCGATGGGACTATCCTCTCCGCTCTCATGCGGGCGATAGATGAGTTGGGAATCATCGATGAGGTCGCCTTCGCGAGCGGGATCGGCTGCTGTGCCTGGATCCCCGTCTTCGTCGACGCCGACGTGATGCACACCATGCACGGTCGGGCGATCCCCATCGCCACCGCGCTCAAGCTCACCGATCCAAGGCGGAAAGTGATGGTGTTCGCGGGGGACGGGGACTGCATGGGGATCGGTGGAAACCACCTGATCCACGCGGCACGCCGGAACGTGGACATCACTGTGGTGATGGTGAACAACGCCATCTACGGGATGACGGGGGGCCAGACGGCCCCGACCACACCCCACCACGGCATCACGAAGACGACCCCCGTGGGCAATGCCGAGTTTCCGTTCGACGCCTGCGAGGTGGCCAGGGCGGCTGGCGCGACCTACGTTGCCCGATGGACCACGGCGCACCCTCGACAGATGGCCAACGCGTTCAAGGAGGCGATCAACCACAAGGGCTTCGCCTTCGTGGAGATCCTCTCCCAGTGTCCCACCCAGTCGGGGCGGATGATCTACGGCAGCTCCGATCCGGTGGAGTGCTTCAACCATATCAAGAACATGGTCGTGTCGAAGGCGAAGGCGGAGAAGATGGCGGCCGAGGAGCTGGCTGGCAAGGTCGTGATCGGCAAGCTGCACCACGTGGAGGGCAGGGCAGAGTTGACCGACGAGGTGTACGCCCTTATGGCCGGAGAGCGAGAGGGGCTCTCCTCCGAGGCGAAGCTGGCCACCAACTAGTGATGAGTGATGGGTGATGGTGGACTCGTGGCTTACCATTCATCACTCATTGCTTGCAGGGAGCGAGGAGACGAAGTGATCACTATCACCGTGGATAAGAAGTTCTGCAAGGGGTGCAACCTCTGCGTAGCCAACTGCCCGAAGGATGTGCTTGCGGTATCCAACGAGAGAGGGAGCGCGGGCTTCCTGGTGCCCGAGGCGGCTAAGCCCGAGGCATGCACCAAGTGTCTGATGTGCGAGATGATCTGCCCCGACTTCGCCATAGTGGTGGAGGGTGAGCGTGAGAAGTGAGATGAGGATCGCCGGTTTCGGCGGTCAGGGGGTGATCCTCTCCGGGCTGATCCTGTCGGTGGCGGCAGGAATCCACGAGGGTAGGGAGGTGGCCCAGACCCAGAGCTACGGGCCGGAGTCTCGTGGTGGGGCATGTCGAGCCGAAGTGGTGATCAGCGACGAGGAGATCGACTACATCAAGCCGATGGATCCGGACGTGCTGGTGGCGATGAGCCAGCCGGCGCTGGATCGCTATCTTCCCGAGATGGACCTGCAGCGGGCGGCGGTGCTGGTGGACAGCAGCCTCGTGAGCAAGATTCCGGAGGGTATAGCTCACCTGTATCCGCTGCCGATGACCGATATCGCCGAGTTCCGGCTGGGCAAGAAGATCGTCGCCAACATGGTGATGCTGGGGGCGCTCGCGGCGATCACCGGCTTCGTGAGCTACGATGCCCTCGTGGCGGCGGTCGAGGAGACGGTTCCCAAGAAGACTGTGGACCTGAATCTGGCGGCCCTGAAGGAGGGCTTCGAGGAGGGTCGGAAACTGGTGGGTGCGGCCGCCTGCTAGGGTCTGCCGAGAGCATTAGGGGGTGGGCTCGATCCCGAGGCCTCGGGAGGACGGCAGGGCGCGAGATTCTGCCCTACGGTCCCTCCTCGTGGGGTCGGAACGTTGGGCGTGAGAGACTCGGAACCCAGAACGCACAACGGTGGGCTGATCGCGATGTCGTGGTGGAAGAGGCTCCCCTTCTTCTACGGATGGGTCATCGTCGCGGTGACCTTCGTGTGCTTCGCGGTGGGGTACGCCACGTGGCACTCCTTCTCCATCTTCTACGTGGCCATTCTGGAGGAGTTCGGGTGGTCTCGGGCGGCGACCGCCGCCACCTTCTCTGTGTTCACACTCGTCTACGGCTTCTACTCGCCGGTGGCCGGCGGGCTGATCGATCGGTTCGGCCCGCGCCGCGTCCTACCCCTCGGCGCAATCGTCCTGGGGACGGGGCTTCTGCTGACCACCCGGCTCTCCACCCTGTGGGAGTTCTACCTGCTGTTCGGCGTGGTCGCAGCGGCGGGGCTGAGCAGCTTCGGCTCGGTGCCTGCCTTCACGGTTCTAAATGGATGGTTTGTCAGGAGGCGGGGGCTGGCAGGAGGGCTGGCCACCGCAGGCATAGGCGTAGGCACCCTTCTGTTGGTGCCTTTCCTCCAGTCCGTGATCCTCAACTACGGCTGGAGGACGGCCTACGTGGTGCTGGCGATCGGCACGATGACCATCATCCCCGTCCTGGCGGTGGTGTTCCAGCGCCACAAGCCCGAGGAATTGGGGCTGCGGCCCGACGGCGATGCGGAGGACGCCGGGATCGAGGCAGGTGGGGTTGGGAAGGCACAACCGGAAGCGCTGGTGGTGGACAAGGAGTGGGCCGCTCGCGAATGGACACTGCGATCGGCGGCCCGCACGAGCCGCTTCTGGTTGATCTCCCTGGCTCGTGGCCTGGAGATGGTGGCGCTGAACGTAATGCTCACCCATCAGGCGGCTTTCTTCGTCGACATCGGCGTCGACAGGTTGGTCGTGGCCTCCGTGGTGGGCACGGTGGGGATCGTGGGCTCCTGCGGGAAGATCCTGTGGGGAGCGATATCCGATAGGTTGGGGCGGGAACTGGCATACACCATGGCCTTTACGGCCGGAACCCTCGGGATAGGGATCATCCTACAGACCCATTCGGGATCGCCCCCCATCCTGTTCTACGGATACGGCGTGGTTTACGGGCTGTGCTACGGCGCTTCGGCGGTGCTGACCCCAGTTCTGTCGGCCGACGTCTTTCACGGTAGACGGTACGGCTCCATCCTGGGCGGAATCTACATGGTGGGCAACCTCGGGTCGGCTGCCGGCGCATTCCTTGGGGGGTACGTCTTCGACATCACCGGGAGCTACAGCTTGGCCTTCGCCATGGCGATACCTGCCATGTGGCTCGCTTGTCTCCTCTTCTGGCTGGCGGCCCCCCGGAAGGTGCGGGCGGTGGCCGGCAGGGCGAAGGGCGCGGCTCGGATGGCGGTGCAGTCGGGCCGGTAGGCTCGTGCTCGCGGCGCGCCGCGCCGTTCCTGACCCTCCTCTGGGAAAGCCATCCACACTCCCAACTGCTGCTTGACAGCGCACCGGCTTCGATATAGGATGGCGCTGCGCCAAATATATGAGATATCGTGCGCAGCACATCGAGTATCGGTGGCGCTTGTTGGCCCACTCAGCACACCACCCCGAGGCGTTCTATGTCGAAACCGGCTCTGCTTGTCAACTATCCCGATCTGGGCGAGAAGGTCTACGAGGCCATCAGGGACCGGATCGTCACCTGCGAACTGGCCCCGGGCAGCCCGCTGCCGGTCGTGGAGCTCGCCCGCCAGTTCGGGGTGAGCTTGACCCCGGTCAGGGATGCCCTCAACCGGCTGGCGGCTGAGGGGCTCGTCGAGGACGTGGCCCGCAAGGGCTACTTCGTTGCGCGGCTCGATCCCGATGAGATCGCCGACCTGCTGGACGCGCGCCGTCTCATCGAGCTGGCCGCCGTGGAGCAGGGGGTCTACCTTCTGGAGGCAGACCAACTCGCGGAGATGCGGCGGCTGCTGGCGGAGATGATCCAGCTATTCGACGAGGAGGGTCGTTGCCTGGACTACGCGGAGTTCAGCAAGCGGGACTCCCAGTTCCACCTCCTCGTGGTGAGCAGCGCCAGGAACCGGCACCTCCTCAAGATCTACCGCGGACTGAGCGTTCACGTGCATATCTTCCGGACGAATCTCGCGGCTCAGGGTGGATACCGCCGCAGCCTCGCCAGCGTGCGGGAGCATCGCGCGATCCTGGATGCCTTCGAGGCCCGGGATCTTCAGGCGCTGAAGGATGCGCTGAACCAGCACGTTCGCGGGGTCGTGGCGGAGTTCGCCCCGGCCAGAACGGGCGAAGCGGCAGAGTCAGCCGAACGGTGACGGGTGATCTTCTCCAGGGTTTGCACGCCGCCTCCTCGCCCGGGAGGGTCAGGGGGCGGCGCAGCTTCGAGTCTCCATCCAGGCCGCTGAAGGCATCGGGATCTCAGGTCACGCCCGGTGGGCTTCGACAGGTATCGTTGGGTTAGGGAGGAACAAGGTGGCTCCAAAGGTCAAGACGGGATACCGGATAGCGGTAAACCACAACTACTGCACGGGCTGCGGCAACTGCGTCGAATACTGCCCGATGCACGTGTTGGCGAAGGACACCAAGTTGAACAAGCGCGGTGTCTATCCTCCGGTGGCCGCCGACATCGACAAGTGCACCGGCTGCAAGCTGTGCGAGATGTACTGCGGCAACTTCGCCATCGCTGTGGGCCCCAAGGCCAGCGCAGACGAGGAGGGGACAGTCTAATGGCCAATCCCAGACTTCTTACGGGTGTGCATCTGATGCAGGGGCAGCAGGCTTGTGCCGAGGGGGCGCTCGCGGCCGGCTGCAACCTCTTCGCGGGCTATCCCATCAGCCCCGCCACCGAGATCGCCGAGGCGATGGCCCGGCGTCTGCCTCAGGCGGGCGGCATCTACCTGCAGGGTGCCGACGAGCTGGACTCGCTCACCATCGTCATCGGCTCCGTGTGGGGCGGCTACAAGTCGATGACCGCCACCTCCGGTAACGGCATCTGCCTGATGCAGGAGAACATCGGCTACGCCGCGATGACCGAGACCCCCTGTGTGATCGTGGACATGATGCGGGCGGGACCCGGCACCGGCATCGCCACCAAGAGCGCACAGGGCGACATCTACCAGGTGCGCTACGGCAGCAACGGCGACTACTCAATCATTGCCTTGGCCCCCGAGTCTCCCCAGGAGATGTTCGACCTCACTGTCGAGGCATTCAACCTTTCCGAGGAGTACCGGGTGCCAACCTTCATCCTCGGTGACGAGATCCTCTCCAACCTGCGGGAGAAGGTCGTCATCCCCTCCGAGGTCAAGGTGACCCCGCGCCGCAAGCCCACCGAGAAGCCGGGCGAGGGCTACAAGACCTGGGCAGTGCCGGAGGGTGAGTGGGTGCCCCCGATGCCTGCCTTCGGCCAGGGCTACCGCCTGGCGGTCTCCAGCTTCGCCCGTACGGCGGACGGCTCTCCCTCCCAGGCATACGACGTCCAGAAGGAGATCGTGGGGCGGCTTTGGAACAAGGTGGAGGCGAATGCCGACAAGCTGACCAGGGTCGAGGATGGCTTCATCGACGACGCTGAGGTGCTGGTGATAGGCTTCGGCTCCGTTGCCCGCTCGGTCAAGGCCGCCGTTCGGCAGGCGCGTGCCGAAGGCCTGAAGGTCGGCTTCAGCCGGCTGATCGGCATCTGGCCCTTCCCCGACAACTACATTGCGCGGGTCGGCAAGAACGTCAAGAAGGTCATCGTCGCCGAGATGAACATGGGGAAGGTCCAGCGCGAGGTCCAGCGGTGCCTCGGCAGAGACTCCGAGGTGATCCTCTTCTCCAAGCCCGGGGTCGCCATGCACACGCCTGCGGAGATCCTGGACGTGATAAGGAAGGTGATGTAAGTGGCAGACGCTCCTGTGATCGCCAGAGAAGATCCCGAGGTGCTCGAGCACCCAGCCATAAAGTATTTCCGCTTCGGCGCCCCAGGCAACCCGCACATCTGGTGCGAGGGCTGCGGCATCGGGCAAATCTGGTACTACACTGCAATCGCGATCGACGAGTTGGGATTGGATCCGAACACCGTGGTCTGGGTGGGTGGCAGCGGCTGCACCGGCCGAATGTGCACCTACTGGAAGTACGACTACATGCATACCCTCCACGGCCGGCCTCTGGGCTTCGCCACCGGCATCAAGCTGGCGAACCCGAGCTTGAACGTCATCTGCCACATGGGTGATGGCGAGACCTCGGCCATCGGCGGCAACCACCTGATCCAGACCGCGCGGCGAAACGCCGACGTCACGGCCATCTGCGTGAACAACTACACCTACGGGATGACGGGCGGCCAGTACTCGCCCACCACCCCCATCGGCTCCCTCTCGGCCACCTCCCGGTACGGCCTGGTGGAGGACGGCTTCGACCTGTGCGAGCTCGTTGCGGCCTCCGGCGCCACCTACGTGGCCCGGTCCACCACCACCAACCCGCGACCCAGCATCAACTTCATCAAGAAGGCTATCCAGAACAAGGGCTTCTCCTTCGTGGAGATCATCTCCCAGTGCCCCACCTTCTACGGTCGCAGCAACAAGCTGGGCGACAACAGCATCGCGATGATGGAGTGGATGAAGAAGACCTTCATCCGCAAGGAGCAGTTCGACAAGATGAGCCCCGAGGAGCGGAAGGGCAAGAGGCCGTGGGGCGAGTTCGTGTGCACCGAGCGGCCCGAGGTGGTGAGCGCTCTGCACGAACTGGCGAGGACCCAGCGGGAGGCGTACCGTGGCTAGCAGGAAAGAGGTTAGGATCAGCGGCTTCGGCGGCCAGGGCATCGTGCTGGCCGGGGTAATCCTGGCCCGCGCGGCCGCCATCTACAACAACAGCGAGGCGACCCAGACCAACTCCCACGGCGCCGAGTCTCGAGGTGGCGCCTGCGTGTCCGACGTGGTCATCTCCCCGGAGCGGATCGACTACCCCATGTGCGTGGCCCCCGAGGTGCTGGTCACCATGTCCCCCGAGTCGGCAACCCGCTACGTGCCTGCCATGCGTGAGGGCGGCGTCCTGATCGTGGACGAGGATCTGGTGCCGAACATACCGGAGGGCAAGTACTCGCGCGTGATCAAGGTGCCGGCTACCAGAGTGGCCACCGAGGAGCTTTCCAGGAGGGTGGTTGCGAACGTGGTTATGCTGGGTGCCCTCGTCGGTGTGGACGGAACCGTGTCCAGGGAAGCGATCGAGAAGGCCGTCATGGATAGCGCGCCCAAGGGTACCGAGGAACTGAACATGAAGGCCCTGCGCCGAGGGTTCGAGCTAGGCGAGGCGGCCGCAAAGGCATCTGTGTAGTAGGGACGCGGAGACGTGCAGACATGGAGACGCGGGGTGGTTCCCACTCCCGTCTCCGCGTCTCGGTGCCCCGTGTCTGGAGGAAACGGATGAGGCTGTACGAGTACGAGAGCAAGCGCATCCTGGCCAGCGTCGGGATCCCGCTGCCGGCCGGCAAGCTGGTGGCGAGCCCCGAGGAGGCTCGGCAGGCGGCCGCGGAACTGGGCCGGCCGGTGGTGCTTAAGGTTCAGGTGTTGGCTACCGGGCGGGGGAAGGCCGGAGGGGTTCGTTTTGCTGACACCCCCGAGCAAGCCGAGCAGGTCGCTCGAGACATGCTGGGGATGCAGATCAAGGGATACACGGTAAAGCAACTGCTGGTGGAGGAGAAGCTCCCCATTGCCCAGGAGTTGTACGTGGCCGCCACCTACGAGGAGCGCACTAAGGGCCGGTTGATGATGGCCAGCGCCTCCGGCGGCATGGACATCAACGAGGTGGCCGAGAAGGATCCCAGCCGGATCAAGAAGTGCAGCATGGGCGCATGGATAGGGATGCACCCCTTCCAGGCCAGGGAGTTGGCCTTTGGGCTGGGTCTCACGGGCAAGACCAACTCCGAGGCGCAGTCGGTCTTCTTGAAGCTGTGGGAGGCGTTCGACACCTTCGATGCGATCCTCGCGGAGGTCAACCCTCTGGTGGTCACCGCCGACGGGCGGGTGATCGCGGCCGACGCGCACATCGAGATCGAGGGCGACGCGATGTACCGGCAGAAGGATCGGCTGGGCAAGCTCGGGATCTTCGACCGGGACGACAACGCCAAGCCGCCCACGCCGTTCGAGGTGGAAGCCCTGAAGATCGACAAGGCTGACTACCGGGGCGTGGCCGGCCGGGTGGTGGAGTTCCCCGGCAACCTGGGTCTGATGATCGGCGCCGGGGGCGGCAGTCTGACCCTGTTCGACGCGATCCTCCGCAACGGCGGGAAGCCCGCCAACTACTGCGAGGTGGGCGGCAATCCGCCGGTGAGCAAGGTGTACCGTCTGTGCAAGCTGATCCTTCAGAAGCCCGAGGTGAAGGGGTTGGCCGTGATGACCAACGTCTTCAGCAACTCTCGGGTGGACACCCTGGCCAGGGGGATGATCAAGGCGATGCTGGAACTGGGGATCGACCCGGCCACCTATCCCATCACCTTCAGGTCGGCGGGTGCCTTCGAAGAGGACGCCTACGCCATCCTGCGGAAGTACGGCGTGAAGTACCTCGGACGCGAGGTCACCATGGAGGACGCCGCGAAGGCTGCCGTCCGCATGATGGAAGGGCTGTAGGGAGGCAAGTAGATGGCAATTCTCGTCGACGAGAACACCAGGGTTCTGGTTCAGGGGATAACGGGGCGCGAGGCGACCACCTTCACCCTCAGCATGGTGGAGTACGGCACGAAGGTGCTGGCCGGAGTGACGCCCGGCAAGGGCGGGCAGGACGTCTACGGCATTCCGGTCTACAACACCGTCAAGGAAGCCGTTTCGGCCCACCCGGAGATAAACACGTCCATCGTGTCGGTGCCGCCTGCCTTCACCAAGGACGCCACGATGGAGGCGGTGGATGCGGGCATCAAGTTCATCAGCGTCTTCACCGAGCGCATCCCGCGAAAAGACGTCTGCCAGATGATCGAGTACGCCAAGCAGCGCGGGGCTCGGATCGTGGGACCCAACTCGCTCGGCATGGCTTCGCCCGGCAAGGGCAAGCTGGGAGCTATCGGCGGCCCGGCCGACGAGTTCAAGAAGGCATACCTCCCGGGCAACGTTGCGATCCTCTCCCGAAGCGGAGGGATGCTGACGGAGACGGCCAGCCTGCTGGCGCAGAATGGCATCGGGATCAGCACTGCGATCAACATCGGTGGCGATCCGGTCATCGGCTCCACCTTCGTGGAGTTGCTTCCGCTGCTGCAGGAGGACCCGGAGACCAAGGTGGTGGTGCTCTTCTGCGAGCCCGGCACCTCGGCCGAGGAGAGGCTCTCGGAGTGGGTGAGAGAGGTGAAATATCCGAAGCCGATCGTGGCCTTCGTCACGGGCGGCTTCGTGGATAACATGCCCGGGATGCACTTCGGCCACGCCGCGGTGATCGTGGAGGGCAACACCGGCTCGGCCCGGGGGAAGAAGGCGGCGATGCGCGAGGCGGGGATCGTGGTGGTGGACACCCACGATCAGATCGCCCCTGCCGTCAAGAAGCTGCTGGCGGAAGTAAAGTAGCGATCGGCAGTCGGCTATCAGCGATCGGCGGTAGGGTGATTCGTGCTGAAGGCTGATGGCGAAGGGCTGATGGCTGGAGGTAACGATGGGCCTGTTCATAGAGTTGAAGATAGATCAGACCAAGTTCGCGAGCCTGGAAGAGATGAAGGCGGTGGCCGGCGTATGCCCGGTCGACGCGCTGGTCGCCGACGAGAAGGGGCTGCACCCGCATCCGGAGAACGAGGACGAGTGCACCTTCTGCGACCTCTGTATTCGGAAGGCCCCGAAGGGCGCGATCCAGGTCGTCAAGACCTACCAGGAATACCTAACCCAGAAGTAGGTCCTCAATGGCGAGGGCCTAGCGATCGATCCTTCTCTTTCTCCTCCTCGTTTGGTCCTCAATGGCGAGGGCCGCAAAGGGGGCCGGCTCCGGGCCCGAGGCCGGCCCTTTCCCATTGGATCCGTCGGCGGGGATGTGCTGATGGGGTCTACCACCCGTGCTCGAGGCGCTGAATCAGGCGGGGCGGGAGTCCGAAGTCCCTCATTCGGCGCTGGGTGACGTGGATCGGGTAGTCGACCCTGTGCCACTCCAGGATGCCGGAGCCGCTATCGTAGATGGCGTAGGCGGCTCGGGGGTCGCCGTCGCGGGGCTGTCCCACACCACCCGGGTTGGCGATGATCCGCCCCTGGCCGATCTCCACCTGGTCTCCTGGGCTGGCCACTCGGCCGAGCACGGGGCCGCCGGGGCGCTCCTGCAGGAAGATCGCGGGCACGTGGGTGTGGCCGACCAGGCAGGCAGTGGTGTCGAAGTGCTCGAAGTTGGGGGCCGCACGGCCCTCGTGGGTGATGTACTCCCACACGGGAGAGCGGGGGCTGCCGTGGACCAGGGTGAAGGAATCGGTGGTGAGCCGCTCGGGAAGGGCCGAGAGGAAGAGCCGGGAGCGTTCCGTCAGTTGGCCAGCGGTCCATTCGGCGGCCTGGGCGGCATCGGGGTTGAAGTCGGAGGTGTCGAGCCGGCCGATGGCCGCCATGTCGTGGTTGCCCACGACGCAGAGGTGGTCGTGGCGCCTGAGCAGTTCGATGCACTCGTTGGGGTCGGGGCCGTAGCCCACCACGTCCCCGAGGCACCAGATGACGTCGACCGTGCCCATGTCTGCAAGGACGGCCTCCAGTGCGGCCAGGTTGGCGTGTATGTCCGCGACGATGCCGATGCGCAATTGAGTTCTCCTCCCGGCGGCGGCCAACTATATCACAGCGAGAATACGCACACAACGTGCTCGGGAGGGCGGCGAGCATGGCTTTCTCCTCGTCATCCCCGAGCCGCAGGCGCGGGGCCTCCACGTGGCAATGGGGGTGCGGCACCCACTAGGAGATGCTTCGCTACCATTCGGCAGGACAGGTGTGGTAGCTCTCTCGGCCCGTCGCAGCCCCGCGAGGGTCGCATAATGCTCGGCACGGCGCCCTGGCCGGCCAAGCGCTTTTCTAGAGCCGGCCAGGGCGCCGTCGGGCCGTTGGGGCGCCTGCGCGGTGGCCGACGGATTGACGGGGTCTACCCGTGTGATAAGATTTGGAGGAAGGACTCAGGTTTCGAGCCGGGGTGGCGAAACCGGCAGACGCGGCAGACTTAAAATCTGCTTCCCGCAAGGGAGTAGGGGTTCGAGTCCCCTCCCCGGCACCCTCAGTATCTTGAGCAATGGTGCTCAGTATTATACTCTAAGCGCCATTCTTGACAGCGAGCGGGGCGGCCAACTGGCCGCCCCGCTCGTCGTATGTAGCAACGCGTGTAGCAACGCAATCGAAAGATGCCTCGGAGAGCGCGATTCAAGGGGATTATCCGTTGGTGCCGGGGCCGAGGAGATTGTCCATCTTCCTCACGGCCTCTTCCTGCATCTCAGGTAGGAGGTGGCTGTAGGTATCCAGGGTCATGACGACTGTGCTGTGGCCGAGCATCTCCTGGACGACCTTCGGGGGGACGCCCATCAGCATGTAGAGGCTCGCGGCGGTGTGTCTGAGATCGTGGAAGTGCATCGGGGGCAGGTTAAGCTTTCTCAGCAAACGGTAAAAGTGCCGCTCGGTGACCCTCTTGTTGTCCAAGGGGAGACCGTTTTCTCGGCAGAACACCAGGTTCCTGCCTTGCCAGAGCTCGCCGGCGAGCTCCGTCTCCCACTGCTGGCGCTGCCAGTGATCCTGCAGGGCTCGCACCGCCCACTGGGTGAGCCTGATGGATCGCCGACTCAACTTGGTCTTGGGGTCCTTGACCCTCCATTGTCTCTCAAGCCGATCGAGGCTGTGGACGACGTGGATCATTCCGCGGGCCAGGTCGACCTCGTCCCAGTGGAGACCCAGCAGTTCGCCCTGACGCATGGCTGTCGTCACGGCCAGAACGTAGAGGGCTTCGAGACGATCCCCCTGGACGGCGGCCAGGAGTTGCCGGACCTGGTGGACGGACAGAATATGCGGGTCCCTTTTTGTGACCTTCGGAGCCTCGACGTCATCGGCCGGGTTGCGGGGGATGAATCGCCACTTGACCGCCTGCTCCATCGCTGTATGAATGACAGCGTGGATGTACTGCACGCGCCGTGGAGACAACGCCTTCAGCTTCTCAGTATAGAGTTCGGCCAGCAGAGGGCCGCTCAGCTTGTTGATGGGGCAGCTCCCGAGTTTCGGCAGAATGTGGAGGCGGATGATCGCGGCGTAGTCTTTGGCGGTCTTCGGATCCAGGCGCGGTCTCGCGACAGTCTCCATCCAATTGAGGAGGTAGCTTCCCAGTTCCTCCCCTGGGCCGAGGGGAAGGCCCTGGCTCAGCTTCTCTAGCTCCTTTTTGAGGAATGCCTTCCCCGCGGCTTTAGTCTTGAAGGGGAGACCGTTCTCGTCTGAGTAGAAGACCTTCCTCCCGCCTCCGGGCAAGCTGATGGCCACGACGATCTTGTCGTCGCTCTTGCGTTGGTAGACGGTGCCCTCACCGTTGGCTCTCGCCATGATGAGCTACTCGTCGGTCCGGCGAGTGGGCCTCGGGCCAGCTTCGCCAGGATTCACCGGTGCCGGTGGTGCGCCTACCGGTGATGACGGTACGCCCGGCTTGTCTCGTCGCGTTTCCTCACGGTGGTCCTCTCGTCGTTCGGGCTTCCTTTCAACCCGCCTTGTCTCTTCGCTTTCTCTCTCCATCTAGAACCCCCATCTCCGTCAATCAGCCCACTAGGGTTTCTTGTCGTGTGGCGGCTTGCAGTCACTGCTGGACATAGTCTTACCCATCGACCTGGATGCAGCCTTGCGCTTGATGGACGTGTCCTTTTTGACGATTACGCCTGATTGGTTGCTCCTCACGGTCTTGCTGGCCTTCCGTGGAGGTTTCGGGCCGGCATCGCCCGTGAGAACCGGGCGGATTCTGTCGACCTCGGTTAGATCCCGCTTTGTCTTCGCCACTTCTCCGGCTCCCTTAGGTGAGATTGGCGATAGCGAACAGCGCGATGTAGACGACACCGAAGAGAAAGGCCACGACCGATGCCCAGTTGAGGAGCATCGTTGCCGCAGCCCAGTAGTTCCTCTCCCAACTGAGGAAATGCCAGAGTCTGCGCCACCACTGACGGATCTCTGGCTCCTGCCTGGATTCCCAACGCTTGTCGATGATATCTCTGAAGCGACGCTGCGAGAGTTGCCCAAAGACGAGCGCGGACAGTATCGACAGCAGTGATGCCCCGAAGCCTCCACATGCTAGAAGAAGGAAACCCGGTTGCTCGGGTGGCCTGCCAGCGATGTCCTTAATGAAGGTGATTGTCAGTGCGAGAGCCCCGGCCGGCAATGTCAGCATTGCCTTGTCGAAGGTCTCCGAGGTCTTTGTCTCTAGCTCAGTGAGCAGCTTCCGATGGTCCAGATAGGTCTGGCGCTCCAGCCTACCTTTTCGTTTCGGCCTCCCGTTCGCGGATCCTTCGGACTTGCAGATAATCCTTTGGCGATGTCGGATCATTACGAGCCCCAAATGGCCTTCTTAGCGGTTTCACTGGCGATGTGTCGGACGGCGTCCGCAACTCCTTTGCTCGCCCGAGCCACCAAGCGCTTGAACCTCACGCTTGCCACCTCGGTCTACGCAGATGGCCTGACGACATCTTCAAGTCTGCTACCTTCATCGGGTCGATGTCGGAGGAGATGATTGACCGTTCAGACAGATGTGCGCAAATCCCTACCGGTGATCTCCTCTAGATTGGTCTGCCCAGGGCCGATTCCTCCAGCCCATCGGCTAGAACTCAGCCAGAATCTTGGCTTTGACACTCTCGTACTCGGCTTCGGAGATCAGGTTCTGGTCGAGCATCCTCTTCAGCTTTGCCAGCCTCTCCACAGGATCCTCGACTGTAGCCGCCGGAGCCGCAGCTACAGGAGCTGGCGCCGTCAGGTAAACCCCACCAGCCTTGGCCCGATCCTCTTCCATCTGCCGGATCCGTCGCTTTTCGCGCCAATCCTGCTCTAGCTGCTGGCATATCCCGTAGAGGCGGCGGGCCTGATCCTTGTCGATGTTGCCGACGCTGTCCTTTCGACCGTCGACTGTCTCAACTACCACGTCGCTCGAGAGGATACCCTGCTTGAGAGTCACATCCTTGACGTCCTGCCAATGGAAGTCCGAGAAGTTGAAGCGGCCGAGGATCTGAGGCTTGTAGAGGATAATGCGGTTCGTCGTGGCAACCGCGGAGTCCTTCTTCGGCGAGATGGCCGTTCTGTTCTGTAGGGCGATGTAGAGGATCTCCTCGCTCGACGTCAGGATGGATGCGATGTCGGTGGCCACCTTCTGAAGCGTCGCGGTCTCTTGCGAAGGGTCGGTGTGGCGGATCGAGACTCCGGACATGGTCTTCCTCCTTCGTCGATTGGTGCATGAGCTACGGCTACTCAGTCAGTCCTGCGCCTTGAGCTCGAGCGACAAACCACGAGTTGCGTTGTCTGACAGACCGAGTTCCTGGAGGCGGACCTTCATCGCTGATTGACTGACCTGGAAGATCGATGCCAGCCTCCACAACTCCTTCACCTTTGGCCAGCGATCCCGAACCCACTCTTCCGGCATCAATACGCAAGCGGCGAAGAGATCAGCCAGGATCTCGAGATCGGAACCGGTGGACGCCAGCGCCACATTCCGGACACGGCGCAGCACGTGGAAACCTTCATGTAGGATGGTGAACCGCTGGGACACCTGTGGGTCGTTCCGGTTGACCAGGATGTGCCACTCGTCGCCCTGATCAAGCAGCTTACCTCTGTGACCGTTCAGAGGAACCGGGTGGACGATTACGGGCTTGCCGGGATCGAAGAGACCGATGAGGTTGACGTTCACAGGGGGCTTTGAGCAACTGCTATTCCGCAGGACCTTCTCCGCCAGATCCTTCACTCTGCTCACGTCGTCGTCGATCAGCATCCTTCTCCCGTAGCCTCCTGAGTAGCACCTCTATGGTAGTGATGATGTCCTCATCCTCAGCTCGGACGTCGTACTTCTGGCGGGCGTAGTCCCGAAACTCGGGATAGGACTCGATGATGCCCGCGGCGATCAACATCTCCCAGATGTCGACGCCGAGCGCCTTCGCGAGATCCCTCAAAACCTCGGGGGTGAACTCATGTGTGCGATCGGACTCCAAGTCCGCGATGTACTCGGGGGAGACCCGGACCCTGGCGGCGAGTTGGTCGACGGTGAGTTTGCGTCGCATTCTGGCGGATCGGAGTCGGGCACCGAAGGTACGGTCTTCTGGTAAGGGGCCAGCCATTTCGGCGGATGCAAGCAACTCCTCAGGCTTCATCCCTAAGGCACCGGCAATGCGCCTGAGTGTCTCGACGGCGATATCCACCCGTTCGCCAGACTCAATGCGGGAGATTGTCGAATGAGATACGCCGGCCTTCTCTCCCAGTTGGCGAGTTGACCAGCCCCTCTTCTTTCTTTCCCTCTTGACCACTTCAGCCAGTGTGCAGCCCTGCATCTTCACTCCTACTTCAAACTGGTGCCCATTGTACACAGATGGTGCGCCGATGAACCCAATTCCGCTGGACGAAGTTTGTTCCAAGTGTTGACAAGAGGCACCACGGGGTTGTACGATGTGGTGCGTTAACGCAACGATGGTGCGCACGCCGGCCAAAGGAGGGGAGATGCGCCTGTTCATTCAAAAGGTCGAGGAGAAGAGGGCTGGTAAGTCAGTACGACGCTTCTGCCAAGAGGTGGGCATATCCCATTCCCTTTGGTCCCGCATAGTGCGGGGTGAACGGGAGCCGAGCACGCACGTCATTCTCGCCATGCTGGCTCGGTGGCCCGAGCTCGCGTACTGGTTAGCGGAAGACGCCAAGACCGCCCAATTGGCCCAGCAGGAGGGATTGCTGCAGTGACACGGGGAAGAGCCTTCGAGGTCGTCCCGTCAGAGCTTGCCGGCGAGCGAGCTGCTGCAGTTCAGGCGGTCGAGATCGCCGTCGCCGACCTCGCCCAGGCGTTCGCGCGCCTCCTCACTATTGAGGTCTCGGTGGGGTTATCGGCTGCTCTTCAGAGCGCGCGTCCTCGTGACCCTCAACCAGAGGTGTCTTCGGGGGGCGGTGCCAACCTGAACGTAGAGGCGGCCATGCAGTTTCTCGGGATCTCCAGGGACAGCCTCTACCAGCTCATCAAGTCCAATGCGGTCAAGAGCATCAAGATCGGCGGCCGGCGGTTCTTTCGCCCCTCCGACCTTGAGGCCTACCGAGATAGTCGGGTGCAAGCCCGATGGGAACGCGACCATCAGACGTGATCGCCCGTCGGCGATCGGAAAGGAGGCAGGGCAGGAGGAGGAGAGACGAGGACCGGAGGCTCCCGATCTTGACGGGGATGGCCATCCCTGCGATCGGGCGAAATGGAAGGAACAGCAACTGAAGTGGCCCCGCCGGCGGGGCAACGGCGGCGGGGCCAGCCAGAAGGAGAACGATCAACCATGAGCATCGTACCGGAACGGAGGGAGCGACTGCAACGGTTGTCGCCCAGGAGTCGGGCGACGGCTCGCCGGATTGAGATCCAGTCGGAGGGCTACAACGTGGTTGGCGCCATGGCGATGCAGCGCAATGCTCTCACCAGCATCCAGGCTCTGGACCAGGCCGAGGATGAGATGAGGCATCGGTTGCAGAATACCCTGCTCGATCAGCGCAGGGCTCTGGCACAGGGCGACGTCAGCCTTGCCCTGGGGCTCAACCAGGTTGCTGTCGCCCTGCTCGGGGTGGTCGACCAGTTGGACGATGCGCAGGACCTGGACCCCGTTACGCAGTCCTTCGGCCACAACTTCGAGGCGGCCCAGGCCGGTCGCCGGATCATCGCTATGACGGAGGATCCCAATCTCTTGCCCCAGGCATAGGGCAGAGCAGGCGCCCATCCACGGGCGCATTCAGTGGAGGAAAGAAGTGGCGGAACAGCAAACGGAAACCCAGGCCCTGGTACCGCCGCCGGTACCCCCAGAGGAAGAGCCAGGCCTCGACCTCTCGGCCTATCGATCCCTCAAGCTCTACGAGCTCGCGCCGGCGTTCGTCGCCGCCATGGCGATGATCCTGGAGGCGGATCCATCGACTCAAGAGGGACAGGAGGCAATCGAACTGGCCGGGGTGCGGCTATCGGCCATCAACCTCGCACTGGAGGCGAAGTTCGACGGGATCGGGTCGATCCTCAGGGAGTTCGAGGCCTCTTCTAAGGCGATCGGCGAGGAGATCGCCCGGCTGTCTGCCCGCAAGGCAGCCATCGATCGGAGGAGCGAGGGCCTCAAGGCGTACGCCTTATCGCAGTTGAAGCGCGCCGGGCTCTCCGAGGTCAACGGCACCAAGTTTACCTTTGCGGTACGACTCAATCCCGAGGCGGTCCAGGTCGTCGACCAGGCTGCAATACCCAGGAAGTACATCCGGATCGAGATCTCGGAGTCGCCGGACAAGAACGCGATCAAGGCCGCCCACAAGGCCGGCGAGGAGATCCCCGGCGTCGTCTTCACCCGAGGGGAGAGGCTGGAGATCCGGTAATGGGGGAGATCGCCAGGCTCGCCGGCATGGCCGGCCGCAATCGGGAGGACGTCGATCTGACCCTGACCTCCATCCGGCGAGCCGAGAAGGTGGAGATCAAGGCCGGCCGCGGCCGAGGGGAAACGATCAAGCGCCTTCGTTGGGCGCGCCATTCCCTCGCCCGGGCGATAGGGAAGATCGACGAGGCCATCCAGTCCCTTAACGGGATAGGCAAGGAGGAACAGCAGTGAGCAACAATGGCACCGGGGAGGCACCGCTCCCCACCGCAACGAAGCCCGTCGGCGCCGAGCCAATTCTCGACTCCAAGGGCGTCGTGATCTACCGTCCCGACCAGCGGACCATGGCGGTTCCGGATGAGGAGGCGACGAGCCTCGCGACCACTCTCCAGGCTCAGTTTCCGGATGACCTGAGGCAGAACAAACACCTCGCGATGGTGCTTGCCAAGGCGGCCATCGCCTACAACCTGGACCCGTTCCTCAACGAGATCACGGTCTACCGCGGCAAGCCATTCTTCCCCCTGGAGGGGCGCCTTCGGATCGCCCAGAACAACGCCACATTTCGGGGCGTGTTTGCCCGACCTGCCACGGAAGAGGAGCGGAAGGCGTGGGGGTGCGCCAGTAGGCCGGAGATCATCCTTTGGCGGGCCGACGCTTATCGGTCAGATTGGGTCGATCCCAAGACGGGGGAGATGCGGCCGGTCACCGGCTGGGGTGAGGTCAACGTCAGCAGCGATCAGAACCCTGTTGCCAAACAGCGGCCCAACCAACTGGCGGAAGTGCGGGCGACCAAGCGGGCACTCCGGTCCCTCTACAACACTCCGCTACCGTTCCGCGATCTTCCGGATGAGGCGGAATTCGATCGGGATGATGAGCGCGCCCAAGCCGCGGACTGGCTCTCTCCCGATGGCCGAGTCCTGGATCAACGCCCTGGGGGCAACCTTCTGACGCCCGGCCAGAACGCAGCAATCCACGCGATCTGCAAGGAATTGGGGATCGACGAGGTACGGCGCCACGAGCTTCTCCATGCGATGTTCGGCAAGAACAACGCGGGCGAACTCAACGAGGCCGACGCGGCCGCCTTCCTGGAGTGGCTCGGAATTCAGGCGACCAAGAACGCGCCACAGCTGATCGAGGATCCTCGGGCATCCGCCTACCCGGTTCTTCACAGGGCCGCCAGCAAGCGCTTCCACACCGCCGCGGCCGCGGCCTCCTTCGTCCCGCCACGGATCGTCGAGCCTGAGCCCGAGCGACCGGACCCTGGCATGGCGGAGGGAATGATCCTGGAGGGCCCCAACGGACAGCGGTTCGTCGTCGACGGCGGCAGGCTCGTCCCATTCGTGGAGGCGCCGCGGGAGACTGAGGAGCCCTCTCAGGAGGACGCCGACCAGGTCCACGAGGACCCCGCCCAGGACGCCGTCGCCGAGAACGCTGAGCTCGATCCGGAGGAGGGCAGGATCGAGGAGGAGCAGTCGGAGCCCTCTGAGCCCGGCGCTGGTCACATTGCCGCGAACTTGCCCGAGGAGATCCCGACGGGCCTCGCCGATCGCATCCTGGCCCTCGCCGAGTCGGCCAGATTGGCCGAACCCCAACCCTGGTGGCAGAACACCGAGACCGTCGCCCACAACAAAGCTGGCGTCCGGAGGTTCCTGAAGGGTACCGGGGTCCGGCTTACCGACGCCGCAATCGCCACCCTCTACCGGCTGCTGACAATCGCCCTCTCCGGCTACGACCCTGGGGCCGGAGACGCCGAGCAAGACCTCAGCCCTGCCTACTGCGCTGTCCTGCAGGGCCAGGCCAAGGCCGACCTCGCTGCCATGAAGGACGATCTCGAGATGTTGGTCCCGAAGGCATCCTGGGTTAGATCCGATCAGGGGCGCCGACGTCGGCGGCGCCCCCTTTTCTGAGCAGATGAAAGAGGTGGTAGATGACCGTGGCAGAGGAGGTCCAGATCCCGAGGATCCGATCCCGAGAGGAGATCGAGTATCTCAAAGGCCAATGGGAGTCGGATCCCACCTGGGACCTGGAGGAGACCGAGGGCTTCGAGGCTCATCGGGAGGAGCTTGCCGCGTTCGCGGCCGCGAAGAAGGCCGAGTGGGAGGCCCAGGAGAAAGCTCGTCGTGAGAGACGGATGGAAGAGCTGGGGATCTCTAACAACGTAGCCCTGTTCGGCTATCTGGAGGGGCTTGAAAGGAGGATCGAGCGCCTCGGCAATCAACTCGAGGCTGCAGAGGAGAGATTCGAGAAGATGCTCGACTTCCACAACAGGCGATCCGACAACGCGGTCCAGAGCGTTCGAAGCGGTCTATCCGAACTGGAGTCCCGGATCCGCTAGGTACAGCCTGGGGCAGCTTGCCCCGGGCTCTCTTAGACCCTGGAGCAAGTTGGCTCTTGAAAACCAAGCGGGCCGGATAGTGCCAGTATCCAGCCCGCGGCAAGGTAGGTGAGTCATGGCATACGACTCAGTCCCTCCACTGCATTCTCCGTGCCTGTCGATGGGACTAGCCTTGCCGCGGTTGGCCAGTTCCGGCGGCGCCTTCATGCGTCTGTACGTTCGTGCCATCTCTGTTCAGCAGGGGGTCATGTAGATGACCTGGGTACGCCTTAGTGACGACTGGTACGACCACCCCAAATTCCTCGCGGCCGAAGCCGATGGTTTTTGGCTGTGGGCTGCCTGCCTGGCATGGAGCAATCACCACAAGACGAATGGTCTGGTGCCAGACGCAATCGTCCAACGCTTTGTGCAGGGGAAGAGGAAGAAGGCGCTCGTCGCTCGCCTCTTGAGGGTGTGTCTCTGGGAGCCCACAGAAGGCGGCTACCGCATCCACGACTACCTGCACTATCAACCCTCCGCCGAGGAGATTGCCTCCGAACGCGAGCAAGCGGCCCTCCGGAAAGAGCTCTACTCCAACCCCACTCTGCAGGCTGCAATCAGGGAAAGGGACAAGGATCGCTGCAGATATTGCGGAAGAAACGTCAATTGGAAGGATCGAAAATCCCCGCTCGGCGCCACATATAGCCGCGTCGATCCGACCGAACCAAACACCGTTGAAAACATCGTCGTCTCCTGCAGGGGATGCAGCGCTGCTAAGGCAGGCCGCAGCCTGAAAGAAGCAGGCATGAAGCTACTAATCTTCGGAACTAGATCCGAACTAGATCCGGAACTAGATCCTGACCAGATCGGAACCAGGCACCCAAACCCACACCCAAACCCATCCCAAAAAGAATCTATATCTGAATCCCCAATAGGGGAGGGTTCGGGAGGGGACCAGAAGGCGGCCGCTGACGCGGCCGGGGAGGGGCTGGACAAAGGCAAGGACAAGAGCAAGCGGCGCTCGAAACCTCGCGTGGATCTGACCGATCCGCGGATCGACGAGGTCTGGACTCACTACCGGATGCGGATCCAACCGAGAGCCAAGGTGTGTCCGCGAGAGGACATAGGCAGGCGACTCCTGACCTTCTCGGTTGGAGACCTCAAGTCTGCCATCGACCACTTCGCCAAGGACGCGTTCTACGGCGCCAGCCAGAAGCATCGAGGCGCATCGCTCCTCTTCTGCCGCTCTGACCAGAAGACCGAAGAGTTCGTCAACCTCGTCCCCCGGGAAACCTTGCTGTCCAACGGCAAAGCAAAGGACCAGTCCGTCGCCGACGCAGGCAAGCGTTACGAGTACGCCAAGTAAGGAGACACCCCGTGAGCGGAACAGCAAGAGTCACTCAGACCGACAAAGCGGCAGCCGAGCACGTGCGGGCGGCGATTGGCGCTCAGCACCCGATCGAGGCCCTTCCTCCCATCAATACTGAAGCAGAGGAGGCGGTCCTCGGATCCCTGCTCATGGATCCCCATGCGATCTACTCCATCCCGTTCTTGACGGCCCAGGACTTCTACAGGGACCGGAACGCGGCAATCTTCAGCGCAGTCCGGCGTGTCGCCGATCGGTCGATTCCTCCAGATTTCGTCACCATCTCCGACGATCTCCGGGCCAATGGGGTCTATGAGGAGGTTGGAGGCCTCGCTTATCTCTCCCATCTGATCGGTGTCGTCCCGACTGCGGTCCACGTCGAGCATTACGCGAAGCTCGTCAAGAATGCTGCTGTCCGCCGGCGGGGGATCTCCGCTTCTGGAAAGATCGCAGCTCTCCTCTACGATCAGTCCCTGGATCTTGCGGAGGGGACAGTCAAGGCCTTCGAGCTCCTTTCGAACGCCCTTCATGACGAGGCGTCCGCCGGCGTCTACGGCCCTGCAGATCTGGTCAACCTATTCATCGATCAAGTCCTGAAGATCAGCGAGGCGAAGAAAGAGGCCCTCGGCCTGATGACCGGAACGCGCCTCGATCGGTTCCTCAACGGCCTCAAGCCTGGCTGCGTCTATCTCCTGGCCGCGCGGCCGGGTATGGGCAAGTCCACGGTGCTCCAGGGCCTCATCCGCAAGTGGACGAAGGAGGGCAAGAAAGCCTTCCTGGCCACGGCTGAGATGACCGCCCTGCAGATCGTGTGGAGGGAAGCCTCCAACATCCTGGGGATCGACGGGAACGAGCTCGAGAGAAGGATCGCTGGCGAGGACCCGTATGCCGACGATCCCGAGCGGAACGTTGGCGCCTTGGTCAACAAGGTCGTCCAGGAACTCGGGTCCCGTGGCCTCCACATCTTCGACGCCTCGGGGATGACCTCCATGGAGATCCGGTCACGGGCCGCCCGCATGAAGGCGACCGTCGGCCTGGACGTCGTGGCCATCGACTACGTCCAGCGCCTCGGCGACGCCGGCGGAGACGAAGAAGGCGAAAACGAGAATCGAGCTCTGACCAAGGTCTCAAACAACATCTGCGACATGGCCAAGGCCCTCCATGTTCCCGTGGTCGTGGTCTCTCAGCTGTCGCGATCCTGTGAGTACAGGCAGGACAAGCGCCCCATCCCCTCGGACCTCCGCGGCTCCGGATCCCTCGAGCAGGATGCCCACGCGATCCTCTTCATCTACCGGGACGAGGTCTACAACAAGGATACCGAGGACAAGGGGATCGCCGAGATCATCATCTCCAAGAACCGGAACGCGCCGGCAGGAAAGATCTGCCGGTTCGTGTGGAGGCCCGAGGTCATGGAGTATGCCGACTACGAGCCGGAGACGCCCGACCAACCGCCAGCCATCGAGACCTACGGGGAGTTCCACAACCGCAAGAAAGGACAGCGCCAGCAATGACGGACCAGCACAAACCGAGCTCGCGGGAGATCGCCGAGGGGGTCGCCGCGGAGATCGCCGAGGAGCTGAGGCGCGCAGCCGCCAAGAACGGCCGCACCCTAGAGGCCGAGCGGCGAGCGGCTACCCGGGTTCCAGGAGGTGGAGGCGTCGACCCATGAGTAGACAGCATCGAGAGGCAGCGATGATGGCCGTACTGGCAGAGGCAACTCGGCAGGATACCCTCCATGGCGCCGAGGAGGGGATCTTCCGGCAGCATCCAAGGGCCGGTCTGGCGATCGCAGAACGGATTGCGGAGGACTTGGAGAAGGCGGCGACGATTCCGGCGACGGAGAGTTCCAATGGGTGACACAGCCATTCCCTACGCGACCAAGACTTGGAACCCGGTTCATGGTTGTACTCCGATCGGCGAAGGTTGCCGACACTGCTGGGCGAAGGGCCAAGGCTAGTTGTCATGTCCGGCGGGCGCCAGGAACCCGAACTCGTGACCAGCTACGAGGGGGCCTGTCGCCTCCTGGCCGCCCTGATGGGTCCGGGCTCGGAGCTCCGGGACCTGATCCTGGAGAGGTTCGCCGGCCGCCCGACTGTCGGCGCCTTCGCCCTGGCCGCTGAGACCCTCCAACGGATCCACCAGGCCGAACGGGCCGAGCGGATCGCGGCCAGGAGGAGAGCCGCCGAGCTCGCCGCCCGCGGAACCAAGGTCTGCTCCAAGTGTGGTCGCGAGAAGCGACTTGAGGAGTTCAGCCGGCTAGCTCGCAACGCCGACGGCCGCCGGCCGGAATGCCGTGAGTGCCACAACGCCGAGGAGAGAATCCGCTACGCCGCCCGCAAGGGCAAGAGAGGAGGCCCGTCTTGTACGTCGACGTCTGGATCCTGATCGTCTGCGCCTGGTTCCTCATCACCGTCGGGATCGTATGGGGATGGCGTGCTGCCCGCCGGCACGCCAACCAGGAGATCGAGCGTGAGCTCAAGAGGGCCCTCGCCACGCCGGTCGTGTTCGGGAGTGACCCGATCTCAATGGCGGGCCGGCTCGAGTGCGACCTCGCCGAGATCCACCGCTACTTCGCAGGAAAGTTCCAGCTCCACCTGGCCCGCGGCGAGAACAGGGAGGCCGCCGGAACTGCGGTCATGGCCCGGCGCGTTCACGGTACCTGGGTCGTTGCCAACACCCTGCTCCAGACTCTCACGAAGGAGGCGCGAGAGAGATGGACTTCCTCGAGCAAGCTGAACACCTGATGGATCGCTTCATCACCCCCGAGGAGAAAGCCGAGCTGTTGCTCGCCGTTCTGTTCGTCTTCGGATTGGTCATCGCCGGTCTGGTGGAAATGATCGAGCGCCGAGTTGGACGATCCCGTGGCAACTGATCGGGATCGACCGCGGGTCCTGGAGATCCCCCAGGGACACCGGTACCAGCAGAAGCCCCGGCTGCGGGTGCCCAGAGGGCAGGATGGGTCCACCAAGCTCGAGGCAAACTTCGACCTGCTCCTGGAGGCCGACTGCCTCCCGCCGGCGGTCCACGAGTACCGGTTCGACCCCGAACGGGACTACAGGGTGGACCGGGCATATGTGTCGATCCAGGTCGGCTTCGAGCTGGAGGGGGGCCTTTTCGGGACGGGGCCGAGATCCAACTGCCGCGCCTGCGGCCGACCCCTGATCGGGGGGCATACCTCGGTTTCGGGGATCCTTCGGGATATCGAGAAGCACAACCGAGCACTTGAACTCGGATGGGAACTCTACCGCATCTCTCCAGACATGATCGATGACGGGCGGGCCCTCCTCCTGGTCGAGAGGGTCCTGGCCCGAAAGGGCCTGATCGCTCCTCGCCCCGTCAACCCGATCATCGCGGCCGAGACGGTCGCCAGAAGAACCAGCCGGCGTTGGCCAGGCGGCAACAGGGAGAACCGACGCAATGGCAACTGCAAACAGCGACCCTAACACGGCGACGACCCTTTGGGGGATCCCCGCCGGCAACGGGCCCCTCATCCGGCATGCCCTCGACCCCCAGGCCGAGCGTCGGCCTTACGGCGGGATCGCCCGATGCAAGGCTGAGCTTGTTTCGGTCCCCCCGCCAACCTCCCAGTGCCTCCTCGCCGCCTGGCCTGCCTGCCGGGAGTGCGTTCGATTGGAGTGCGAGGCACGGGGGGTCCCGGCGCCCAACGCCGCAAGACGCCGCGAATCCGCGGAGGCCTGCGGAGGCGGAGAATGAGGGTCGGGACGAAGTCTCTGCTGTTCGGCGTCCACCAGTTCCTATGACATCCCATTACGGTCCTGATCGCCTGGATCCAGCAGCGCTTCCGCAAGATGGCCCTCGAGGGTCACAACGAAATGACCTACGTCAACCCACTCTGAAGGAGGTCTGTCGCGTCATGAGCAAGCGCCACTACAACGACGACGAGATCGACGTCCTGATCAACGAGTCCGAGCCTTTCGGCCGCTCCTACATGGGGGGGCGTGCGGACGGTCGATCGGGTCCAGGAAATCATCGCCGACTACAACGCGATCGCCGCAGCCATCGAGGAGGAGTTCGTTAACAGCAAGACGCAGGCGGACGGGGACGACGGCTACACGGCTTGCATCGTCCGGCCGATCCACCAGGTTGGGGCGACGGTGCGGAGACTGGAGAACGCCCTGGAGAGCAATCAGTACCCGTGTCTGGAGTGCGGCGCAATCGCCACGGCTCAGGTAATGGATCCTGAGCCGGGAGCGGTTTGGGTAGAGCCGCGATGTAGATGTGTGAACATCGACGGTCTCATCAGCGCCGCCGCCCTGGACCGATTGGGCAAGGTCCTGGAGGGCTGACATGAGAATTCTGTCTTTCGCCTACACGACCCCTGCCCTGCTTGCCGGCGTGAAGCGTGTCACCCGTCGTGACTGGGACCCCGACTTCGCCCAACGGTTCCGGTCGGGCGAGCTCGTCAAGGCTTACGATCGGCATCCCCGCTACAGAGGGGCCCACGTCGCCGATATCCGCCTGACACGTCGGCCCTACCTCGAGCTGATCGCGCAGATGCCCGACTGCGACTACGTCCTGGAGGGGTTCAAATACCTCTACGAGCACCCGGAGGTCCGTCCCAAGACGATCTTCGGCGAGAAGGTCACCCCCGAGACGTTCTCCTGGGATTGGTTCTGTGAGTGGCGACAATCGGGCGGATCCTTCTGGGTGGTGCGCTTTGAGATCGCCCGTGTCGTCCATGCCCGCCCCCTCCAAGGGGTCGAACCGAAGCCGCTCGGGCCTGCCACGCTCGAGCCGGTCTCCTTGTTCACATATGCGGGCCTAAGTGTCTGAGGAGGGTCCCATGCTGCATGCACAGTTTCGGCGGCCCCTGGTTCGGGCCGAGCTCTTGATCGGACAGTGTTCATGGTGTGGGGGGATTCGAGTCCGCGGCCGGTACGTGCGGTTCGTCGGGGCCCCGGTCCTCACGTGGCTGGTGTCCTGGCGGATCGGCCGGGTCCTCAGAGTCCGGTTCGGGTTCACCCACGGCATATGTCCGCACTGCACCGACTGGCGAATGGCCCACGAGCTCGCGATCGCCGCACTACAACGGGAACTCGCCATGGTGAAGGAGTGCCTGGCGGAGATGACGAGTCCGACGGAGGGCTTGCCAGCATGCTCAGCCAAGTGATTCGTCGGCTCATCCGCAGGGCGAGGACCGAGCGAACCACGGGCGGCGACCCTCTCCTGGAGGCCGCCCTCCAGGCTTGCCGTAGTGGCGCCAGAAGGATCAACGAAAGGAGGCTGGAAATCGTCGGCCGGACCGCCGCCATGGCCGCCGGCAGCGAGCTGGCCGAGGACTACTGCCGGGTTGTCTCGATGCTCCAGCAAGCGGAGACGGCCCTCAACTGTGCGGCCGGCGTCATTCTGCTTGCCCAGGTCGCCATCGGGCTCGATGCTCCGGCGCCTGGCCAACACCACGCGTCAGGAGGAGGAACAGCACCGTGCTGAACATCGTAGAGAGAACCGACATCATGGAGACCTGGCCCTTGGCCAGTCTCAAGCCCAATCCCCTCAACCCCCGCGGCCCGGTGGACCCCTCGACGGCGGGAGAGCTGGCTGCCTCCGTCCGGGTCCAGGGAGTCCTCCAGCCGTTGCTTGTCACGCCCGCGGGCTGGATCGTCGCCGGCCATCGCCGGCATGCAGCGGCCAGGCTGGCCGGCCTCGAGAAGAGGGTCATGGGAGGGCCAATTCTGGCGCCATCGGACAAGAGGGTCTAGCTCGACGCCCTAAAATGGATCTTGGTAGGTGAAGCCATGACAGACACCCCTTTCCCGTCCCCCGACGGGATCCAAGTCCTCCATCTCTCACAGCTATCACCCGATCCGGACAACGCTCGGGAGCACAACCCGGCCAACATCGGGATGATCGTCGACGCCCTCCACCAGGTAGGGGCCTGCCGGTCCGGCGTCGTCGACGAGAATCTCCGGATCCTGGCGGGGAATGGCACCTGGGAGGCCCTGGCCGAGGCCGGGATCGAGGAGGTCATCGTCGTCCCCTCTGACGGCCGCCGATGGGTCGTCGTCCAGCGTACCGATCTTGATGATGACCAGAAGCGGCGGCTCTCCCTCTACGACAACCGTGCGGCCGAGCTCGCCGGCTGGAATGCCGCCAGGATCCGCGACTTCGTCGCCGCCAACGATAAGGCCGTCGAGGGGATCCTCCCGGCCGACCTGGTCCAGCGGCTCGTCGAGCAGGCCAACGCCGCCGATCGGGAGGCCGAGATCGAGGCCGCGGCCGATCGGATGGGCTCTCCCGAGCCTACGATGGGTCGAGAGCGCGAGGTCCTCGAGAAGTGGGACGTCCGGACCGGCCAGACCTGGATTGTCCCCTCGACGACGTCGCCAGGACATTCCCATGTCCTGATCGTCGGCAGGGCCGAGGACCCCATCGTGGCCCGCCGTCTCCTGGACGGGGCGAGACCTCGCCTCATGGTCAACGACCCCCCATACGGGATGCGCCTCGACGACCACTTCCCGCCCATGCGCTCCAAGATCGCCGGCCTAGAGGGGAGCAAGGAGTACGAACCCGTCGCTGGCGACGACGTCGACTTCGATGCCCGCCCCTATCTCGTCCTGTACGGCCAGGTCGCCGAGCAGTTCTGGTTCGGGGCCGACTACTACGCCCGCACCCTGCCCGACACCGAGCACTCCGGCGCCTGGATGGTCTGGGACAAGCGGCTCGACGAGACTGCCGACCGGATCCACGGGTCCTGCTTCGAGCTCATGTGGTCGCGGGTCCGGCACCGCCGGCGGATTTTCCGCCACCGGTGGGCGGGGATCTTCGGCCTGGAGAACGAGCCCGAGGGGACGAGGAAGCGGGTCCACCGAAACCAGAAGCCCGTTCCTCTGATCGAGGAACTCCTCAGAGACTACACCGACGCCGGCGACGTCGTCCTCGACCTGTTCGCAGGGTCCGGAACCACCATCGTCGCCGCGGAGCGGACCGGAAGATTGGCCAGAGTCGTCGAGCTCGAGCCGGTCAACGGGGCCCTTGCCCTCGAGCGCCTCGCCAAGATGGGCCTAGAACCACTCCTAGAGGGAGAGCTGTGAGCGACGAGACGCCGCAGGTCTGGGAGCGGATCCGCGGTTCCCGGACGCCCTATGTGAAGGGTGAATCCAGGCAGGCCTATGACGCCTTCTGCCACTACCGAGACCTCCCGCCTTCCGAGCGGTCCTATGATCGCGCCTATGCGAACCACCTGAGGACCTGTCTCCACCGGGAGGGGATTGGCGAGCGGGCCAAGTGCATTCGGCGATGGCACTACTGGGCATCCGAGTACACCTGGGTCGCCAGGGCCGAGGCATTCGACGCCTACCTGGACAAGCTCAAGCGGGAGGAGATCGAGCGGATCCAGAGGGAGGAGGCCGCCTACTGGTCCGAGGTCAGGAAACGGATCCCGAGGGAAGAGGTCGAGTATGCGGAGAAGCTGATCGCCAAGGCCAGGGAGATGCTCGAGTTCCCCCTGGCCGCCGTCAAGAGCATGACGGTTGAGAGGGACGGGAAGACGATCGTCACCACCATCGTCGAGCCTGGCCGGTGGAACTTCGGCACCGCGGTCAAGATGCTCGAACTCGCGCAACGGATGCGCCGGCTCGCCGCGGAGATGGAGACCGATCGGACCAAGATCGATATCGCCATGGTCCGCGCGGAGGCGAGGCGGATCGCCGAGGCCTACGGGATCGCCGAAGACGAAGTACTCGCCCAGGCCGAGGAGATCGCCCGGGCCTACGTCCAGGGGGAGACGGAGAAGATCGTTCCCTTCCGGAGGAGGGCCTAGGATGCCGGCCATCGCCCCGATCGATCTCATGGCCGGCCTCGCCGCGGTGGAGACCCGCCTGGCCGCCCGGCCCCATCGGCTCGAGGACGTCGAGAGTCTCACCGAACTCGATCGGGATCGCCTCGAGGCCGATTGGGAGGTCTGGCTCAGAACCCTCTTTCGCCGCTACGTCTCCCGCAAGGACACTGACGAGCCAATCCCCTTCGCCGAGCGCCATCGTGAGCTCTGGAATTGGGCCTGGTCAGTCAAGCTGGGAGTGCGCTCCCGACCCTTCGTCGCGATATGGCCGAGGGGCGGAGGCAAGTCGACGACGGCCGAGCTCGCCGCCGTCGCCATGGGGGCTCGCCGCAGCCGTCGCTACTGTCTTTATGTCTCGGGGATCCAGGACAAGGCCGACGACCACGTTGGCAACATGGGCTCCATGCTTGAGTCCGCGGCCTTCGGCCGGGTCTACCCCCTGATGGCCAGCAGGCTGCTCTCCAAGTTTGGCAACAGCAAGGGGTGGAGGAGAAACCGCCTCCGCACTGCGGCCGGCTACACCGTCGACGCCCTCGGCCTGGACACCGCAGCTCGAGGTATCAAGCTCGAGGACGTCCGGCCCGACCTCATCATCGTCGACGATATCGACGACGGCTCCGACTCCCCCAAGACGACGGCCAAGAAGACCCGGGACCTCACGACCAAGATCCTCCCCGCAGGGTCAAACGATCTGGTAGTCCTGTTCGTCCAGAACCTGATCCATCCCGACTCGATCGCCTCCCGACTGGTCGACGGCCGAGCCGATTTCCTCCAGGACCGGATCGTTTCCGGCCCCTACGTGGCTCTGGAGGGCGCTGCCTACGAGACCCGCGAGTTCGAGGGCCGCCGGATCTGGGTCGTCGTCGCCGGCACGCCCACCTGGGAGGGTCAGGACCTAGAGGCCTGCGAGGGCCTCATCAACACGATCGGCCTAGCCGCCTTCAAAGCGGAGTCTCAACAGGAGGTCGCTGCACCCCCTGGTGGTCTCTACGACGACATCGAGTTCCGCCACATCCGCGAGGAGGACCTCCCCGACCTCGACGAGGTCGTCGTGGCCGTTGACCCTGCCGTCTCGGATACCGACGAGTCCGACTGTCATGGGGTCAACGTCGATGGGATCCGTTGGGGCCCGGGCGACGAGTACACCGTGTACCGCCTGTTCTCGTGGGAGGAGCGAGCGAGCCCGCGGGAGGCGATCGGGCTTGCCCTGCTCAAGGCGGCTGAGTTCAGGGGATCGAAGGTTGTCGTGGAGACGGACCAGGGCGGGGACACTTGGAAGGACACCTACGAGGGGGCCTGGCGCGACCTCCTGGGCGATCCCGACACCAAGGAGATCCTCGAGTTCCACGGCAGGAGACGCCCCCCGACTATGGTCTCACGGAAAGCCGGCGGCGAGGGCCCCAAGGTCCACCGGCAGAACCAGCAGCTCGCGGACTACCAGCTCGGCCGGATCGTCCACGTCATCAGGAGGGTCGGGTCGACCCACGCCATCATCGAGGCCGCGCTCAAGCGGTTTCCCAAGACGAAGCCCCTTGACCTGGCCGACGCGAGCTTCTGGTCCTGGCGGGAGCTCACCCACAGTCGGACTCGCCGGCGCAGGGCAAGGGCGCCAGTTGCGCTGCCGAAGGTGAGCATCTGGAGGCGCCCACTATGACCCACAGCGACACACGTAAACCTGACACAGACCAGACGGCCGCGCGGCCGGGATTGGAGGCAAGCCCGAATGGCTCGAATCAACCTGCAGGCGATAGGGACTACCGGACTTAAACGGTCCGGTGGCTACGTCCACGAGGAGTACCTCCCCGAGCTCCGCGGCGTCCGGGGTCGCCAGGTCTACCGGGAGATGTCGGAACAGAGCTCCTTGCTCGGAGGGATCCTGTTCGCCATCGAGATGATGATCCGGGCAGCCGAATGGTCGATCCAGCCGGGCTCGGACCACGAGACCGACGTCGACCAGGCCGAGTTCGTCCAAACATGCCTCGACGACATGGAAACGCCGTTCAAGGAGGAGCTCTCGGAGATCCTGACCGAGCTTATCTACGGCTTCGCCCCGCTGGAGGTACTGTACAAGTGGCGCCACGGGGATAACCCCGGCGACCCGACCCGCCACTCGGCCTATGACGACGGCCTGATCGGCTGGCGGGACTGGTCGATCCGAGCTCAGGAGTCAATCCAGGAGTGGATCTTCGACCAGGAGGGCCACGCCATCGGCTTCATTCAGCAGGCCGAGCCCGACTTCATGCGCCGAGAGGTTCCCCTCTCGAAGTGCATGCTGTTTCGCACGACGAGCCGCAAGAATAACCCTGAGGGGATCTCGGCTCTCCGGTCCTGCTACCGCGATTGGTACTTCATCCGGCACCTGGAGACAATCGAGGGGATCGGCGCCGAGCGCGACCTCGCGGGTCTGCCCGTCATCTACGTGCCGTCGGAACTCCTAGCTCCTGACGCCACGGACGACGAGAAGGCCATCCTGGACCACTGTCAGAAGCTGGTGACCAGCATCCGCCGGGATGAGCAAGAGGGACTGGTCATGCCGGGCGACGTCGACCAGGAGAGCGGCAAGGCACTGTATCGGATCGAACTCCTTTCGACCGGGGGCCAGCGTCAGTTCGACACTGACCGGATAATCCGCCGCAAGGAGACGAGGATGGCCGCTGCTCTCCTCGCGGACTTCGTGCTCCTTGGACACGAAGGGAGGGGATCCTACGCCCTCTCGAGCGACAAGACCGCGATGTTCGGCTTCGCGCTCGGCGCTTGGATGGACGGGATCGGCGCCATCGTCAACCCCCATATCAAGACCCTACTGCGACTGAACGGGATGAGATGGGCTGTTGCCCCGCCGTACCTCCACCATGGCGACGTCGAGACCGTCGACCCGAAGGTATGGGGAGAGTTCCTCCAGAACCTCGCGGCCGCCGGCGGGCCCCTCACGCCGGAGGTCTTCGAGCATATCTACCGGAAGGTCGGGCTGCCGGTCCCGGAGGGAGGGTTGGGCATGGAGGATTCGGGTGCCGCCCGCCCGAGGAAACCCGCGCTGACACTACCCCAGGACGAGGTCGAGGAATGACAGTCCTGGGATTCGTGAGTTGGAGGGGATGGGACCGTTCCGCCGACCCGACGGTCCTCTACGCCAACGTCGGCGACTGGCACTACTACATCGAGCGGAGGGCGCCCGTATGCTAGTCGTGACGACCCGCCCTCCGCTCCCCTCTCTACGGGCAAGGCGCCTGTTTGCCGAGACGACGGCCGATGCCGAGTGGAGGCGGATTCACGGCGTCGCCGACCTGGTCGCCCCAATCCTCGAGCGGGTGATCCTCAGCTCCTTCGAGGACGCCCTCGCCGATGTGGACGAACGGGCCCTGGTGCGGGCGATCAGAGCGCGGGACGTCGACGCCGCCCTCGGGGCGATCCCCTACGCGACCCTCGAGAGTCGATTCCTCCGCATGGTCGACGTCCTACGGGCCGGCTACCTGGGGGGCGCCCACGTCGCCGGCCAGGGCCTCGACCTCCTCCCTCCGGAGGCGAAGCGGGCGGCGGAGTCCGACCCATACATCGCCGTCATGAGCATGCTCGGTCCCAAGATCAAGGGGTACTTCGACCTGCTGAACCCGATGGCCCTCGAGTGGGCCGAGACCGAGTCGACCAAGCTCATCAAGGACGACATCTCTGAGGCCTCCAAGGCCCAGATCCGTGCCCTACTGGTGGAGGAGTTCCAGGAGGGCTACGGGCCAGCGGCCCTGGCGCGGAAGATCCTTCCACTGGTCCCTCTCACGAACACCCTCGCTGCCGCCGCGGACAACTACTACAACGGGCTGAAGAAGAGGCAGACCAAGGGGGACAAGTCCCTCACAGACGAGAAGATCGACAGGCTGTTCGCCAACTATGCCCTGCGCCTCCGACGATACCGCGCGAGGGCCATCGCTCGGACGGAGACGATCGCGGCCAGCAACGCCGGCCAGGCAGCCATGTGGCAGCTCGCCGCCGATCAGGGATACCTCGACCGGTCGAAGACCATGAGGCGATGGATAGTCACCCCTGACGATCGCCTCTGCCCCACCTGCAAGCAGATGAAGGGACAGGAGGTCCCGGTCGACAAGCCGTTCAAAGCGCCGGGGGGATATGAGGTCGCCAACCCGCCTCTCCACCCGCAATGTCTACCTGGGGATGCTCGCGTAACGGCCAAGGGAATCGCGGCCGCGAGCAAGCGCTGGTACGAGGGAGATCTCATCGTCATCAGCACATCCGGAGGCAAGACGCTCTCCTGCACCCCGAATCACCCGATACTCACGCCGTCTGGCTGGGTCGCAGCGTGCCTCCTTAAGAAAGGCGACTATGTAGTCTGCCGTCTCAGGCACGAGGGGACGCCAGGAATGGACGGCGACGATCAGGAGATGCCAGCCCCCATCGAGGATATAGCGCATGCGTTCGGGTGTGCGGAGCATGTGTCGGCCATGCCAGTGCCAGTGGCCACCGAAGACTTCCACGGCGACGGGAAAGGCTCCCAGGTCGCAGTTGTATGGACCGATGGCCTGCTGATGAACGACGTCGACGCCACGTTCCCGAAGAAGAGCGGCGAGCAGGTATTCCGTTGGGGAGATGTGGAGAGCTCGAGACTGGACGGTTTGGGCATGAGCCATCTTGGCTTCGAGCGACTTGGGCTTGCCACGCGTAGCTGCGTGGGCGGCGGCAACCTGGCGCGACCGCTCGTCGGGGCTCATTCTCGCCCACTTAACAGACTCGGCATCGGACTGCCCGCGAGGCTCAATCCCAAGAGCAAGCAAGCGTCGGCGGATACCACTCCGGTCAACACCGAAGCGCTCGGCCAGCGCCTTCTCCGAGATGCCGTCGAGGTACAAGCGACTCAACTCGGTCAGATCGATGTCCAACCGGGGGTTGCCGATCGGACGAGGCTGAACGTTGCCCTCCCGAAGTATCCGGCGGATGACGGTCTCGCTTACGCCGAGTTCCTTGGCGATGCTAGGAGCTCCCCTGCCGGCCAGGTACTGGCCGACGACATAGTCGCTGTCGATATCGTTCCGTTTCGCGGTCACGTCTACAACCTCCAGACAGCATCAGGATGGTACATCGCTGAAGGGATAATCACTCACAATTGCCGGTGTGGACAGGGCCTCGTCAATCCGACGGCGCCGTCCCTGCCAAAGCAGGAAACCCCGCCACTCCCGCCGAAGGCTCTCCCTGGGTCGCCCGAGTGGATACAGGACCTGACCGAGATTGCCATGAGCCTCGGGGGGATCCACGAGAAGCATGTCTACCGGGACAAGGAAGGGGCCAAGTGGCTGTTCAAGCCCGATGAGGTCGCCGGCCTCGCCGAGCGGGCGACCTACAAGATCATGGCCGAGCTCGGCCTTCCCGCCCCCGAGGTGTACTTGGTCACGATTGGGGGAAAGACGGGCACGATCCAGAGGATGTTCAACGATGTCGACGCCCCTCTCAAGGCCGACGGTCTCCACACGCTGACCAGACAGCAACTCGAGGACATTCAGACCCACCAGGTCCTTGACTGGCTCGTCGGCCAACACGACTCCAACGAGGGGGCCTTCCTGATAAGCAAGGCCGGCCGGATCTACGCCGTCGACAAGGGGCAAGCGGTCAAGTGGATTGGGTCCGATACGCTCGATTGGACCTACAACCCGAATCCTCTCCCCGTAGTCTACAACCGCATGTTCGAGGCCCACATCGCTGGCCGGATCACCCTCGATCGATCGGCGATCGCCCCCATCCTCAAGCGGGTCGTCGACCTGGATGATCGGGTCCTCAGGGATGCGTTCCGCCCGTACGCCGAGTACGGGGTCCGCAAGGGATACTACCGCACCGTCGACGAGCTCCTGGACCGCCTGGTCCAGCGCAAACGTACCATCGTCTCCGACTTCGACGACCTCTACAAGAGGGCGGACGCAGCGCGGGCGCGCAGGCTCGGCCAGCAGACCCCCGTGGGCGCCTACACCAGGCTCGACGACGACTTCGCTCGCCAGGTAACCGAGCAGGGATGGGCCGGCAGGTCCATCATGGTCGGCGGCCCCGACTTCGAGGACGCCCACGTCCTGGCCTACGAGATCCGACAGGGGACGAAGATAACCCTGGTCCTGGAGGCCAAGGTGCGGGAGGCCGCCGAGGGGAGGATCCTCCAGGCGATCGGGACGCCGTCGGCCGCGGGGCCGCGGACCCATCCCGCCGACAACCTCTGGGGCGACGTCCTGACGACGATCAAGCACGTCCATTACCACCTGAAGCCCGGCTCGCCGGGCAAGGACGACGTTCTCAAGGCAGACAAGGTCGCAGGCATCCAGAAGGCCGCGGAGAAGATCGTCAAGACGAGTTCCCCCTCGGCCCCCCAGGACGTCGAGGACATGCTCGGCCACTACTCGGCCCTGATCGAGAAGATGACCGGGAAGACGGTCCTGGACGTTGCGACCGCCTCGGTCGCGCAGGTCGAGTCCTGGCTCAAGGCGGCCTACGATCCCAACCTCTTCGCCGAACAGTACCAGATCCCAGTCAAGCCGGCGCCGATCGCGCCGGACAAGATCCACGCGAGCCGCGAGCGGCCCTGGCAGTACAAGCGCACCCTCCAGAACGGGGAGATCGTCGCCAGCGCTGCCAAGGAGATCCTCTCCGGAGAGACCGGCTACACCCTCGATCTCGGGGGCGGCATGACGGGGATTTACATCCAGCACGGGGACGCCAACACCTACTCCAAGATGGGCAGGCTTACCATCTACAGGGAGGGTTACCAGGGGACGGCCCGGGAGATCGCCGACACCCTGGACCAGTTCAAGCGCCTGGGAGTCGAGGCCAAGCTGGCCACCCGGGCAGACCTTGAGCTCGTCTACCTCCACAAGCAAGCCCATGCCATGAAGCTGGAGGGGGATGCCGCCTGGAACTCGGCGATCGCCGCGGCCGAGGCCGAGCCGACGGTCGCAGGCAAGTTGACCGTCCTCAAGGAGGCCCTCAAGAAGAAGCTCAAGCTCAAGAAGGCTGACAAACTCGAGGATCTCCCGGGCTACAACCCCGAGCCCAAGTTCGACCGCGGTTGGAACCCGGCAAGCGGGGCGACGGCAACGGGTCCAGCCGGCCGGCCCTACTGGGAGCGGTTCGACATCGACCGGTCGACCTTCGAGACCGAGATGGCAGACTACGCCCTCGCCCACCACCTCTGGAGCCGCGACACCTACACGTTCCTGCGGGACGTCCTGGAGGGTAACGGCTGGGCCCTCAACACTGAGGAGCGAATCCGAACCGGGGTGTACACCGGCCAGGGGATGAGCCCCGAGCCCGACATGAGGACCGGCGGAGCCAGCTACTTCTTCACCCGAATCATGCCGAAGCGGGCCTGGGACAGCTACCACCTGGTCTTCGATCAGCGGCTGCTCCTCCGGACGGACCTGATATCCTACGACGGCGATATGTACGGCCGCTCCGACCCCGCCACCAAGACGAGGCGGAACGTCACGATCGCGGCATGGAAGAACGCCTCGCGCCATGGGGCCAACGAGGCGATCATCAAGAATGGCGTCTCCCTGGTGGACAATCTGATCCGGATCAACTCCGGCGGCCGCCGCCGGGAGATCCTGGATCTGTTTAGGCAGCATGGCATCACCGAGATCAACGGCAGACAGGTGGAGGACGTCGTCCGATGAGCGAGGCAACGAAGCAACTCGAGCGCACGGTCAAAGCCGGCGCCGTCTTGTCGGTTGTCATGGAGGGACGGAGATCCCTCGGGCCCTGGCCCCTTTGGTGGATCAAGGTCGACGAGGCTCGAGGCCGGCTGGAGTTCCTGTGGGCCGGGCCAGAGGAGCGGATCCACATGCACGATCGGGTCGCCATGGTGGTCCTGGACGACGGCCAGGTCCGCGTCGACGTGCCCGGCGTCGGCTACGTCCTGGTAGAGCCCGCCTGGGAACCTCGACAGACTGAGATCCTGGCGGCCTTCGCCGAGTGGATCCGATCTCATCCGGAGGTCGCCCACAACCTGCCAGAGGGAGGGATTGCCTGTGCGCTATGAGGTCATGCGAGAGGAGCGGCTGGATCGCGACCTTGGGGCCTTCCGGCCGGCAATCCTGTGGGTTTGGGATCGCGACGGGGGCGCTGGCCGGGGGGCCATCCTGCTCAGGCCGGTAGAGGGATGCGAGGCCGCCGCGGCCGAATACAACGAGCGGATCTCTTGGGCGACTGGCAGAGGCCACTCCCCCCGCGCCATATGGGAGTACTTCGGCCGCGACGAGGGGGACCAGTACTTCGTCCGCCGGACATCGCCGGAGGCCGTACAGTACGCCGACCTCGAGGAGCTCTACCGGGTAGAGGGAGCGATCCTGGAGGGAAAACCTTTACCCCACAGGGATGCACCCACGAAGGCGAGTGACGGCTCTCTGGCCGCTCTCTTCGACGAACTCCTGTCTGACCTTGAGGAGGCCGAGGCCTTTATCATCGGGGAGCGGTCGACTAGCGTCCGGTCGGACACAGCCGAGCTCAAGGCCCGGCTCGAGACTTACCGACGCCGGTTCGAGGAGACGCGCCGACGCATGGATGGGATGAAGCCTGACGCTGACCAGAACCCACAATTCCTCGAGACCACGCTAGGCAAAGTCTTTCATCTCCCGGGCAAGCACGATCAGAAGGGCCATGGCAAGCGACGCGCGCCGGTCGAGTCCATCACGGTTGGGCAGTCGGGAAAACAGAAGGTCGGCCAGATGCCAGACCTAAAGGGATGGTATCCCGATGGGGAGCCAGGACGGGATCATCTGCGGCCTCTCCGCGTCATGGTAACCAAGGAGAGGGTCGCTCATATCGTCAACAACCCAAAGGACGGCCCTCTCCGTGCGAAGTTGCTTGCGGAGAAGCCTCACCTGATCCGCAGAGCAATCGAGTCCCCTGAGCTCGGGCGCAGACACCTGGACTTGGCAAGGAGCGGGCACTGGAGACAAACGCTGGCCGTGAGGGATCCGGAAGACCCCAAACACTATGTGGTCGTTGCTCTGAGTCTCGCCGGCCTACCGGGGCAGAAGTGCAGTAAGGAGCATCGGATTATCACCGTCTACCTCTCTGGGGAGCGGGAGTTCTACCAAAAGGGACAGGTGAGACGGGAATGGAAGGAGTTGGGAACGACAAAACCTGCCCAGTAGGCAGGTTTCGGGTCCCGTAGCCGGTGCGCCGCATCCGGGTCTCTAGCGGGCTTTTGCCCGGCGTGAGAGGCGACTTCTCACCCCAGGACCGTAATCAGTCTAGCACCTATCGGACCACGGTGCAATACCCACAGCTAACTAACATAATCCGAGTGCCGAGGAGATTGAATGTCGCGCACTGACGAGATCCTCGCTGGCATCACCAGGGAGATCGAGATCAGGAGGGAGGCGATCGACCGGGACCCGACCCTGACGTCGATCAGCGTGATCGTGTACCTGACCCGCGCCGGCGGAAGGCCCAAGGATGTATCATTCAGGACCGAGAGCAAGTCGGCAATCCCCGCGGGGCCGCGGGGCGAGAACTCATAGCAGTGTAGCTCGTCGGGTATGAACAATCTGACACATCCGAATTGTGTCAGCCTCCAGCCTCCACGTAGAATCTTGCTAGCTGAATAGCACTCGCCGCCGGAGACTAGCACGAGAGGGCGGGACCTTATTGGCCCGCCCTTTTTACTTTGCCCAGGGAGGCGCTCGATGCCCACGAGGACCGAGGACGGCAAGACCTACAAGAAAGGGGACTACGCCTACACGCCCGACGACGTCCCCTCTCACTGGAAACTGCGGATCGCCGAGTACGTCGACGGAGAGAAACGGATCACCGCGGCGCAGGTCGGGCGGGCGATCGCGGCCCTCACCAACTACCGCGGGAACAAGGTCGAGATCCCTGACGATGATCTCCCCTCTGTCAGGAGGAAGCTCCGGACCCTCTGGCGGCAGACCCACCCGGACGCCGATCCTGACGAGATGCCCGAGTCGATCCGGGAGAGGAAGGCGGGCGCCGAGGTCGTGGTCCTCGGGCTCACCCACGAGGAACGCCGGCGCCTCGTCGCCCAGGCGATCGAGGAGATCCACAAGCCCATCGAGTCCGCCGCCACCTACGAATACCCCTGGATCCAGGATCTCGGCGATGAGGTCGTCATCTATCACTGGAAGGGGGCCCTCTGGTCTCGGACCTACACCATCGACCAGACCAGCGACCCCGCTCGGGCGATCCTGGGGGATCCGGTGGAGGTCCGGATCGCCTACGTTCGCGCCTCCGAGGCCGCGGGCTACCCGTCGGCCGCGTTCCTGTCGAAGCTCAAGGAGCTCATCAAGGCCGCGATCAAGGACGGCGACCTCTCCGAGGAGGACTACCAGGAGGCGGTCCGGAAGGCGAGAGCCCACGCGGGCGGTCTCGCCCGGGCGGAGCGAATCCGGGATGCCAAGGCCAAAGCCGAGGGCGACCGGGCAGCCAACGACAAGGAGATGCCCATGGACAAGGACAGGTCCGTATGCTCGGGCGAGATCGCCGACCTATGCGCCGACGGCGCTGGCGCCCGTCTGTTCCTGGAGGTCCGCTCCTTCGTCGAGGCCCCCGAGTGGTTGCCGATCCTGCCCAAGCCGGGGACGTACAAGCACCCGGTGTACGGGGAGGTGAAGATCACCCGCAAGCGCAACGAGCGGTTCGTCGACAACCTCAACAAGGGGATCTACCAGCAGGAAGGGGTCCCGATCGACGCCGAGCACGAGACCAAGGTCTCGGGCGCCCTCGGCTGGATCCGGGAGATGCGTCTCAACGAAGACGGGTCCGCAGACGGCAGGGTCGAGTGGACCGAGCGGGGGAAGACGATGCTCGAGGAGGACCGCTTCCGCTACGTCTCCCCCGAGTGGTTCGACTCCTGGACTGACCCCGTCGACGGGACCGTCTATAAGGACGTCCTGATCGGGGCCGCCCTGGTCACCCGCCCGTTCTTCAAGGACAAGGCTCTCCGGTCGATCGCCCAGGCCTCGGAGGGCTCCCTCCTGATGGCCGAGCCCGGCTCGGCCGATCTCACGCCGCTAACACCCGCCAATACACGGGAAGGAGTAGAGGACATGGGAGACAAGGACACGACTCAGGATACCCCTCTCCAGATGAGCGAGGAGGTCGCTCGCCGGTTTTCCGAGCTCGAGAGCAAGCTCGCGGCCGAGACCTCGGCCAGGGAGGCCGCCGAGACCGAAGCCAAGAAGGCCGCCGAGCGGATCGCTGCAATGGAGACCGAGGCCCGCCGCAAGCGCTTCGAGGATATCGTCCTCGGCCGGCAGGAGGGGACCCGAAGGTTCGTCGGCGACCCCGCCAAGCACGTCGGCTTCCTCATGAAGCTTGCGACCGCTTTCGGCGAGGACAGCGAGGAGGTCAGGCAGTACATCGAGGACAAGCGGGCCGAGGCCGAGAGGATCGCCACCTCCGAAACCTTCAAGGTCCACGGGACCAGCGGGCCAGCGCCCAGTTCCGCGGAGGCCCAACTGGAAGCCATGGCCCGGAAGAGGGCCGAGGACAGCGCTGGGAAGCTCAGCCACGCTCAGGCCTACGCGGAGGTCGTCTCCGAACACCCCGAGTTGTACCGGAAGTACCTCTCCGAGCGGTAGGCCGGAGACCAATCAACCAGGAGGAATGACCAATGGCTTACGAAGACGCCGGAAAGCAAATCAGCCTGCTTGCCGCGGCCAACCTCTCGGCGAACCAGTATCACGCCGTCAAGATCGATGGAAACGGCAAGGTCGCCCTCGCCGGCGCGGGGGAACCGGCGATCGGGATCCTCCAGAACAAGCCGGCCGCTGGCCAGGCCGCGACCGTCATGGTCTCCGGGATCTCCAAGATGGTCGCCGGCGCCGCGATCGACGAGGGCGACCTGATCGCCGTTGACGCCAGCGGCAAGGCGAAGGCCGCGGTCAAGGGGAAGACGGATACCTCCGACGCCGGCGCCGCGGCGGATCCCCTGATCGGGTCCCACGTTATCGGCGTCGCGGTCACCCCCGCGGGCGCCGACGGGGTCATCTTCTCGGTCTTGCTGCTGCACCTGGGGGCCGTTCCGACGACCGCGGCCTAGTCGCGATCTCAGCTTGACGAAACGGAGGATCTCAACCCATGCAGAATCCGCTCCCGAGCGACGTCCACGTCAATAAGCCACTAACCAACATCTCGATCGCCTACATGCAGGACGATCGGGAGTTCATCGCAGCTCAGGTCTTCCCCAACGTCCCCGTCGAGGCTCAGTCGGACGTCTACTTCACTTTCCCGAAGGGCGAATGGTTCCGATCGGAGGCGAAAGAGCGGGCACCCGGGACCGAGTCGGCGGGCTCCGGCTACACGGTCTCGACCGCACCACCGTACTTCTGCCGTGTCTACGCCCATCACAAGGACATACCGGACTCGGTTAGGGCTAATCAGCAGGCGCCTCTCAACGTAGATGCCGAGGCCACCAAGTTCGTAACCCGCCAACTCCTCCTGCTGCGCGAGAAGATATGGGTTGCCAACTACTTTGCGGCCGGCATCTGGGCCACCGATGTGGCCGGCGTCGCCGCGAACCCGGCTGCGGGTCAGGTCCTTCAATGGTCGGTCGCTGGCTCGACCCCCATTAAGGATATCAGGACCTACTCTCGCGAGATCCAGCGGCTCACCGGTTTCCGTCCGAACACCCTGGTACTCGGGCCGACGGTCTACGACGTCCTCTGCGACCATGCCGACATCCTCGGCCGGATCCAGTACACGCAGCGGGGGATCGTCACTCGTGAGCTCCTGGCTGCCCTCTTCGAGGTCGATCGAGTACTGGTGCCCGGTGGGGTCGAGAATACCGCGGCCGAGGGGGCGGCGGACTCGATGGCGTTCATGTACGGCAAGAACGCCCTCCTGTGCTACGCGGCGCCGAGCCCGAGCCTGATGCAGCCATCCGCCGGGTACACCTTCTCGTGGACGGGGTACCTGGGAGCCGGTCCCCAGGGGAACCGCATCACGAATTTCCGGATGGAACACTCGAAATCCGAGCGGGTCGAGGGTGAGATGGCCTTCGACATGAAGGTCATTGCCTCTGACCTGGCCGTGTTCTTCTCCGGAGTCATCGCCTAGTGAGCAGGCCTGCCGATTTGCGGGGCCGCCGGCGCCTCTCGACGGCGGCGCCGGCGGCCTGTCGGCCCCTTACGAGGAGGAGTAAGCCGATGTTCGTCGCCAAGCGAGTTCTCGATCTCGGGACCCGGACGGTCCACTACGGCGACCCCGTTCCGGAGGCGGCCACCTGGCCCAACCTGAGGTCTTACATCAACCTCGGATGGATCGAGGAGGTCCCCGACGTCCAGGCCGAGCCAAGCCCACCCGAGAAGGCGCCGGCGGCCGATGAGCCCCAGGAGAGGCCGGCGGTAGCTGCGGCTTCCGCCACCCCAGCCGCCCAAGGACGGCGTTCCAACTCGCACCGGACCGGTCACAGGCCCGGCAAACAGAGGTGAGGTCCGTATGAGCGTCGAGATGATGATGGCGTTGGCCCAGTTCGGGTTCGCTGCCGTTGCGTTCTACTTGGTCTGGCTTGCCTACAAGGACATCAACCCGCGGCTGCTGGAAGTCATCCAGCAGAACTCCCAGGCCCTAGCCGAGTTCGCAGCCACCATGAAGGAGGTTGTCTCCAGCCAGAAGGATCTCTCGGTGCGAATGGGCAAGATGGACGACCGCCTCCTGGTCCTGGAGCAACAACACAAGCACGGGCGGGAATGCCCGCTAACCGCCATGAACGTTTCGATGCGAGAAGGCAGGGAGGGAGTTCCATCATGACCGCTAACGACGCCATGACTGTCGGCGGGGCCGCCGTTCTGGTCTCAATACTTGTCCAGGTCATCAAGGGGGCGCTACCCGAGGAGTGGATCCCGAGGGTCGCCCTTCTGATGGGGATCGTCGTCGTCGACGGGGCGACCCTGGCCGTCCATCTGACCGCCGGGACCCTCACCCCGATCGTCCTGTTCGACGGGTTCCTGACGGGCCTCATCGCCGGCGCCAGTTCCATCGGCCTTTACAAGGTCCAGCAGCCGATCGGGATCCTCGGGCCCAAGGGCAACCCCGCTAACTCGCCGGCGGATCCGGAGGCTAACCCATGACGTTCACCTACTCCGGCGACCCCGGCACCTCGGACCGCGACCGGGTCCGGTTCCTGGTCGGCGACACCGCCGAGCTCGCCGGGGTCTCCCTCTCCGACGAGGAGATCGCCTACCTCCTCGCGTCGGAGGGGTCTGTGCTTCGGGCCGCGGTCGCCGGCGCGGAGAGGATCCTCGACCGCCTGGCCCGCCAGGTCAACAAGCAGGTCGGGGATCTCCGGATCGACGCCTCCGACCGACACCGCCAGTACAGGGAGACGGTCGCCCGCCTCCGCAAGCAGCTCCGCAAGGGGGCGACCCCTTGGGCGGGCGCGATCTCCAGGAGCGACAAGGAGGCCCGGGCCGAGGATGGCGACCGGGTCGAGCCGGCGTTCTCGAGGGATCTCCACACGTACCCGTCGGATCCGGCGACGGGAGACAACTACTGGGAGGACCGGGTCTGATGGGGATCGACCCCGAGCTCCTCGCTCTCATGACCGAGACTGTAGCCATAGAACCCCGAACGGGTGTCAACGCATACGGCGAGGCGCTCTATGGCGCCGCTGTTCAGTACAAGGCCCGGATCGTCGGGCGGATCCGGAGGGTCACCGACTCGGCCGGAAGCGAGAGGGTCTCGACCAAGACGATAACCCTCGGGGCCGCTGCGGTCGTCTCGCCCTTCGATCGGCTCACCCTGCCCGACGGGTCGAGGCCCGTCATCCTGGCGGTCGGGTCGTATCCGGACGAATCCGGCGCGCACCACACGGTTCTCTACACCTAGGAGGTCACCATGGCGAGCTCACCGGCCAAGGTCGTGGTCAGGCTCACCGGCATCGGGGCCCTCGAGAAGGCCCTGAAGAGCGGGGGCGAGCGGGCCCTCAAGCTGGCCGCTACGGCGCTCTACCACGAGGCCGAGGCGATCATGACCGACTCCAAGGAGAACTACTGCCCGAAGGACCTCGGCAACCTCTACAACAGCGGCCACGTCCAGCCGCCCAAGATCCAGGGGAAGAAGGTCGACGTCGAGATGGGCTATGGGGGGCCGGCCGCCGACTACGCCCTGATCGTCCACGAGTGGCTCGACCCCAAGGTCCACTGGAGCATCCCCGGAACGGGGCCCAAGTACCTGGAGAAGCCGATCCTGGCGGCCGCCCCCGGCATGGCGAACCGCCTGGCCAACTATATCAAGGCGGGAATGTAGCCCATGAGCATGACCGACGAGCTCGGTGCCTACCTGGAGGCCATGGGGGTCGGGACCCTGGGGGTCGACCTGTTCCTGGCGGGCCTGCCCGACGAGCCCGCGGCCGCCGTCGCCCTGACCGAGTACGGGGGGGAGCAACCCACCTTCGCCCACGGGGCCCCGGGGGTCAACACCGAGCGTCGCCGGTTCCAACTGGTCGCCCGTGCCGAGACGGAACCCGCCGCCAGGGCCCGGGCCGAGCAGGTCAACGCCGTCCTGGTGGGGATCCGCAACCAGGCCCTTTCGGGGACCTGGTACCTGGGGGTCTACCCCCTCCAGTCGCCGTTCCCGTTGGGGGCCGACGGCAACGGCCGGCCCCGATACGTCTGCAACTACCAGGTCGAGAAAGCGGTCTCGGCCTAGGAAGGAGGATCCATGAGCAAGCGCAAGCCCGAGGGGGCACCGGCAGGTCCCGAGGTCGAGGCCGCGGGACCTGCCGTGGAGGTCAAGGCCGAGCCGCCAGCCGAACCCGAGCGATACAGGGTCTCTTCATGGAACGGGATCCGGCGCCTGGAGTGCGTCCTCTGCGCCTTCGACACCCTTGACGGGGAGGAGGCGATGGACGCGCACTACCTCGAGCGGCACGGGCCCCCGCCCCCTCCACCGAGACCGCCGACGCCACCGATCTACGATCGGTTCGGAAACAGACTGAGCTAGGAGGGACAGATGGCCCGCACCGACCTAACGCCCATCAATGCCCCCGGATGCTACGGGGTCAACCCGGCGGCCCTGACCTGGACGGCCGCCGATGTGGCCAATAAGAACCAGGTTACCCTGACGGGGCGGGAGATCGTCCTCGCCTACAACTCGGGGGCCGTCGCCCACACGATCACGCTGACTTCCGCTCAGGACCCATACAAGCGGACCGGCGACATCACCGCCCATCAGATCCCGGCTGGCGAGTATCGAGTATTCGGCCCCCTGGCTCTCGACGGCTGGATGCAGTCCGACGGGCGGCTCTACCTGGAGGCCGATCACGCGGAGATCCTGTTCGCCATTCTCCGGCTCCCGGAGAGCTACAAATAGCCTGACACTCTCGGAAAGGAGACCCGCCTCTCATGACTCAAGCGATCGGATCCCACGGCACGTTGTTGAAAATCGGCGACGGGGGAGAGCCGGAACAGTTCACCACCATCGCCGAGGTGACCAACATTCAGGGGCCCGGCCTGTCCATGGACACCGTCGACGCCACGAGCCACGACTCGCCCTCGTATCACGAGGAGATCATCGCCGGCATCAAGAGGAGCGGCGAGGTCACGTTCTCGATCAACTTCGTCCCGACCCACGCGACCCACAACCCCTCCACCGGGTTGCTCCGCGATTGGGCCAACCGGACGAAGCGCAACTTCAAACTCGTCTTCCCCGACGTCGGCAACACGACCTGGACGTTCGCAGCCTTCGTGACCGGGTTCCAGCCGACGGCGCCGGCCGGTAGCGAGAAGCTCACGGCCGACGTGACCCTCAAGGTCGCCTCGGCCCCGACCCTGGCCTAGTCGACGGTGCAGCGAGTACCCGGGGCCGGAGGGACCTCCTCCGGCCCCCGACCCATATCAACCAACAGGAGAGAGAACGATGGGAGATCTCAAGTATCTATCGCGCGACGAGATCCTAGGGGCCTTCGACATAATGCGGGAGGACGTCGCCGTCCCGGAATGGGGCGGCAAGGTCTGCGTCCAAGGGATGACAGGCGCGCAGCGCGACGCCTTCGAGGCCGAGATCGTCCAGGGTCGAGGCAAGGATCGATCGGTCAATCTCCAGAACATCCGCGCCAAGCTCGTCGCCAGGACCGTCGTCGACCCCGAGAGCGGCGTCCCACTGTTCTCCGAAGAGGACATCAAGGCGTTGGGCAAGAAGTCGGCGAAGGCCCTCGCCCGCGTCTACGACGTCGCGGCGAGGCTCTCTGGGATCTCCGATAAGGACGCGGAGGAGCTGGCGGGAAACTCCGACGACGATCCGAGCGGAGGTTCTACTTCCGACTAGCCCTCGCCCTCGGGATGACAGTCGCCGAGCTCCTCTCAAGGATCTCCTCGAGGGAGCTCACCGAGTGGATCGAGTACGCGAAGCTCGAGCCGTTCGGGGAGGAACGGGCGGACCTACGGGCGGCGATTGTCGCCGCCACCATCGCCAACGTCTACCGTCGCAAGGGGTCTAAGCCCTTCAAGCCCTCCGACTTCATGCCCGCGTTCGGGCCCGAGGAAGCCCAGAGCGTCGAGCAGCAGCTCGGGATCGTCGAGATGCTCAACGCCGCGTTCGGGGGGCGGGATCTTCGAAAGCGGAGACCCGGAACATGACCACCATCGCTAACCTCGTCGCCCACCTGGGCCTCGACGCCGCCGACTACGACAAGGGGGTCCAACAGGTAACGAAATCGGCGAGCGGCCTCGGGGCGGCCATCAACTCGGCTGTCTCGACGGCCGCGGGCTTCGTCGTGGCCAACGTTGCCATGTCTGCCTTTGGTAAGGTGACGGAGGCGGTCTCCGGAGGCATCATCGGCATGAACGCCAGCCTCCAGAAGTCCACGTTGCAGTTCGAGACCCTGATGGGGAGCGCCGACGCGGCCCGCGAGCACGTGGAGATGCTCTTCGATTTCGCCAAGGTGACGCCCTTCGAGACCCAGCCGATCATCGACGCGAGCCGGATGCTCCAGACCTTCGGTGGAGCCGCGCTGAACACAAGGGAGAACCTGAGCAGGATCGGCGATGCCGCCGCCGCTACCAGCAGCGGTATCCAGGAGCTCGGCTTCTGGGTCGGGCGGGCCTACTCCAGCATCGCGGCAGGCCGGCCCTTCGGCGAGGCGGCAATGCGACTGCAGGAGCTCGCCGTCCTCTCGCCGCAGGCGAGAAACGAGATGGAGGCTCTCCAGGAGGCGGGCGCCTCTGCATCCGAGGTGTGGGCTGTCATGGAGAAGGACCTCGACCGATTCAAAGGGGCCATGGAGCGGCAGGCTGGGACTTGGGAGGGTCTGACCTCCACTTTGTTCGATACCCTGGGCATCCTATCCAGCACGGCATTCAAGCCCTTCTTCGAGATGGCCTCCAGCGGCCTCGAGCGGATCAACGAGCTGCTCGGGACCGACGAGGTCAAGCGGTGGGCCGAGCGGGTCGCGGGTGGGATCAGGGTCGCCCTGCAAGCGTTCGGGTCGCTCCCCAATCCGTGGATTGACGCTCGGGGCATCACCTGATGGGTGAATGGGAAGGGATGGGCCTGGGTGGCGGGAGAGGACAAGTGGCCATCTTCCGGGTAGACTGTGGGCCTCGGGAGGTG
>JBLNDL010000056.1:0-58594 GCA_050261575.1 Sphingomonadaceae bacterium | reverse complement strand
CGGTCTGGGTCCTTCCAGAAGCCCCGGGTCATCCCCACCCAGGGTCCCCGGATCGCCAGCTCGCCCACGCTGCCGCGCATGGAGCGCCCGCTCTCGTCCAGCACGTCGGCGTCCATGCCCGGCACCGGACCGGTGAAGCTGCACGGCTTCTGGGGGTGGAGCACCGTGCACCCCAGGATGCCCCCGGATACCTCGGTCCCGCCCGAGTAGTTGATGATGGGGCAGCGGGCTCCCCCCACATTCTCGAAGTACCACCGCCAGGACTCCGGGTTCCACGGCTCGCCGGTGGAGCCCAACACCCTCAGACTCCCGAGGTCGTGCCTTCTCACCCACTCCCCGCCGTGGCGCATCAGTCCCCGGACCAGGGTGGGCGAGAGCCCAAGGGTGGTAATGCCGTGCCGGTCCACCATCTCCCACAGCCGGTCGGGACCTGGGTAGTCGGGCGCCCCGTCGTAGATGAAGAGGCTGCTGCCCAGCATCAGGGCCCCCGCGATGGCCCACGGCCCCATCATCCAGCCCAGGTCGGTGAACCAGAAGAGCAGATCCCCCTCCCGCAGGTCGAAACAGTGGGCCATATCCTGGGTGGCCTTGATGGGGAACCCGCCGTGAACGTGGACCGCCCCCTTCGGCCTGCCTGTGGTCCCCGAGGTGTAGATGATCATGTAGGGATCCTCGGGATCGGTCCTCTCCGTCTCGTGCTCCTCCGGCCGCCCCCGCACCGCCTCGTCCCACCAGAGGTCTCTGCCCTCGCGCCAGGGCACCGGACGGCCAGCGCGGCGGCATACCAGCACCTTCTCCACGCTGGGCACGAGGTCGGCGGCCTCGTCGGCGACCTCCTTCATCGGGACCATCGCACCCCGGCGGTAGAAGCCATCCGCCGTGATCAGCAGCCGGACTTCGCCATCGGAGAGTCGGGATGCGACCGCCGGTGCGGCATAGCCGGAGAAGACCGGGATGTAGACGGCGCCGATCTTGGAGCAGGCGAGGGTGGCGACCACGGTCTCCGGGACCATCGGCATGAAGATGCCCACCATGTCGCCCTTCCGGATCCCCATCGCCACGAGCGCCCCGGCCAGACGGTTGACCTCGCCGTACAGCTCGCGGTAGGTGAGACGGCGCACCCGTCCCTCCTCACCCTCCCAGATCAGAGCAGTCCCCTGCGACCGGGGCGAGGCCGCGTGCTTGTCCAGGGCGTTGTGCACGTAGTTGAAGCTGCCGCCGACGAACCAGCGCGCCCAGGGCATCCCCTGGGATAGATCCAGCACCTGCCTGTAGGGAGAGTAGAACCGGACGTCAAGGTCCCTGACCACGGCGTCCCAGAACCACTCGGGGTCTCGGACGGCGCGCGCGAGTAGCGCCTCGTAGCCGGACAGGCCGTGCCGCTCCATGAACCGCCGCAGGTGGCTCCCATCCGTGTACTCGGGGGTCGGCCACCACACGATCTCTGCGCTCCCCCCAAGGTCCCCGTCCCGGTGGCCGGCAATCCGATCGCCCATCAGCCCCTCCGATGCGTGCACGACCTCGGCGCAGGGGGCGGCCCCCTGCGCCGAGGACCGTGGCCGTCCGATCACGTGGAACCGCGCTGCCACAAGGAACAAGAAATGGGCCAGGTCCGGGAGCAGAAAGGAAAATGGCACGCTTCGTGAAAGAATAACCTGGTAAAAGAGCGTGCACCGCGACCTCCTTTGGGCCCCAAACTAGCACGCAGGCTGCGCCTACGGGGAAACCGACTGATGAGGACCGACCGCACAGAGAACAGGATCGACCACCTCCGACGGATGCGGCAGAAGGCGATGCTGGGCGGAGGGGAGCGGAGGATCGAGCAGCAGCACGCCAGAGGGAAGCTGACTGCCCGAGAGCGGCTGGAGCTGCTGCTGGACCCCGGCTCCTTCCAGGAGATGGGGATGTTCGTCACCCACCGCTCCACGGACTTCGGCATGGAACGGCAGAAGTTCCTGGGTGATGGGGTGGTGACGGGGTACGGCACCGTGGATGGGCGCCTGGTGTACGTGTATTCCCAGGATTTCACGGTCTTCGGGGGCGCGTTATCGGAGGCGCATGCCGAGAAGATCTGCAAGGTGATGGACCTGGCGATGCGCAACGGCGCCCCGATCGTGGGGCTGAACGACTCCGGGGGGGCGCGGATCCAGGAGGGGGTGGTCAGCCTCTCCGCCTACACGGAGATCTTCCGGCGGAACGTGCTGGCCTCCGGGGTGGTGCCCCAGATATCGGCCGTGATGGGCCCATGCGCGGGCGGGGCGGTGTACTCCCCCGCCATCACCGACTTCGTCCTGATGGTGCGAGGTACCTCCCACATGTTCGTGACGGGGCCCAACGTGGTGAGGACGGTGACTCACGAGGAGGTATCGTTCGAACAGTTAGGAGGCGCCGACGTCCACAGCACGCTGAGCGGGGTGGCCCACTTCGCCGCGGAGTCGGAGGGGGAGGCGATCGACCTGCTGCGGCGGCTGCTGGGATACCTCCCCTCCAACAACCTGGACGACCCGCCGTGCCTCGTCCCCACCGATCCGCCAGATCGGATGGAGGAGCGGCTGAACGAGATCGTACCCGAGGATCCGGCGAAATCGTACGACATGCACGAGGTCATCCGGCTGGTGGTGGACGACGGCGAGTTCCTGGAGGTGCAGGCGGGCTTCGCCCGGAACATCATCGTCGGCTTCGCGCGGCTGAACGGGCGGCCGGTCGGGATCGTGGCGCAACAGCCCTCGGTGCTGGCCGGGGTGCTGGACATCGACGCCTCGGTGAAGGGGGCGCGCTTCGTCCGCTTCTGCGACTGCTTCAACATCCCGCTGGTGACGTTCGAGGACGTGCCGGGCTTCATGCCTGGGGTGAAGCAGGAGCACGGCGGGATCATCCGGCACGGGGCGAAGCTGTTGTACGCATATATCGAGGCGACGGTGCCGAAGGTCTCGGTGGTGACGCGGAAGGCGTACGGCGGGGCCTACACGGTGATGAGCAGCAAGGAGGGGCGGACCGACGTGAACTTCGCCTGGCCGAGCGCGGAGATCGCGGTGATGGGGCCGGAGGGGGCGGTGAGCATCATCTTCAAGGACGCGATCGACGGGTCGGACGACCCCGCGGCGACGCGGGAGCGGCTGGTGCGGGATTACCAGGAGAAGTTCGCCAACCCCTACGTGGCCGCCTCGCGAGGCTACATCGACGAGGTGATCGAGCCGAGGGAGACGCGGCCGAAGCTGATCTGGGCACTGGAGAGTCTGCGCCACAAGAGGGACGCCAACCCGCCGAAGAAGCACGGGAACATACCACTGTGACGCGTGACGAGTGGTGAGTGGAGGGTGGTCGCGGCGGGCGATCGTTGGAGCGGACCTGCGTGCAAGCCCAGCCGCAGCGGGCCCGCCGGGCGCGAGGGGCGGCAGGGGAGGGGTCCCTGCCCCGCCTTCGGTCCAGACGCGGGGTGCATGCACAGGGTTCCAACTTGGGGCGAGGGCTCGGTGCTCAGTCCTGAGTCCCCGGCACTGGGGGAATGGGGTCGTTCAAGAAGCTGCTGATCGCGAACAGGGGAGAGATCGCCGTCCGGATCATACGGGCCTGCCGGGAGGTGGGTCTGCCGGTGGTGGCGGTGTACAGCGACGCCGATCGGGGGGCACGCCACGTCCGGATGGCCGACGAGGCGTACCCGATCGGGGGCGCCGCCCCCAAGGATAGCTACCTGCAAATGGAGCGGATCCTGGACGTGGCCAAGCGGAGCGGCGCCGACGCGCTCCACCCCGGCTACGGCTTCCTCTCGGAGAACCCCGACCTCGCGGAGGCGTGCGAGCGGGCTGGCATCACGTTCGTCGGGCCGACGGCCGAGGCGATGCGGCGGATCGGGGAGAAGACGAGCGCGCGGGCGGTGGCGAGGGCTGCCGGGGTGCCGGTGGTGCCGGGCTCGCCCTCGCGCGTGGGGTCGCTGGAGGAGCTGCGGGAGCTGGCTTCGCAGGCGGGCTACCCGGTGCTGCTCAAAGCCTGTTCGGGGGGCGGGGGGAAGGGGATGCGGCGGGTGGACTCCGAGGCGGGACTGGCAGACGCATTCCGCGCGGCCGCGAGCGAGGCGCGAAGCGCCTTCGGGGACGGGTGCGTCTACCTGGAGAAGCTGATCGAGCACCCTCGCCACGTGGAGGTGCAGTTGCTGGCCGACACGGCCGGCAACGTCGTCTGCCTCGGGGAGCGGGACTGCTCCATCCAGCGCCGCCACCAGAAGCTGATCGAGGAGACCCCCTCTCCGGCGGTGACGCCTGCGCTGCGCGCCGCCCTCTTCGACGCGGCGACCAGGGTGGCGAGGAGCGCGGGCTACCTGAACGCCGGAACGGCCGAGTTCCTGGTGGACGGACGGGGTGGCTTCTACTTCCTGGAGATGAACGCCCGGCTGCAGGTGGAGCACCCCGTCACGGAGGAGGCGCTCGGCCTGGACCTGGTGCGGGAGCAGCTACGGATCGCGGCAGGGAGCAGGCTGGACGCCGAGCGGCACCCGCCGCCAGCCCCGACAAGATCGGCCATCGAGTGCCGGATCTACGCGGAGGACCCGCGCAACGGTTTCCTGCCCTCGACGGGCACCATCGAGCTGCTGCAGCAGCCCGCGGGGCCCGGGGTGCGGGTGGAGAGCGCGAGCTACTCGGGCATGGTCGTGGGCCCCCACTACGACCCGCTGCTGGCGAAGCTAGTGGCGTGGGGGGGCACCCGGGAAGAGGTCGTAGCCAGGATGGGCCGGGCGCTTCGGGAGTACGTTGTGCTGGGGGTGAAGACCACCATCCCCTTCCACCGGTTCGCCATGGCGGAGGAGGGCTTCCTGCAGGGCCACTACGACACCCACTTCGTGGAGCGGTGGTTCGAGGCGGTTCCGGAGGAAGAGGAGCTGCTGCCCGTGGCCGTGGCCGCCGCCGCGCTGCTGGCCGCTCGGCGGCGGCGCCCGCCCCTGACGCTCACGTCGAACCCGAACGGTGGCACCCGTTGGGGCGCCGCCGCGAGGCGGGAGGCGGTGGGATGGAGGTGAGGTACCGGATCCGGGTGGGGGATCGGGAGTACCCGGTGGTCCTGCGGGAACGGGATGGCGAAGCTACCCTCCTGGTGTGCGGCCGGCAGGTGCGGGTGCGGCTGGAGGAGGGGGCACCGGGGATCCACACGCTGCTGGTGGACGGGAGACCGTACGATTTGGCGGCGGTGGAGAGGCCCTGGGGGTACGAGGTGGCGGTGGACGGGGAGGTGTTCGAGCTGCAGGTGGAGGACGAGCGGCTCCAGAGGCTCGCCTCGCTGGGGAGCGCGCTGCAGAAGGCGGAGGGGAGGGTCACCGTGAAAGCGCCGATGCCTGGCCTGGTGGTGCAGGTGGAGGTGGCGGAGGGCGATTCGGTGGAGGCGGGCCAGCGGCTGCTGGTGCTGGAGGCGATGAAGATGGAGAACGACGTGGTCGCCCCGCGGGCCGGGCGGGTGGTGCAGGTGGGGGTGAGTCGGGGGGAGGCGGTGGAGCAGGGGCAGCCACTGGCGGCGATCGAGTGAGGAGGCCCCTCACCCCGTGAACGCACCGGCGGCACGTTCACGCCTCTCCCAGGGGATCGCGTGATCCCCTCTCTCACTGGGGAGGGGGGTGATTCCTGCTCACTTTGGTTCTAGGAAGCGGGTGCAAAGGGCGGCGGGACTGCTATACTGTATCGCGATCCCACCGCTGTGGTTCGCCCCCCATCCACCATTCTCGTTTCCTGGAGAGTAGAGCTTGCAGCCAGGCACCGAAGATTCCCGCGCCAACCTCGAGGCGAGCGCGCAGATCCCTGAGGAGAAGCCAGGAGATGGCGGCGGCATCGGGGCGGTGCACGCCGCAGAGAAGCATCCCAAACACTGGAGCGCGAGGCTGCTCCACTGGCTACCGCTGGTGCTGCTGGCGATTCTGCTGGCGTTGACCACCAGCCTGTACGGGGTGCCGCAGCGAAGCGGCAGCGCCGAAGGCCAGCCAGCGGAGCCGGTGCGGCAACCGACGGCGGCCGTCGCGACGCCACTGAGCAACTCGCAACCCACCATCGTCGCCACGCAGCCCACCGCCGCCGCGCAGCCCACGGCTGCGGCCACGCCGCAGCAGCCCAACACGCCCACACCGACAGCCACACCGCAGCCAGCTACCGTGGTCGTGGAGAACACCGGCGGCCAGGGAGTCTTCCTCCGCAGCGTGCCTTCCGCCGATGGCCGGATCCTGAAGGTGTGGCCGGATAAGACCGTCATGACCGTGGTTGGCGAGGACAAGGAAGCCGACGGGTTGACATGGCGGAACGTCCGGGATCCGGACGGCAACGCGGGCTGGGTGGCGGCCAAGTTCCTGACGCCTCGCCGGTAGGGACAACGGCGCTCACCACGGAGGCACGGAGAACGCGGAGTCGCGAATCGGTCGGCTTCGCCTGCTCCGTGCCTCTGCGATTCCGTCCGCACTGGCCGGCGTCGTCCCGACGCCGGTCCCCGGAAGACGGGTCGGGGGCACGGCGTTATCCCCGACGCCGACTCCCCCGTGGTCGATGGCACCGGCGCGCCGCGCCGGACAGTCGGGAGAATCGACGAGGCCGGCACTTGGTGCCGGCCTTCGGTTTGCAGAGGCGTCCTGGCATCGACCTATTCTCCCGTAAGGTTGCCCTCACAGTATCGTCGGCGCTGAAGCGTTTCACTGCCGTGTTCGGGATGGGAACGGGTGGTTCCACCTCGCTCACGACACCAGGACGTCATGAGGATACCACACGACTCGGCGCCGCGCAACTTTTTTTTGGGGGGCCATTTGCAGGGGGCGTCGAAGGCCAAGCGCGTCGTGCCGGAGGTGGGATGGTGCGGGCGGCAGGGGATAAAACCCTTGCCCCACTTCGGGAACGAGTCACCAAGAGACCCTGGGGACCAGTCTCGGTGGGATCTCCAGCGAGAGAATGATGAGGGTGGACACGCAGGTCCGCCCCTACCGGCGGTGGTGGCACGGAGACGGGGGGATGGGGAGACGCGGGGACAGCGCTGGCACGGGCGGAGGGACTCGAACCCCCAACCTGCGGTTTTGGAGACCGCTGCTCTGCCAGTTGAGCTACGCCCGTACGAGGGCCCGGCTCGGTCGGGCCACACAATACACTGTACCCCGTGGAGGATGCCCGGTCAAGGGGCAGAAACGATGAGGGGCAGCGATGCCGCATAATGGCCCACCCGCATCGTTGGGCCATTATGTGGAACGGCGCACCCAAGCAGGTATCTCCAGACAGGGTACGCGTTTCCCGCCAGAGGTGTCGCCGAAGGAGTTCACAGCGGCTCGCAAGGACGGGAGCCAGTTCCCGTGCACCATCGTATCAGACAGGATCCGGCAGGACGGGAGACTCGTCGGGCCGCGGAAGCTGGCGGAAGCGGCGCGGGGCGAGCTGGACCGGGGCCGGGCGAGCGCATGAGGCGGGGAGCCTCTCAGCGTGAACGGGCCGGCGGTGTGTTCACGCCCCTCCCCTGGAAGAGGGGAGGAGGGGGCTACTCCTCGCCGACGTCGACGCCGATGATGCGCACGTCCTGGGTGGGGGTGGAGCGCTCCCCCGACCGCCCCGTGGTTACCGGGGTGGACGCTATCTTGTCCAGCGTCTCCAGGCTCTTAGCGTCGGTCACCTGTCCGAAAATGGTGTAGTTGCGGGGAAGGGGATTATCCGCGTGCATGATGAAGAACTGGGACCCGTTGGTGTTCGGGCCGGCGTTGGCCATCGCCACGGTGCCCCGCCTATAGTCACGCTTGACCGGCTCGTCCTCGAAGCGGTAGCCGGGGCCTCCCGCGCCGGTCCCGGTGGGGTCGCCCGTCTGGACCATGAAGCCCTTGATGATTCGGTGGAACTTGACGCCGTCGTAGAAGCCCTCTCGGGAGAGGAAGACGAAGTTGTTCACCGTCTTGGGGGCGTCCTTGGGAAGAAGCTCCACCTGGATGTCGCCCTGGGTGGTGTGGAGGGTGGCGGTGTAGCCCTTGTTGGGGTCAATGGTCATTGCGGGGGGTGCGCTGTACTGCTTAGCCACTGAAGCTCCTCCTTGCTGTGCGGCCGATTTGGTGGGGGTGGGCGCGGGCGCCTGGGCGGACGCCTGGCAGCCGGCCACGAGGAGGGCCAGCAGCAAGAAGGGCGCCAGGGCGCGTGCCAGCGGGATCCGGATCATGGGCAGGTGACCTTTCGTCTTCACCTGGTCGCCGTCTCGGTGTGAATGGCTCCCCTAGGGAGCCCTCACCCCGCGACGCGCGCGAGCGGAGCGTCGCACCTCTCCCAGAGGGAGAGGGAAAAGCCGCCCAGGAGGGCGGTTGCATCGAACGAGTGCGGAAGGCATTATACACCAGGTTCACCCAACACCCGAGGAAGGAGTCTCGAGAGGATGCGGAAGACCGTTCGAGTGGCGGTGGTTCAGGCGTCGCCGGTGGGGCTGGACCGGGAGGCGACGGCGGAGAAGGCGTGCCGGCTGATAGCGGAGGCGGGCGAACGGGGGGCGGAGCTGGCGGTGCTGCCCGAGGTGTTGATACCTGGGTATCCGAGGGGGATGGGGTTCGGCACGGTGATCGGGAGCCGGAGCGAGGCGGGCCGGAGGACGTACGCCCGGTACTGGGAGAACAGCGTGGAGGTGCCGGGGCCGATCACGGAGAGGCTGGGGGCGGCGTGCGCGCAGGCCCGGCTGTACGGAGTGGTGGGGGTGAGCGAGCGGGTGGAGGGGTACCGAGGCGGGACCCTGTACAACACGCTGCTGTACTTCAGTCCAGACGGAGGGCTGCTCGGCAAGCACCGGAAGCTGAAGCCGACGGGGTCGGAGCGGCTGATCTGGGGAGAGGGGGATGGCAGCACGCTGACGGCGGTGCGGACGCCGTTCGGGACCGTGGGGGGTCTGATCTGCTGGGAGAACTACATGCCGCTGGCGCGGATGGCGATGTACGCGAAGGGTGTGGAGATCTACGTGGCGCCGACGGCGGACAACCGGGACTCCTGGCAGGCAACGATCCGCCACATCGCGTGCGAGGGACGCTGCTTCGTGCTGGCGTGCAACCAGTTCATGACGAGGTCGGACATCCCGGCGGAGTGGGAGGAGATCGGTCCCGGGCCGGAGGTGATCAGCCGTGGGGGGAGCGCGATAGTGGATCCGATGGGGGAGTACGTGGCGGGGCCGCTGTTCGGCGAGGAGGGGATGCTGGTGACGGACCTCGAGCTGAACAGGGTAGCGGAGGGTCGGTTCGACTTCGACGTGGTGGGGCACTACAACCGGCCCGACGTGTTCCGCCTGGAGGTGGACGAGGAGCCGAAGCCAGCGGTGAGCCCGGCGGGCGAGTAGGGTGGCCGGGCAGGAGAGAAGAACGCGCCGCGCGTCCGGTGAGGCTGGCGGCAGGCGAGACGCCTGCGCTCCCGGAAGGCTTGGCCCGCGACCCGAGCGAGAAGCGCGTCACACCTCCGTCAGGGGGAGGGGGTGGTGATGCCCTCACCCCGTGAACGCGCCGGTGGCACGTTCACGCCTCTCCCAGGGGCCCCCCCTCTCCCTTTGGAAGGGGTCACTTGGAGTCGGGCTCGCGGAGGATGTCGTCGATCTCCTGGCGGGTACGCTTGAGGAGCTCGCGGATGCGGTCGCGCTTGGCGGGGTCGCGCCAGGCGCCGCCCTGGGACTTGGCGAACATCTTGGCGAAGTCCTTCATGTCGGCGGCGAACTCGCGCACCTCCTCGGCGAACTCGCGCGCGCCCTCCTCGCCGAACCAGGGACCTAGGCGGGAGCGCACGCGGCCGCGGATATGCTCCATGGTGTCGTTCCGCGCCGCGAGGAAGGCGCGGCCCTCCTGGGTGATCTCGTAGATGCGCCTGCCGTCTCGCTGGCTGCTGATGACGTAGGCGAGGTCCTCCAGCAGTTGGAGGGTGGGGTAGACGGCGCCCGGGCTGGGGGAGTAGACACCGCCGAAGCGCTCCTCCAACTCGCGGATGATCTCGTAGCCGTGCCGCGGCTTCTCCGCGAGCAGGTCGAGGATGACGTACTTGAGGTCTCCCTTCTCGAAGATGCGCTCCCTGAAGCGCCGGGAACCGAAGCTGCCTGCGTACCACACGGTCGCCACCTCCTCACGTTACTATCGCGATATATCGCGATAGTATTGTAGCCGGGCGGCGGGCGTTGTCAAGAGGGGATCAAGTACACTATTGACATCCTTCCCTCGGATGCACGATTCTCGTTACGTTCGCAGGGCACGCCGACAGAGGAGAGCCCATGCCGCACGGGGCGACGCCCACGCAGGGGACGTGACGCGAGCCTGCACACAGGGCTGCGCTCGTATCACGTGGGCACGCCTGCCACACGACGATGTGCCCCAGGGGAGGTGTGGCGGGAGGCGACCCCGTCGCGCGGGCGGCGCACGCGTCGAAGCCGCTGGCGGACGCCGGTCCGATCCATCGCGGGCTACGAAAGGAGGGGAACGTGGCATACGGATACACCGGCAAGGTGCTCAGGGTGAACCTGTCCGAAGGGAAGATCTGGGTGGAGGAGCCCGAGGAGAGGGTCTACCGTAGCTATCTGGGTGGCAGCGCGCTGGCGCTCCACTTCCTGCTGCGGGAGTTGAAGCCCGGCGTGGATCCGCTGAGTCCCGACAACCTGTTGGTCTTCGCGCCCTCGATCCTGAACGGCACCCCCGCGCCCGGCTGCTCGCGCTTCACGGTAGCCGCCAAGTCGCCGCTGACGGGCGGCTTCGGGGAGGCAGAGGCGGGCGGATGGTGGGGTCCCGAGCTGAAGCTGGCAGGCTTCGACGCGGTGGTGGTGAGTGGCGCCTCGGAGAAGCCGGTGTACCTCTACGTGCACGACGGCGAGGCCTCCTTGAGGGATGCCGGCCAGATATGGGGGCTGGACACGGGCGAGGCGCAGGCGGAGATCCGCCGGGAGCTGGGGGACGCGAAGGTGAGGGTGGCCCAGATCGGCCCGGCGGGTGAGAGGCTGGTGCGATACGCCTGCGTCCTGAACGAGCTGAAGCACTCGAACGGCCGGACCGGGATGGGTGCTGTGATGGGCTCCAAGAAGCTGCGGGCGATCGCGGTGCGCGGCACGCAGAAGCTACAGTTGCACGACGCGGCTAGGGTGGAGGAGGTGCGGAAGCAGGTTCGGGCCAACTACCGGCGGACGCCCGGGGACATGCACGACCTGGGCACGGCCGGCGGGGTGCCATTCCTGGACGCGCGGGGGATCCTGCCGACACGGAACTTCCTGCAGGGGAGCTTCGAGGAGGCTCGGGCGATCAGCGGGAAGACGATGGCGGACACGATCCTGGTGAACCGAGGCACCTGCTACGCCTGCTACATAGCCTGCAAGCGGGAGGTGAAGACGGGCGAGCCGCACAATGTGGATCCGGCGTTCGGGGGTCCGGAGTACGAGACGGTGGGGTCGCTGGGCTCGCTGTGCGGGATCGGCGACCTGGCGGCGGTGGCGAAGGGCAACGAGCTGTGCAACCGCTACGGGCTGGACACCATCTCGGCCGGCACGACGATCGCGTTCGCGATGGAGGCGTTCGAGGCGGGGTACCTGACAGCGGCGGACACGGGCGGGCTGGAGCTGCGCTTCGGGAACGCCGACTCGATGCTGCGGGCGATCACGCTGATCGCGGAGAGGCGGGGGATCGGCGACCTGCTGGCGGAGGGGGTGCGGATCGCCGCGAAGAGGCTGGGTCCGGGGGCCGAGGCGCTGGCGATCCACACGAAGGGCCAGGAGTTCCCGATGCACGAGCCGCGGGGCAAGCGGAGCCTCGCGATAGGCTACGCGGTGAGCCCGACGGGGGCCTGCCACATGGAGGCTCCGCACGATACCGACTTCGAGGCGCCGGGTGGGGCCGGGCTGGAGGCGCTGGAGCCGATGGGGATCCTGGAGCCGGTGGGCTCGCTGGACATGGGTCCGAAGAAGGTGAGGCTGTTCTACAACGGGCAGCAGGTGTGGAACCTGTACAACTGCGTGGGGCTGTGCGACTTCGTGGGGACGCCGACGGGACCGTTCACGCTGCCGATGCTGGTGGACTACGTGTCCGCGGTGACGGGGTGGAAGACGAGCCTGTTCGAGTTGATCAAGGTGGGGGAGCGCTCCCAGAACATGGCGAGGTTGTTCAACCTGCGGGAGGGCTTCACGGCCGCAGACGACAACCTGCCGGAGAGGATGTTCCAGCCCCTGAAGAACGGGGCATTGGAGGGGGTGGGTATAGATCGGGCGGAGTTCGAGGAGGCGAAGCGGCTCTACTACGAGACGGCGGGGTGGGACCCCGCGACGGGCGTGCCCACGAAGGGCAAGCTGGCGGAGCTGGACCTGCTCTGGGCGGTGTAGGACGCGCGGAGTCTCTGCCCCTTCCCCCACGAGGGGGAAGGGGCTTTTCCGTATTCGGCCGGGGGGCCTAGACGGTGCGGGTGGGCAGTTGGATCCCCAGTTGCTGGAGGATGCCGAGTATTCCGCCGCCAGCGACCGGCTGGACGGTGATGGAGGCGACCTGGTCGCCCCGGACGGTGACCCTGGCGGGCTGGTCTGGCAGGGAGACAGTCCTGCCGGAGGCGGGGACCTCGGGCAATCCGGGCACAGGGCTGCGCAGGTCTCCCGTGTGGGTGCCGGTCCCGCGGAGGGTGAGCATCACGGTGCTCCCCTGCTCCTGGAGGCCGGTGGGGTGGAAGGACCAATCCGGGAAGGCTCGGCGGACCGAGTCCACGAAGGCGAGGAACTGGGGCTTGTCGAGGGGTCGGGGAGTGAGGCCGTCGAGGACGAAGTCGTCGGACAGGTAGGCTGCGGCCCTGTCGAGATCGCCTGCATCGAGCGCTTCCACGAAGGAGGCGACGGTTTCGGCGGGAGTCATGGCGGGATCCTCCTCACGGTGCTGCTTGGTGGAGGGCATGGCAGCATTTCCCGTTCCCGCAGTTGGGTAGGGGCCTGGGCACCCGCCCCACACCATCGAAACCGCGGAACGGCGCAGTTGGCGACACGTGGTGGCGGCCCGAGTATGGCACTGGGCGCCCTCACCCCATGAACGTGCCATCTGGCACGTTCATGCCTCTCCCCCAGGGAGAGGGTGAATCGTCTTGATCCAGATGGGCTCGTTTCTGGTAAGCTAGAGGCGGCCTCTTGGAGGATGTTGCAGCCCCGTTTCCCCACGGCGTACCCCTGGGATCCCGCTATCTTCATTGGGAGGGAGTCACACGATGAAGAGACTCTTACTATCGGTCCTTCTCGCCGCTACGGCGATCCTGGCCATCGGCGGCGCAGCCCTGGCCCAGGCCGGTCCCGAGTTCCGATTCGGGTTCAAGGCGCTGGCGGAACAGATTCCGGCCGTGGTTGGCCAGCCGTTGGAGGACGAGCACGGTGTCGCGAACGGCGACGTGATCCAACGGACGACGCGCGGCCTGATGGTGTGGAGGAAGGCCGACCGGTGGACGACCTTCACCGACGGGGCGACGACGTGGATCCTGGGTCCGTTCGGGTTGCAGAGCCGGTCCAACGGGGAGCTATTCCCGTGGGAGCAGCCGTCGGTGGGGCCGGCGCCGCAGCCGGTGGCCGAGCAGCCCGCGCCGCAGCCGGCGCCCACCCCGGCGCCCCCTGCGCCCACGCCGATGCCGCTCGGCAGCTACTCGCCAGACGTGAAGGCGATGGACGACGAGTCGGGCGGCCGAGGCGTGATGGTGAAGACCTTCCTCCAGGAGGTGGAAGCGGAGTGGGCGAGGGTCTGGGGGTGGAGGCCTCGGCGGCCGACGACGGTGTACCTCTACTTCGACGGCTACCGGATGGCGAACGGGATGAGCCAGATCCTGGGGCTCGACCTGTCGCCGAGCGACATCGACCGGGTGGCGATCACCAACGCCGTGGCGCGGGGGGTCGACAGGGGGACCGGGGGCTGGGCGATCCTGATGAACCTGAGCTATCGCTCCGGCCAGGAGGACTGGGAGGAGACCACGAAGGCGAATCTGCTGCACGAATACGGCTACGTGATGGAGTCCGACCTGTTCGGTGAGGCGGGCCCGCAGTGGTACAGGGAGGGCTTCGCGCAGTGGATCGCCTACTCCAGGGTGCCGGGCACCATCGCGGAGAAGAGCGTGGTGGCCTATGCGTCTTCCTTCAAGGAGAGGAACACCCTTCCCACGTTGATGGCGCTGAACAGCGACTGGAACGGGATCCTCAACAGCAGCTCCGAGAGCTACCAGGCGGCGTACGGGGCCTCGTTCCTGGCGTTGAAGTACCTGTCCGGAAGGGTCGGCGGGATGCCGCTGCTGCAGGTCCTGGAGAGGACGGCGGCGGGCGAGGCCTTCGAGTCGGCGCTGCAGAACGCGACAGGGTACACGCTGAGCAAGCTGGAGGGGGAGTACCGGAGCGGGATATAGGGCGCCAAACGGTGTCGCGGGGGGAGGCGTGACACGCCTCCCCCCGTCCCCGCGTCACCCCGTCCCCCTAACCGCCGCGTCTTCGGCAGCGGTGCGGGCTCAGATCACGCGCAGGTCGTCGGCGATCACGTGTGCCCCGCTGACCTCGCGGGCGATCCGTTCCGCCTCGGCCCGCGCGGCGGGGCCGGCGACGGCGCCCTCCAGGTGGATCACCCCCGCGATGACCAAGACCTGCAGTTCGGCCACGTCGGCGGCGAGCCGCTCCAGGATGGCCCCGGCGACCCGGTGGGCCAGGAGGGCGTCCATCTCCGCCCTCGGGGCCGACTCGACCGCCCCCATCGCATGGAGGAGGTGCCCGCTCCACCGGATGGCCCGCCGCTCCAGGTCGCGCCGCGCGCTGGCAGGGAGCACCGCCACGGGCGCGGGCATGCAGGGCGGCCTGCGCAGCGCGGCCCACGCCAGGAGTCCGGCCAGGGCCGCCAACAGGGCAAGCATTCGAGTTGCCACCCGCTCCCCCTTTCGCTTTCTAGGGCCGGCATGCGGGCAAGGGGCGTACCAGGGGGAGGCAACCACTACTTGCCGCCGGGGGCCCCAGGCGCTACCATAGCGCCGCGAAGGTACTCCTCACCACATCACCACCGTTTGGATCCACACTCTTGGAGAAGCGATCGACGAGCCGCGAGAGAGGCAGCCGGAGCGCGGGCCTCCCCTTCGGGAGGTCCGCCGTGCGTGGCGGCGGCACGTCCCGAGGGGGTTCTGCCATCCGCGGGCGGGGCCGGGGCCCCGAGCTGCGAGAGCAGCGCTCCCACCTGGAGGTCTCCCGGGGGGGCGAGGTGGCGCTCGCGGGAGTCCGGCCGAGGCCGGGGCGCAGGTCGCAGGTCGGCCGCACCCGCCGGTTGACCTTGCCCCGCCTGGTCCAGATGATCGCCCACGGCGTGCTGCTGGTGGTGGCCGCTCGAGTGGCGCTGATGGCCTGGGACGCGGTGAGCGTTCGGCGGGCGGAGCTATTCCAGAAGACTGTGGCCACGGAGGCGCCATTCCCACGGATATCGGCGAGCATGGGGGGCGCGGAGCGCTGGATGGACGCCGGTCTGGCCGAGTCGATCGGCAAGGCGGTCGCCCCCTCGGTGGGCACGGCGGGCATCTACGTGAGGAGCCTGAACAACGGCGCCAGCGCCATGGTGGACGAGAACCTGGTCTTCCCCTCGGCCAGCCTCTTCAAGGTCCCCATTCTGGTGGAGCTGCTGCGCCAGCACAGCATGGGGATGCTGGACATGAACGCGCTCATCAAGCTCCAGCCCAAGCATTGGTCGGACGGCGCGGGTGTGCTCCAGGCCCAGATAGGCAAGGAGTATCCGGTCCACGAGTTGGTGGACCTGATGATCCAGGTGAGCGACAACGTGGCCGCGCTGGCGCTGCTGGACCTGGTGGGGGTGGACAACGTGAACCTGACCCTCCAGGCCAACGGGCTGGAGAAGACGCGGCTGCGGATCGGCCAGCCCCAGAGGGACTGGGGGGGGCCAGCGGGCGAGAACACCACCACCGCGCAGGAGATGGGCCTCCTGCTGGAGAAGGTGGCCACCGGGAAGATCCTGAACGAACGAGCCACCAGGGAAGCGGTGAGGCTGCTGAGCCAGGAGCAGCAGGTGGCGTGGCTCCCCGCACTCCTCCCCACCACGGCGAAGGTGGCGCACAAGAGCGGGGAGCTGCCCGGATACCGGCACGACGCCGGCATCATCTACACGCCGCGCAACGATTTCGTGGTGGTGATGCTCACCTCGGACCTGGGCAACTACGACGAGGCGGCACAGTCGATCGCTCGGGTCGCCAAGGCCGCATTCGACTACTTCGAGACTGGCGGGCGGAAGTAGCGGAGCCGGGTGAGGGCGAACGATTCGGCCCTACCTGGTACAATAGAGCCCGATGCTACAAGCCACCAACATCTCGAAGTACTTCGGCGGCGATACGGTCCTCGATGGGGTCAGCCTGGAGTTGAGGCCGGGCGAGCGGGTGGCCCTGGTGGGGCCGAACGGCGCCGGCAAGTCCACGCTTCTCCGCATTCTGTCCGGGGAGCTCGAGCCCGACGGGGGTCGAGTGCACCGCCTCTCCGGAACCACCATCGCCTACCTTCCCCAGAACGCCGGCGTCACCCCCGGTCGCACCCTCTACGAGGAGATGCTCTCCCTCTTTGCGGACGTGATCGGGCTGGAGGAGGAGCAGCGGCGGCTGGTGGAGAGGATGGGCGGGCTCTCTCCCGAGTCGGCGGAGCTGGTGGAGCTGGTGGAGCGGCACGCGGAGCTGCACGCCGAGTTCGAGAGACGGGGCGGCTACACGCTTGAGGCGGAGATCGGGCGGGTGCTGCACGGCCTCGGCTTCACGATGGGGGACTATCGGAAGCGGGTGGAGCATTTCAGCGGGGGCTGGCAGATGCGCATCGCCCTGGCGCGGCTGCTGCTGCAGCGCCCCGATCTGCTGCTGCTGGACGAACCCACCAACCACCTGGACCTGCGGGCCACGGAGTGGCTGGAGGGCTACCTGCGCCAGTACAAGGGCGCGGTGGTAGTGGTCTCCCACGACCGCTACTTCCTGGACCTGGTGACTTGCCGGACGCTGGAGCTGCAGCGGGGCAGGCTGGAGGGGTACCCGGGCAACTACAGCTACTACGCTCGGGAGAAGGCTCGCCGGCAGCGGGAGCAGGAGGCGGCGTTCAAGCGGCAGCAGGCGTACCTGGCGCGGCAGCAGGCGTTCATCGACAGGTTCCACGCGGACAAGCGGCGCTCCAGCCAGACGAAGAGCCGGGAGAAGCTGCTGGAGAAGATGGAGCGGGTGGAGGCTCCGACGGGGCCGGAAAGGACGATCAAGTTCCGCTTTCCGCGGTCCACGCCGAGCGGCCGGAAGGTATTCGAGCTGAGGGGGGCGGGCAAAGGCTACGATGGGAAGTCGGTCTTCCGGGGATGCGAGCTGCTGGTGGAGAAGGGCGACCGGGTGGCGCTGGTGGGGCCGAACGGCGCGGGCAAGTCGACCCTGCTGAGGCTGCTGGCCGGGGTGGAGAAACCGGAGGAGGGCGTCGTGTCCGTGGGGGCGAACGTGCTGCGGGCCTACTACGCTCAGGATCAGTCGGAGTCCCTCACTGGGTCGAACACGGTGCTGCAGGAGCTGTACGCGGAGGCGCCTCGGGACTGGACGCTGGAGGACGTGCGCACGATGCTGGGGCGCTTCCTGTTCAGCGGCGACGACGTCTTCAAGTCCGTGGCCGTGCTGAGCGGGGGTGAGCGAAGCCGGCTGGCGCTGGCGAAGATGCTGCTGCGCCCATCGAACGTGCTGCTGCTGGACGAGCCGACCAACCACCTGGACGTGGGGTCGCGGGAGGCGCTGGAGGAGGCGCTATCCGAGTACCCCGGCACGGTGGTGCTGGCCTCGCACGACCGCTACCTGGTGGACAAGCTGGCGAACAAGGTGGTGGAGCTGGCGGACGAGAGGGCCACCTTGTACGTGGGGAACTACACGAACTACCGGGAGAAGAAGGCGCTGGAGGAGGCGGAGGCCGGGCGGGCGAACGCGGAGACGCGGGGACGCGGGGATGCGGGGACGCGGAGGTCTCAGCGCTCTGAACCGAGAGCCCGCGTGAGCCCGCGGCAACTGCAGCGCGAGTTGCAGGCGGTGGAGCGGGAGATCATCGCGGCCGAGGAGCGAATCGCGGAGCTAGAGGCGCTGCTGGCCTCCCCCGAGCTGTTCTCCGACCGCGAGAGGTCGGCCCCCATCCTGGCAGAGTACACGGAGCTGACCGGCAGGCTGCCGGAGCTGAATGCCCGGTGGGAGGAGATTGGGAACCGGCTGACAGAAGAGTCAGAGCCGAGGAGTGGGTACTGAGGATCGATGCTCAGCACTCAGTCCTCAGGGGCGACCGCCGAGGACCCGTCTGGCAACCGCGTCCCCCATCTCCGAGGTGCCGACGAGGGTGGTGCCCTCCTCCCAGATATCCTTCGTCCTGATGCCGTCAGCGACCGCCCCTTCCACCGCCCTCTCCACGGCCTCGGCCGCCTCGGGCATATCCAGCGAGTGCCTCAGCAGCATGGCAGCGCTGAGGATCGTGGCCAGGGGATTGATGACGTTCTTGCCGGCGAGGGTCGGCGCGGAGCCGTGGATCGGCTCGTACAGCCCAAGCTTGCCCTCACCGAGGCTGGCGGAGGGCAGCATGCCGATGGAGCCTGCGATCTGCGAGGCCTCGTCGGTGAGGATATCGCCGAAGGTGTTCTCCGTCACAAGGACGTCGAAATCGCGAGGGGACCTGATCAGCGCCATGGAGCAGGAGTCCACCAGGGCGTGCTCCAGGGTGACGTCCGGGTACTCCTTGGCCACCCTCTCGGCCACCCTCCTCCATAGGCGGGAGTTCTCCAGGACGTTCGCCTTGTCCACGGAGGTCAGCTTGCGCCTGCGCCCTCGGGCCAGGTGGAAGGCCACCCGCAGCACCCGCTCGATCTCCTTCTCGGCGTACACCATCGTGTCGACCGCCACCAGGCCCTCGGGGGTTTGCCGGGTCTCGCTGGGCCTACCGAAGTAGAGGCCGCCCGTCAACTCCCGAACGAACAGCAGGTCGGTGCCGTTCACCACCTCCGGTTTGACAGGCGAGGCTCCCACCAGGGGGCCCAGCAGCTTGACGGGGCGCAGGTTGGCGAAGAGGCCGAGCCCCTTGCGGATGGCGAGCAGCCCCTGCTCGGGGCGCACCTTCGCCTGGGGATCGTCGTACCTGGGGTCGCCCACGGCGCCGAGGAGCACGGCATCGCACCGCCGCGCCTCCTCCACCACCTCAGGCAGGAGCGGGAGCCCGTGGGCGTCGATGGCGGCGGCGCCGATCAGTCTGGTCTTGAAAGCAAACTCGCACCCGTAGCGCTGACCCACAGCTCGCAGCACCTTGACGGCCTCGTTCACCACCTCGGGCCCGCTGCAGTCTCCGGGGAGCAGAAGGATCTCGAACACGTCTCGGCCTCCGAACGTACTGGCGCCCGACGGCGGCGAGGGGGCAAGCCCGCCCTACGCCACCAGGATCAGCCGGATGCGCCACATCGATTGGGGCATCGGGGAAGAGTCAGGCTGGGGAAATTGTCTCACCCCTACGGTGGGTTGTGCAACCCCAAGTGGCAATAGAGCGGCCCCGCCAGGCAGATCGAGTGCTTGCATTGGCTCCCCTGGAGGGCTATTCTTGCGTCTGGAAGTAAGCTCGGTGCCACCGTTTCCCCCGGCCCGAGCCTCAAATCGACGAGCCATCGTGGCCCCACAGATGTTGCGGCTGGCGCTAGCGCCGCCGAGGCACGATCGATAGCACGGAACAATGTGCTGCCGCCGATGGGCAGCAGGAGTTCCATTTGCCCAGGGCGGCAGGCTCGAGACCCCTGGGTGGAGAGCCAGCAACTCGGCTGCACCGTTGGAGGAGGCGAGATGAGCACCCCGCTGCGCATTCTGATCGTGGAGGACTCGGAAGACGACGCCGAGCTGTTGCTGCTGGAACTGCGCAGAGGCGGATACGAGCCCAGCTTCGAACGGGTGGAAACGCCCGAAGACATGGCCGCCGCCCTTCGGCGGCAGGAATGGGATATCGTCGTCTCCGACTATGTGATGCCGCGCTTCGGCGGCCTGGCCGCTCTGGCCAAGCTGCAGGCGAGCGGGATCGACATACCCTTCATCATCGTCTCGGGCAAGATCGGGGAGAACGTCGCGGTCGAGGCCATGAAGGCGGGCGCTCACGACTACATCATGAAGGAGAATCTGACGCGCCTGGTGCCGGCCATCCAGCGAGAGCTGGCGGAGGCGGTGATCCGGAGGGAACGGAAGCAGATGGAGGAGCAGCTCAAGCGCGCCCAGCGGCTGGAGCTGGCCGGACGGATAGCGGGGCAGGTAGCGCACGACTTCGCCAACCTGCTTTCCCCCCTGTTCGGGTATCCCCAACTCATCAGGAGGCTGCTGCCTTCCGACCATCCCGCGATCAAGTACTGCGACGCGCTCCTCACCAACATCCGGCAGATGGCAGCCATCAACGAGGATCTCCTGACCCTGGGGAGGCGGGGGCGCTTTCACCAGGAGACGACGGATCTAAACGAATTGGTCGCCATGGCCGTGTCTCAAACCCCGGATCGTCCCGCCACTCTGACGGTCGATCTCCGCCTTGCGAACGATCTGCCTCCGATCAACTGCGCCCCCGCTCAACTGCTGCGAGTGATCGCAAACCTGATCTCCAACGCCCGCGAGGCGATGGGCGACAACGGGGTTCTCACCATCACGACCGCGAAGGTGGTTCGGGACAGGTACTTTGGCAGCTACAACCGCATAGCCCCAGGCGAGTACGCGATGATCCGGGTGGAAGATACTGGATCCGGTATCCCCGAGGAGATCATCGATAGGGTCTTCGATCCCTTCTTCACCACCAAGCGAACGGACGAGCGAAAGGGGTCGGGGCTCGGATTGAGCATCATCCAGGCGATCGTGGACGACCACAAGGGCTACGTCGATCTGGAGAGCCATCAGGGCACTGGCACAGCCTTCAGCGTCTACCTTCCGGTTCAGGGGAAGGCGGATCGAGTGGCACCTAACGGCTGGGAACAAGAAGGGGCTCTCTCCACGTCGTGACCGACGGCCTGTTCCGGCACTCTCTGTGAGACCCCAACACTACTGGTAGGGGCGGACCAAGGAATTGCGGAGCGACGCAATGGAGCGCGAGCTTCACATCCGGAAGTCGGCCTGCACCGGAGATGCCTGTTCAGCCCTTCTAGATCGGCTCCATGGTATCTGCAAGGCCGACCGACCTGAGTCTCGAGATCGGAGGCATCCGCCGTGGACAACGAGCTTAGGCGAAGCGGCATCGCATGCATCGGTCACATCCCTTGGGGCACCCATCTCTGCCAGTTCTACGAGTCCAAGGACGATCTGGCCGACCTGCTGGTCTCCTACTTTCGGGCGGGGTTGGAGGCCAACGAGTTCTGCATGTGGATCACCTCCGAGCCCTTGACGGCGGCGGATGCCACGGCCGCCGCGCAGGATGCGATACCCGACTTCGATCGCTACCTGCAGCAGGGACAGATCGAGATCGTCTCCTACAGCGAGTGGTATCTGCAGGCTGGGCGGTTCGATCCTCAGAGGGTCCTCGATGCCTGGATCGAGAAGCTCAGGCAGGCCCAACGGCGGGGATACGATGGCCTGAGGCTGTCGGGGAACACCTTCTGGCTGGAGCGAGAGGGCTGGGACGAGTTCGTCGCCTACGAGGAGCAGATGGACAGGCTCTTCGCCGAGCTGCCGATGATCGCCCTGTGCAGCTACTCGCTGGAAAGGTGCCGGGCCTCCGACGTGCTGGATGTCATCCGACACCACCGGTTCGCCATCATACGGCAGAGTGGCCGCCTGCAGTTGGTCGAAAGCTCCGAGCTGAGGCGGGCGAGGAGCGCGCTGCGCGAGAGCGAAGCACGCTTCCGCCGGTTGACGGAGAACGCGCCCGACATCATCTTCCGGTACGATCTGAGGCCCAGGCCGCAGTTCAGCTACATCAGCCCTGCCTCGACCCGGATCTTGGGCTTCAGCCCCGAGGAGCTGTATGCGGATCCTGAGTTGGCCCTAAGGTCCGTCCGAGAGGACGACAGAGCGATGTTCCGGCGGCTGCTGGCCGGGGACTTCCTGTCCCAAACCGTGGTGATAGGTCACCGCCACAAGGAAGGTCATCCGGTCTGGCTGGAGGTCAGCACGGTCCCCATCCACGACGCCTCCGGCGACCTGGTCGGCATCGAAGGGGTCAGTCGCGACGTCACCGAGCGCCAACTGGCCGAGGAGGGGCTGCGGGAGACGCGCAACTACCTGGAGAAGCTCTTCAACTACGCCAACGCCCCCATCATCGTCTGGGACCCAGACTTCAAGATCACTCGCTTCAACCACGCCTTCGAGCGGCTCACTGGCCACTCCGCCGACGAGGTCATCGGCCGGAAGCTCGAGATCCTCTTCCCAGAGACCAGCCGCCGCGAGTCCCTCGCCAAGATCGCGCGCACTCTCTCCGGCGAGTACTGGGAGTCCGTCGAAATCCCCATCCTCCGCAAGGATGGCGACGTCCGCCTCGCCCTCTGGAACTCCGCCAACATCTACGCGGGCGACGGCAAGACCCTCCTCGCCACCATCGCTCAGGGCCAGGACATCACAGAGCGAAAGAGAGCCGAGGAGGCCCTGCGCGAAAGCGAGGAGCGCTACCGCCTGCTGGTAGATGGGGCCAAGGGCTACGCCATCTTCATGCTGGATCCCCAGGGGCGGGTGGCAAGTTGGGGCACCGGCGCGGAGCGCGTCAATGGGTATCTGGCGGAGGAGGTCCTCGGCCAACCGGTGTCGATCTTCTACACGGTCGAGGACATCGAGGCCGGGAGACCGGAGCGCGAACTGGCGGCCGCGGCGGAGGAGGGTCGCTGCGAAAAGCAGGGCTGGAGGGTGCGCAGGGATGGGTCGCGGTTCTGGGCCGATACGGTAACCACGGCGCTGCACGACGCCGAGGGGAGGCTGCGTGGGTACTCGAGTGTGACCCGCGACGTCACCGAGCGAAAGCTGGCGGAGGAGCAACTGCGCAAGCTGTCGCGCGCGGTGGAGCAAAGCCCGGCCACCGTGGTCATCACGGACACCACGGGAAGCATCGAGTACGTCAATCCCAGGTTCACCCAACTGACGGGCTACACGGCCGAAGAGGCTTTCGGGCAGAACCCCAGGATCCTGAAGTCCGGCGAGACGCCGCCGGAGGAGTACAAGAGGCTCTGGGACACCATCACCGCCGGAGGCGAGTGGCGCGGGGAGTTCCACAACCGGAAGAAGAACGGCGAGCTTTACTGGGAGTACGCGTCCATCTCGCCCATCAGGGATGGAGACGGCAACATCACCCACTTCCTGGCCGTGAAGGAGGACATCACCGAGCGCAAGCGGGCGGAAGACGAGATCAGGAAGCTGAACGGGGACCTCACCCGGCGAGCCCTGGAGCTGGACGCCATCAACCGCGAGCTGGAGTCGTTCAGCTACTCGGTCTCCCACGACCTGCGCGCACCGTTGAGAGCCATCGACGGTTTCAGTCAGGCCCTGTTGGATGACTACCACGATCGCCTGGACGAACAGGGCAGGCACTACCTTCAGAGGATCAGATCAGCCAGCGACCGCATGGATCAGCTCATCGACGACATGCTGAGCCTGGCCAGGGTAACCCGAAGCGAGATGCATCGTGAGGATGTGAACCTCAGTGCCCAGGCGGAAGCGATCGCAGCGGAACTGCGCCGGACGCAGCCAGAACGCCAGGTCGCTTTCATCATCCAGCCGGGCGTGGTAGCCCACGGGGACGCTCGACTTCTTCGGGTGGTGCTGGAGAATCTGATGGAGAACGCCTGGAAGTTCACCAGCAAGCACCCAACGGCGAGGATCGAGTTCGGAGTGGCCGAGGAGGGCGGAGAGAAGGTCTACTTCGTGAGCGACGACGGCGCAGGCTTCGACATGGCCTACGCCGACAAGCTGTTCGGGGCATTCCAGCGACTCCACGCCCAAACGGAGTTTCCCGGCACAGGCATCGGTTTGGCCACGGTGCAGCGGATAGTCCACAGACACGGGGGGCGAATCTGGGCTAGGGGAGAGGTGGAGAAGGGGGCCGAGTTCTACTTCACCCTGTAGCCCCTACAGGGGGACAAGACCCCACACTACACCGTCGATGCGAGGCCACAGCCTGGGCGGCGGGCACGCGTGACGCGAGCTAGGACGCGAGGCGGGCGAGTTCGGCCTCACGGTCGCGCCTGCCCCAGGTATGGAACGTCGCAGCCAGAGATCGATCGAGAGAAGTGAGATGCACGACAAGGTCATTCTCCTGGTGGAGGACAATCCCGACGACGTCGTCCTGACACTGCGAGCCTTCAGAAAGAGCAACATCGTGAACGAAGTAGTGACGGTTCGGGATGGGGTGGAGGCGCTGGACTACCTGTTCGGCACCGGCGACTACGCCACCAGCAGGCCTCGCTCGCCGCAGGTCATCCTGCTCGACCTGAAGCTTCCCAAGATAGACGGCCTGGAGGTGTTGCGGAGGCTGCGTGCCAACGAGAAAACGAGACTGCTTCCCGTGGTGGTCCTGACCTCCTCGAACGAGGAGAGGGACTTGGTGGCGAGCTACAGCCTGGGGGCCAACAGCTACATCCGGAAGCCCGTGGATTTCGACCAGTTCCTGGAAGCGGTGAAGCAACTGGGGCTGTACTGGCTGCTGCTGAACGAGGCTCCGCCGCAACGCCTCGTCAGGTAGGAGCCGGGGCCGTCGCCGCGCCCCGTCGGCCGCCGCCGTCACCCAGCACGGCGTCCCCGTCGGCCGCCGCCCGGCGCGGTCTGGGGACCGGGCGGCGGGGGATCCCCCGCCGCCCTACTCTAGAGAACGGCGCGCTACGCCCGGAGCCTCTCACGCGTGTAGGGGACGAGACCGCCGGCCTCGATGATCCCCAGCATGAAATCGGGGTAGCGGCTGGCACGGAACAGCCTGCCCGTGCGGCGATTGAGCACCGTGCCCTCGCTCAGATCGACCTCCACCTCGTCACCCTTCTCCACGTCCTCGTCGATCCCATCGCACTCCACGACCGGCAGGCCGACGTTGATGGAGTTTCTGTGGAAGATGCGCGCGAAGGATGGGGCGACGACCGCCGCGATGCCGGAGGCCTTGATCGCCACGGGGGCGTGCTCACGAGAGGAGCCGATGCCGAAGCTTCGCCCCGCGACGATGATGTCGCCTGGCCGGACCTCCATAGCGAAGGAGGTGTCCAGGTCCTCCATGCAGTGCTTGGCCAGCTCCGCCGGGCGGAACTCCGTCAGGTAGCGGGCAGGGATGATCACGTCGGTGTCGACGTTGGGCCCGTACTTCCAGACTCGACCGATCAGCTTCATGCTACATCCTCCGGATGGGCGATCCTGCCCACGATCGCCGAAGCGGCGGCCACGGCGGGGCTGGCCAGGAACACCTCCGATTCTGGATGCCCCATCCGGCCCCGGAAGTTGCGGTTGCTGGTGCTCACGCACCGCTCTCCGGCCGCGAGCACCCCCTGGTGCCCGCCCATGCATGGGCCGCAGGTGGGAGATCCGACCGTGCAGCCGGCCTCCACGAGGGTGTCGATGATCCCCTCCTTCAGCGCGGCCCGATAGATGGTGGGGGTGGCAGGAATGACCATGCAGCGGATCTCCGGATGGACCCTCTTGCCCTTCATGATGCTCGCCGCGATCCGCAAGTCGGACAGCCAGCCGTTGGTGCAAGCGCCGATGAATGCCTGATCGATGGCGGTGCCGGAGACCTCCCGGACAGGCTTGACGTTGGAGGGGAGGAAGGGCGCGGCCACCACCGGCTCCAACCGGCCCAAGTCCACCTCGATGGTGTCCACGTAGCTGGCACCGGCATCCGCCTCGTGGACGGTGTAGGGGCGATGGGAGCGCCCGGCCAGGAACTCCCGAGTGCGGGCGTCGACGGGGAACAGCCCCGCCTTGCCCTGAGCCTCGGTGGTCATGTTGGCCATGGTGAAGCGGTCCTCCATGGTGAGGTCGGCCACCCCGTCGCCGTGGTACTCCATGGCCAGGTAGTTGGCCCCCTCTACCCCAATCCGGCCGATGATGTGGAGGATGACATCCTTCCCCACGACCCAGGGCGCCCGGCGCCCCTTGAGCACGATCTTGAGGCTGTGGGGGACCTTCATCCACACCTCGCCTGTAGCCCAGGAGACGCCCATGTCGGTGTGGCCCACGCCGCAGGAGAAGCAGCCCACGGCGCCGTACGTGCAGGTGTGGGAGTCGGCACCGATCACCACTTCGCCGGGACCCACCAGTCCCTGCTCCGGCAGGAGGGCGTGCTCGATGCCCGCCGGGCCGCCTTCGTAGAAGTGCTTGATCCCCTGGGCACGGGCGAACTCCCGCGAAGTCTTGGCGTTGGTGGCGGCCGCGATGTCCTTCGCGGGGCAGAAGTGGTCCATCACCAGGACTATCCTGTCCGCGTCCCACACCCGATCCACTTCCAGCCGTTTGAACTCCGCTATCGCCGGCGGAGTGGTGATGTCGTTCGCCATGGCCAGGTCGACCTTCACGCTGAGAAAGTCGCCTGCCCGCACCTCCTTCCGCCCGCTGTGGGCAGCCAGGATCTTCTCCGCAACCGTCTGAGGCATGTTACCTCCCTATCGGGTTCTAAGCAGGTATCTCTAATTCATGTCGACTTCTCTGACGGGAAACGTGTACCCTATCTAGAGATACCTGCTTAGATGCTGAGGATTGAGGGCTGAGCACTCGAACCTCAGTCCTGGGTCTCTACGACTGCTTCCAGAGGGCGCTGCCCACCGGAGGCGTGGCGCCGAAGCCGGGGGTCTTGGAGGACCTGCTCCGCCTCGGCTGCTCCGGCTGACCGCCAGCCGCACCCTCGGCCGCGCCGTCCCCGGCCAGGGCCGGCCGGTTAGCTACCACCTTGTTCAGGGCCGTCACGTATGCCTTGACCGAGGCCACCACGATGTCGGTGTCGGCGCCGTGGCCCACGAAGGTCTTCCCGTCGTCCTGGATCCGCAAGGTCACCTCGCCCAGCGCGTCGATGCCCCCGGTCACGCCATGGACCGTGTACTCCAACAGCCGCACCGGCAGCTTGGTGATCATGTCGATCGCCTTGTAGGCGGCGTCGACGGGCCCGCTACCGAGGGCCACAGCCCTCTCGACCTTCCCGTCGGGCTTCGAAAGCTCCGCGGTCGCCGTCGGCACCAGGCCGTTGCCGCAGGAGACCTGAACCAGTCTCACCTTGAAGAACTCCGGCACCGGCTTGATCTCGTCGGCGACGATCGCCTCCAGGTCTCGATCGGAGACCTCCTTCTTCTTGTCGGCGACCTCCTTGAACCGGGCAAACGCCTTGTTCAGCTCCTCGGGGGTGAGCTTGTAGCCCAACTCCTCCAGCCGAACCCGCAGCGCGTGGCGGCCGGAGTGCTTGCCCATCACCAGCGAACTCTTGGCCAAGCCGATGGACTGAGCGTCCATGATCTCGTAGGTCCGCCGCTCCTTCAGGACGCCGTCCTGGTGGATGCCCGACTCGTGGGCGAAGGCGTTGCTCCCCACGATCGCCTTGTTGGGCTGGACGGTGATGCCGGTGTAGCTGCTCACCATTCGGCTGGTCTTGTAGATCTGAGTGGTGTTGATGCGAGTGCCGACCTTGTAGAGGTCCTTGCGGGTGTGAAGCGCCATCACCACCTCCTCCAGGGAGGCATTACCGGCCCTCTCCCCGATGCCGTTGATGGTGCACTCGATCTGTCGGGCGCCCGCCAGGACCGCGGCCAGGCTGTTGGCCGTGGCCAGCCCCAGGTCGTTGTGGCAGTGGACCGAGACGACGGCTCGGTCGATGTTGGGAACGTTCTGGTAGATGCCGCGGATGAGGCCCGCGAACTCGTCGGGCAGGGCGTAGCCGACCGTATCGGGCACGTTGACGGTGGTGGCCCCGGCGTCGATAGCCACCTCCAGCGCCTTGTAGACGAACTCGGGATCGGTGCGGCTGGCATCCATGGGGGAGAACTCGACATCCATGCAGTAGCCCTTCGCCCGCCTCACCATGGCGTCGATGGTCTCCAGCGCCTCCTCCCGGCTCTTGCGGAACTGATGCACCAGGTGGATGTCGGAGGTGGACATGAAGGTGTGGATCCGCGGGGACTCGGCCTCCCTTACGGCCTCCCAGCACCTGTCGATGTCCTCTGGAACCGCCCGCGCGAGGCCACACACCACGACCCCCCGCAGATCCCTCGCGATCCTTCGGACGGCCTCGAAGTCGTCCGGCGAGGCGATCGGGAAACCGGCCTCGATGATGTCCACGCCCAGCCAGGCGAGCTGTCTGGCGATCTCCAGCTTCTCGTCCGAGGTAAGCGAAGCACCAGGTGATTGCTCCCCATCCCGCAGGGTAGTGTCAAAGATGTATACGTGATCCTCCATGGTGGTGCCTCCCGCGCGCAAAAGCCCCGAGTGCTGAGTCCTGAGAAGCCCGTTTCGGGACTCAGGACCCAGGACTCGGGACCGACGTATTACTTCTTGCTCAACCAGGTCATCATGGAGCGCAGCTCCTTGCCGACCACCTCGATGGGGTGCTCGCTCTCGCGTCGCCGCATGGCCAGGAAGTTCGCCCTGCCGCCGGCGTTGTTCTCCTGGATCCACATGCTGGCCCAGGTGCCATCCTGAACGTCCTTCAGGATCTTCCGCATGTTCTCCCGCACGTGCTCGTCGATCACCTTCGGGCCCGCCGTGTAGTCGCCCATCTCGGCGGTGTCGCTGACGGAGTAGCGCATCAGGCTGAAGCCGCCCCTGTAGATCAGGTCGACGATCAGCTTCAGCTCGTGCAGGCACTCGAAGTAGGCCGACTCGGGCGCGTACCCGGCCTCCACCAGGGTGTCGAAGCCCGCCTTGATCAGGGCCGTCACGCCGCCGCACAGCACCGCCTGCTCGCCGAAGAGGTCGGTCTCCGTCTCCTCCCGGAAGGTGGTCTCCAGCACCCCCGCCCGGGTCGAGCCGACCCCCTTGGCGTAGGCCAGCGCGTTCTGATGGGCCTTGCCCGAGGCGTCCTGGTAGACGGCGATGAGGGCGGGAACCCCGGCACCTTCCACGTACAGCTCCCGCATGATGTGGCCGGGAGCCTTGGGTGCGATCATGCTGACGTCCACGAAGTCCGGCGGCACGATCTGGTTGAAGTGGATGTTGAACCCGTGGGCGAACATCAGGGTGTTGCCCGGCTTCAGGTACGGCCGGATGGACTCTTCGTACAGCTTCTTCTGGGTCTGGTCGGGCACGACGACCATGATGACGTCCGCGGCCTCGGCCGCCTGGGCGACCGTCATCACCTTGAGGCCCTCGGCCTCGGCCTTCTTCCAGGAGGGGCTACCCTCGTACAGCCCCACCACCACGTTGCACCCGCTCTCCTTCAGATTCAGCGCGTGGGCGTGGCCCTGGCTCCCGTAGCCAATCACCGCGATGATCTTGCCCGCAAGCAAACCCAAATCAGCATCGGAGTCGTAGTAGATCCTTGGCATTCCCTGCATTCTCCTCCTGTTTAGCTATCAGCACCCGCTGGTTCGAGGACTGAGAGAGTATCGCTCAGCGCCCAGAACCTAGAAGCCAGCGCTCCACACCCAGCATTCGGCGCTCGGCACTCAGCCCTCGGCACTGCATCAGTTGGGGGACACCGCGGGAGTAGTCCCGTTGGATGCCGGCGCCCCGCTCGTCTCCCGGGTGGCGCCGCCGCCCCGCACCATGGACACCTTGCCCGTCCGGACCATCTCCTTGATCCCGTAGCCACGCAGCATCGCCACCAGACCGTCGATCTTGTCCTCCTGGCCCGTCGCCTCGACGATCAGGGCGCCGGGACTCACGTCCACCACCTTGGCCCGGAAGACGTCCACGATCTGCATGATCTCCGACCGGGTGGAGGGCTTGGCGGCGACCTTGATCAGCGCCAACTCCCGATCCACCGTCGGGTCCTGCGTCACGTCGCTGACCTTTCGGACGTTGATCAGCTTGTAGAGCTGCTTCGTGACCTGCTCCACCACCGTGTTGGAGCCGTCCACCACCAGGGTCATCCTGGAGATGTCGGGGATCTCAGTGTGGCCGACGCTGATGCTCTCGATGTTGAAGTTGCGCCGGCGGAACAGGCTGACCACGCGGGTCAGGACGCCCGGACGGTCCTCCATCAACGCCACCAGAGTGTGCTTCATCCCACCATCACCTCCCCCAGCGATCGTCCCGGCTTCACCATGGGATAGACGTTCTCCGCGACCTCCACCTGGAACTCGACCAGCACCGGCCCCTGGATCGCCCTCGCCCGCTCGATGGCCGGCAAGACTTCCTCCGGCCTGGTGGCTCGCAGGCCGGGGATGCCGTACGCCTCCGCGAGCTTAACCCAGTCGGGCCCCGAGAGGGGAGTGGCCACGTAGTTCTTGTCGTAGAAGAGGTCCTGGAGCTGGCGAACCATTCCCAGGCAGAAGTTGTTGATCAGGCAGATCTTTATGTCCACACCCTCCTGGACCGCGGTGGCCAGCTCCTGCATGTTCATCTGCAGGCTGCCGTCCCCCACGACCACCCACACCTCCTTGTCGGGCCGGGCCAGCTTGACGCCGATGCTGGCAGGGAGGGAGAAGCCCATGGTACCCATGCCACCGGAGGTGATGAAGGTCCTCGGCTCGTCGTACCAGTAGAGCTGGGCCGCCCACATCTGGTGCTGGCCCACGTCGGACACGATGATCGCCTTCCCCTCCGTCGCATGATAGAGGGTCTTGATGGGAAACTGGGGCAGCAAGGTGTCCGACTCCCGCACCTCGGTGGCCGGGTGCTTCTCCCGCCACGCGGCGATCTGGACGACCCACTCCTCGTGGCTGGCCGGCACGATTTCCTGGTTCAGCCGCTCCAGCACCAGCTTGACGTCGCCCACGATCGGCACGGTGACGCGCACGTTCTTGCCGATCTCCGCGGGATCGATGTCGATGTGGATCACCTTCGCGTTTGGAGCGAACTCCTCCACCTTGCCGGTGACCCGATCGTCGAAGCGCATCCCTATGGCGACGATCAGGTCGCAGTCGTGCACCGCGTAGTTGGCGTAGGCCATTCCGTGCAGCCCCAGCAGGCCGAAGGAGAGGCGGTGGGACTCCGGGAAGCCCCCGATCCCCAGCAGGGTGGTGATCACCGGAATGCCGGTGGTCTCCGCCAGCTTCAGCAGCTCCTTCTCAGCCCTGGAGATGATCACGCCCTGGCCGGCGATGATCACCGGGCGTTCGGCATCCTTGATCAGCGCCGCGGCCTTCCTGATCTGGGCCGTGTTGCCGTGCTTAGTGGGGTTGTAGCCTGGCAGATGGACGGTCTTGGGATAGACGAACTCGGTCTCCGCCAGCAGGACGTCCTTGGGCACGTCCACCAGGACCGGGCCGGGCCGGCCGGTACGGGCCAGGTAGAACGCCTCCTTCATCACCTTGGCCAGATCCTCCACCCGCTCCACCAGGTAGTTGTGCTTGGTGATGGGCAGGGTAATGCCGGTGATGTCGCACTCCTGGAAGACGTCCTTCCCGATCAGGGAGGTGGGGACGTTGGCGGTGATGGCCACCATCGGAGTGGAGTCGAGGTAGGCCGTGGCGATGCCGGGCACCAGGTTGAGGGCGCCCGGGCCGGAGGTAGCGCAGCAGACCCCCACGTCCTCGGATGCGCGACCGTAGCCGTCGGCCATGTGGCTGGCCCCCTGCTCGTGACGTACCAGTACGTGGTGGATGGGGAACTCTGGAAGAACATCGTAGAAGGGCGTGATGGCACCGCCCGGCATGCCGAATACCACCTTCACCCCTTCTTCCACAAGGCTCTGCGCGACGATTCGGGCCCCGTTGAGCTTCATGGTGGACAGATACCCCCTTCCAACTACCAGCGTACGGCTTTCCGGAGAAACAAAAACCCCGCCCCCGAAGGGACGGGATTCCACCCCGCGGTACCACCCCAGTTGATGCGAACCGGCTCGCTCGGGCTACGGGTGGATAAGAAAAAGCCCCGTCCCCTGAGGGACGAGACTGTAGTGTCTCGCGGTACCACCCTAGTTGATGCGAGCCTGAAAGCGCATCCACTCTACGGAGTATAACAGCTCCGTGGCCTGACACAGGACTACTGGCGCGCGGCCCCCTTTGCCCGCCCGTTCGCCCTGGCTGCTCCGGGGCGAGTTCGAGAGGCACCTCTGCACTGGGCTTTCACCTTACCCCAGCTCTCTGGGCTTCGGCGCTTCTCTACTACTCCCCATCAACGCTTCGTGTATTCGGCTGTGGGTTGTTGGCCACTCTATCACAGGGCGGTTCGTTCTGTCAACGTTTTTCTCGGGGCCTTGGGGCAACGTGCCCGTCATCTCGCCGGGGTGGCTAGGCCGCGTCAGCCACGAAGCGCGCGCGCGTAGCGGGCGCGGCCACCCGCCTTCGCCTGGTACAGCGCCTGGTCGGCCGCTGCCACTAGGCCGTGGGGCAGCGAAACCAGCGCCGGCGTCTCGACTCAGCGGCCAATATCGCCTGGTTAAGTATGTGGAGGTTTGGCAGGCCACCGATCCGAACGTATTGACAATGCGGCATCCTGGTGGTAGTCTCAGCATGCAGGATGATGTTCCATCAGGTGGTACGGTGATCCGCTCTACACCCCACCAATCCTCGAACTCCGTGCGCTCGGTCGAGCGCACGCTGGATATCCTGGTTGCCCTGGAGAAGGCCGGCCAGCCGCTGGGCCTGAGCGAGCTGTCCCGTGCCACCGAGATCCCCAAGGCCACCACCCAACGTCTGCTCTCGGTCCTGGAGCGCCGCGGGTTCGTCCAGAAGGAGCGTCTGCTCTACCACCTCGGCCCGGGCGTGGTTCCGCTCGCGGGGGCGTTCCTCTCGGGGAACAGCCTGGCCAGGGCCGCGCTCCCGGTGCTGGAGGAGCTTGCCCTCCTCTCAGACGAGACCGTGTCGCTGCAGGTGCGGCAGGGCTTCGACAGGGTGGTGATCCAGCGGGTCCAGAGCCGCCACTCCCTCGGCTACATCCTCCAGGTCGGCCAGCGCCTGCCCCTGCACGTTGGCGCCGCTAGCCGGGTCCTGATGCTGGCGATGCCGGAGGACGAGCTGCGACGCTTCCTGGACACGCTGGGGGAGATGCGCCTGGCCAGCGGCAAGCCCTACAGCAAGGAGGCACTGCTGGCGAAGCTGGAGGAGGTCCGCCGGCAGGGGTTCGCGGTTAGCTGGGGGGAGCGGGAGAGTGGCGTCGTCTCCATCGCGGCCCCGGTCTCCAAGACCGGCAGGGGTACCATCGCCGCGTTGGCCCTCACCGGCCCCGCCAATCGGATGACCGACGAGAAGATCGAGCACCTCTCCGTGGAGGTTCGACGGGCTGCCGTCGAGGTGGCCAGACTGTGCAGCCGAGTGTAGCACCGCGCTTCTCGGGGCCCTTGCGCGTCCAATCACCGGCGCCAGCCGCAACGGATGGGGCTGGCCGACAGGAGGAACTGTGGATGAAAGGAGCAGCTACGAGGAACCATAGGCCGTTCCAGGGGCCGCTGGTCGGCGTCAGGGTCATCGACCTGGCGACGATGTTCGCCGGGCCCTTCGCCGCCAGCTTGTTGGCCGACTTCGGGGCCGACGTCATCAAGGTGGAGCTGCCCAAGGTCGGCGACGCCAATCGCGGCATGGGCCCCATCGTCGAGGGGGTGCCGGGTCCCTGGTGCAGCCTCGCCCGGAACAAGCGATCCCTGAGCCTGGACATCCGCACGGAGAAGGGCAAGGAGATCCTGAAGCGCCTGGTGGCAACTGCCGACGTCGTGGTGGAGAACTTCCGGCCCGGCACCCTGGAGAACTGGGGGCTCGGCTACGACGTGCTGAAGCAGGTCAACCCGAAGATCATCATGGTGCGCATCTCTGGCTACGGTCAGACGGGGCCGTACTCGAGCAAGGCCGGATTCGGCACACCGGCGGCGGCTTTCAGCGGCCTCACCTACCTCCAGGGCTACCCGGATCGCGCCCCCATCAGCCCCCCTATCGCCCTCGTGGACTACATGACCGGCACCTTCGGTGCGCTGGCCGCGGTGATGGCCCTCTACCACCTCAAGGTCCACGACACCCCCGAGGGACAGTACGCCGACATCGCACTCTTCGAGTCCGCCTTCCGGATGCTGGAGCCGGTGGTGGTGGAATACGGCCTCACGGGAAAGGTCAAGGAGCGGGGCGGCCACGTCGGGCAGGGGGCCGCCCCGAGCGGCACCTTCCAGTGCAAAGACGGCAGGTGGGTGGTGATGGTCACCAGCACGCAGCGCACCTTCGTCCGCCTGGCCGAGGTGATGGGCCGCACCGACCTGCTGAGCGATCCGCGCTTCGACACCAACCCGCACCGGTCCGAGAACCGGTACGCCATCTACGACATCGTCCAAGAGTGGTTCTCGCGCCACACGGCGGAAGAGGCATTCAGGATCCTGGACGAGAACGGGGTGCCGGTGTGCCCCATATACAGCATCGCGGATATCTACCAGGATCCCCAGTACCGGGCGCGAGAGGACCTGGTGGAGGTGGAGCACCCGGTCCTGGGCAAGGTGACGCTGCCCGGCCTCGTTCCCAAGTTCTCGTCCACGCCGGGGGCCATCCGCTTCCCAGGCCCCGCGACGATCGGGGAGCACAACGAGGAGATCCTGTGCGGGGAGCTTGGCCTCGACCCCGCGGAGGTGGATTCCCTCCGGGCGGAGGGCGTGATCTAGGGACGCGTGGACGGGGCGAGAGGCCCTGCGTCCTGAGTCTCGAGTGGTTCAGGAAAGATCGCAACCAAGCACTCAGCACTCGGCACTCAAGACCCAGCACGGAGAACCGAGAACCTTCAGGAGGAGCGTGCGATGCGGCTACCCAGCAGAGCGAAGATAGTGGAGGTCGGCCCGAGGGACGGCTTCCAGGCCGAGCGGCAGTGGATCCTCACCGAGACGAAGATCGAGATCGTGAACGCCCTGGCGCGGAGCGGGCTGAAGGACATCCAGGCCACCTCCTTCGTCCATCCCAAGGCGGTGCCGCAACTGGCGGACGCGGAGGAGGTGATGGCGAGGATCGACCGGCCGGAGGGGGTGGAGTTCCGGGTGCTGGTCCCCAACATGAAGGGGCTCCAGCGGGCCCTCCCCTACAAGCCGAAGAGGATGAACTTCATGATGTCCGTCACCGAGTCCCACAACCGCTCCAACGCCAACTGCTCCATCGAGGAATCGTTGCGGGGGTTCGAGGCGATGGTGGCCGTGGCCATGGAGGCCGGGGTGGAGCCGGTGGGGGGGATGGCCTGCACCTTCGGCTGCCCGTTCGAGGGGGAGGTGCCAATCGAGCGGATAGAGCGGATCGCCCGGCGCTACGTGGAGATGGGCTTCAAGGAGATGGGGCTCTCCGACACCATCGGGGTGGCGAACCCCCGGCAGGTCTACGACGTGGCCGCCTACATGCTGGACAGGTTTCCCGACATCCAGTGGAACCTGCACATGCACAACACGCGGGACATGGCGCTTGCGAACATCCTGGCCGCCATGCAGGCGGGGATTACCAGCTTCGAGTCCTCCATCGGCGGCTTGGGCGGCTGCCCCTACGCCCCCGGGGCAACGGGAAACGTGGCCACCGAGGATCTGGTGAACATGCTGACCGAGATGGGGATCGAAACGGGGGTAGACCTGGACGCGTTGATCGCGATCGCGAAGCGGGTGCAGGAGGTGGTGCCCCATCGACTGGATAGCTGCATGGTGAGGGCAGGCAAACGGACCGATCTGAAGCCGGCCCCCAAGGCTCAAGAGAAGATCGGGTGAAAGGAGGTGCGACGGAGGAGGCAACGCACACGGGCTGGCAGGAATCAGTTGGAAGGTCTACACATCGCGACCCAAGCCATCCATCGCTATCGGTAGCTGGACTTGCGCGGTCGAGACCACGGCAGCCGCAGGCAGCCTCGATGCGCTGGCCGCAGGGCACGAGCAAGGCTCCATCGGTCGAACGCCCACCGCAACTCCAGACAGTAAACGACACGGAGGTTCCAGTGGCAAAGCGATCAGGTTTCCTGGTAATCCTCGGCGCGATGCTGATCTTGTCGCTGTCGCTGGTTGCCTGCAGCAGCCAACCCGCGGCCCCCGCCAAGCCTGCAGACCAGTCCGCGAAGCCGGCCGCGGCGGAGCCGACCAAGGCGGCGGCGCAGCCGGCCCAGAAGGTCGACTACCCGACCAAGACCGTCACATTCATAGCCCCGTCCAAGCCCGGCAGCGGCTTCGACACCACCGCTCGTGCCATCGCGCTGACCCTCGAGAAGGAGAAGCTGATCAACGTGGCGCTGCCGGTCGAGAACGCCAGCGGCCCGCCGGAGGGCATGGCCACCATCGTCCAGCGCCACAAGAACGATCCCAACATGATAGCCGTGGGGTCGATCACGACGTTCCTGAACAAGGCAAGCGGCGCCTCGCCCTACGGCCACAAGGACATCACCCCCATCGCGATGATGATCTCCACGGACTACGGCATCCTGGTGAGGGCCGACTCCCCCTACCAGAAGCTGACCGACCTCCTGAAGGACCTGAAGGAGAAGCCGGATCAGACCCCGCTGTGCGGCGGCCAGTCTGACGACCGCATCGCCTACGGCGCCCTGGCCTTCACCTATGGTGCCGATCTGAAGAAGATCAACTACGCCGCCTACTCTGGCGGCACCGAAGCGAGCACCGTCCTGCTGGAGGGCACCGCCAAGGCCGAGATCACCTCCATCGACGACGTGATGGGGCTGATCGAGGCGAAGAAGATTCGAGCACTGGCCGTGAGCGGCAGCAAGCGGCTCAGCGGCATCCTCTCCGACGTTCCCACCTTCAAGGAGGCAGGGGTGGACCTGGAGTGGTCCAACTTCCGCTTCTTGAACGGCGGCCCCGGCATGCCCGACTACGCCGTCCAGTACTGGCAGGACACCATGGCCAAGATGGTGAAGACGGCGACCTGGAAGGAGATGATGGAGAAGTACCGCTGGGGTGACGCCTTCTCGGTCACGGACGTCGCCAAGACCATGGACGAGAAGGCCGCCCTGATCGACAAGGTGGCGGCCGAGCTGGGTCTGAAGAAGTAACAGCTAGCTATCGGCCGTCAGCTTGCGCCCCGCCGGGGTCATCGTGACAGTCGTCGTGCTGAGCGAAGCGAAGCATCTCCACGCGGCGAGAGGTGATCCCTCGCTATCGCTCAGCACGACGGACTGGCTCGGGATGGCGGACGCCACGGCGGATCGGCGGGGAAAGGCTGGCGGCCCTTATGGGGGCGACAATGAGCTTCGACCGAGGTCTGTCCATCGGCCTGTTCTTCTTCTCCTCCTGGGCCCTCTATCTAGCGATCACGATGGAGAAGACCGCCATCCGGCAGACGGTTGGCCCCGAGGTGTTCCCCATCGGCCTCACCGTCTGTATGCTGCTGGCCTCCGTGGCGCTGTTCATCCGGACCACGCGGGTCAAGGAGGCCGAGGCCGGTTCGGGGGAGCTACCCGAGGGGGTGGAGAGGGAGGACCGCAGGACCCAGTTCCTGGTACTGCTGGGCATCGCAGCCTACGTCTTCGCCCTGGAGCCGCTCGGCTACATCCTGGCCACCGCCCTGCTCTGCATCTACGAGACGGCCATGTTCGAGGCGAAGCACTGGCTGCGCAACCTGCTGAGCGGGGTGGGTTTCAGCGTCGGCATCTACCTGATCTTCGTGAACGTCCTGGACGTGATGCTACCCAAAGGGCTCTTGGGTTGGTAGGGGGAAAGGACTGATATGGAAGAGTTCATCTCGCACCTGTCCCTGGGCTTCGGGGTAGCACTCCAGCCGGAGAACCTCTTCTACTGCTTCGTCGGGGCGCTCCTGGGGACGGTCATCGGCGTCATGCCGGGCCTGGGACCAATCACGGCGATCGCCGTCCTGCTACCCCTCACCTACGACATGAACCCGACCACGGCGATCATCATGCTGTGTGGCATGTACTACGGCGCCACCTACGGGGGATCGACCACCTCCGTACTGATCAACACCCCAGGGGAGGCCTCAGCCACCGTCACCTGCCTGGACGGCTACCAGATGGCGAAGCAGGGGCGCGCCAAGAGCGCCCTGGCCACCGCCGCCATCGGCTCCTTCTTCGGCGGAACCGTGGCCACCGTGGCGCTGATGCTGATATCCCCCGCGGTGGCGGCCTTCGCGATCCGCTTTGCCCCGCCCGAGTACTTCGCACTCATGCTGCTGGCGCTATCGATGGTCTCTGGGCTGGCGAGCGGCTCGGCGCTGAAGGGGCTCATCTCCACCCTCTTCGGCCTGCTGCTCTCGATGGTGGGGCTGGACATCCAGGCTGGCGCCCAGCGCTTCGTCTTCGGCATGCCCGAGCTGCTGGAGGGGATCAACTTCATCGTCGTGGCCATCGGCCTCTTCGCCATCTCCGAGGTGCTGATCGCTGCGGGAACGTTCAAGCAGGTGAAGCAGGAGAGGCTGCAGGTGAAGGGCCAGTACTGGATAACCTGGCCCGAGTTAAAGGCCTCGCTCATGCCCTACGTCCGGGGCACGCTGCTGGGCTTCGCCATCGGGGCACTGCCCGGGGCAGGCGGGACGACGTCCTCCTTCATGTCCTACGCCATAGAGAAGAAGCTCTCCAAGCATCCGGAGCGCTTCGGGCACGGAGCGATCGAAGGGGTGGCAGCCCCCGAAACGGCCAACAACGCTGCCCACCAGGCGGCGCTGGTGCCGTTGATGACGCTGGGGATCCCGACCAGCAGCATCACGGCGCTGCTGCTGGGCGCCTTCATGGTGTACGGGCTGCAGCCGGGTCCGCTGCTGTTCGAGAAGAACCCCGAGTTCGTCTGGGGGCTCTTCGCCAGCATGTATGTGGGCAACGCCATCCTCTTGATCCTGAACCTTCCTCTGGTGAACATCTTCGCGAAGCTGCTGGACCTACCTGGGGCGCTGCTCTACTCCATGGTGATCGCCTTCTGCGTGCTCGGGGTGTACGGCCTGCGGCTGTCGGTCTTCGACGTGGGGCTGATGCTGGGCTTCGGGATCGTCGGCTACTTCATGCGGATGCACAGCTATCCCCTCGCGCCCTGCCTGTTGGCGCTGGTGCTCGGGGACATGATGGAGCAGAACTTCCGCCGGGCGCTGACGCTCTCCGCTGGCAACCCGTCCATCTTCTTCACTAGGCCGATCACCATAGCGCTGCTGATCGCGGCCCTGCTCGTGCTGCTCGGCCCACCCATGCTGAAGGCGATCAGGTCCTCGATGAGGAAGTCGGCGAAGATGCCGGAAAGCGGCGTCTGATTCGCGCTGGGCGGGGGCTCGCGCCCCGCCGCCCGTCTGCCCGCCGCCGTCGTGGGAGCGGCGCAAGGTTGCTCCCACGACGGCTCGCCTCGCCTCGTGGGTCCGCGGGCTACGCGGTGGGCTTGGCTAACCCGGCCGGGCCGCCGGCGAGGGCCTCTTGGATTCTCTCCATGATGACCTTCTCCGGATTGCCACCGCTCGCGACGATCGCCACCTTGCGACCCCGGAGCCGATCTTTGATCTTGATCGCCGCCGCCAGGGTGGCTGCTCCACCCCCTTCGACCAGGTTGCGGGTCTTCTCCAGGTACAGCCACACAGCTTGCCACGCCTCGTCCTCGCCAACCAGGACAAAATCGTCCAGCAGATCGCGAAGGATCTCCACGGGCAGGCTGTCTGGCATGCCGCTGTTGATCCCCTCCGCCCAGCTACGGCACGGAGCCTCCGAGGGCCTGCCTGCCTTCCAGGAGCGGTAGAGCGACGGCGACTGCTCCATCTGGACCGCATAGACCTGAATGGCAGGATCGACAGACTTCGCCACGATGCATGCGCCCGACGCTCCGCTCCCGCCGCCGGCAGGCACCAGGATCATCTCGATGTCCGGCTCATCCTCCAGGATCTCGAGGGTCTCGGTGGCCACTCCAGCGATCAAGAGCGGCTCGTTGCCACCATGCACGTAACGATAGCCGCGCTGCTCAGCCAACTGCGCGGCGTAGCGGTCGCTCTCGTTCCAGTAGCTGCCATGGAAGACGACTTCGGCGCCCCACTGCCGGATCGCGGCCTCTTTGAGTGGATTGGCCCCCACGGGCATGACGATTACGCATCGCACCCCGAACAGCCTGGCAGCATAGGCCAACGACTGGCCGGTGTTGCCGACGGAAGCGCAGACGACGCCGCGTCGCCTCTCCTCGTCGCTGAGCCGCGAGACGAGGTTGATGCCACCGCGCACCTTGAAGGCACCGATGGGCTGGTGGCGTTCCAGCTTCACGTACAACTCGCAGCCCACCACCTCGTTGAGGAGGGGATAGCTGTAGAGCGGCGTGCGGTAGAGATAGGGGCTGATAGCCTTCTTGGCGCTCAGCACATCCCGAAGGGTTGGTCGTTTGAGCATCGTCATCTCCGATCTTCGGTCGGCGACCCGGCCGTCAACCATCGCACAACACCTCGCAGAGGCGTCTGAGCCCTTCCGTCAGGGCACTCCGCTCCGTGCACAGGGACACGCGTACCCACTTCTCGCCCGCCGGCCCAAAGGTTGCACCCGGGGCCACGGCCACCTTGTGCTCGACGGCCAGCCTCTCGGCAAAGGTGTAGGAGTCGAGGCCGGACCGGGTGATGTCCACCAGGATGTAGAACGCCCCCTGCGGCTTTGAGATGAGCAGGTCGTGAGTGGCCAGGATTTGCATGGCCATGTCGCGCCGCTCGCGATAGGAGTCGCACATGGCACGCACGCAATCCTGGGGCCCTGCCAGCGCGGCCTCCGCGGCCTTCTGGGAGATGGAAGAAGCCGAGGAGACATCCGGCTCGATCAGCTTGTTGATTAGTTCGGATAGCTCCCGGGGGGCAGCCACGTAGCCCACGCGCCACCCGCACATGGCGTAGGTCTTGGAGAGGGTATAGACGCTGGCTACCCGCTCGGGGTTGAACGGGGCCGCGCTGAAGTGCTCACCCTCGTACACGATCTCGTCGTATGCCTCGTCGGAGAGCAGCCACAGGTCGTGCCTCTCCACGAAGCGCACCATGTCCTGCACGACCTGCTTGGGGAAGACGGTTCCCGTGGGATTGGTGGGCGTGTTCATGAGCACCACCTTGGTACGCGAGGTCACCAGCTTCTCCATGGCCGCGAAATCCGGCAGGAAGCCGGTGCTCGGGTCCAGGGGATAGCGCACCGGCACGCAGCCGATGACCGACATCATCATCTCGTAGTTTGGCCATGCCGGGTCCGGCAGCAGCACCTCGTCCCCGGCCTCGACCAGTGCCCGCAGGGTGAGCGCAATGGCATTGACGCCGCCCGCGGTCACATTGATGTTCTCAGGGGAGACGGTGAAGTGGTTGACGCGCTGCAGCTTAGCCGCCACCAGCTCACGCAGCGACAGGAACCCGGCGCTGGGCGTGTAGCGAGTGTAGCCGTCGCGGCCGGCTTGGGCAGCAGCGGCAACGACGTGCTCGGGGGTAGGGAAATCCGGCTGACCCACCTCCATGTGGATCACATCGGGCACGCCCGCTGTGAGATTCATGATCTCCCGAATGCCCGAGTGGCGCATGGCCACGGGGCCTTTGGCAAACCCTTTCATCGGTCGTCCTCCTGCATACTGCCAGATGGGGCGCTACTCTACGCCCAGGTAGGCCTTGCGCACGCGATCATCGCGCAGCAACTCCGCCCCGGATCCCTGCAGGACGATCTCACCCAACTCCATGACGTAGCCATGATCGGCGATGCGCAGGGCGGCCCTGGCGTTCTGCTCAACCAGCAGGATGGTGATGCCCTCGAGGTGGATCTGGTCGATGGTATCGAACAGCTCCGCCACGAGGTTGGGTGCCAGCCCCAACGAGGGTTCATCCATCAACAGCAGCCTTGGAGCAGACATCAGGGCCCGGCCAACCACCAGCATCTGCTGCTCGCCGCCGGAGAGGGTTCCCGCCCTCTGAGTGCGCCTGTCGCGTAGCCTGGGGAAGAGGGTGAACACACGCTCCATGTCGCGCTTGACACCCGCCTCATCCCTGCGCGCGTAGGCCCCCATCAGCAGATTATCCAGCACCGTCAGATTGGTGAAGGCATGCCGGCCCTCAGGCACCATGGCTATGCCGGCCCTGACCCGGGCCGAAGCCTGCATGCCGGTGATGTCTCCGCCATCGAAGATCACCCTCCCCTCGACGGGTTTCACCAAACCCGCGATGGTCCGCAGCGTCGAACTCTTACCGGCGCCGTTCGCCCCCAGGAGGGACACGATCTTGCCCTCCGGGACCTCCAGGGAGATACCCTTCAGGGCATGCACCCCACCGTAGCGTACGTGAAGCTTCTCTATCTTAAGCATCGTCGCGACTCTCCCCCAGATAGGCTTTTATCACGACCGGATCGTTTGCGATCTGGTCGGGGGAGCCATGGGCGATCATCTGCCCGTGGTTGAGGACGACAATCCGGGGGCAAATGGTCATAACCACCCGCATGTGGTGCTCCACCAACAGCACGGTGAGGTTGTACTCCTTGCGGATGGTGAGGACGAAATCCATCATGTCGGTGACTTCTTCGTGGCTCAGGCCCGCGGCCGGCTCGTCCAGCAGCAGCAGCCTGGGCTCCGTGGCCAGGGCCCGAGCCACCTCCAGCTTGCGCTGCATGCCGTGGGGCAGGCTGCCGGCCTTCTCGTGCGCGAAGCTGGCCAGACCTAGGTTCTCCAAGAGCCACATCGACTTGCTGTAGGCCTCGTCGATCTGCTTCGTGTAGCTTGGCAGCCGGAGAATGGCGCTGACGGGGTTGGACTTGAGCCGCAGGTGGTGGGCGATCAGCACGTTATCCAGGACCGACTGCTCCCGGAACAGCCGATTGGCCTGGAAGATTCGGGCTATCCCCAGCGCGGTGATCTGATCGGGCCGCAGCCCATTGATCACCTTGCCCTCGAAGCGAATGCTCCCCGACGTCGGGGTGTAGAACCCGCTTATCATGTTGAAGACGGTAGTCTTGCCGGAACCGTTGGGGCCGATCAATCCCACTATCTCCCCCGTCTCCAGGCCGAAGCTCAAGCCGGAGACGGCGGTAAGCCCACCAAAGCGTATGGTGAGGTCCTGGATATCGAGGATGGTGTTCATTGGATCTGCCTCCGGGCCTGCGGGCTCCTCTGCCCAAAGAGGCGTCCGACTCGGGAACGCAGAGCGTCCCAAGAGAACTCGCTGGAGCCCATCAGCCCTCGTCGGTAGAAGAGGATCAGGAAGAGCAGCATGAGGCTGAAGATCATGAGCCGCGCCCCGGGCGTGCCCGGCTTCTCGAAACCCATGATCACCATCGGGTCTTCGACCGCCCGCAACACCTCGCTCATCACGGTGTAGATGCCGGCAGCGATGACGCCGCCCGTGATGCTGCCCGTGCCGCCCAGCACGACCATGGTGATGATGCCGTAGGTGAAGAGGGAAGTAAACGCCCTTGGGTCCACGCTCATCAGGAACTCGGCATACAGGCCGCCAGCTACCCCGACGAAGAAGGAGGAGACGACGAAAGCCATCACCTTGTGGTAGAACAGCCCCACGCCCAGGGCCTCGGCCGCAATCTCGTCGTCGCGGATCGACTTGAGAGCCCGGCCGTAGCTGCTGCGTATCAGTCGCACTATGCAGAAGAGGGTCACGATAACGACTGCCCACACCATGGGCAGGGTCGAGTTGGTTGGGATCCCCTTCAGCCCCATGGCCCCGTTGACCACGCTCGGCATGTTGGAGAAGGCCAGGCGGATTATCTCCGAGAAGCCGAAGGTGGCGATCAGCAGATAGTCACCGTGCAGCCGCAGGGCCGGCGCGCCGATGCAGAAGCCCACGATGGCGGTGATCAGGCCCGCCAGGAGCAGGGTGGGCAGGAATGGCAGGTGCAGGACGCTGATGGGCCAGATGGGAGGCTCCAAGATGAACATCATCTGCTTCTGGGCCGGGGTCAGGGTGCACAGGGAGAACACGTAGGCCCCCACGGCTGCCAGGCCCGCGTGGCCCAACGAGAACTGTCCCGTGTAGCCGTAGATCAGGATGAAAGATGCGGCCAGGATGGCGTTGATGCCCCATAGCTTGAGGATCTTCACGGGATAGGCGCCCGCATTTCCATCGAGGTACCACGACAGGAGCAGGACCACAGCCGCAGCGGCGACGGTCAGGAGGGTATTACTGCTGAACCGTGGCTTCATGTCACACCTTCTCCTCTCGCACTCGGACGTTGAACAGCCCCCCTGGGCGGAAGAGGAGGAAGGCGATCAGTATGGCGTAGGCGAAAGCATCCCGGAAGCCGCTCATGGCCGGCAAGAAGGCCACCAGCATGATCTCCGCGAGACCCAGGAAGAACCCTCCGATGAGTGCCCCGGGGATCGAACCGATCCCGCCGACCACCGCGCCGATGAACCCCTTCAGCCCCGGCGTCACTCCGCCGAAGGGGTCGATAGACGGGTAGATGTTACAGAACATGAAGCCAGCCGCAGCCGCAAAGGCTGTGCTCAAGGCAAAGGAGAACGACATGATGTGGCCGACGTTGGCGCCCATCAACTCGGTCGTCTCCATGTCTTTGGAGAGGGCTCGCATAGCTCGACCCATCTTGGTCCTGTTCACGATCAGCATCAGGACCACGAAGAGGACGGCGGCTACAGCGATAACGGCGAAGACCGTTGCGGGAATGAAGACATTCCCGACCTGCAGGACTCTGGTGAGTGGCTCGGGCCGGGGGAAGGGTTGGGGCCGCGGGGTGAAGAACAGCACGAAGGAGGTCTCGATGACCATGGAGACCGCCACAGTGGAGGTGAAGGCAGAGATCTTCACCTCCCTCAGCGGCCGGTAGGCCACCCTCTCCACCAGCACGCCACCTATGACGACGGACACCGCTCCGAGGATCAAAGAAAGCTCCAGGGGCACGTTGTACCGGGTGTTGGCCCACATGGCGAGGAAGGCCGCAGCCATGAAGAAGTCCCCATGGGCCATGTTTATCAGCCCGAGCACCCCATAGATGATGGTGTAGCCCACTGCAATCGCGGCATACGTACTACCCAGGGAGACGCCCTGGGCCAGGTACTGAAGGAAGGCGTCCAGAGGCATGTGTGGGTCCTTTTCTTCTCCCCTCTATCAGCTCCAGAGAAGGAGAGAGCGCGTGATTCTGGCCAGGATTGCCAGCAAAGCAGGCATCTCCAGATAGAGCACGCGTTTTCCGCCAGAGAAGTCGATACGAACTAGAGATACCTGCTCGGTCGGTGGGGTGAAAGCCTCTCGCGGAAGCCGGGGCAGAGTCGGGGGGGAAGATCTCTCTTCCCCCCCTCCCTACCGACTACATTTTCGCCTCGTACAGCTCTTTGAATGTGTCCTTGCCATCGCGATACTCGTTCACGACGACGGGTTTGATGGGGTTATGGTCTGGAGTCATCGTGATCTTGCTGGCCACGGCCTGGAAGTCCTTGGTCTCCTCAAGCGCCTTGCAGATGGCGTCGCCGTCGACCGACTTGGCCCGCTCGATTGCGTCCAGCATCAGCATATAGGCGTCGTAGCCCAGGGCCGCATCGTGGTTCGGGGCAAGGCCGAAGCGCTTGGTGAACTCCTCCCCGAACTTGACAGCTTCGGGGCTCTTGAAAGCGTCGACGTGATAGTGCGTGAAGTAGAGTGCGCCCTCGCAGCCCGCAGGGCTGGCGAGATCCACGAACTCGGGCGAGTTCCATGCGTCGGAACCGAGGAACTTGATCTTCGGGATCATCCCCAGCTCGAGGGCCTGACGGAGCATCAACGCGCCCTCGGTGTAGTAGTTGGGCGCGTAGACAACATCGGGGTTGAGGTTCTTGATCGTGGTGAGCTGCGCCCGGAAGTCCTTGTCGCCGGTCTGGCAGGAGAGGACAGACAGGATGCTGTTTTCGTTTTTCGTGGCCTTCTTGAACGAGTTGCGGAAGAACTGAGAGAGTCCGACGCAGTAGTCCTGCTGGATGTCTACCAGGATGGCGCAGGTCTTGGCGCCCAGCTTGTTCACCGCGTAATCGGCCGAGACCTCGGCCGCGAAGGGATCGACGAAAGAAGCTCGGAAGACGTACTTCCGCCCCTGGGTCACCAGCGGATTGGTGGCCGTGGGCGAGAGCAGCGGAATCTTGGCCTTCTCCGCCACCTCGGCCGCAGCGATGGTCACCGAGCTGGACAGCGGGCCAAGGATGGCCACGACCTTCTCCTGGTCGATCAGTCGCGACGCCCCCAGGGCTCCCTCCGACTTGTCGCTCTTGTTGTCCACCACGACCACCTTGACGGGCTTGCCCAGCACCTTGTCCTTGGCTTCCATCGCGAGTTGCAGGGCCCGGTAGCTCATGATGCCACCCGGTGCGATGGCACCCGTGGCGGGGTAGAGATATCCAATCTTGATCTCGTCCGGAAGGGGCTTGGACGAGGAGGCGGCGGGGGCAGAGGTCGGGGCGGCTGAGGCCGGCGTCGGTGCAGAGCCGGAGGCGGCCGGGGCCTTGGTCGGAGCAGCGGGCGCCGGGGAAGAAGCGGGTGCGCAAGCCGCGGCCGCCAGGCCGGCCGCGGAGACGACCAGTCCGCGCAACACTTGTCGGCGTGTCAGAACTCGCTCTAGCGGGTCTCTAGACGTGGGATCCACCATGATTTGGGTCCTCCCATCCCTCTTTGGTGGCAGGAGCGCCACGCGACCACGATTAATGAAAGGGGCTCGCATTCGGTTGCCTGACGATGCCTTCAACGCCTGCTGGGAGAGCCGAAGGTGCCTCCCCTACTTGCGCAACACCACCCCCTTTCCGCCGCTCCAGCCGAGCCACCCGGGTTACCGGAGCGAAACCTGAGCGGGCAATACCCGAGGCTCGCCTCGGCCAGCCCCCAACTGTATTGGGGGAATCGACTGCAGCCACCATTTGCCGAGAAGGCCGGTCCCGCTCCCGTCTAGCACGGGACTTCGCCAGCGTTCCAACGGCTAAGCTCGAGAGCGCAACCACACTCGTGGAGCGCACAGAGCGCCCGTCGGAAGCTGTCAATTGAGAACTAGGCGGTGGCTCGGGGATACTGAGCGGTTCCCCATCAGGCGCCGGGGCCTGGCAGGCTGAAACGCGGACGGCCGTGTCCGCGCTTCGACGGGCGGTGCCAGGCCGAGCAACAGTGACGGGACGCGGCACATCGTACACCTGCGGGGCACTCGGGCCTCGGATGTCTGGCCGCCTCGACAGGCACGATCATAGCACCAGTGTTGAGGTTGTCAAGCAAGCGAGGGTTATGGCTCTCTGTTCTGCTCGATGAGCGCTCGGCTGGGTATTCAGACAATATGGGGGCGAGTCGCCCCGCCCCCACGGCGTGCGCATGGAGCTTGCGGGCGAAGCATCCGCGCGGATGCTTCGCCCTCACTTCGCTCATCCCTACGCGAGCAGATCCACCTCGGTTCCCACTCCGGCGGCCAGCGCCTTCCGGTACACCAGGTTCGCCACCGCCACGTCCTGGATGGCGGCACCGGCAATCCTGGGCGAGGACCTGGGTGGCACCTCGCATCGCCTGGTTACCGTTCTCGCGAACGCTCTGGCCCCAGCCTTCCGGCCCCTCCGGGCGATCTTGATGAACACAATGAACAAAACCGATTGACCATCTTGAGAGCAGTGGTATGCTCACCATGCACAACATTGTTTCATCAGGTGAACGCATGCCTCCCGATGACTCTGTCCAGTCCATCCGCTCCGTCGACCGCGCCATCGACCTGCTGTACGTTTTGGAGACGGTTCCCCACCCTATGGGAGTAAGCGAATTGGGGCGTGCAGTGAATCTGCCGAGGGCCACCGCGCTGCGGTTGTTGAGCGTGCTAGTGAGGCGCGGCCTCGTCGAGAAGGTACAGGGGCGCTACCAGATTGGGGTTGGGGTGGTGCCTATGGCCCATGCCTTCCTGCTAGGCAACAACCTCAGTAGGGCGGCGCTGCCCGTCCTGCAAGAGTTGGCCGCGGCATCGGGCGCAACTGTCTCCCTATTCGTCAGACTGGGCTTTCATCGAGTGGTGGTCCAACGAGTCGAGGGCCTGCAACCTCTCAGGTACGTCATGCCAATCGGGCAGCGGCTTCCCCTCCACGTAGGAGCAGGAAAGGTACTGGCTGCAGCGATGTCACCCGAGCAACTGCAGCAGATGTTGGATGGGCTAGGAGAAATGCGGCTCGCCACCGGCCAAATCCTTACCCGAGATGCCCTCCTGGCCGAGTTGCAGAAGGTACGGCATCAGGGTTTCGCTGTCTCCCGCAACGAGAGAACGATGGGCGTAGTCTCCGTCTCAGCCCCGGTGGTCGGCCCAGACGGATCGACCCTCGCTGCCGTGGCCGTCATCGGGCCAATCAACACGATAACCGACGAGCGAATCGAACAACTCTCTCTCGAAGTTCGGCAAGCTGCACAGGCCATCTCCGGGAGGTACTGTCGCTTCTGACCGCCACGACCGCCGTGCGCGCTCGCCAGCCAGTCAAAAGGGGCTGGCAGTGCGGTGGCCCATTCTGACCGGAGGGTTATTCCATGCGACGCATCTACCAAGTTGCAAGCCTGGTCTTCCTCGCCATGGCGCTCTACGTAGTGTGGGAGGCCCGCACCTGGGACTACATGACGCCCCTCGGCCCCGGCCCCGGCTTCTTCCCAATCTGGATGGGGCTCGTCCTCGGAGGGCTGGCCATCGGCTGGCTCGCCCAGGTCTCTCTTCGACCAGCAGACCCCTTTCCCGCGGGCTTCTTGCCCGACCGAGCTGGAGCCCTGAGACTCGTCTCCATCGTGGCGGCAATGGCGGTGCTCTGCGCATTGATGGATACGCTGGGCTTTCAGTTGACTATCCTGGCCTTCATGCTCTTTCTCTTGATGGCGCTGGGTCGGCAGAACCTCCTCGTGACCATCGTGATCTCCCTGGTAAGCAGCTTCGGGACCTACTACCTGTTCAAGACCTGGCTGGACGTTCAGTTGCCCGCCTCATCCATAGTCTTCCTGCGGAATCTCGGCCTCTAGGAGGATCGTCTTGGATACCTTCCAAAGCCTACTGATGGGCTTCTCCATAGCACTGACACCCCAGAATCTGCTGTTTGCTTTCGCAGGATCACTTCTTGGGACATTGATCGGGGTTCTGCCAGGGATCGGCCCTGTGGCCGGGGTCGCAATCCTGATACCCCTGACCTTCGAGTTGGAACCAATCGGCGCCATCATCATGCTCTCGGCCATCTTCTATGGGACCCAATACGGCGGCACCATTACCAGCGTGCTGCTGAACACACCAGGCGAGGCCGCCTCAGCCATCACCTGCATTGAAGGGTACGAGATGGCCAAGAAGGGGCGGGCGGGCTCTGCCCTCAGCATCGCAGCGATCGGCTCCTTCATCGGAGGCACTCTCTCCACCATAGGTCTCGTCCTGGCCGCTCCCCCCCTGACGCGCTTGGCCCTCCAGTTCGGGCCACCTGAGTTCTTCGGGCTGATGGTGCTGGGGATCTCCCTGCTGATGGGACTGGCCGGCAAATCGATGCTGAAGGCCTTGATGGCGGGGATCTTCGGCATGCTGCTAGCTCTGATCGGCATGGATCCGGTGCACGGGTTGCCCCGCTTCACTTTCGGACGGATGGAACTGATGGAGGGAATCAGCTTCGTACCGGTGATCATGGGCCTCTTCGGCCTCGGCGAGATCCTGTCCAACGCCGAGAACGCTCTGAAGCCCGCATTCCTCCGCACGATGAGCAGCCTCGTCCCCAGCCGACAGGAGGCCAGGGACTCGGTGTTGCCTATCCTTCGAGGGACCGGTATCGGCTTCGGCCTAGGGCTCATTCCTGGCATGACCGGCACCGCATCGGCCTTCCTCTCCTACGTCGCGGAGAGGAAGAGCTCGAAACACCCCGAGAGGTTCGGCTCGGGAATCATCGAAGGGGTCGCCGGACCCGAGACGGCGAACAACGCACACGCTATCGGCGCCTTGGTTCCGCTGTTTGCCGTGGGCATCCCGGCCTCGCCCACCGTGGCGGTGCTGATGGGGGCCTTCATCATGAACGGCCTCATCCCAGGCCCCTACCTGTTCAAGGAGCATCCCGACGTGGCGTGGGGCGTCATCGCCAGCCTCTACATCGGCAACGTGATGCTGCTCGTTCTCAACCTGCCTTTGATCAGGATGTGGGTGAAGATCCTGGAGATACCCTACTCCATTCTCTTCGCCCTGATCCTCACCTTCATGGTGATTGGCGCTTACAGCATCAACAACAGCATCTTCGACGTGGTCACGATGACCATCTTCGGGGTGGTGGGCTACGCGCTCCGGAAGCTGGACTTCCCGCTGGCCCCCGCCGTCCTGACCCTCATCCTGGGTCCGATGATGGAGAGATCGCTGCGGCAGTCGCTGGACATGTCGCAGGGGGACTTCTCCATCTTCTACACCCGGCCTCTCACCATTGCCCTGCTGGCGATCGCGTTGCTCATCGTCCTGTCACCTCTCCTCAGGTTCCTGCGTCTACGCAAAGCTTCCGCCCTGCAGGGTGACGCGGAGGTATAGCTGGCACTCGCGACTGCCCGCCGCTGTCTCCGACCGGCAGCCGCGTGGAAGTATGAGGGATTCGCGGAAGCCCGGACCCAGGCGATCGGTGCACCGACCGCCACAAGACGACCTGTGAAGGAGGAGAACATGAGGCGTCTATTCACCCTGATCCTGGCCGCCGTCGCCGTCGTGAGCCTGCTGGTCGCCGGCTGCTCTCAGGCACCACCCGCTCCAGCCACACAGGCACCAAAGGCCGCCGAGCCGACGAAGGCAGCGGAACCGGCAAAGGCGGCCGAGCCCACCAAGGCGGCGGCTCCGGCCCAGCCAACCGCCGCACCCGCCGCGAAGGTCGATTTCCCGGAAAAGGGAAAGGTCATCACCATGCTGGTCCATTGGGCGGCAGGAGGCAGCAGCGACGTGGGCGCCCGCATCCTGGCCGCCGGCATGGAGAAGGAGCTGGGGACGACGGTCGAGGTTGTGAACAAGGCCGGAGCCGGAGGGCAGATAGGCTACACCGCCCTGACGGAGGCCAAGCCCGACGGCTACACCATCGGCAGCACCAACTACCCTTCCGCGATCATCACCTACCTCGACCCCGACCGCAAGGCTAGCTACAGCCGCAAGAACTTCGAGTTGCTGGCTCTCCACGTGGTGGACCCGGGCATCATCGCGGTCAAGGCCGATAGCCCTTACAAGAGTGTGAAGGATGTCGTAGAGGCGGCCAAGGCCAACCCGAAGAAGATCCGCATATCCACCACCGGGCTACAGAGCGATGAGCACTTCGCCGCCCTCCAACTCCAGAAGATGACGGGCGCACAGTTCGCGATCGTCCACTTTGCCGAGGGGATCGCCAAGGCGAAGGCGGCCTTCCTGGGTGGACACGTGGATGTCCTGTTCGCCAATGTCGGTGACGCGCCAAGCTTGATGCAGGGCGGCGACATCCGAGTCCTGGGCGTGATGGACTCGGAGCCCAGCAGGTTCCTGCCGGACGTGAAGACCTTCGAGCAGCAGGGGTACAAGCTGTACAACTCCTCCTCTCGAGGCTTCTCAGCTCCAGCCGGCACCCCGAAGGAGATCGTCGACATCCTGAGTGGAGCCATCAAGAAGGTGGTGGCCACTGAGGAGCATCAGAAGAAGATGGCGGACATGGGGCTGACCCTGCGCTACATGGATCCCGTACAGTACAAGGCCTATTGGGACGAGTACGAGAACATGTTCAGGGAGCTGCTACCCCTCAGTAAGCAGAAGGAATAGCTTCAGGCGGGAGCAATGAGGAAGGGGTACAGCCCAAAGCTGTACCCCTTCTCCTGTAAGCTCGGCTTTAGGCGATAGGGGTCTTCACGGAAACCTCGCCACCATCAATACACTGATGGCCCCGTAGCGCTTGTTGGAAGGCCTGCCAATCCTCCAGGCGCACACCGAGAAAACTACCAGCAGGGGGAGTGACATCACATGGCAACACCACGGGTACTCATCACTTCGGTCTTCCTGCACGAAGGGGGCGATGTGGATCTTCGGCTGCGGGCAGCGGGCATCGAGCCGGTCTACAAGCACTGGCGAGGCGAGCGGACCGAGGATGAGTTGATCGACTTCCTTCAGGGGATCGACGGCGCAATCGTCGCAGGTGACCGGTTCACACCAAGAGTGATGGACGCCGCACCGCAGTTGAAGGTGATAAGCCGCACCGGCGTCGGGTACGACGCCATCGACGTGCCGGCCGCCACCAAGCGGGGCATCGTGGTCTGCAACACTCCGGGGGTGAACCGGCACGCGGTGGCGGAATACACCTTCGCGCTGATCCTCGCCTGCTCTAGGCATCTGGAGAAGAACCTCGCAGAAGTCCGCAAGGGCGGCTGGGCTCGCTTTGAGGGCATCGACCTCGCGGGACGGACACTCGGCATAGTCGGGATGGGGACCATAGGCAGAGAAGTCGCTCAGAGGGCAAGGGCCTTCGAGATGAGAATCCTAGCCCACGACATCTACCACGACATCCAGTTTGCCGAGGAGCACCAGGTAACCTACGTGCCGCTGGAACAACTGCTGCGAGAGAGCGACTTCGTCACCCTCCATTGCTTCCTGAACGACCGAAGCCGCCACTTGATGAATGCGGAGCGGCTGGCGATGATGAAGCCCACCGCCTACCTAATCAACACATCCAGGGGCGGGGTCGTCGACAGCCAGGCTCTCTACCAGGCACTCAAGGAGAGGCGCATTGCCGGCGCGGCATTGGATGTCTTCGAGGAGGAGCCTCTCGGAGAGAGCCCGCTGCGCGAACTGGACAACCTCTGCATGTCGCCCCATGCGGCCGGGGTATCATCCGACGCTCGAGCCCTGTCTGGCATGACGGCAGCGGAGAACGCTATCAGGGTGTTGAAAGGCGAGCGTCCCATCCACACGGTCAATCCGGAGGCTTGGGATCGAAGGAGAGTCTGACAACAGGACCTGCTGGAGGGTTTCGACATGGTGATGCTACAGCCCGAGCAATGGCGCAAAGTAGGGCGCGCGCTGTTTGTGGCCGCGGGAGCGACTGAGTCAAACGCCGACCGCGTGGCGGAAGCGCTGGTGGATTCCAGCCTCGTGGGCCACGACTCCCACGGCGTGATACGCATCATCCAGTATCTTCGGGCGATCGCCGCAGGATGGATAGACCCAGCGGCCCAACCAGAGGTAACCAAGGAAACGCCCTGCACGAGCCTGGTCGACGGGAAATGGACGTTTGGACAGGTCTCAGCAGCGTTCTGCATGAAGAAGACGATAGAGAAAGCCAGGTCTCAGGGGATCGCGATCTCCGCCCTGACTCGCGCCTACCACATCGGTCGGCTGGGTGAATACTCCGAGATGGCCCACGACGCCGGCATGATCGGGATGGTGGTGGTCGGAGGGCTGGGAGGCGTTGCCGGCGCCCCGGGCGCCGGCGTCGCACCCTACGGTGGCGCGAAGGGCGCGTTCGGCACCAACCCCATATCGTTCGGTTTCCCTGCAGGTGCGATGCCTCCGGTGATGGTCGACTTTGCGACGAGTGCGGTCGCCGGAGGCAAGATTTCGCTGGCCCGCGCCAAAGGGGCATCGTTGCCTCCAAACTCCGTCCTCGACAAGGAGGGCAATCCCACCACCAATCCCGAGGACTTTTACGATGGTGGCGTGCTGCTCCCGTTCGGCGGCCACAAGGGTTACGGTTTAGCAGTGGTGATCGAACTCCTTGGACAAGCACTGACGGGGGCGGACGCAAACGCAGGAGAGAAGGTGCGGGGAGGATCTCACAAGAAGACCGGCTCCGTCTTCATCGCGATCAATCCAGCAGTCTTCCGGCCGATGGAGCAGTACTCGTCGGCGGTCGATGCCACCATTCGACGCATCAAGGGCATTCCTCCTGCTCCAGGGTTCGATGAGGTGCTGCTGCCGGGCGAGCCTGAGCGACGAACCCGCCAGAGGAGACTCAAGGAGGGCATACCCATGCCCGACGGCTCATGGAAGGACCTCCAGGCATTGGCAGCGCAGCATGGAGTCGACCTCACCGCACTGCTACGGTAACCGGAGAACGATGTCCCGCGTGGACATCATGCAGCATTCAGGAGCAGACAGAAATGGCCACAATCAGCGAACCGAAGCTCGAGTTGGTGGAGGGATGGGAGAAGCTCCCCGAGGGCTTCAAGCACCTCGACTGCGTCGGCGCCGGCATCGACGCCAACGATCGGGTCTACCTCATCACCCGCATGGATGCCCGCGTAATCGTCTACGAGCCGGATGGCTCCTTCGTCACCGCCTGGGGTGAGGGGATCTTTACCCCCAGAACCCACTGCATCAAGTTCGGCCCAGACGGTTCCGTCTACACCGCCGACGACGGCAACCACACCATCCGCAAGTTCACCCCGGATGGGAAGCTGCTGATGACGCTTGGCACCGAGGGGGTCGCATCGGACACGGGCTACAACCCCAACCTTCCCACCGGCTATGAAAGGCTCTCCTCCATCACCCACGGGGGCCCGCCCTTCAACCGCCCCACCGGCGTCGCGATCGCCCCCAACTGTGATATCTACGTCGCCGACGGCTACGGCAACGCTCGCGTCCACCGCTTCTCCTCGGACGGGAGGCTCATCCAGTCCTGGGGCGAGCCGGGCACCGGTCCGGGTCAGTTCAATCTCCCCCACGACATCTGGGTCATGCCCGATGGCCGGGTCATGGTCGCAGACAGGGAGAACGACCGTATCCAGTTCTTCAGCCCCACCGGCGAGTTCCTCGACCAGTGGACGCACGTCCAGCGCCCCACAGGCCTCGCGATGGACAAGGACGGCCTCATCTACGTCTCCGAGCTGTGGTGGAGGGTCGGCCAGAGGTCCTTCGTGCACGGCCTCATCACCGAGGACAAGCCCGGCCGTGTGAGCGTGCTTGCCCCAGACGGCGAGGTCCTGGCTCGCTTCGGCCACGAGGGCGACCGCACCGCCCCGGGCAACTTCATCGCACCCCACGGGATCGCGGTGGACTCGCGCGGCGACATCTACGTGGCAGAGGTCACCCACACTTTCGGCGTCAGGGGCGCCGGCATCCCATCGGGCTGCCACACCTTCCAGAAGTTCCGCCGGGTGCGGTAGCGCACGATAGGGGCGAAGCATTCGCTCCCGAATGCTTCGCCCGCACTTCGCTCATCCCTACGCGAGCAGATCCACCTCGGTTCCCACTCCGGCGGCCAGCGCCTTCCGGTACACCAGGTTCGCCACCGCCACGTCCTGGATGGCGATGCCCACCGACTTGTAGACCGTGATCTGCTCCGGCGAGGTGCGGCCAGGTTTCCTCCCCATCACTACCTCGCCCAGTTCGTCGGAGAGTTGGGCAGCCGTCACCAGGCCATCGGAGATGGGGATCAGCAGGTCGCCTGCCTCGGCCAACGCCGCATCCTTGGAATCCACCACCACCCTGGCATGGGCGATCACCTCGCCTCCGATCTCGCGGGCATCGGGCGAGTGGGAGCCCACGCCGTTGATGTGGGCGCCGGGCTTCAGCCAGGGATACTCGACGATGGGGGTCCTGGAGGTGCTGGTGGTCACGATCACGTCCGCGCCACGCACCGCCTCCTCCGGCGAACTGGCCACCTCGATAGAGGCCGAGGTGGCAGACTGCATCTCCCGCCGGAAACGCTCCGCGTTCTCACCGGAGGCATCGAACACCCGCACCCGCCGTATCGGCCTCACCGTGGTCATGGCCACCAAATGGAACCGGCCCTGCCCCCCCGCACCCAGGATCGCCAGCTCGCTTGCATCCTCGTGGGCCAGCAGACTGGTGGCCAACCCGGAGACCGCCGCCGTCCTCACCCCCGTCAGGTGGCCCGCCTCCATGACGGAGAGGGGCACGCCAGTGGTGGGATCCAGCAGCAGGGTCAGGCCGAGCGTCGCCGGCATCCCCTTGGCGGGATTGCCCTTGAACACCGTCACCGATTTGAGCCCGAGGGCGCCGCTGGAGAAGAGGTAGGCCGGCATCACCCCGAACCAGCCCTGGTTCTCCGGAACGAGGATGACACTGCGCGCGGGCATCGCCGCCTCGCCTCGGGAGAACTCAGCAAAGGCCCCCCGAAGGACCTCTATGGCCTCGGGCATGGTGATCATGCCCTCGACGTCGCTGCGGGAGAGCATCAGGACCATCGTTTGCCTCCAATCGGGGACCGAGGACTGAGCATAGTCCTCTCAGTCCTCGGTCCTGAGGGCTCTGCTACTCGGTGGCCATCGCCTCGAACGCCTTGCCGGCATCGTCCGCGACGTAGGGGATGGTGAATGGACCCTGGGGCAGCACCGCCACGGTCGCTGTCGGGCCGTACCGTTTCATCAGCTCGCGGACCTTCGCTCCGACGTCGTGGATCGGCGTCACGTGGGCCATCTCCACCTCTTTGTCGTCGATGCTGGAGTAGAGGTAGAACTCGGCCCGCTTCTGGATGTTGGCCTGGATCTGCACCTCCCACTGGTCAAACAGCAGGTAGCCAGGCTCGTGGATCATCTTCAGCAACTCGTCCGGGGTGGAGCGGCTGTGGAGGATCTTCCGATAGTTGCCGTGCTCGGGTATACCATCCCGGCACTCCGCGGCCGAGATGATGGCGCCGCCCTCCTTCACGATCAGGTTCGCCGCGCTGGCCCCCTTGATCGCCTGGTAGAGGTTCAGGTCCAGCGGGTAGCCACTGTTGGTAGTCACCACGATATCGAAGGGCTTCGGGGTGGGGCGCATCGCGGTTCGGCGGGCGAAGTCGATGCCGGCGTCGTGGGCCGCCACCAAGCTACCGTAGTAGACGCCGGTGATCTGCTTGTCCCGATTGAGCGTCACGTTGCAGAGGAAGGTGGGCCGGGTCAGAAGGGCAGACTCCCGCATCTCCTGGAAGATGGGGTTGCCCTTGGTGACCCCCCAGATGGAGCCAGGGTTGCCTATCATCTCCGCGTCGTGGTTGCGCAGGACCGTTTGCTCTCCGGAGATCCCCGGCAGCACCGCCTTGCCTCCTCCGGAGAACCCGGCGAACATGTGGGGCTCGATGAAGCCCACGAGGATCTTTACATCCGCCTTCAGGTACTCCGCGTTCACCCACACCTCCGTCCCTCGGCGGGTCTTTCCGGCGAGGGCCAGGGTGCTCTTGTCGAAAGCGTTGTGGTTGATCACGCGGTAGTTCTCGTACACCGCGTCCCCCACCATCTGGCGCAACTCTTCCTTGGTGTTGGGCCGGTGCATGCCGGTGCCGCTGATCAGGACGATCTGGTCGCGCGGCACGGCGCTCAACTCCTCCAGGATGGAGGGCAGCATTCGAGCGGTGGGGCAGGGTCGGGTGACGTCCGGAAAGGTGATGGCCACGGTCTGGTGGGGTTTGACCAGATCGGCCAGGGGAGGGGAACCGATGGGGTTGCGCAGGGCTTCGCGGAGGGCGGCCTGCTCGTCCGGGAGACCGGGGACGTAGTGGGGCTCGATCACGCTCACCCCCTCGTCGGGGAAATCGACCTCCAGGCCCTGCTTGCCGTAGGCCAGCTTCACTAGCATTAGTCGAACTGCCTCCCTGTGGGTTCTATGGGAGCGCCCGGCGACAGCCGTTCGCCGATCGCTGACCGCTGATAGCTGGTTGCTGATCGCCGGTTGCCGAACGGCACCAGCCTAGCACAGGCCGGGTTGGCCGACAATAGGAGGATGGAAAGGCGGTGGCGCCTAACGAGCCCTTTGGGGTAGAATCCCATCGCCCCGACGACACCTATTCCGAATCTGTCCGTCCAGGAGAGCGTCCCATGAGCGATAGCGGGCTGGAGGACCTCCGCGGGGAGATCGACCGCATCGACCGCGAGCTGGTCAGGCTTCTCAATGAGCGCGCCCAGGTGGTGCTGGAGGTCGCCCGGCGGAAAGCCAAGAGCGGCACCAGCGTCTACATTCCGGATCGGGAGCGACAGGTGTTGGAGAACGTTGTCGCGGCCAGCGCCGGCCCGCTCAAGCCCGAACACCTTCGGTCCATCTACCGGGAGATCCTCTCCTCCTCCCGCAGCCTGCAGCGGAGGCTGCGGGTCGCCTATCTGGGGCCCGCCGCGACCTTCAGCCACCAAGCGGCTCTGCAGATCTTTGGCGACGCGACTGAGTTCGTGCCGGTGAGCAGCATCCGAGACGTCTTCCTGGAAACGGAACGGGGCGGCGCAGACTACGGCGTGGTGCCAGTGGAGAACTCCACCGAGGGAAGCGTCCAGTACACCCTGGACAGCTTCGTCGACTCTGAGCTGAAGGCCTGCGCGGAGCTCAGCCTCCCCATCGTCCAGAACCTGATGGCTCGCTGCCGGAAGGACGAGATCAAGACCGTCTACTCCCACCCGCAGGCGCTGGCCCAATGCCGAGGGTGGTTGGCGGCCAACCTGCCCAGGGCGGAGTTGGTGCAGTCCCTCAGCACGGCACGCGCGGCCGGCGAGGCGGCGGCCGACCCCACGGGCGCGGCCATCGCACCGTCCCTGGCAGCCGAGGTGTATGGTCTGGAGATCCTGGAAGCGGGAATCCAGGACCTCTCCAACAACATCACCCGGTTCCTCGCCATCGGCTCGACCTACCCGGGCCCCACCGGTCGGGACAAGACCGCGGCCATCATCAGCATCAAGGACCGGGTCGGGGCCCTCCACGACATGATGGAGGTGTTCGCCAGGGGCGGGATCAGCCTGAGCAACATCCAGTCACGACCGTCCAGGCGGAAAGCGTGGGACTACTACTTCTTCATCGAGATGGAGGGCCACGCCGCCGACGGCAACGTGAGGGCGGCGCTGGAGGAACTGGAGCGGCAGTGCTCCATGGTGAAGGTGCTCGGCTCCTGGCCACGGGAGTGAGGGCCG
>JBLNDL010000055.1:0-10193 GCA_050261575.1 Sphingomonadaceae bacterium | reverse complement strand
AGTCCATCACCGCGGTGCCCTCGTGCACCTCGCCGATCTTGTAGGTCCGGCCGGTGTAGTAGAGGATCCGCTCGGTGGTCGTGGTCTTTCCGGCGTCGATGTGCGCGATGATCCCGATGTTGCGCGTCTTCTGTAGCAGAGTCTTGTCAGTCAATGGGTTTTTCCAATTCCTCTTCCGTGTCGATTGTGGGGTCCCGGTCGTCGAGCAACAAAAAGGGTCGGATCTCTTGAGGATCCGGCCCAGTGGTTCGCCCCATTGCGACCCAGGACACACCCATGAGCGGCGCGGACCATCTACAGTGCCCGCGCGGTCCCCGGTGGTTCGTCCGGTCCGTTCCCTGCCGCGCCCATTCCCTATCTGCGACGCGACACTAGCGGGGCCGCGAACAGAATAGCCAGGGATAAAGCTTGTTACCTACAGTAATTCTACCACAAGAGGCCGCAGTGTGGCGACTGCGGCCTCTAGCGGCATCGTTGCCCTCAGCGCTTCGCCCTGCGGTACTGGACGGGCCACTCCACGTCCACGCCGAGCTTGCGGGCTGCCTCCAGGGGCCAGTAAGGGGTTCGGAGCAGCTCCCGCCCCAGGAGCACCAGGTCCGCCCTCTGGTTGCGGACGATCTCGTCGGCCATCTCCGGGGCGGTGATCATTCCAACGGCACCGGTCGGGATTCCGGCCTCTCGCTTGATCCGGTGGGCGAAGGGCACCTGATAGCCCGGGCCGGTCGGCGGCGGAGTGGGTACCACCCCTCCGGAGCTGCAATCGACCAGGTCCACCCCCCGCTCCCGGATCGTCCTGGCCACCTCGACCGACTGGACGACGTCCATGCCCCCTGGCGTCCAATCGGACACCGAGAGCCGCACGAAGAGGGGCGACTTCTCCGGCCACACCTCTCTCACGGCGTCCACCACCCGATGGAGGAAACGCATCCGGTTCTCCAGGGAGCCACCGTACCGGTCCTCCCGGCGATTCGAGAGCGGGGAGAGGAACTCGCTGATCAGGTAGCCGTGGGCGCCGTGGATTTCGATCAGGTCGAAGCCCGCGCCGAGGGCCCGCCGGGCGGCCTGGCGGAAGGAGTCCACGATCTCGTCGATCTCTTCCAGTGTCAGGGCGTGGGGGGTGCTCCAGCCCTCGTCGAAGGGGAGAGCGCTCGGTGCCACGGTCGGCTCCGGGCCGAAGCCCTTCTGCTCCGGGCCGTTGGAGAACGCCTTGCGTCCGGCATGCGCTATCTGGACGCCCACCTTGGCCCCATGCTGGTGGCACAACTGCACCAGCCGGGCGAGCGGCTCCACCTGGCGATCGTCGTACAGGCCGAGATCGGCGGTGCTGATGCGGCCCCGACTCTCCACGGCGGTGGCTTCCACGAGGATCAGCCCGACGCCGCCGACGGCCCGAGTGGGGTAGTGGAGGTAGTGCCAGTCCGTGGGCAGCCCGTCGGGGCCGGCCGAGTACTGGCACATCGGTGACAGGGCTATGCGGTTCTTCAGCGTGAGACCACGAAGGGCCAGGGGCTCGAAGAGGTGAGGCATAGAGTGAACGCTCCCTTCAAGATACTGCCGCGCGCAGCCCCTCCTCCAGGCGACGGAGACTCTGCCGCGCTTCCTCCAGGCCGACGGCCTTGAACCTCAGCTTCTCGCCGGGTAGCACCTGGGCCACCAGTGGGATGTCCGCCTGGATCACAGTGGCGATCATGGTGTAGCCGCCCGCCGTCTGGTGGTCCGCCATCAGGATGATGGGCTGCCCGCTCCCCGGCACCTGGATGCCCCCAAAGGGGATCCCGCAGGAGATGAGGTCCGGGCCCCGCGTGTGGGCTATCCTCGGACCCTCCAGCCGGTAGCCCATCCGGTTGGAGCTGGGAGTCACCTGGTAGCTACCCGAGAGGAATGCCTCGATCCCCTCCTGCGTGAACCGATCGGAGTGGGGACCCAACACCACTCGGACGGTGGGCTCACCCCCGTAGGGCGGGCGGCGCTCCGGCGGAATGCTGGGGCGGGCCAGGGTGAGGGTCGCGGGCCCGACGGGCAGCACGTCGCCCGCCCGCAGGGCTCTTCCCTCCAGGCCTCCCACGGATGCCATGAGGTAGGTGGATCGCGAGCCCAACCAGGGCTCCACGCCGATGCCGCCCGAGACGGCCAGGTAGGCTCTGGCGCCGCTGCGGCGGCCGGTGAAGTCGAGGACGCTGCCGGGGCTCACCAAGCGGCGGCGCCAGAGCTCCAACTCCCATCCGTCCAGCCGCGCCCCCAGGTCTCCTCCAGTGACGGCGATGGCGCACCCCTCGGTGAAGCGGATCCTGGGTCCTTGCAGGGTGATCTCCAGGCAGGCTGCGGCGGGCGGGTTGCCCACCAGGGCGTTGGCTGCTTTCAGCGCGAAGGGATCCATCGCCCCGGCGGTGGGGATGCCCCACCGCTGGTAACCGACGCGACCGAGGTCTTGAACGGTGGTTAATAGACCGGGCTCGAGGACCTCGAGGAAGACGCTCATTCTGCCCTCTCCCCGCCCATGCGGAGGTACTCCTCCTCCGAGATGGGGACGAAGCGGACCCTATCGCCGTCCTGGAGGTAGACGGGAGGATCGGCCGCGGGATCGAACAGCTTGATCGGGGTCCGGCCTAGCCACCTCCAGCCGCCGGGGCTCGTGAGCGCGTAGATGGTGGCCTGGTTGGCGATGGCGACGGTGCCGGCGGGCACCCGCTCCCTGGGGCTCTCCAGGCGCGGCAGCGCCAGCTTGGGGGGCAGCCCTCCCAGGTAGGGGTTGCCCGGCGCGAAACCCAGCATGAAGACGGTGAAGGTGGCCCCCGTGAAGATGCGGAGCACCTCCTCCTCGGACATGCCGAGGAGGAGCGCAACCGAGGGGAGGTCGCGACCGTAGGCGCCGCCGAACACGGTGGGGATCTCGCGCAGCCGCCCCTCTTGCTCGCCGGACGCGCTTGCCCGATCCGCGAGACGGAGCACGCGGTCACGGGTCTCCTCGAAGGTGGTGCGGAGGGGGTCGTAGAACAGGAGCAGGGTGGCGTAGCCGATAACCATCTCCTGGACACCGGGCACCCCCTCCGCCTCCACGGCTCGCGCCAGGGCGCGCACGCGGGAGTTCACCTCCAGGCTGATCTCGTTGCCGAGGGTCACCAGCAGCGCGGCGTCCCCGGCGGGGTCCACCCTTGGGACGCCTTCGCTCATACGAACTCCGCCATAGGCCGGACCTGGATGCCGGCGCCCTTGAGCGCTTCGACCATGGCCGCCGCAATCTGGGGCGCGACGGGGTTGTCGCCGTGGATGCAGAGGGTGTCCACCTTCATCCGCACGGTCTCGCCGGTGTAGGCCGTCACAGTCCCCTCGCGGACCATCTGGAGGGCTCGCTGGACCGCGACCGCCGGGTCGTGGATGGATGCGCCCGGCAGCTTGCGGGAGCGGAGGGTGCCGTCGGCGTTGTAGGCGCGCTCCGGGTACGCCTCCACGGCTACCCTGAGGCCGAACTCCTGGCCGGCCTCCACGAGGGGGGTGTTGGCCAGCGCTATCAGGATCAACTCTTTGCTGAAGCGGGCGGCGCCCCTGGCGATGGCTCGGGCGATCTCGGGGTTGACGAAGGCCACGTTGCCCAGTGCCCCGTGGGCCTTGACGTGGCGCACCTCCGCCCCGTGGGATCTGGCGAAGGCCCACAGCGCGCCCAACTGGTACAGCACGTAGTTCTCCACCTCGGCTGGGGAGGCGTCCATTACCCTGCGGCCGAAGCCCATCAGATCGGGATAGCCGGGGTGGCTGCCCAACTGGACCCCATGCCGCAAGGCCAACTGGACGGTTCGGTCCATGACCATGGGGTCGGCGGCGTGGAAGCCGCAGGCGATGTTCGCGGAGGTGATGTGGCGCATCATCTCCTCGTCGCTGCCGATGGTGTATGCCCCGAAGCTCTCACCCATGTCGCAGTTGATGTCGACCTGCATTTGGCGCTCCTTCCCGTGGGGCGCCGGCCGTTCGCCCCTTCGAACGAATCGGCCGGGCGGAACGCCGACCGAGCGCGGCTCGGATCGGCCAGTCCAGGCTGCTCGACCGGAGAACGATCCTTCAAAACTTAACTCATAGTAGTATACGTGGAGCATCGCGGACAAGAGGGCGCCGTCGGAGGCTCTCTGCAGGGCGCGGCTACATCAACTGCTGCGCCAGGTAGAGGAGGCTGGCGAAGCCTACGACGGCCGTGGTGAGCCACGCCATGGTGGCTAGACCGGCGCCGATCCGCCGATCGCACATGATCTCCGGATCCCGCGCCACCAGCACGAGCAATCCCAGCAGCAGCGGCGTGCCGATGCCTCCAGCGATGCCGGCGAAGAAGAGCAGTCGAAACGGCTCGATGCCCAGGAGGGCTACGAGGGTCCCGATGGCCAGGCTGCCCAGCAGGACCAGGTGGAACGGGCGGCCGCTCTCCCTGGGTGTGCCCGAGGGACCCCACTGGACGGTATCCGCCAGGACGTAGGCCGTGGTGCTGGACAGCACCGGAATGGCGAGGACGGCCGAGGCGAGCAGCCCCAGTGCGAAGAGGTAGCCCGCGAGGGGGCCGGCGAGGGGGACCAGCGCCTTGGCGGCGTCCTCGGCCGAACCCACCGCCTCCCCGCGCATCCCAAGCGTGGCCCCCGTGGTGATCACGACGAAGGCGGAGACGACCGCGGCGGCGACCATGCCGATTGCGGCATCCAGTTCCACCACCCAGAGGAAGGCCAGCGGTCGCCTCTCCTCCTGCATCTCGATCGTCTCCCAGAAGTAGACGTAGCTGGTGAGGGTGGTGCCCAGAATGGCTAGGGCGCCGGCCACGTAGTCCGGGCTGGTGGAGAGGGTCGGGACGAAGGCGTGGCGCAGGACCTGGCCCCAATCTGGCTGGACGAGGAAGGCGGCCACGACGTAAGCGGCGAACACCACCATAACGTAGCGCAGCACCCGCTGTACCCCATAGTATCCGCCGAGCAGCAGCAGCGTGCCCAGCGCCAACGCCAGCGGGGGCACGAACCAGCGCCAGTCCAGTCCGGTGAGGATGCCCAGCGCTGCGGCCCCTCCCCCCAGGTCGGCGGCGATGGTGAGGAGGTTGACCGATACCACCAGCAAGGCGGCGATCGCAGCCCAAAGCCGCCCGAACTTGTCCCTGATCACTGTCGCCAGCTCGTGCTCCGCCACCAACCCAACCCTGGCGCTGATCACCTGCACCGTCACCAGCATGGGAAGCAGTAGCAGGATGAGCCAGAGTAGCTGGTAGCCCAGGGTGGAGCCGACGATGGCCAGCGTGGCCACGGTGGTGGGGTCCAGGGCAGAGAGCCCCGAGATGAGGCCCGGACCCAGGTGGCGGGGGATCTCCGCCAGGGGCACCCGAACCGAGGGCTCCCCCGGCTGGCAGGTTCGCCTGCCCTCGCGGCCGATCCTCGTCCTCGTCGGCCGGCGGCGGCGCGGCTTCGGCGGCTTCGACTCCGGCTCCCTCGCTGGTAGCGCCATCGATGCCTCGGTGCCCTGGTTGACGATCGAGGCATGGGGGAGCACGCCGCGTGCCGCGTTGAGGATGGTTCATTCGGCGGTGAGACGGGGTGACGGCGAGTGTAACCCGGGGCCGTTCCGCCTCCAGCGCCCGCTCCGGCGGGTCCGGTCTGTGCGTGTGGGAGGGATAGACGGGCGCGGCGAACATCCCTCCCCGCGATGGTGGGGGCGCCGCGACGATCGGGGATGGTTTCGCCCGTGGGGGGCGCCACCGTGCGGGAGAGCTAGATGGAGCGGAAGCGGCGGAGGCCACGCCGGGTAACCGAAGAAGACGAACGGACTATCGCTGAGATCCTCGACGATCTCCGGACGGAGGCAGCGTTGCAGGGCACGCTTCTCTCCTCCGCCCCGTCTACCGGCCTTCGGGTGGACGTGGACGCCGAGGAGGGGGTGGTGTACTTGCGGGGCGAGGTGGCGAGCGAGGAGCAGAAGGCTGAGGCGGAGCGGATAGTGCGCAGCCGGCTTCCACGTGGGGTGAGGAGCGTTCGCAACGAACTGGTGGTGAACCCCGACCTCTCCCGCCTGCCGCACCCGTAGCTGGCCGCTATCGGCCGCTATGCCCGGGGGCTACCGGGTCCGGAGGTGGGGGCGCGCGCGCGCGCGGCGAGGAACGGACGCAAGGCAAGCGGGCGCAGCCTCGCGGGCACGGCCCCCTACCGAATACCGGTGATGCCCATTGGCATCACGCGCGACCCGGGTCCACCCCTGTTGGAGTGACGAATCACCGCCTTATTCGTGGATGTAGACCGGGGTTCCCTCGCTCGCCCAGTTCCACAGCCACTCCGCCTCCTCGTACGGCATGCCGACGCAACCGTGGCTGGTGGGGATGCCGAAACTCTCCCTAGTCTTCCAGTAGGCCAGGTGGAGGGCGGCACCCTCCGCGGTGAAGTACTGGGTGAAGAGGACATCCTTCAGCTCGTAGTTGTCCCTAACCCAGGGCAGCGTGGCGCTGGTCATGGTCTCGTTGTAGACCCGCTTCAGGATCGTGAATTCGCCGATGGGGGTTGGGTACTCCGGCCTGCCGGACGAAATGACCATCACTTGGACCGGAGTGGCTCCCTCGTATGCCGTCAGGACCTGCTCCGTGACGTTGACGTCGATCCACCTGCCTCGGTACCGGACGCCTCCGGGAACTGGGGGCGGGCCGGCCGGCTCGTTCTTCTGGATGACGGCTGAGTACACGAAGCGGCCGTCGCCCAACACGGCCCAGGTGTCGTTGGTGGGGTCGACCTCCTGGCCGGTGACCCACCCGGCGACGGTGATGGTGGTGCCCTGTGGCAGAACCTCCACGATGGGGGCGCTGGCGTTGGGTGCGCTCCGGACCCTGGCGATGCCGGCGTTGACGAAGCCCTTCCAGGGCGCCGCGGCCTCGGCAGGGCAGGGCGGCGTTGCGGTGAGAGCGGCGAGGGCGGTGGCGACGGCCGCCAGCCACACCCCCAGTACCCGTCGCAGCGTGACTCGCATCTCAACTGCCTCCTTTGGCCCGCGGCCCTGCTCTGGGACCGGCGGGGAGAGTGCTCTCTCTCGACGGGAGGGACGCCGCCGCGGCGTCCCTCCGACACAGGCTCGCGAAAGTCGGGGTAGGGGAGCAAGAAGAGTGCCAGTCAGTCGTCGATCCCGTCGCGGCGAGGCGTCGGCGGAGATGCTAGAGGAAGTGCAGGAAGCAGGTTGTTGCACGGGTTTGGTCCTGGCTATAATCGATCGACGGCTCCATCGGAGCCGCCGGCCGTAGACGTCCGATCCGGCCCTTCGACGAAGCGGGGCAGGGAATCCGGTGCTGGGCGCTTGCAGCAACTCGTGAGGAGGGTGGGAAGCGTGAGCATCATCGTAGACCCGCAGGAAATCCGTATCGTGGGCGAGAACTCCTTCATCCGGCTGGCCGAGCGAGAGGGTGGCGGCTTCTCGACTCGGGCAAGTCACTGGCGCGTGCTCTTCTCCCCCGAGGGTCCCGGCCACGTGCTGTTTCTGCAGAGCGAGTTGACCGAGAATCGGGTCGTGGTCTACGCGGACAACATTGCCCTGGCGCGTCGGCTGCAGGAGGAGATAGAGGTGCAACTGCACGCGCCTTTCGCGGACACCAGCCTCCCTGTGGTGGACGCCACCTTCCAGCGGGAGGGGAGCATCCACTCCTTCGTTGCTGAGCGGGTGGTTTCGGAGGATGGGGACGTGGTGCTGACCTGGTACGATTTCATGGAGCCGTTCCTGTTCAACCATCCGGCGGGGGTGCAGGGTCGGACCTTGAGCGTGTACAGCGTGTTCTTTCCGGCGCGCCGCGCGCAGTTGACGCTGGGCGGGCGGGTGGCCGCCGGGAGGCCAGTGCCGATGGAGCGTGGGGGCAGGGAGGCGACTAGCTGCTGCCTCGCCTGGGCCGAGAGCTGGCTGAAGCCGAGGGGGTAGGGTCCGCGGCCGGCCACCGCGCGGGTAGGACGCTCCGCGCTCGGACATTGTGTCGGGCGCGGGGCGCGTGTTATACTAAGCAGTGCGCGCGACGTACGGGCCTGTGGCTCAGTGGGAGAGCGTCCGGTTCGCATCCGGAAGGTCGGCGGTTCGAATCCGCCCAGGTCCACCAGACAGAAGGGCTTGGGATCCACTCCTGAGCCCGTTCTTTGTGCCCGCTTTCCCCTCGGTAGGTTGGCCGGAAGGGTCGATGCCAACCGAATTGCAGGCCCGGCTTCCGCCACCTCCAAGGACCGGCCTCCACGGCCGCGGTGGCCTCCCTCTGCATGTCGGGCTTGGGGTGGGGTTAGGTGCCCGGCTCGAGCACCCAAGGTGGCGGTCGCACCGGACTTGCCGGGCGGACCGTTTGGTGCATCCCTCCCGACTCGGGGGCCACGCACCACCCACCCCTCTGGGCGTGCTGCTGGCACGGGGAATGCCATCTCCCAGGCCCTGCGGCGGTGCGCCGCAGCCACGTCCGACTCACTGTCGACTGCACGAGTGGAGACAGGAGGTAGACAACGATGGAGGCTCGAAGGAGGGAGCACGAGCGCCACGAGGAGCCGGAGCGCCGGGAGGCGCATCTGGAGCCCGTGGAGCGCGAGCGCGAGCGCGAGGCGTTCGGCGTTGAGCCCCGGGCTTTCGGAATGCGTGATCTTATCCATTGGGGGCCGGTTTGGGCCGGCGTGATCGGGGGCTTCGCTACCCTGATCCTCTTGGCTGCCTTGGGGCTGGCTATCGGGTTGGCGGCGGTCGACCCGACCGCGCCCGGCGGCATCACCACGGGGGCGGCGATATGGACCGCCATAATCCTGCTTGTCGCCTACTTCGTGGGCGGCTACGTGGCCGGGAGGACCTCCTCCTATCGGGGGACCGTTCCCTCGGCCTTCATCATCGGGTCCATGGTCTGGGCCTTGGGTGTGGTGCTCACGGTGCTGCTCGCGTCACTCGGGATAGCCGGTGCGTTGGGCACGCTGGTGAGCGCCTTCGGACCCACTCCGCCAACCGTCCCCCCGGGTCAGGCAGTGGCTACGGCCCAAACCACTGCGGTGTGGACCTTCGTCTTCCTGGTTCTCAGCTACATAGCTGCCCTGGCAGGAGCTTACGTGGGCTCGAGGGGCATGGTCGGGGAGTCGTAGGCGCCGGGACCCCACTAGCCGGAACCGGCGGATAGCCATTCGCGCGGAGGGGAGGGGGGTAACGACCCCCTCCCCTCTTCGCGTGGCGGTGGCCGAGCCGCGGGAGGTGGAAGTGCGCGGTCGGCGCGGCGGCTGCGTGCGGCCGGGCAGGGGGTCAGGCCGCCAGCGGCATCCGGCCAAGCTGTGCTCGCAGCCGCAGCAGGGCCAGATCCTTCGCTTTCGCCTCCAGCATGCAGTCGAAGTCCAGGTCCTTCACCCGCGCGTAGAAGGCGACGAACTCCGCCCAATCCACGTAATCGGAGTGGGCGCCCGGGCGCCTGCCCGGGGCCTGGGAGGAGAAGTGGACCTTGGGCAGGCCGTCTCGCTCGTGCCAGGTGGCGAAGCAGCGCTCCACGATGTCGCGGAGAGGGCACGCCGCGCCGGGGTTCGCGGCGTGGTGGAGCCAGTCGAACACCACAGGAATCCCGGTGCGCTCCGAGATGGCCAGCACGTCCTCGGCGCTGTAGCTCCGCTCGTCGTTCTCCAGCACGAGGCGGCGGCTGATCCGCTCCGGCAGTCGGCGGTAGCACTCCACGAAGCGATCAGCCGCGCCCGACTTGTCGCGGTAGGTGCCGCCCACGTGGACGACTATCTTGTGATCGGGACCCGTTCCGAGGCTGTCGAGGAATCGGGCGTGCCACTCGAGGTCCCGGAGCGACGCCTCCCGGATTCGTGGGTCCGGCGAGTTCAGCAGGGTGAACTGTCCGGGGTGCATGCTCACCCTCATCCCATTGACACGAACGAAGCGTCCCAACTCCGCCAGCTCGGTGGAGAACTCGCGCCACCACTCCAGGCGGTTGACGGGGTGGGAGGCAAGGGGCACGATTCGACTGGAGATGCGGAAGAGGTAGATCCGCTCCCTGGCGTTGAAGGCGAGGATCTCCGCCAGGGCGGTGAGGTTCTCCAGGGTCAGGGCGCGCAGCCGGTCGGGGGTGGCGTTCCGCAATGTCGCCCCCCTGCCGGTGGTGATCCCCAGCGACAGGTTCTGCCCGACGTAGCCGAGATGGCGTAGCATTCCCGAACCTCCGCGCGGCCGGGGACGCAGGAACGGGTCCAGGGAGAGGGCCGCGCGCAGCG
>JBLNDL010000054.1:0-14613 GCA_050261575.1 Sphingomonadaceae bacterium | reverse complement strand
CGGCCACGGCAGAGCAGAGACTGCCATATTGCTGTACAGTCATCATATCAATCGCGCGCCAGGACGAGCACAAGCTGCACCACTTCTCCCAAGTCCTGCCAGCCATAGCACTATCTAATACTGCTTACCCCTCGCCCCTGCTCGGCACTCACGCGCCGCACTCCGTGTGCCATCCCCCGAATGGCGGATCAGGATGGCAACATTCAACAGGACTGGAAGCCTCTGATATCCCCCCGGCATCTCCTCGGCGATGGCGATTTGCAGAGGGGGCACACCCATACCAAGTGGCCTCATGCGCCGCCACGTGCTAGACTCCAGCAGGGCTCTAGTAGCAGCCTCCCCTCGGCCGGCCCACCCCGAGCGGCTCGTCCGTCGGCTGCTGGATGCCGCCCGACTCGGGCACGAAGGGCGAGCCCCCACCTTGCGCACCCATCACAGAGACGCCAGGTAGGTTCACCTGATGCCGACACACTGCTTCGAGGCCACGTTGGAGACGGATGGCGACGCCGCGGTGTTCATCACCGTCCCTACAGAGGTAGTCACGGCACTGGGCAAGGGGAAACGCCCGCCGGTCGCGGTCACACTCAACGGGTATAGCTATCGAACGACGGTGGCCACCTACGGCGGCAAGTTCTACCTGCCGGTGCGCCGCCAGGTCCGGGAGGCAGCGGGCATCAAGCAGGGGGAGACGGTAGAGGTAAGCATCACCCTGGACGATCAGCCGCGCACCGTGGAGCTGCCAGAGGAGCTCGGACGCGCGCTGGCCGCAAACCCCGCCGCTCAGGCAGCCTTCGACCGGCTGTCCTACTCCCATCGCAGGGAGTACGCAGAGTGGATCATCGAGGCGAAACGGCCGGAGACGCGGGCGCGGCGGGTCGAGCAGACCCTGCGGCGGCTAACGACCTGATCGCCGACTCGCCGTGGATCGTGGGCCTTGGAGAAGGTAGCAGGAGGTTGCCACGCAGCCGCCGACGCCCCCAACGGCCACTCAAGCCCGCGCCCCGACGCCGGTCAACTCAACCGCCAGTCTCCACACCCTCTCCAGATTGCCGGCATCGTCGGCATATCGGGGGTAGACACACTTGTCGGAAAGCTGCCTCACTCCCTGTATGAACCCATCGGCGTAGTACGACGGCTGCATGATCCCCCGCCTGTCGTTGATGAGCCTCCCCGTAACAGCTCCGAATTCCCGAGAGGTGCATATGTGATAGTAGCTGTCCGCCATGGTCTCCGGCGGCGCACTGAAGATGTTCTGGACTGCCGCGGCGATCCTCCACACCGACTTGAACTTGCGCATAGTCTCCTTCGACAGCTTTATCGCCGGGATCTGAACCGCGTTGACCTTGATGCCGTCACCCTTCAACTGATCCGCCATCTTGAAAGTCAGCATCAGCAACGCCATCTTCGAGTCGCCGTACAGCTTGTAGCTGTTGTAGGGCCTGCCGACCGCATACTCCCCCCGCAGGTTGTCGAAGTCTATCTTCCGTTTCGGATCGAAGAAGTGTCTGATGTTGGTGGTGCAAGCGTTGAGGACCCGCGCATCGTCCGATCCCTTGAGCATATCCACCAACAGTTGGGTCATTAGGAACGGCCCAAATGCATTGGTGGCGAACGATAGCTCGATACCGTCGGGGCTGAGTTGGTAGCGTCTCTCGCCATGCCGGAAGTAACCGGCGTTGTGGATCAGTATATCCAGCTTCTCATACTTCGCCTCGAGCGCCGAGCAGAACCGCCTGATCGACTCGAAGGAAGATAGATCGACCTCGAGCAGATCCACGCCGGGGTTTCCCGACAGCTCGATCAACTCCTTCTGTGCGATCCTGCTCCTCCCGAGATCGCGGCAGGCCATGACGACCCTGTACCCTTCCCTGGCAAACCTGAGTGCCGCCGCCCTGCCTATGCCGGAATTGGCCCCGGTGATCACCACTATCCTGTCGCTCGTGATCCCCATCCCTACCTCCTCAACCAAACGAATCAGAACAAGCGGAAAACCCGACGACCGATATGCACCCTCAGCCGCATCCCCGTGCGCGGCACCCGCATGACCCAGCATCATGTATTTGGTTCGGCCATCATCGTAGTGAGACCCGACAGGGAAGGCTACCTACGGCAGGTTGATTCGGACTACGCTTTTCGGACGAACTGCCGGTGACAAATGTCGCGCTTGCGCACCCAAGAGGCTCATACCTTTGTTCAGGGTGCAGCCAACGATTCCTCCGATGCACCCGCCGCACGCATGGGGCATGATGGCGCCGATCGGATCCCATGGCTGCTGGAAACACGGCATTCAGACAGACTAGAAGGGAGTCAGGCAGATGGCACTGTCGCCCTCTATCGATCCTACAGTCCCCAAGGGCGAGGGAGATGCGATCGCAAGCCCGCTGAACGTGCTTCTGGTCGGCTACAACGGCGCCAACAACACCGGGGCAGAGGCGCTTCTGCTGTCCGACATCCAGGACGTGCGCGCCGTGGTGGGGCCCGACGCGCAGATCACGGTGCCCGCTCTCGAACCGGCTAACCTGCGCCGGTATATCCAGGAGGGGCCGCGCCTCCGGATCGCCAAGCTCCCGACAGTCTTCCCCGCCACCGTTCGGAGGCTGGTGGCCGAGCATGACCTGGTACTCCTCGTCGAAGGCAGCACCTACATGGACAGTTGGGGCTCGCCGCTCCTCTGGGCCTTCCTCTGGACGACCTGGTGCGCCCACAGCCTGGGCAAGCCCTGCCTGGCCTATGCGGTGGACGCCGGGGACCTCTCCCCCTTCAACCGCCGTCTCGTCCGCCTCGTGGCGAGCCGGACGAAGCTGATAGTCGCGAGGAGCCAGGCAGCCGCCGACCGACTCCGATCCTGGCAGGTGTCCGCCCCCCTGGAGGCGACCGCCGACAACGCCTTCAACTTCAGCCCTTCCGAGACGGACGAGGGCTGGGTCCTGCGCGATTGGCCCCTGGCCGCCGAGGGCATCGTCGGGATCGCGGCGGTAGACTTCCACCTTTGGCCGGTCGTTGCCAGACCGTGGGGACGCAGGGAGGATTGTTACCGCTGGCCGTTCTACTTCTCGCGCTCGCCGGAGCGCCGCCGGGCCAGCATCGAGCTGGCCACGGGCTACGCCTCCCTTGCCGAGCACATCGTCGAGAGGCACGGCAGGGCCGTCGCCCTGATCTGCATGGAGCAGGTGGACGAGCCGCTCGCCACCGAGATCCAACGTCGGATGGCGCACGCCGACCACGCACGGGTCTTCTCGTCCCGCAAGCACGACGCCTCCCAGATGACCGCCCTCCTGCGGAGCCTCGACCTGCTGGTGACCTCGCGCTTCCACGCCGGGGTGCTCTCGCTGGCCGCGCGGGTGCCGCAGGTGGCGATCGGCCACGACCGCAGGCTCGACACCCTCTACCGCGATCTGGGCCTGCGCGACGACTTCTTCGTCGAGTCGCGCTCGCCAGCAGCGTTCGAGGCCCTGGAGGAGCGGGTGGAGAGGCTACTTGCAGATCCGGGCATCGTCGCAGAGAGGCTGCGCCGGGGCTACGAGCACCACCTGGCCAGGGCCCAACGCAACCGCAAGCTGCTGCGAGCCTTCGTCGCAAGCCACCTGCCGTCCAGAGTGCCGCTCGCCATCAGACGGCCGGCACCGGCCACGGCACGAGAAAGCGAGGCGGTGGCATGAGCGGCGTGGTGCTGTTGACGGGCGCCACAGGCTTCATCGGCGCCCGGGTGGCGCGGTGGATCCTGGGCGAGACCGACCACACGGCCATCGCCCTCGTCCGAGCGGAGGACGGCGAGGCGGCATCGCACCGGCTGATCCGGGAGTGGTGGGACCAACCGGAACTGGCAAGCGCCATCGGGGGCAGGGTCCAGCCTCTCCCGGGAGATATCTCCAGAGTTCGGCTTGGCCTCCCGGACGACGTCTACGCGAAGCTTGTGCAGCAGGTCACCCACATCGTGCACGCCGCGGCGGACCTGCGCCTCGATGCGCCCCTGAATGCGCTCCGGAAGACGAACGTTTTCGGGACGGCGAACCTGCTTGAACTGGCGCGTGCCGCCCACCGGGACCACGGTCTCAGGCGCTTCTCCCACCTCTCCACCGCCTATGTGGCGGGCAACCGCGCCGGGGCTGTCCCGGAGGACGCCCTTACCGCCGAGCACGGCTTCGCCAGCAACTACGAGCAGAGCAAGTACGAGGGCGAGCTGCTGGTCCAGGCAGCCAAGGAAGAGCTGCCGGCCTCGGTATTCCGGCCGGGCATGGTCGTCGGCGACTCTCGCACGGGCGCCGTCAAGACCTTCAACACGCTGTACTACCCCCTCCGTCTCTGCCTCACCGGCCGGCTGCGGGTCCTCCCGGTGGACCCGGCGATGCGCGTCAACCTCGTCCCGGTGGACTACGTGGCCGAATCGGTCGCGCGGCTCACCTTCGAGCCACGGGCCGCCGGTCTCACCTTCCACCTGGCGATGCCGCCGGAGTCACTGCCGACAGCCGGCGAGCTGATCAGCTTCGTGCGCGAGTGGGCCGCCGAGAAGCTCGGCGTGCGCCTTCCGCGCCCCCTCCTGCTGCCCATGGGGCCGCGTGCGATCAGGTGGTGCTGCCATATGCTTCGGGCGATCGCCGGAGAGAGAGGAGACACGCTCCGCGCTTTCGCCGCCCTGGCTCCCTACTTCGCCGAGCACCGGGAGTTTCGTCGCGACAACCTGGACAGGCTGCTTGGCACCTGCGAGTTGAATTGGCGCGAGTTGCTGCCACCCATCCTGGAGTACGCGGTCTACGCCGGGTTCCTGCATCGGTCGGGCCGGACGGTTCACGAGCAGTTGCTCTTCAGGCTGTCGAGCCCAAGCCGGCCGGTGACGTACCACGACGTTATCGCGGGCGAGATCGTGCCCCGACCCGCTGCCGAGGTGCGGCGGGAGATCCTGCGCGCCACCGGCGCACTGCGTGCCCTGGGCGTCGGCCCGGGCGAGCGGGTCGCGGTGGTTGGGCTGAACAGCACGCGCTACCTTGCTCTCGATGCCGCCATCGGCCTCGCGGACGCGGTCAGCGTCCCCCTGTACTACACCAGCCCCCCGGCCGAGATCGGCGAGATCCTCCGTGCCAGCGGGGCGCGTGCCCTGTTCGTCGGCGCACCCAGACTGCTGGAGCGGCTGGCGGAGATCGACTACCAGCGTCCGATCGTCTCCTTCTGCCGCGGCCCGCTTCCTCCCTCCCTGCATCGTAGGGTCCTGCCGTGGGACGAGTTCCTGGCGCTCGGGGAGGGTACCGACCATCCCGCACCCGCGGCGGTGGCACCCGCCGACCTCGCCACAATCCGGTACACCTCCGGCACCACCGGCCCGCCCAAGGGGGTCACCTTCACGCAGGCGCAGCTCCGGTGGATGGGCGAGACCCTCTGCTCGCTGTTCCCCTGGGCGGTCAGAAACCGCAGGGCCACCTACCTTTCCTACCTGCCGCTGAACCACGTGGTCGAGGGCATCCTGGCGATGTACTCGCCCTACTACATGCCCGCCCCGGTCGACATCTACTTCCTCGAGGAGTTCCGGGACATCCAGCAGGCGCTGCCCAAGGTCAGGCCCACGGTGCTCTTCTCCGTCACCCGCTTCTACGAGAAGCTCCACGAGGCTGTGCATCGAACCCGGCCGGGCCGCTACTGCCTGGAGGGGTCGAATGGCCCGCTGAAATGGGCGCTCAGGCCGCTGGTCCGGTGGACGCTGCTGAGGCGCGCCGGCCTCGACCGCTGCACGCAGCTCATCGTCGGGTCCGGGCATACGAGCGAGGAACTGCTTCGGGACCTCAGGGAGATCGGGGTCGAGGTGCACAACGCCTACGGCCTCACCGAAGCGCCCCTGGTCACGATCAATCGGCTGGGCCGCAACCGGCTGGGGACGGTGGGCGAACTGCTCCCAGAGACCGAGGTGCGCATTGCCGAAGATGGGGAGGTGATGCTCCGGGGCCCTCAGGTGACCCCGGGCTACTTCGACGAGGGGGTCCGGCAGCCCTTCCACGATGGCTGGCTCCTCACCGGCGACTTGGGGCAGTTGACCGAGGAGGGCAGTCTGCTCCTCCGCGGTCGCAAGAAGGAGATCATCGCCACCTCCTACGGCAAGAAGATCCATCCGGCGAAGGTCGAAGCGATGCTCCGAGAGATACCGGGCATAGCCGAGGCGATGCTGGTGGGGGAGGGTCGCCCCTACTGTGGCGCGCTGCTCTGGACCAGGGAGACCGAGAGCGGCCACGCCGGCCGGCATGGGGCCGAGACTCTCGACCGTGCCGTGGGGGAGGTGAACGCCCAGCTCTCCCACCCGGAACAGGTGAAGTCCTGGGTGCTGTTGAGAGACGACCTCTCGATCGAAGGGGGCGATCTAACGGCGAATCTCAAGCTGAGGCGCTCGGCTATCGCCTCCCGTCTCCGAAGCGTCGTCGACTCGCTGTACGGCGCCCCCCTGCCGGACGCGGTACTGCATCTCGGTCGGGCCGGGCGAGACGATCCGGCCGAACTCCAGGACAGACTGCTGCTCCCTACCGTGATGAGGAAGGGATGGCAGAGTGTCGGCTCGCCGGGCCGGCCGGCGTCAGGTAGGGGATGAACCCGCTGCTGGCGCTGCTGCAACTGCACACCCCCACGTGGATCAAGAAGGGGCAGCTACAGGAGCTGTTCGAGTGCACCGCCTCAGCGTTCGACACCGAGGCCCCGGCGGCCGCGGGGCTCTCCTTCGACGAGCGGTTGCAGCGGTACGCGCGCTTCACCGCTTCGCAGGTCGAGGCAGCGATCCGGCGCGGCAACGATCCGGATGCGCTCCGGGAGCGGCTGTACCGGAACGGCTACCGGCTGGGAAGTAAGCTCAGGAAGAGGTTGCGACTCTCGAACGCCGAGGAGGTCGCAGAGGCGATCCCGATCCTCTACCGCGCCCTGCGTATCGAACTGCGCGGCCCGGCTGGGGGCGAGATCGAGGTCGCGCACTGCTTCTTCAGCCGCTTCTACTCCGGCCAGGTCTGCCAGATCGTCTCGGCACTCGATGCTGGGGTCGTGGCCGGCCTGTCGAACGGCGGGCGGCTGACGTTCCGCCAGCGGATCACCGGGGGACGGGAGATCTGCCGGGCCAGCTTCGAGGAGGTCACAGGGTGAAGCGGGCGATAGTGGTGGGTAGCGGTGCAGGTGGCGCCACTGCAGCCAGGGAGCTTCAGGGCGCATTTGCGGTGACCGTCCTGGAGGCCGGTCGCGAGTTCCGGCCGTTCCCTCTCGGGATGCCGCTTCTCGAGAGGGTCAGGAGCGCAGGGCTGCTCTTCGACAAACGGGAGATCGGGCTCCTCTTCCCGGCCATGCGGATCAGGAAGATGCGCGACGGAATGGTGCTGGTCAACGGCGTCGGGCTCGGCGGAACGACCACCCTCTCCGCCGGGAACGCCCTGCGGATGGACGCGGACCTGAAGGCGCTGGGGATCGACCTGGACGCGGAGTTCGCCGAGATACACCGGGAGATCCCCATCGGCGCCGAGCATCAGAGCCGGTGGCGGAAGACGACGCGACGGCTGTTCGAGATCTGCCAGGAGATGGGCCTGGACCCGAGGCCGACGCCGAAGATGGTGGACGCCGGCCGCTGCGCCAACTGCGGCCGCTGCGTGGTGGGCTGCCCCTACGGCGCCAAGTGGGACAGCCGCCGCTACCTGAGGGCGGCGCTCGACGCCGGAGCGGAGTTGATCACCGGGTGCAGGGTCGAAAGGATCGTCGTGAGGGATGGCGAGGCGATCGGCGTGGAGGCTCGGTGCGGCCTGTCCCGCCGCTTCTACCCTGCCGACCTGGTCGTGCTCGCTGCTGGCGGGCTGGCGACCCCGGCCATCCTGGGGCGCTCGGGCGTCGAGTGCGAGTCCACCCTCTTCGTTGACCCGGTGCTGTGCGTCGCCACTCAATGGGAGGCGAACCTCCAATGCAGGGAGATCGCCATGCCGTTCATCGTGCAGAGGGAAAGCCACATCCTTTCGCCCTACTTCGACTACCTCAGCTTCTTCTTCGATCGGGCCTGGAGGCATCCCGCCCGGGACACGCTGGGGCTGATGATCAAGCTGGCGGACTCCTGCGTGGGGTCGGTGGGCCCAAAGGGCGAGGTAGCGAAAACCCTCACCGAACGCGACCGCGAGCGCTTGAACGAGGGGGTCGAACTGTGCAGGGAGATCCTCGGCCGGCTCGGAGTGAGGCGAGAGGCCACCTACCTGGGAACGATCAACGCCGGGCATCCCGGCGGCACGCTGCCGCTGACTGCGCAGGAGGCCGCCACCCTCCACGATAGCAGGCTTCCGGCTAACGTCTACGTTGCCGACGCCAGCCTGCTCCCCCGGGCGCTCGGCAACCCGCCCATCCTCACCATCGTTGCGCTCGCCAAGCGGATAGGTAAGCTGTGCCGCGCGCTCGCGTGATTGGGTGCCCACCACCGATGTCCGACGGCCGGTTCCGGCAGCTACCCGGGGTGAGTGCCTCTCACCAGGTGAAAACCATCGTCGGCAGGAGCGGCCTGAGCGTGCGCTGCGTCAGACAACCACGTATGACGCCCACCTGGAAAGAGAGCTTGTCCAGACAGTAAACCGGGACGAAGTCCAGCAGCCCGAGCCCCGGCCGGTTGCCCAGGAAGCTGAGGAGTGCCGTGGCCACGAGCGTGAGGACACCGGCACCGAGAAGCACCGGAAGGGGCAGCCCCCCTAGCACTATCAGAGGAGACACGATGATCGCCAGCGGCAGCAGGTAGTATTGCGCGAGAGTCCACAAGACGTACTGCCCGAGGCCGAGATAGCTGCGTGCGAGCGACAGTGCAACGGCTCTCACGCCCACCAGACTACCGGCATCTCCGAGCCGCCGCCACATCGAGGCCGATTGCGCGGCAACGACGGCAAGCGCCATCAGCAACGCAGCGACCCACCCGGCAAACGCCCCCATCGCCACGAGGCTGAGCGCGACCAGGTGCGGAGCCGGCACCATCATCGCCCGCCTTCGGTTGGGATGCTTCTTCAGCAACTGCGCCTCGGAGGCGGCGTATTCGCACCGCCTCACCACGAAGGGCGCCACCGACTCCCGATGATGGTGGTTCACCCTCCCCCGCGGATCACACAGCACCCGATAGCCGGCATCCTGGACCCTCCACACCAGGTCCACGTCCTCCCCCACCGGGTGGAACGAGGGGTCGAATCCCCCGATCTCCTGGAGGACGGCCCGCTTCATCAGGAGGTTGCAGGTAGGAAGATAGGAGAGCCCGGATTCGGCGTTCACCTCCTTCTCGCAATCACCCGAGTACAGGGGCGCCCGTCCGAGCGGCACGCAGCCTACTACGCCGCGCGCGGCCGGGGGCTGTGGCCTGATCATCACTGAAGAGCACTCCGTCCATCCCACTGACTGGCCCTACGAGAAGCTGATCCACGGGTACCGTCGCGACGTCATTCCGGGCTATCGCCGCATCACCGACGCGGTACACCGCTACGGGGTGCCCATCTTCGCCCAGATCAACCACAATGGCAGCCAGGCTTCCGGAATGTACAGCCGGTTGCCGGTCTGGGGCCCGTCTCCGGTCGCGGACCCGCTGTTCCGGGAGGTCCCATCCACCACACCGAACCGCGAGCAGGTGAAGATCGAGATCCTGTCTCTGCAGATGCCTGAGGCGCACGATGCCGAGGTAGTCGAGCTGATCCCGCCCGATCCTGCCACCATCGATCTATCGGAGGCGACGCGCACAATCGCAGGGGGGCGAGGCGTGGGCAGTGCCGAGTCATTTGCCCAGTTGGTGCAGGTCGCACACAGGCTCGGCGCCTCGCCGGGAGCCACTCGGGCGGCGACCGATATCGGCTGGGCCGACTCCAAGCGGTTCATCGGTGCCACCGGCGTGAGTGTCAATCCCCGCCTCTATGTGGCCATAGGCATCTCGGGGGCGAGCCAGCACGTTAGCGGCCTGGGTCGCCCCGATCACATCATCTCCGTGAATCTGGATGCAGGATGCCCGATGATGGCCATGGCCGATCTGTCGATCGTGACCGACGCCCCAGCGCTCATCGCCGAGCTGGCCGTTCGCCTTGAGCAAGAGGTCGCTACCCATGCCTGAACGTTTCGATGTAGTGGTTGTCGGCGCTGGCCCGGCAGGATCGGCGGCCTCCATGAAGGCCCACCCAACCGTTGCCCCCCTCATATCCGGAGGCAAGCTGAAGGAGTACTCCGCCCATCTGATTCCGGAGGGCGGCTACAAGATGATGTCCAGGTTGGCCACCGACGGCATGCTGGTGGCCGGCGACGCTGCCGCCTTCTGTCTGGCGGCCGGCCTGTGGTTGGAGGGTGTGAACTACGCTATCGGCTCGGGGATCGCCGCGGCAGAGAGCTGCATCGAGGCCCTCCAAGCCAAGGACACATCAGCGGCTGGCCTGGAGGGCTACCGCCGTCGTATGGAATCCACCTTCGTGCTGGCCAACCACAAGAAGGTGCAGCGGGCGCCGGACTTTATGTTGTCCGACCGCGTGCAGAACAGATACAGCCAGGTGGCCTGCAATGTGATGCAGAGGCTGCTTACGGTGGACGATCCGAACCCTGAACCGCGAGCGGCGGCGCCACAGGGTCACCCAAGAGTCCCGCCTGCGCCGCCGCATCAAACGAGCAAGGGAACAGCAATAGCAGAGATGCTTGCTCAAGAGTCGGCGCTCGCTCGGGACCGGACCAGCGAGCTGCCGTCGCGGCGATCGGCATGCCTTCGATTGAGCTGCCTCACCTCGGCGAGCAGCCACGCCCCGGTCAGCAACGAGGCGGCCAGGTCGGCGACCGGCCCGGCCATGAGGACTCCGCTCAAATGGAAGAAGCGCGGCAGGATGAGCAGCGCCGGTATCAGGATCAGCACCTGCCGGGAGAGGCTCAGTATCAGCGACTTCTTCGGCTGTCCCACCGCCTGGAAGTAGCCCGAGCCGACTATCTGGAAGCCGATCAGGGGCAAGAACGTCAAGAACACCACCAGGGCGTTGCTGCCGAAGGCGATCAGCTCGGCGTCCTGACTGTTGAATATGGTGATCAATTGGGTGGGAAACAGCCTGATCACCACGAATCCAGCGGTGGCGATGGCGGTGGCGGCCATCGCCGCGTACTTCAGCGCCGCCTTCACCCTGTCGTACCTCTGGGCACCGTAGTTGTACCCGATTATCGGCTGCGCACCCTGATTGATCCCGACTATCGGCATCATGATCAGCGTCATCAAGCTGATGACTATCCCCATGCCCGAGATGGCGATGTCCCCTCCGTAGATGCCCAGGCTGGTGTTCATGATGGCGCTAAGGATGCTCTGAGAGAACTGCATCGCGAAGAAGGCGCTTCCGAGGGCCATCATCCTCCTCGTTACGGCGAGATCCACCCTGAGTTGCTTTCGGCGGATCTTCAGCGTGCTCCTGCCCAACAGAAAATGCAGCATCACCCAGATCGCGGACACCGCCTGCGCGAGCGCGGTGGCCAAACCTGCGCCGGCCATGCCCCAGCCAAAGCCGAAGATGAAGATCGGGGCCAGAATGGCGTTCAGGACTGCTCCGATGATCATCGTCGCCATCGCGGTCCTCGGGTGGCCCTCCGCCCTGATGAAGTTGTTCATCCCGAAGCTGAGCGACTGGAAAATGCTCGCCCCGAGGATGATGCGAATGTAGGTCCTCGCCAGGGGCATCACTTCATCGCTCGCTCCGAAGATCCGAAGCAGCGGATCCGTGAAGACCAGCCCCAGCGCCGTCATGGTCAGCGCCAGGCCCGCCAGGAGGACCAGGGCGTTGCCCATGATGGACTCGGCCTCCTCCCGTCTCTGTTGGCCGAGTCTGATGGAGACCAGGGCGGTGGCGCCCATGCCGATCATGCCGATGAAGGCGAACTGGACGATCATGATGGGGAATCCGACCGTGATCGCAGCGATGCCGAGAAAGCCGGCGCTGTTGCCGATGAAGATCCGGTCGATCACGTTGTAGAGGGACATCACGATCATCCCGACGATCGCGGGAATGGAGAAGGTGACGAGAAGACTTCCGATCTTCTCCTGTCCGAGCCTAGCCGTACTATCCAAAGTCTATCTCCTCGAAATCGGGGGCACCGTCAGATGGTCGGGTCGCACATCCGGACGCTGGCAGCGATACAAGAGGCTGCAAGCACAAGCTGTACCTTACCCCCTGGCCCAGTACGCCGTCCGGCCAGCGCGCCTCCGGGACAGGGGAGGGGCCTGCAGTGAGGCAAAGGGGGGGGCCTCACGGCATTCCGAGGCTCATGTGGCCTAGGCGCCATCGTTCCTGCACAGGAACAGCATTGCTCCAATCAGCAGGGTGGCGCCCTGGATGCCGGGGGTGCCTAGCCGCTCTCCAAACGCGAGCATTGCCAGCACCGACGACGTCAGCGGCTCCGCCAGTGCCCCCACGCTGGCCACGGTCGCTGTTGCACCACGCATCTCCAAGAAGAAGAGTCCATAGGCCAGCGCGGTAGGAACCAGCCCCAGGTAGAGCAGAAGCGCCCAACCACCCAACGGGCAACTGATAACCACTCCGGTGGTGGCCGCGAAGAGGAGCCTGGCCGCCTGCCCCGACTACGCGGAGGCGGGCGGTGGGGGATAAGCGACGTATCCGGCCAACGGCCGATCGGGTCGTCCCCAGCGAACTGCTGTCGGGCTGCTGGCCCGCCATGGGCCAACGTTCTCCACCGTGGGATGCTAGCATGGCTGACAGGGTCTCCACAAGAGGGATCTCATCGCCGCCGGATTCACCGCCACCGCTCATCTGTTCTCCCCGCCCCACGGGCCAACCAGGCGGCATCGACCTGCGCCGCAAGCACCTCGATGTCCTCGAAGTCTCGGCGGGAAGAAAGCCGGCCGAGTGCCGGTCGGGAATGGGAGGCCGAGTGCCCCGACGCATGAGCAGAGATACCGTTCACACTCTTGGGTTCTTCTCGGGCACGCTTTCTGCCACGCACGGACCGCCGACGAGTTCTTTTTCTCGTCCGACCTTTGGAAGAGCGGAGTGAAACGGAGCCAGCGTCCGAACAACACACGCGAGACGGGCCTCACCATACGACGTTGGGCACACGCGGTCTGAGTACAGCAAGTCCCACTTAGGGATAGAAATGAGGGGGAAACTAGCAGTGATGATGCGACTGAGATACCTAGTGGGAGTCCTCTTGGCACTCTCGCTGTCCGTCGTCTTCGCGGCCACGGCCATCGCCCAGCAGCAGACGGTCACGGTCGCCATCAATCCTGTGGGCGGCTCGGGCGTCAGCGGGACGGCCACGCTCACGGGCATGGACGGCACAACCCAGGTTGCCCTGAACGTGAGCGGGTTCCAGCCGAACACGAGCCACGCGACACACTTCCACGTGGGGACCTGTGCCAATCCGGGCAGCATAGTGATCGACCTGCCCACACTCACGGCCGACGCGAACGGTAACGCCTCCGCCACTGCCACGGTGAACGCCTCGCTCGCGTCGCTCATGGATGGGAACCATCTCGTGCAAACGCACGTCACGTCTGGGGCGAACTTCGGCGCGGGGATAGCCTGCGGTGACGTTCCCACCGTCCTGGGCGCCGCGGCGCCTACCCCCGCCGCGGTCACGCCGGCCGCTGCGGCTCCGGCCGTAGCTGGCGGCCCGGCGGCTCTGGCCGTGGCCGGGATCCTCGGCGCGCTGGGCGCCTTCGCTCTTGGCGGAGGTCTGTTCCTGCGCCGGTAGCTTCGTTGCCGGCTCCGTTCCCTCCGCCCCCCAGGACGAAAGCTCGTCGCCGGGCGGCCCGAGGGCCGCCCGGATGCCGACGGAGACGGACGGGAATCACAGGGTCCGATGGTCCAACGTTTGGAGGGTGCAGGGTGATCCGAGGAACGGCGTCTTCGGCGTTGCTGCTTCTCGGCACGCTCTTGCTCGCCGGGGCGCTGGGGATAGCCGGACGCACCTACCTCGGACAGTGGTTGCACGACGCCGGAAAGCCGGCCGCTGCGCTCGAACTCGTGCCCGCCAGGCTGGAGCCGGACCACGACCCGCCCGTCTCCACCCAGTCTCCGGGAGGGAGCGACCCTGGGGCGAGCGCGGCGCCTTCTCCTGAGGCACCCGCGGCTACGGTCTCATCTGCGGCCCCGATCGCTATCGATGATCCCGACACGCCATCGGCGGCGCCCACACCTGTGCCCGACTTCGGCCCGCCGGTCAGAATGCTCATCCCCAGCATCGACCTGGATGCCTCTGTGACAGAGGTGGGGATCAGCGACGGCACTTACGAGGTGCCCGGGTGGGATGTGGGATGGCACGAAGACTCGGCACAGCTAGGCGCACCTGGCAACAGCGTCTTCAACGGCCACTTGCAGACCATCGACGCTGGTAAGGTATTCGCTCGGCTCCACGAGCTGCGGCCGGGCGACCTGATCTACCTCTACACCCCGGGATACCGCACCTCCTGGGTGGTCGAGTCCAGCGAACGCACGCCCAACTCCATTCACGAGTTCGTCGCGCCGACGCGCGACGTCAGAGCCACCCTCTACACCTGCGAAGGCCGGTTCGACTGGTCCACGCGGCGCTACTCCCACTATCGGGTCGTCGTCGCCCGCTTCGTCGAGGCCACGAAGCGCTAGAGTCGCGGGGTGTGGGCGGCAAGACCAGGAGGTTGTCCGCCGTGGAACCACG
>JBLNDL010000053.1:0-35497 GCA_050261575.1 Sphingomonadaceae bacterium | reverse complement strand
CCCGCCCGCGCGCCCGCCCCCCCCCGCGCCCCCCCCCCCCCCCCCCCCCCCCCCCCCCCCCCCCCCCCCCCCCCCCCACCACTCCATCGTGGCTGCCAGCAGATGCCGGCTCTCGGCCAGGGCGTCTCGGACCCGGTTGGGGGACGTGCCTCCAGGCACGTCCCGGGCCTGGACGGAGCTTTCCACGTCGATGGAGTACACGTCTTCCTCGAACAGTGGGGAGAAGGCCTTGAGCTCCGACAGAGGCAGATCGGCGATCTGGCAGCGTCGCTCTATGCAGTGACGCACCAGGCGTCCCACCACCTCGTGAGCTTGGCGGAAGGGCAAACCCCTGCGGGCCAGATAGTCCGCCACATCTGTGGTGGTGGAGAACCCTCCCCCCGCCGCCTCGCGCATCCGATCCTCCCGGAATCTGGCAGTCGCCAGCATTCCAGCGAACATCTGCAGGCAGGATGACACGGTATCCACCGCGTCGAACAGTTGCTCCTTGTCCTCCTGCATATCCTTGTTATAGGTGAGGGGCAGCCCTTTGAGTGTGGTCAGCAGCGCGATCAGGGAGCCGTAGACCCGGCCTGTCTTGCCACGGATAAGCTCGGCCACGTCAGGGTTCTTCTTCTGGGGCATGATGCTGCTGCCGGTGGAGTAGCTGTCGTCCAGCTCCAGGAAACCGAACTCCTCGGTGGACCAGAGAATCACCTCCTCGGCGAGACGGGAGAGGTGCGCCATCACCAGGCTGAGCGCCGCGACCTCCTCCACCATGAAGTCGCGATCTGAGACCGCGTCCATGCTGTTGCGGGTCAGAAGGGGGAACCCCAGTTGTCCGGCCACGCGCTGCCGATCGATGGGGTAGGTGACCCCCGCCAGGGCGCCCGAGCCGAGCGGCATCACGTTCGTGCGGCGATGGCAGTCCTGGAGCCTCTCCACGTCCCTCTGGAACATCTCGAAGTAGGCCAGGAGGTGGTGCGAGAGGAGGACGGGCTGGGCTCGTTGGAGGTGGGTGTACCCCGGCATCACTGCGCCCAGCTTCGCCTCTGCCAGGTCGAGCAACGTCGCCTGGAGGACTGCCAGCCGAGAGACGATCTCCTTGAGGCTGGCGCGGGCGAAGAGGCGTGAGTCCAGCGCCACCTGGTCGTTGCGGCTGCGGGCGGTGTGCAGCTTGCCTGCAACGTCGCCGACCAGTTCGCGCAGCCTGCTCTCCACGAAGGAGTGGATGTCCTCCCATCGCAGATCGGGCACGGCCGCGCCGGACTCGATCTCCTCCCGAATCTGCTCGAGCCCACGCACGAGGGTGGCCGCCTCGGCCTCGGAGAGGATGCCCTGCTGCCCCAACATCGTCGCGTGGGCGATACTGCCGGCGATGTCCTCCCGATAGAGACGCCGATCGATGGGTATGGAGGCGCCGAAGGCGAAGACCTCCGCGTCCATCTCCCGCTCGAAGCGCCCACCCCACAGCTTGTCTCTGGTTCCGCTCATTACCTCTCCTCGACCTCGGGAGCCGTCAGCCGCAGGATCTCGTCGGAGGACTGGCCGATCCACTGGATCCGCGATTGGGTTCGCAGTTGCAGACCCCAGAGCTGGATGAAGCCAACGGCCGCCGAGTGGTCGAAGGCGTCGCCTCGCTCGTAGGTGGCCAATGCCGTGTCGTAGAGGGCCTTGGGGGACTGCCGCCCCGTCACCCGCGCGACGCCCTTCAGCAGCTTCACCCGGATGGTGCCCGTCACGTGGCGCTGGGAGCTCGCGACGTACGCAGCCAGGTCCTGGTGCAGGGCGGAGAACCAGAGGCCGTTGTACACCATGTCAGCGAACTCGGCGGCGACCTTCTCTTTGAAGCGGATCTGCTCCTTGGTGAGGGTCATCTTCTCCAGTTCTCTATGCGCCATGTGGAGGACCACACCGGCGGGAGCCTCGTAGACCTCGCGCGACTTTATGCCCACCAGGCGGTTCTCGATCGTGTCGATCCGTCCCACGCCGTGCGCGCCCGCCAGGTCGTTCAGGCGACCGATCAACTCCACGCCGCCCATCTCCTGGCCGTTCAAGGCGACGGGAATACCCTGTCGGAACTCGATGTCCACGTAGGCAGGCTCGTCGGGGGCGTGGCGCGGATCCACGGTCCAGAGGAAAGCGTCCTCGGGGGGCTCGATCCAGGCATCCTCCAGGATGCCGGCTTCGATACTCCGCCCCCAGAGGTTCACGTCGATGCTGTAGGGGCTGGCCGAGGTGACGGGGATGGGTATGTCGTGCTTCTGCGCGTACTCGATCTCCTCGTCTCGGGTCATCCGCCACTCGCGCACTGGGGCGATGATCTTGAGATCGGGTGCCAGCGCGGCCACCGACACGTCGAACCGCACCTGATCGTTGCCCTTACCGGTCGAACCGTGGGCGACCGCCGAGGCGCCCTCCTCGCGGGCCACGTCCACCATGATCTTGGAAATGAGTGGCCTAGCCAGCGCCGTGGCCAGGGGATAGGTGCCTTCATAGATGGCGCCGGCCTGGAGGGCGGGGAAGACGAAGTACTTGACGAAGAGGTCCTTGGCGTCGACGACCAGTGCCTTGATGGCTCCAATCTTGAGGGCCTTCTCGCGGATGGCATCGAGGTTCCTTTCGCTGCCGACGTCGACTGTGACGGCGACGACCTCCATGTTGTACTTCTCTTGGAGCCAGCGGATCGCAACGGAGGTGTCGAGGCCGCCCGAGTACGCTAAGACTACCTTGTCCATTCTCAGTTCTCCAGTCGTACGAGGATGATGAGTGCGGTGTGTCGGGTCGCGGTTGCCGAATGATGGAACCTAGGTGGGTGCGGCGTCAAGAGAACCCCGGAGACACGGAGTAGCCCGCGGTAAGACTGCGTGGTCTCCGTGCCCCCGTGGTCGACCAGAACGGCCGGTGGTCCCGACCATGGAGCCGTTTGTTAGCGCAGCGAAGAGGGTAGGATCTTCAACTGCATCCGGTACTTGGCCACGGTGCGCCTCGCGACGTGAATGCCCCGCTGGGCCAATCTCTCAGCGATCTCCGCGTCGGTGAGAGGCGCCTTCTCGTTGGCTATGAGCTCCTCGATCACGTCCTTGATGCTGAGGGAGGCCGTGAAGAAGTTGCTGAAGGGAATGACCTCGCCGTTGGGCAGCATCACGAACTTGGCGGCGGTGGCGCGGCTGACGGTGGACTCGTGGATGCCTAGCTTGCTGGCAACCGCGGCCCGTGTCAGCGGCTTCAGATGGCGCACACCCAGGGACAGGAAGTCCTTCTGGCACTCCACCAGGCAGGTGGTGATGCGGTGGATCGTCTGCCGTCGCTGATTGATGTTGGCGATGAACAGCTTTGCGCGGGCCACGTACTGCTGGATGTGCCGCTTCTCCTCGTCGGAGTAGCGATCGCCGTCGCGCTCCAGATCGGCGCTGATCTGGGAGTAGACGGGCGAGACCCTCAAGAGGAACCGCTTGGACTCCACGACCTCTACGTCGAACTGCCCATCTCGCTCCGTGATGATCACGTCCGGCAGGACGTAGGACGATCGCGCCTCCCTTCCGTCCTGCTGGCCGGCCGAAGAGGCGAACTCGTGGGCGGGGTGGGGGTTGAGCTCACGCTTGATGAACTCCCATACGTCGCTCACCACGTCCGTCGAGATGCGGAGATCCTGGGCTATCTTGCTGAACTTGTGTTCGCCAAGCTCGGTGAGATGAGTGCCTATGATCTCCTTGGCGAACGGCTGGTGTATGCCGAGAGATTCCAGGTACTCCAACTGGATCAGCAGGCACTCCCTGAGATTGCGGGCTCCGATGCCGGGCGGCTCGAGGCTCTGCAGCACCCTCATCACGAGGTCGACGTCCTGCTCGTCCACTCCGCACTCGTAGGCCGCCTCCTCGATCGTGCAGCCGAGATACCCCTTCTCGTCCAGGTTGCCCACCAGGAACTCGGCCACGTGCATCAGCGAAGGCTGCACCACCGCGCGCAGCTCCGTCAGCAGCCTTTCCGGCAGGCTCACCTCGGCGGCCACCTGAGTGATCGGATCGAACTCTTCGTCGTTGGTGCGGAGGTTCTGCCCGTAGTAGGGCTCGTCGTTGGCATCCGGACCGTCCAGTAGGGCGTTGTCCGGCTTCTGGCGTCTGAGGCATTGGGGGCAGATGCTCCCCTGGAGTTGGGTGCCGCAGGTCGGGCACGTGGGAATATCGATCAGCTCGAGCGCCGGGTTTTCCGCCAGCTCCGAGGAGATCGCCTGCTGCAACTCCATGGAGGATAGCTGGAGGATGTGGTTCGCCGCCACCAACCTCGGCGAGACCCTCATTGTCTGCTGCGGCAGTTGTTCCTGAATGGCGTCCAAATCCATATCCATCTGGGCTACTCCCCTGTGCCTGACATCTCCAAATTATACCGGCAGTGGCGGACTAAATCCAGCTATGGCCGTTATGCCGAACTGGCAAGCGCCACGGTTGGGGGGCGGTGCCCGCGAGACGCTAGTAGGGCAGGGTGAACACCACCCTGGCAAGCTGTTCCTCGGGGTGTTCGATCCACATCTTCCCGTCGTGAGCTTCGATGAAGTTTCTGCAGATGTACAGGCCCAGCCTCCCCCTGCCGAGTTGCGTGGCCTGTCCATCGCCACCGGACTGCCCAAACCCCTTGAGAGCCTCGGAGAGACCCTCGATCTGCTCCTCGCTGGTCCGGTACTCCAATCGGACCGTGACACCATCGTCTCCAGACTCCACGGCCAGCAGGATGGGATTCGAGGGCGAGGACTGGCCGACCGCCTCTACCAGAAGCCTCTCGAAGAGCTGCTCCATCCGGTCGGGATCGATGCGCACGGTCGGCAGGCGCTCCGGCAGGCTAACTATCACCCGTCGGGTCGGTGCCATCGCCTGTACCCTCTGGCCGACGGCCTTAACCAACGGCCCGAAGGCCACTGCCCGGCGGTGCAGTTCCAGGAGGCCGGTCTCCATGCGGGTGAGGTCCACGATGTCGTTGACGATCAGGGCCAGCCTATCGGCCTCGGACACGATGGTTGCAGCGTAAGCCCTTGCCCCGTCTCCGCATACGCCCGGGTCTCGTGCCAGGAGTTGGGCGAAACCCTTGATGGAGGTGAGCGGAGTTCGCAGTTCGTGGGACAGGGTGGACACGTAGTCGGCCCTGTGGTGCTCGAGCTGCCTAAGCTTCGCCTGTACGTCCCGATGGGATTCGTGCAGGATCCCGTTCTCCAAGATCACGGCCGCTTGCGCGGACAGGGAGACGAGCAGCTCTGTTTTCGGCCCATCGGCCTCCGTCGCCGTCACGGGATGGTGAACCACCAGCATCCCGAGGAGCCGTTGGCCGTGGACCAGGGGTACGGCCAAGTATTCCCCCACCTCCACCGGCCCTGAGACTCTTTGCCCTCCTCGGAGGTCGTACCGGAGGACCGACGGCATCACCATCTCGGCCGCTCTGCGCGCCTGCGCCGTCAGTGCTTCCCAACGGCCGATGGCCTGCGGCTGAACGTGGCTGGCCACCAGGGTGAGCGCTCTGCTGCTGGCTGGATTGTGGTACACCCACGCCGCATCGGCTCCAATCATCTCGCAGGCGCGATGGACCAGGGTAGTAGTCGCCTGTGACACGTCCAACCCTGCTGTCACATCCGTGGCAGCCTCAATCAGACCTTTCGCGGTGGCTACCGCCCAACAGTCTGACTGGCCCATCGGGCAGGCCAGCGGCTCCAGTTCCTGCCCCTCGGTAGGCTCGGGGGATGGGTATCCGGGGGACTCGATGGCACTCTCTCCTCCCCTGGTGGTTCTTCGTGAGATGAGGCCATCGGCGAGGGCGTATGCCAGCACCACGAAAGAGGCCGTGCCGACGAACTGCCATAGCGCCGGAACGTCGTTCCACCGATCGACCACGAGCGCGCTGCCGACGGCGATGGTGATTACCATTGCCGCTCGTAGGGCCAGAGGGGCGAGCCTGCCTGACCGCGCGAGGCTTTGTCTGATGGGCAGCGACAGGTCAACGGAATGCTTGACTATTGGGTGCAAGGATGGTCCTCACCTGGCACAACGGAGGTCGGCGTCGCCGACCCACACCGGGTCAGCCACGGTGCCCATAAGGCAAAACACGTGCCAGCGAGCGGATCAAGAACTACATACCATCCACTTGTAGCTCTTCCTGGACCTCTTCGACTCCCGGAACCCCTGCCGCTATCGACTCGGCCAGATCGACATCGTCGAGAGAGGGGACAACGCCGCGGAGGTAGACGACCCCGTCCTGCACCTCCACCTCCATGGTTAGATCGGTCGTGGCGGCGTCGGATTGCAGGGCCGCCAGTACTGCGTCCCGGATCTCGTCGTCTCCCCTGGGCATGCCCGGCAGGCCAGCCGTCGCTGCGTCGTCTCCGGCGGTCTCCGCGAAGCCGTTGATGATTGCCACACCGTCCGTGCTGCGGTCAGACTTGACCACCGGATCGGTGGGTGGGGTGTAGGGCTCGGCCTCGGACACCGACTCGAAGAAGTCGTCCGTACCCACCTCCGAGGTGAAGTCCGGGGTGAGATCGATTCCCTCCACCACGTTGCCGACCGTGGCGGTGAACCCCTCGGAGAGGAGGCTGTTGGCGACGGATTGGACCCCGGGAATGGCTCGCACCGCTGCCTCCAACTGATATGCCTGCTCATCGGAGGACACAACCCCTTCGAGGATGACCTGCCCGTTGTCGACCGTGCAGGCGACCGAGGGCTCGCCGAGCTGGGAGGCTGCCCGCAACACCTCGCGCCTGATCCTCTCATCCTGGTCGACCATTCGACGCCCCTCCCCTTTGAGCTATCAGCCGTCAGCAGTCGAGCCGCTGGGGGTCCTGCTTTTCCATCTTGCCAGGGTTCGCCTGGGCGTGCCTGCTTCGATCCTGTCCCCAGTCTTGCGGCTGCCATTCCCGCCGCCGTTGCGCGGGAGGCAGAGGGCTGACGGCCATGTGCCGATCGGTGGATGGCGGCAAGATGCATGCCATTTCGGGGTGGCCCCACGGGCGAGGCGCCACGTACTACCTCGGCCCTGCTCGAACGCCAAGCGGCTGATGATGAATTACAGACGATGGCCTATAATGGGCGCCATGCAGAGTTCGACTTCCGCTTCAAGCAGCCCCAATCGGCTTGCCACGCTCTTGGCCTTCATGCTGGGGCATTTCGGCCATCATCTGTGCACGGCGGCGACCGTGCCCCTCCTCCCGATGATCCGCGACACTTTCGGGCTGGACTATCTCCTGTCCGGCCTGCTGCTGTCTGCGTTCAGCCTCACCTACGGCTTCGCCCAGCTACCGATGGCGGCCATCTCGGATCGTCTGGGCAAGCGGCTCGTGGTGTCCGTGGGGTTGGTGGGCACCGGCGCTGCCTGTATCGGTATGGGGCTTTCCAGCACCTACGCCCAGCTTATGGCCTGTCTGATTCTGATGGGGATCGCGGGATCGACCTATCACGCCCCTGCCTCTGCATTCCTCTCGCAGACATTCGGCAAAGAGGCCCGGGGGCGCTCCCTCGGTATCCACATCATAGGCGGTAGCGCGGGGCTGATGGCTGCGCCCGTGGCCGCGATCCTGGTGGCTGGCGCGACCGGCAGTTGGCGAAACTCACTCGTGGTGCTGGGGATCCCGGTCCTCGTCGCTGGCCTCCTCGTCTGGACGTTGGCCGGTGCCCAGGAGAGGGCCAACCTGAAGGAGACCGCTCGGGAGAACGCGGAGCCGTTGAAGTGGGTCGAACTGCTTCGGTTGCTCGGGCTGCTGGTGATGATCGCGATGATCACACAGCTACTGGTGTCCTCCATCAACTCCTTCCTTCCGCTCTTCCTGGTGGATAGGCACGGTGCACCGCAGGATGTGGCCGGCCTGGTGATGGCGATCGTGTTCGGGGCGGGGCTGGCAGGCGCGCCGTTAGGCGGGGCCATCTCCGACCGGCTGGGCCGCAAACCCGTGATCCTGCTCTCAGTGGCCAGTCTGGGTCCCCTGATCGTCCTCCTCACGGTCCTGCCACTCGGGCTGGCTATGACCGCTGTGATCTGCGCGTACGGGGTTGTCATCGCCTGCCGATTGCCCGCCATCGAGTCGCTGATCGCCGACCTGGTACCCGCTCGCAGGCGGGCCACGGTGCTGGGGGGTTACTACTTCCTGGCGCAGGAGACCACCGGGGTGGCAACGCCGGTGCTCGGCTGGATGATGGACCAGTACGGGGTTGCCAACGGCTTCACTATCGTGGCGGGCATCGCCATCACGTGCTCCCTGTTGGTGCTGATGCTCTGGCGCAGGATCTAGGCGGGTATCTCCAGATAGGGTACGCGTTTCCCGTCAGAGAAGTTGACATGAACTAGAGATGGCTGCTTAGAGGCAGGCTGTCCCTCTCCTTCCGCCTCTCCTGCTGCACCCCCACCCGGATGGTTCGTGGCCACGCTCCCCTGTTCGGGGGTCTCGCCGTGAGCCTCGCCCTTCGGGCAGGCGGCGCCAGCGCCGCACTCCCACAGGGCTTCGCCCTCGCTACCGTCACCCTGTCTCACCGCAGCGGGAACCATCCCGGCTGGTTCGAGACTTGCAGGAGGAAGATGGTTGTCAGATGCGCGACCACGGCTGTGGTGGGGACTCCGCGGCCCGTGGAGATGTGACGGCGGATGGACGGCCACGGGGCAGAAGCGAAGGGCGCGCGAGGCACGTATGTCCTGTGTCCGCATCTTGCTGATGGCGGGTTGCTGGTTGCGGGATTCTTCAGAATGGGAGGGACCGATGGAGCCGATTTCCACTGGGGTTCCCGGACTGGACCGTGTGCTCCATGGCGGGCTAAGACCCCGGGCGCTGCATATCGTGGGCGGGTTGCCCGGTACGGGCAAGACCACTCTTGCCCAGCAGATCAGTTACCACCACGCCAGGTCGGGCGGGCGGGTGCTCTACCTCGGCGCGCTGTCGGAGACAGCCGAGCGGCTGGTAGGCCACGCCAGAGGCTTCACCTTCTTCGATCCGGCTATGGTGGCGCATCGCATCTACTACATCAGTATCTATAGCAAGCTGGAGGAGGGTGGGCTCCCGGCCGTCCTTGACGAGATCAGGATGCTGTCCCTCGAGCACAAGGCATCGCTGGTGTGCCTGGACGGCATCTCGGCGTTGAAGTCGGTAGCGCCGACTGCACTGGACTTCCGGCGGTTCGTCTTCGACTTCAATGCGCAACTTCGCTCCCTGGGGGCGACCACTCTGATCCTGGGGCCTTGGGCCGAACGAGAGGCGTCGGATCCGGAGTTCGCCGTTGCCGAGGGGATTCTGACCCTCACCATGAAGCCTGAGACTCATGGGGCGCAGCGGCACCTCGAGGTGATGAAGCTCAGGGGTTCGGGGCATCTGCTCGGCCGCCATGCCTTTGTCATCAACGAGGATGGGGTATCGGTCTTTCCGAGGCTGGAGTCCACCCTGAGCGCCGAAGGGGTGGGTCAACCTCCGGATCAGTGGACCCGAGTGAAGACCGGCTCGCCCGGGCTGGACCAGATGGTTCGAGGCGGGATTCCCTCCGGGTCCGTCACTCTCGTCACGGGGGTTCCCGGCGCCGGCAAGACGACGCTCGCTCTGGGCTTCCTCGCCGAGGGTGGCAGCCAGGGAGAGAGGGGCGAATACTTCAGTATGGAGGAGGCGCCCAGTCGGCTCATCAGTAAAGCTGAGTCGTTGGGGTTGGAACTCGGAAGGATGGTCCAGGAGGGGACGCAACACATCCACTGGCTGCCTCCCCTGGAGGTGATTCCTGATAGGATCGCCTGGCAAGTGCTGGAAACGGTGGAGAAAAGTGGCGCCCAAAGGCTCGTCATCGACGGGATCGACAGGATAGCGGTAGGGCTGGAGAGCATGGATCGGGTGCAGCCTTTCATGGCGGCTCTGGCTGCCGCGCTGCGCGCGAAGGGTATCACGGCCATAGTAACGCACGAGTTGCCGCGACTGGCGGCGATCAACCTGGACACGGCCTACGATCAACTCGGACCGGCCATAGACAACATCATCACCCTGCAGTACGTGGAGCTCCGGTCCGAGCTGCACCGGTTGATCTCGATCCTCAAGGTCCGCGACAGCGACTTCGACCCCTCCATTCGGGAGTTCACCATCTCGGAAGGGGGGTTGCATGTGGCCAACACCTTTGGTAGCGCCGAGGCAGTGCTGACCGGCATCGGCCATTGGCGGGGGAGGCGTGCCCAATGACGACCGGAGACGGTTCCGACAAGAAGGTGCTCGTGGCAGATGACGAGGAGGCCATCACCGAGCTGGTGGCCTTCGCTTTGGAACTCGAGGGGTTCCAGGTCATCCAGGCACCCGATGGCCCTGAGGCGGTCCGCTTGGCCAAGGAGGAGCGCCCCGACCTAGCCATGGTGGACGTGATGATGCCGGGGTTAGACGGCCGGGAGGTATCCCGAAGGCTGAAAGAGGATCCGGATACTGCTGCGATACCCGTGCTGCTGTTCAGCGCGGCTCCTAACCCCGACCTGACCGAGGCCAAGGCCGATGGGTTCATGCCCAAGCCCTTCGACATCAACCAACTTGTGGATACGGTCAGACGCTACATAGGGAGGTAGGCGATCAGGCCCCAGGGTGGTCGCCTACTTCCCCCCGAAGGGTCGCCACCGCGTGAGGAAGAGCGGGTTTGACTACTTCCAGGCACTCTCGAACGGCACGAGGGCTTCCTGGTAGGTTGATCACCAGGGTTCGGCCTCGCACTCCGGCGACCATGCGCGAGAGCATTGCGTGAGGGGTCTTCGTGAGGCTCTCCGCGCGCATCGCCTCGGCAATTCCCGGGACCTCGTAGTCGATGACCTCGAGGGTGGCGGTCGGGGTCACGTCGCGAGGGGCCAGCCCGGTCCCCCCCGTGGTCAGCACCACGTCGACTCCCAACTGGTCCGCCCAGGCTACGATGCGTGCCTGGATCAACGATTTCTCGTCGGGGACGATCTCGTATGCGGCCACCTCGCCGCCCAGGTCGGCCACGAACTGTCGAATGGCGGGCCCGCCCCTGTCCTCCCTCTCGCCTCGCGAGCCCTTATCGCTTACGGTCAGTATCGCGTATCGCCCCTTGCTGCCCATGCCAAGCTCCTGGTTCTGAGTTCTGCACCCTGGATGCTGAGGCCGACTCTCAGCGCCGAGTGCCGAGTGCTGATACTCAGTCCCCAGCCCTGAATCCTCACCTTGGCGGGTGAAATCGCCGCTCTTGCCGCCCGACTTGTGGACCAGCCGCACCCTGTCGATCACCATCTCCCGATCCACTGCTTTGCACATGTCGTAGACGGTGAGCGCCGCCACGGAGACCGCGGTGAGCGCCTCCATCTCCACACCGGTTCTCCCAGCCAGCCGCACGGTGGCGGCAATCTCCACCGAGGACTCCTCGCGGTTGAGCTGGAACTGCATCTCCACGCCAGTAATGGGAAGGGGGTGGCACATGGGCACGAGGTCAGGGGTGCGCTTGGCAGCCATGATGCCCGCGACCTGCGCAACCGCCAGGACGTCTCCCTTAGCCATCCGGCCCTCATCGATCATCGCAAGGGTGGACGGCTTCATCAGCACGCGGCCCCTCGCAGTGGCTTCGCGTACTGTGGGCTCCTTACTGGTCACGTCGACCATACGCGCCCGACCGTCGGCATCGAAGTGGCTCAGTTCGCTCAACGAGGTCTCCTTAAACGGTTCCGAGTGACTCATTACTCGGCACTCGTTACTCCACTTCCGGCAGGTCCAGGAGTTGGACCTTTGCCCTCTCTCCCGGTTGGAGCTTTCCGACGTTCTCCGGAACCACCAGGAGGGCGTTGGCCTGGACCATGGTGCGGAGGATGCCCGATCCCTGGGCTCCCGCGGTCCTGACCGACCACTCGCCATCCCGTTCGGTGGCGACGGCGCGAATGAAGTTCCGGACACCCACCCTGTTCTTGATCGTCTCCTGCACCGTGGCCTCGACCTCGCGCCGCCGCAGGCGAGTGCGGCCGGACATCTTCAGGATCGCGGGGCGCACGAACTGCTCGAAGGCCACCATCGACGCGGAGGGGTTGCCCGGCAGCCCGAACATGGGTTTGCCATCGATCTTCCCGAAGGTCACGGGGGAGCCGGGGCGCATCTTTACCCGCCAGAAGAGGATCTCTCCCACCTTCGCCAGGACGGTCTTGACGACGTCGTAGTCGCCCACCGACACCCCGCCGGACGTCAGCAGCATGTCCGCCTTCGCGATGCCGTCGCGGATCTTCGCCTCGAGTTCTCCCGCGGTGTCTCGGGCCACGCCCAGCGGGACCGGCTCGCCGCCACAGGCCCTAACCTGGGCGCAGATGCTGTAGAGGTTGCTGTTTCGGATCTTCCCGGGGGTCACTGGCTCGTCTGGGGCCACAAGCTCGTCACCGGTGGTGAGCACCGCTACCCGTGGGGTTCGGATCACACGGACCCGCGTTCGGCCCAGGGACGCCAGCATCCCGATCTCCCCTGGTCGCAGGACGGTGCCGGGGCGCAAGATCACCTCGCCTTTCCGTACGTCCTCGCCCGCCTTCCTGAGATCGTCGCCAGGCGACACGGGCCTGGAGATGCGGACGGTCCCCTCGCCCTGCTCCACGTCCTCCGTTCGCACCACCGCGTCGGTGCCTCGGGGCATCGGGGCGCCCGTCATGATTCGGACGGCTTCCCCCGACCGAACCGACGATGGGGGAGGATAGCCGGCGGGGAGGTCTGCGATGACGCGCAAGACGATCGGCCTATCGGGGCCGGCGGCGGCCGTGTCGGCCGCGATGACGGCGTAGCCGTCCATGGCGGAGTTGTCGAAGGGAGGTATGTCGATGTCGGCAGACGCCTCCTCGGCGAGCACGTACCCGAGACAATCCAGCAAGGGCCGAGTCTCGCTCTCCAGGGGGGACACCGTGCCCAGGACCAGGCTGAGCGCCTGCTCGACTACAACGTCCAACAACATTTGCCGATGCTCCTGTGACATCCTCTGTATCCGTCCAGCACCCGCTGGCTAACGCTTCGAAGGAGCCGGCATCGAGCTGTGGGCTGACAGTCGATGGCCGGCGTCGGGTTACGAAAGTATACATCGCGCCTCGGTGGTTGACAAAAGAGGGACGTCGAGTACAATCCCAGCCAGTGTCTCCTGTTGAGAGCCGCGCACGGGCGCAATCCTGGGGCGGGTCGCGAAATGGCTCGATGGTGAGTCGACGTCATGGATAGACGATGTCTTCTTCTCGAGATGGGCCTCGTTGAGTACGGCGAGGCGTTTCGTTTGCAGCGAGCCATTGCCTCGGCCCGGCAGGAGGGTGCGCTCCCCGATACCCTCATCCTCCTTGAGCATCCGCCCGTCATCACGCTCGGCCGGAAGGCCAACCAGATGAACATCATCGCGCCGAGGGAGCTGCTTCAGCGTGAGGGTGTGGCGGTGCATCAGAGCACTCGCGGAGGGGACGTGACATATCACGGCCCGGGGCAGTTGGTGGGATACCCCATCCTGGGGCTGCGTGGACTCGGGCTCGGTGTCTCCTCGTACGTGCACAGCCTGGAGAGAGTGCTCATCGACCTCCTGGGGCAGTTCGGCTTGGAGGGAAGACAGGACCCGGATTACATCGGAGTCTGGGTGGGCGACCAGAAGGTGGCAGCCATCGGGGTGGCCGTATCAGGCGGCGTTACAACTCATGGCTTCGCGCTGAACGTGGATCCCAACCTCTCCCACTTCCGGCTGATCAACCCTTGTGGCATAACCGATAGGGGGGTGACCTCGGTGGCACGATTGCTTGGGCGGCCGGTCACGGTCTCGGAGGTCCGTCCAATGCTCGTGCGCAGTTTCACGCGCGTCTTGGGGGTGGAGATGGCGGCCTGCCAGCCCGAGGATTTGTCTGCGGCCGGCATATCCCTTCCCCCCGAAGCCTATCCGTACGTGTAGGCAGATGTCAGTGGGTGCTTGGCGGCGCGCAGCATCGCTGGCCAATTGGGCGAAACCGATCTTCGAGGACTGAAGAGGTAGTCGAGAAATGCAGCCTACCCCGGTTGACTTGGCCTTGTTTGCGATCTTCCTCGTGGTGCTTATCTTTCCCTTCAAGATCAAGCTGGTCGAGGAGAACTTGGAGGTCTTCCTGTTCGTGATGGGAGCCCTCGCCGTGACCGTCACTGGCAAGTGGGACCTCAAGTTGGTGATGACGGCGATCGAGGAGCCGGTTGTGAAGGGCATCGTGCCCGCAGTCCTGGTGGCGGGACTCCTTTTCTACTACGGCAAGGGCTTCTTCCAGAACGCAATGTACCGCTTGCTCAAGGCCATTCCTCTCAGTGTGGTGATCTTTGGGATCGTGGTGGTGCTGGGTCTGCTGTCGAGCGTCATCACGGCCATCATCGCCTCGCTATTCCTGGTGGAGTCCGTCAACCTCTTGCCTCTGGAGCGCAGGGACAAGATCAACCTCGTCATCATCTCGTGCTTCTCCATTGGCCTGGGTGCCGTGCTGACCCCTCTGGGGGAGCCCCTCTCCACCATCGCCGTCGCCAAGCTCTCTGGCCCTCCGTACCACGCCGGCTTCTGGTACCTCTTCGATCAATTGGCGCTGTTGATCGTCCCCGGTGTGGTGGCATGCGGGCTGTTCGGTGTCCTCTACATGAGTAAGCGGGCTGTACGCCGGGAGGTGGAGGTCGACGCCGAGGCCGAGGCGGGCGGTGTGAAGGATGTGTTCATGAGGGCCGTGAAGGTGTACGCCTTCGTGGCGGCGCTCTTCCTGCTGGGTGCCGGCATGGAGGTGATCATCGAGAAGTACTTCATCCAGGTGCCTGCCGAGGTGCTCTACTGGGTCAACATGGTGTCCGCCATACTGGATAACGCAACTCTGACCGCGGCGGAGATCGGGCCGGCGCTGAGCCAGAATCAGATCAACGCTGCCCTGATGGGGCTGCTTGTTTCCGGCGGCATGCTGATCCCCGGCAACATCCCCAACATCATCTCCGCGGGCAAGCTGGGTATCACCAGCAGCGAGTGGGCCAGGCTGGGGGTGCCGATGGGGCTGGTCCTGAACGCAGTGTTCTTCGTCCTCATCTTCGTGCTCGGTTTCAACCCCAGGGTGGGGCTCTAAACCGGTGTCTGTGGGAAGAGTACACGTCTTCCTCCAGAGAGGTTGACGTGAACTGGAGATCCGCGCATAGCGCTTACCAACCGGGACGCCGATCCGGGATACCCCGGACCGGTCCCTCTCTCGAATCGGTCCCTGCTGGGGGGCGGCGCATCGGCCGCCCCCCTTTTCTTACCAAGCGAAGTACTGCACTTGTTGATTCCCTGCTGAGCAGCCTGTAAGCTGTCATTGCTTACTACGTCTGGGCGAGTCGAAGGGCGCCGTGGCCTTGCCGAATTCGTGACTTCGCAAAGGACTTTCAGCCTTTGTGGTGCTCGATGAGCGGTCAGGTTGGCGGATCGGCTTGCCGGGGCGGGTGTACTCACTGTTCCGCATCTAGAAAGGGGAATCGCATGCGGATACTGCTGGTCCAGCCCGATTCCAACAAGACCTGCATCGGTTTCAAGCGACTGGCTCGTCCGGAACCGCTGGCTCTGGAGATGGTGGCGGGTTCGGTTTCGGATCACGAGGTGCGCATTCTCGATATGCGGTGCGATCCCAACCTGGAGGGTGCGCTGGAGAGCTTCCAGCCGGACCTGGTGGGGACCACGAGCTACACCGCTGAGGTGCCCCATGCCCAAGAGATCTGCCGAACGGTCCGGCGTGTTCGCCCCGAAGCCAAGGTGGTGGTAGGCGGTCACCACGTCTCCGTGAGCCCCACGGAGTTCGACGCCGAGGAAGTGGATTACGTGGTGTTCGGTGAAGGGGAGGTGTCCTTCCCCGAGCTGGTCCGGACGATGGAGACTGGGGGCGACCCCTCTCTTGTGCCTGGCATCGGCTATCGGGAGGGTGGGCGCCTGCGCGTCACTCCCGCTCGCGCGCCGGTGAAGGATCTGGATCGGCTGCCGCTGCCCAGGCGCGACCTAGTCGCGCAGTACCGAGACGACTACTTCTTCCGCTTCTGGGACAACGTGTACTCCATCGAGACCACCAGAGGGTGTCCCTATCGGTGCAACTTCTGCTCGGTCTGGCGCTTCTTCGGCGGCAAGGTGCGCTTCAAGTCGCCTGAGCGGGTATTGGACGAGGTGAGCGCACTTCCCCGTGACTGCGACTACTTCTGCATCGTTGACGACAACTTCCTCGCCTCGATGCCACGGACCCGACGGATAGCCCAGATGATGCTTGAGCGCGGCATTCGGAAGAAGTTCTGGATCCAGGGACGGGCGGACGCCATGGTAAGGGATCCGGAGGGCATCGCGCTGGCGGCGCGCGCGGGGCTGTCGACGGTGCTGATGGGGCTGGAGGCCTACCGAGAGGAGGAGTTTGGCAACTTCAACAAGGGGAAGGATGCTTCGGTGGCCGTCAACGACAAGGCCATCGATATCATGCACGCCAACGGGATAGACATCTGGGGCGCGTTCCTGGTCAATCCCAATTGGGAGGAGCGGGATTTCGAGGGGTTGATCGAGTACGTCAAGCGGAAGCGGATCCAATTCCTTCAGTTCACGATCCTGACGCCTCTTCCCGGCACTCAGTTGTACGAGGAGACCAAGCACCTGATCAAGGGCGGATGGGAGAAGTTCGACTTCTTCCACAGCGTGTTGCCGACCAAGCTGCCGCCGGAGCGCTTCTACGAGCAGATGGCGAACCTCTATCGCGAGACGGTGATGAGCTTCTCCCAGATGAAGGAGATGATTCGGCAGGGGCGCATCCCGAGGCGCGGGTTGCAGCGGGCCAAGGCGATGTTGGCTCAGGTGACCGATCCCGCTTCCTACCTGGACACGCTCCACGTCGACCTGCGGGAGCGGATCCAGACCCGGCTGGCCGAAGCCCAGCGGGGATTGGAGAGGTTGCAGGCCGATGTGGAGGGGGTGCAGATCGAGCTGGCGTCACGGCTCCAACTGCACCTCGAAGAGGTGCACGAGCAGTTGGAGGGCGTGCAGGGCGACGTTTGGGCGCTGCAGGCTGAGCTAAGCAGCCGGTGGCAGCGGGAGTTGAAGGGGCTGCAGGCCCAGGTCGACGCGCTGCAGCAGGAGCTATCCCAACGGTTGCGTTCTCCCCTGGAGGGGTTGCAGAACGAGGTTCGGGAGGGTTTGCGAGCACGAATAGACCGGCTCCGCGCCGATCTGCAGGGGCTGACCATCGAGGTCACGGGCAGGGTCCAGCAGAGGCTGGACGCCCTCCAGGCAAAGCAGAGCAACGGTCTTGTCGGGCCGTAAGGGATGGCCGGATGGCGCGAGGGGAACGATCCGTGCAGTACATCGTCGCCGGAGCGGCGGAGGAGGCCTCCCGACCCCTTGCGGTCTAGGAAGCCCCGGAATGGCATCACCACGAGGAGGTGGGTGGTCTCCCATGGGAAACCATCCACCTCCTTCTTTCCGCTTGGAGGTGTTGCGGTGCAGTACAAGAACTACATCGGAGGCAAGTGGGTCGACTCTGAGAGCGACAGGAGCTTCGAGAGCTTGGATCCGGCGACGGGCGAAGTGGTGGGCATAGTGCCCAGATCGTCACCTGCCGACGTCGAGCGGGCGGTGGAGGCTGCCGAGGTCGCTTTCAGGAGTTGGCGGCTTACGCCGGCTCCCAAGCGTGGTGAGATCCTCTTCAGGGTGGGGCAGTTGCTGCAGGAGCGGAAAGAGCAACTGGCTCGACTGGTCACACGAGAGATGGGGAAGGTGATCGCCGAGGGCCGTGGCGACGTGCAAGAGGCGATCGACATGACCTACTACATGGCCGGGGAGGGGCGACGTCTCTTCGGACACACGGTGCCCTCGGAGCTCCCGAACAAATTCGGCACTTCGATGCGAGATCCGGTGGGGGTGGTTGCTGCCATAACGCCGTGGAACTTCCCCATCGCCATTCCGAGCTGGAAGCTGACCGCTGCGCTGATCTGTGGCAACGTGGTGGTGTTCAAGCCCGCGAGCGATACGCCGGTCCTCGCGGCGGAGTTGGTAAAGCTGTACGAAGAGGCCGGCTTGCCCGGCGGAGTGCTGAATCTCGTGATCGGTGGCGGTGGCGAAGCGGGCAACGCCCTGGTCAACCACCCGCGGGTGGACGTCGTCTCCTTCACCGGCTCTACCGAGACGGGCCGCTCCGTCCTCACGGAGACGGCTGGACGGATCAAACGCGTGTCGCTGGAGATGGGCGGCAAGAACGCCATCATGGTGATGGAGGACGCGGATCTCGACCTGGCGGTGGAGGGAATCCTATGGAGCGCGTTCGGGACCGCCGGCCAGCGGTGCACTGCGGCCAGCCGGGTGATAGTGCATCGGGCGGTGGAGAGGGATCTCACCGATCGACTGGTGGAACGCGCCCGCAAGATGCGGCTGGGCCACGGGTTAGATCCTCAGACCGATGTGGGGCCGGTCATCAACGCTCGGCAGTTGGAGAGAATCCACGGCTACACGCAGGTCGGTGTGCAGGAGGGGGCCAGGCTGCTGTGCGGCGGCGAGATCGCCCGTGAGGGAGAGCTCGCGAGGGGCAACTTCTATCCTCCAACCATCTTTGCGGAAGTGCGGCCGCACATGCGGATAGCCCAGGAGGAGATCTTCGGCCCCACCCTGGGCATCATAGCGGTGGATAGCCTGGAGGAGGCGATCCGAGTGAACAACGATACCAGGTTCGGACTGTCGAGTTCGATCTACACTCGGGACGTGAACAAGGCATTCACCGCTTCGAGAGACGTGACGACCGGCGTCCTGTACGTCAACGCCGGCACCATAGGGGCCGAGGTCCAGCTTCCGTTCGGCGGCACCCGAGGGACCGGCAATGGCCACCGCGAGGCCGCGTGGACGGCGCTGGACGTGTTCACCGAGTGGAAGACGGTGTACGTGGACTACTCGGGGAGGCTGCAGAGGGCGCAGATCGACCTGGTGGAGGGGATCGGCTAGTCAGGTATTCCTAGCTCATGTCAACTACTCTCGCGGGCAACGCGCACTCTATCTGGAGACACCTGCTCAGGGGCAGGAGAGACTCGGCGGCCGGCGCTCAGCCGCGGGCACATCACTGAGCGCCGGCCGCCGAACACCTGGGCCAACCCGTCTGGGAAGTCGGGCGGGCCCGTTGGTGCCGTGAAGGAAGCGCCTACACCGCGATGCGCGCTGCTTGATGGCCGTCCAGGCTCCACCGGGCGGCGGTAACTCGCTTGGGAGTGGTAGCTTTGGTGATCCAAGCGTAGATGTGGGCTGCCAACTCCTCCAATGAGTCGGCGCCGGCAGAATCCAGGACGGCTAGCTCGTCCTCCGCGAGATCGAAGCCCGCGGCGGCAGCCAATGGTGACTCGAGGAGGCTCGCCCGGAACTCGCCATCAACGATCGCGGCGCCGATGAGTCTCTCCAGTTCCTTGTGTGGCCCCATCGTTCCTCCTGAAGGGCGAACGTCTGCGGGTTTGGTCAGGCGACCCCGATCTCTTCACCCAGGTATCGCCTCTTCTTGGGGGGCACCATCGCAGCCTGGAGCAGGAGGAAGGTGCCGGCGGCGACTACAAGATCGCCGATGCTGTAGACCCTCGCTAGGGGCACCGAATCGGGTGCTGTGATTATGTCGGAGAGGATCCAGAGCCGCGTCTGATCGGCGGGAAGCAACACGTCTTTGGACCTGGGAAGCCTCTCCCCATCCGCTGGCAACTGGTCGACCGTTCGGGTCCCAGTGGTGAGGATCGCTTCGCGGCTGACGGGCATGAAGCCTCCGTTGCTGCCCATGACCAGCAGGTTGAGGATCAGCCCCAGTCCGATGATGGGCATCGCCGGTATTCGCCCGTTAACCAGCACGACGACCGTCAGAACGACGTACGACCCCATCATCAGCGCGGCGTGGAGGGAGCGCTCCATCTGGACCCGCTCTGCCGGATAGTAGATGACGTACATCTGCACCAGCAGCGCGAGAAGTGCCAGCCACCCGAGTCGAAGCTGCAGGTGAGCCAGTCTACCTAACGCTCCCCCTCGAAGCAGTGCCACGCCGACGCCGATGATGACAGCAAAAACCAGTATCAACGAAAAGCCCCTGAAGATAGTCTGGTTGTCCTGGGAGTGCCGTCGGTGTCGAGCCGCAAGGCTCGCTGCCCCTCCCCGCGACTCAACCGATGGTCGCGGGCGGTGCGCGCGGCTGAAGTTACGGCATCGGCCAGCCCTCGGGCGCACCCGCAGCCATGGCCAGCGCAGCGATGGCGAGGACAGCGTACAGGACCTTCACGTAGATGTGTCGCACGGTCTTCATCTCTTCAACTCCCTCCTCATCATCTGGCGGGTTCCCCGAGGAACCCTCAACTGCGGGGGAGTATACGGACCGATTCTCGCAAATCTCTCACAGTGCTGGGCGGGAATCACCAGTTCATGTGGACTTTTCTGGCGGGACGCGTGTACTCCATCTGGAGATACCTGCTTAGCGCTCAAAGGGGTTTCTGAGAGAAGAATACTGGAAGGGTGCGGGCCTCCTGCCACGAAGGCTTACGACGCGTGAGTACTCGTTCTCACAGCGAGGGGATAGACTGGCCGCTGGCGATGCGCTCAGCCAGGGCAGACACTCCGGCGCTGGGCTTGGCGCTCAGTTCGTCCCGCAGCAACTCGACGTAGCTGCGGTAGTGTCTCAGGGCGGCAGCCCTGTCTCCCATGAGGGCCGAGTAGTGAATCAGCCCGTAGTGGGTCTCCTCCTGGAATGGGTCCTTGGCCACGGCGGTGCGCAGTAGCTCCACGGCCTGCTCCATGTCCCCCTGTTCCGCCTTGAGCCGAGCGAGCCGGTTCAGCGCCTGAAGGTGGCGCAGCTCCAGCTCCTCTCTCTCAGTTGCAGCCCAGTCGGCGTACAACTCGTCTAGAAATGGCCCTTGATAGAGCTTCAGCGCCTGCGTGTACAGCTCGATCCGCTGGGAGCCGGGAACATCTGGCTGCTCGGCGGCGTCCAGAAGCCGGACGAACTCCTCCATGTCGTACCACAAGGCGTTGCCGAGCGTCAGTTGGTATCGGCCGTCTCGGTAGATCACACACTGCGGGAAGAGTGCCCTGCGCAGCCGGTACATGGTGGAGTGGAACTGGCTATTGCTCTTCGCCATGTCCACCTCCGGCCACACGTCGTCCACTATCTGCTCCTTGCGCAGGGGGTGGGCCTGCTGAAGCAGGTAGAAGAACAGCTCCTTGGTCTTCTCCACTGCCCAGTCGCTGCTCGTGATGGGGCGGGAATCCACGAGCACTCTCGCCTGCCCGAGGGAGAAGACCTCGATCCGATTTGGACCGCTGGACTCGACACGGATCCTCGGACGGCGCATCTCCTGCAGGGGCTGCCTGGGGAGTTCGAGCCGCTGGGCGACCAGCTCCAGCCTTCTGCCTCCGATCTCCTGGGAGACTGCCCAGGAGATCAACCGGCCTGCGCGCTGGCCCTCTGCAACGAGGAAGGCATCGTATCCCAGTTGGCGGCACAGCTCGAGACACCCCTCCAGCTCTTGCCTGGCTTCCTCCTTGCGGTCGAGGGCGAAGAGGGTGCGCGCGAGGTGAAAGCGGGCTCGCGCGACATCCCGTTTGGCGCCCGAGGCAACCAGGACGTCGAGCGCCGAACGGAGAAACTGCTCCGCTCGATCGAGGTCGCCCTGTTCCTCGGCCAAGACGCCCGCAGAGATGGAGTAGGTTGCGATCTCGTAGTCCGACTGCGTTTCCTCCGCCTGCTGGAGAGCCTGGCGGAGGAGCCGCTCCGCGGTGGCGTAGTCACCAAGCAGTCGATGGGTGTTGGCCAGGGCATCGAGGAGGTAGTTCACGAGGGGAAGTTCGTCGACTCGTTGTGCGATCTCGAGCGCGCTCTCGTATGCCTCCGTGGCCGCGCGAAGATCCCCGGAGTCTCGCCGGAGGTCGCCGATGCTTCCCAGAACGAATGCCTCGACCCGCAGATAACCCCCACTCTGCGCCTTGGCTAGTGCATCCTCCAGGATCGGCAGGGCCTGCTGATACTCCCCAGTGTAGTAGTGGATGAGGGCGATGCAGTTGAGAACGTGCGCGGTGTAGGCTGCGCTGCCGGACTTCTGCCACGTGCCGAGGGCCCTCCGGTAGTGCATCATCGCCTTCGCCAGGTTGCCCATTCGCACCGAGAGGATCCCTATGGACTGGCAGATCGTGGCGACCCCCGGCTCGTCGCCGATGCGGTCGTAGATCTCCAGTGCCCGGTGGAGTTCTACCTCGGCTTCCGCCAGTCTGCCCAGGGAGGCCAGGCATATCCCCGTGTCTCGATAGGCGTCGGCGGCTGATCTGCCGGCGGGGTCGATTGGGAGCGCCAAGGCCTCCCTGCACGCCTCCAAGGCCTCGACCGTCCGGCCCTTGAAGCGCAGTCCGACGCTCTTGAGGGTAAGCGAGGTCGCCGCGCCGTCGGGGTCATCCTGAGCGAGGAACCGCTTCGCTGCACGCTCCATGTAGTCTATTGCCCGGTCGACCTCTCCGGACCATAAGTAGGTTCGGCCGCGGAAGAGGGAGAGCCTTGGCATGTCATCGAACGAGGACGGGGACAGGGAATCCAGCCACCTGTAGAGGGTGCGCCACTTGCCAGAGTGGATCATCTCCTCGCCAACCCTCTCCACCAACCTGGCGGCACCATCGTACTCTCTCGCCTCACGGTAGTGGCCGATGGCCGAGTCCCAGTCCCCCTGCTCCTCGGACATCTTCGCTGATCTGCGATGCAGGTCGAAGTACAGGCTGGGATCCTCTGCCTTCAGCTTCGCCTGGAGGAACTCCTGGAACAGGTTGTGGTAGCGATACCACTCGTCGGGCCCTTCCAGCGCGACCACGAACAGGTTTGCCCGCACTAGATAGGCGAGCATCTCCGAGGCCGTTCCCTGGGCGAAGAGCCGGTCGCACAGCTCCGGGGACATCTGGCGAAGAACCGAGGAGCGGAGCAGAAAGCTCTGGACTTCCGGAGGCTGGTGTCGGTAGGCTTCGTTGGCCAGATAGTCGAACAGCGGGCTGCCGGCTCCTTTCGCCTTCACGAGGTTCTCGACCAGGCCCATCCAAAGGGTGTGTGTGGTGAGTAGGATTCCGGTGATCCACCCCTCCGCGGCTTCGGTCAACTCCTCTGCTTGGCGGGCAGGCATCACCAGCTTGTAGTTGTCCCGCAGCAGGCGGGAGAGTTCCTCCGGGGTGAACCGGAGGTCGATGGTGCCGAGTCCGGCGACCTGGCGCTGGGCGGCCAAGCGGGAATAGGTGAGTTGGGGCAGAGTGCGGGAGGACAGCAGCAGGTGGCAGTTGTCAGGCAGGTAGTAGATCAGGAGATCGAGGGCGGAGTGGACCACTTCGCTGTTGTCAACCCAGTGGAAGTCGTCCAGGATCAACAGGAAGTAGTCTGGGATGTCCGTCTGGATCTCGTTGGTAAGGGACGCGACGATCGAGTTGACCTCTCTCCCGACGTCCCCCACCGACTGGAGGAGGGCCTCGGTGTGCCGCCCGAATCCGGGAAACCGTTGCCGGAGCGAGAGTAGCAGGTACTCGAAGAAGCTCCGTGGATCGGCGTCCGAGGCATCCAGGGAGTACCAGCAGATGGGGAGGTCCACGTCGTGGGCGAAGTCTACCAGGAGGGTGGTCTTGCCGTAACCAGCGGCGGCAGAGATGATTATCAGCCGCTTGTCCACGTGCTGGTGGAGGAAATCCACCAGTCTGCCGCGACGCAACACGTCCTGGCGTCGCTGCGGCAATCTGATCTTAGTGAGAAAGGCGGGGCGATCCATGAACCGGCTACGACCCCCGGCGCTCAGGAAGCGGTTGTCACCGGGCCACGGGTTGCGCACCTGCCGGCTGCGGCTTGGGGCAATAGGCCACCGGCAAGCAGGCAGGATATCCCGGCGCTTGGTAGTCTACCGACTACAGGGAAAGGTCCAGGGGGTACTAGCAACTTAGTTGCGGTTAGTATATCACCAGCATTGTAGCTTGCAAACGATCTTGCCGTTTTGGTACCATCCCCGACATGGGTCCGCCTCGGTTCCGGTTTCCGGCTAGTCAGAGGAGCCAGACATTCCTTTCGTAAGGTTTCTCCCCCAGAATACGTCCGTGGAGGTCGCGCCCGGGTCGAGCCTGATGGAGGCCGCCAGGTTCGCAGGGATCGACCTCAGCATCCCATGTGGGGGGCAGGGACGCTGTGGACGCTGCAGAGTGCAGTTGATCCTCGGTGAGGTCACCACGCCTCCAACCGCCCTCCTCTCGCCTTCGGCAGTGCGCGAGGGCTGGGTTCTTGGGTGCCAGAGCACGGTGCACGGGGATGTCACAGTCTTCGTGCCCCCGCAGGCGGGGCGCGAGGTCCCCGTGGGTGAGTCCAGGGCTGACCGCATCGCTCTGCCGGCGGGATGGCAGGGGCGGATCGACCCGTCGGTGGGGGCCGTGGCGCTCTCCATCGACCCCCCGAGTCTGGAGGACAATACCGACGACTTCAGCCGCCTCAGGCGAGAGATGGCCCGTCTGGGCCAGAACGACCTGGCGGCGGATCTCTCCTCGCTCCGTGACCTCCCCGATCTTCTCCGCGCCGCAGACTGGCGGGTGACCGTGTACTTCGATACCGCGGCGGGCGACGGCGCGCGCCGCCTCATCTCCGTGGTACCTGGAGACCGTGTGAACCGGCAGTTCGGCGTTGCGGTGGACATAGGTACCACCACCGTGGTGGTGTACCTCGTGGATCTTCGGACGTCGAAGGTGCTGGAAGTGGCCTCCGCCTACAACGAGCAGATCGCACGAGGCGAGGATGTCATCTCCCGAATCATCTACTCCCTCAAAGGGGACCACCTGGAAGAGCTTCGACGGCTGGTGATCTCCACCATCAACGGTCTCCTCCGGGAAGTGCTGCGGAAGGCCGGGGTGCGGGCGGAGGAGGTTCTGCAGGTGGTCGCCGCCGGCAACCCCACGATGAGCCACCTCTTCCTGGGGATCAGCCCCCGCTATCTCCGGGAGCAGCCGTACATCCCTGCGGTGAACCACTACCCGCCCGTGTCCGCCCGAGAACTCGGCATCGAGGTGAACCCCAACGCCCGGGTGCTGGTGGTTCCAGGCGTGGCGAGCTACGTGGGGGGGGATATCACCGCTGGCGTGCTCAGCTCAGGGCTCTGGAAGGCCGACAAGCTGACTCTGTTCATCGACGTGGGGACCAACGGGGAGATAGTTCTGGGGAACGCCGAATGGCTGATCACCTGCGCCTGCTCGGCGGGCCCGGCTTTCGAGGGGGCGGGGGTTCAGCACGGGATGAGGGCGACAGTCGGCGCCATCGAGAAGGTGGAGATAGACCGGACCGACTTCGAGCCCCGCTTCCATGTGATAGGAGACGTGGCTCCCAAGGGGATCTGCGGCTCCGCCATGATAGACCTGATGGCGGGGATGTTTCTGTCCGGTATCGTAGACAGGGCCGGCCGCATGAACTTCAACCTCGGGACACCTCGGATCAGGCGGGGCGATCACGGGGGCGAGTACGTTGTCGCTTGGGGGGGAGAGGCCGCCGACGGGAGAGACATCGTCATTACCGAGGTGGACATCAGCAATCTTTTGAGGACCAAGGCGGCGATCTATGCGGGCTTCTCGGTGCTGGTCAACAGCGTGGGGCTCACCTTCGACGACATCGAGCAGGTGTTCATCGGCGGCGGCTTCGGGCGGTACATCAACGTGGAGAAGGCGATTCAGATCGGTCTGCTGCCGGATCTACCTTGGGAGACCTTCCAGTACCTGGGGAATACCTCTGCACTTGGCGCCTACGCCGCCCTGGTCTCGCGGGAAGCCAGGGCGGTTATGGAGGAAGTGGCGAGGAAGATGACCTACCTGGAGCTGTCGGCTGACAATCGCTTCATGGAGGAGTACGTCTCCGGGCTCTTCCTCCCGCACACCAATCTGGCCGCGTTTCCCTCGGTGCAGAAGCTGCTCAGCGAGAAGTAAGGCGGGGACTTGTCCCCTGCCCTACTCGTCACTTCGTTCGTCCAGATCGACTATCGAAACCCCGCCCACGTAGGGCTTGCTGCGGTAGCTGGTTACCTTCTCCAGCTTGTGCACGATGTCGGACGTTCGCTCCGACGCCTGGATCAACTGCTGGAGATAGGGGCGGATATCGTCCTTGGTAGGGTCCCTTCGGCTGAGCAGTTCCGCGGTGCTGATGATGATGGTCAGGGGCTGATTCAACTCGTGGGCGATGCCACCAGCTAGCTGGATCACGGTGTCGTCCCGGGCCGCCCTCTCGGCAAGCTTCTCGGCTCGGTGGTGCAGCCTGTTGATGAGCACCGTGCCTGCGAGGCCGAAGATCCACACCGTGATGGCCAGGAGTATCTGGTAGGCTTGGTCGCTCAGCCCGGGCAGCGCCTCGTCGTGCACGAAGATCCACAGTGTGAACGCGCCGAAACAGACAATCGTCATTGCCCAGAGGCGAGCTTTGAAGGACATCCAATCCTCCGGCCTGCTGCGATGGCCGCCGAGCCCCTCGCCGACAGCGCCGAGGATGTGGCTGCGACCGTGGGTTCTTCTCAGCAGGGGCCCAGCAGCGCCGCTCGTGCAGGCCCCGTACCGTTGGATGATAGCACCAACCGGCTCGCCGAACAATTGCGGCCTTGACATCGTAGGTAGCCAACATATACTGAACCTGTCTAACCCCAGCTTGCTGGCACCATAGTGCCCTATGCCAACGGCGGTTCGATCGGAGTTCGAGGCTGGGGCGATGGCCGTCCAAAGCGGTCGGACCACGTTGAGTGTTGCTTGCCAAGGGGGGTGAGTAGCGTAGAAGCTCCCTCGGCTGCCCGATGGTGGGCGGCGGACGAGGGGCGCGGGAGAGAACCCACAACCGAAGAGGCCACTCAGATTACCCCAATCCGTCAATGGAGACGATTACTGGGGACCTCACAGGTCTCATGACCGTCGTTTTCCGCTGTTTTCCTCACTTTGCCCGCATCGAGCCGGAGTCTGTCTTCGCTCGGCAGTAGGCGGGGGCTAGTTGAAGGAGACGATTATGGGTGATCTAGGCACAAGCGTTCCCCCGTCTGGGAGGGCCGGACAAGGGAGCGGCAAGACCATCGATCCAGCCGCAGCGGTGATGTTGGAGATCGCCGGGGTGGAAGGGCACTCCACGGCCTTCAGCCGGGTCGATCAGATGAAGCCCTGCCCGATCGGGCAGGATGGCGCGTGCTGCCGTGTATGCTACATGGGTCCATGTCGCCTGGTGGGCAAGGACCCAGACTCGATGTCCGGCATTTGTGGGGCTACCCTCCCGACCATCGTGGCCCGGAACCTGTCCCGGGCTGTGGCCGCCGGATCAGCAGCTCACTCCGACCACGGCCGGGATCTGGCGATGACCCTGCTGGCAGCAGCCAAGGGGGAGGCGCCCAGCTACCGGATCAAGGACGTGCGCAAGCTGATGTCGGTGGCTGCGCTGATGGGCATACCGGTGGAGGGCCGTACCCCGGAGCAGATCGCCGAGGACGTGGCGAATAGGGCGCTCTCCAACTTCGGCCAACAGACAGGCGAACTGATCTACGCCTCCAGGGCTCCCAAGAAGAGGCAGGAGCTATGGCGACGACTCGGGGTGGTGCCGCGGGGCATCGACCGGGAGATCGTCCAGAGCATGCACGCCACCCACATGGGAGCGGATCAGGAGGCGGACCACATCCTGACGCAGGCCGTCCGAACCGCCCTGGGCGACGGGTGGGGCGGCAGTATGCTGGCCACAGACATTTCCGACATCCTCTTTGGAACCCCCAAACCACTCCTCAGCAGGGTCAACCTCGGTGTCCTGAAAGAAGACGAAGTCAACGTAGTGGTCCACGGCCACGAACCCACCCTTTCCGAGATGATCGTGGTGGCGGCCATGGATCCGGAGTTGGTCGCCTACGCCAAGTCGAAAGGGGCGCAGGGGATCAACCTGGCGGGCATCTGCTGCACCGCCAACGAGATCCTGATGCGCCACGGCGTTCCACCCGCGGGCAACTTCCTGGACCAGGAACTCGCGATACTGACCGGTGTCGTAGATGCCATGGTGGTGGACATCCAGTGCGTGATGCAGGCGCTGGTTCCTCTATCCCAGCGGTTCCACACGAAGGTGATCACCACTTCGCCCAAGGCCAGGATCGAGGGCGCCACCCACATCCAGTTCAACGAACACGATGCGCTGGCTGTTGCCAGGCTGATCATACGCACTGCCATCGACAACTACCCCAATCGAACCAGCAATCCGAGGATCCCCGATCACACCTCCGACGTCGTGGCCGGGTTCTCCCACGAGTACATCGAGTACATGTTGGGGGGCCGCTACCGGGCATCCTTCCGCCCGCTGAACGATGCCATCATCGATGGGCGCATTCAGGGGGCGGTGGGGATCGTGGGGTGCAACAACCCCAGAACGGTCCACGACGAGGCTCACCTCGACCTCGTCAAGGAGTTCATCGCCAACGACTACCTGGTGGTCCAGACCGGCTGCGGCTCCCTGGCGAGTGCCAAGTACGGGATGCTGCTGGGCGAGGCCATGGAGTATGCGGGCGACGGCCTCAGGTCCATATGCGAGGCTACCGGAATGCCTCCCGTGCTGCACCTGGGCTCCTGCGTGGACAACTCCCGCGTCCTCACCGTCCTCACAGCCGTCGTGGAGGAGGGCGGTCTGGGCGACGACATCAGCGACCTCCCGGTGGTGGGCATAGCCCCCGAGTGGATGAGCGAGAAGGCGCTGGCCATCGGCACCTACTTCGCGGCGAGCGGGGCGTACGTCCTGTTCGGGGTCACGTCGCCGGTCAAGGCCAGCAAGGCCGTGGTGGATCTCCTTTCCAGCGGTTGGGAGGAGAAGTTCGGCGGCAAGCTGGAGTTCGAGTCCGACCCGGCCAGGATCTACGAGAAGTCGGTGGACCACATTCAGAAGAAGAGAAGGGCTCTCGGAATCGACACGAAGAAGGAACGCGTGCTCTTCGATATGGAGGCGAGGAGGGATCTCCGTGTCTAGGATCATTGCTGCCGCTGCCATTGAGGGGGCGCATGGGTTCGTCGCCAGGGCCGAGGCCAAGCTGCACGAGGCCATCGACGCCAAGGGTCCCAACGAACCGGTGGTGCTGCCCAACACCGGCTACTTCCTGCCTGTGATCTACGGCTTCACTGGCCGCAAGGTGACGAAGCTCTCCGATCTGGAGCCGGTGATCGATCTGGCCAAGGAACTGCTACCCCCCGTGCCCGCCGACAGGCGGTGGCTTCCATACCTGGGGGAGACCCTGGATGCCGGCGTGGCAACTCTGTTCGCGCAGGAGACGATCGAGGCCCTGAAGTACGTCGTCGGGCCCAACCCGGTGGACGGGATCTACCTGGGGGCGGCCGACGACGTGATCATGCGGCAGCGGGGCGTGGAGTTCGTAGATGGCACGGCTCCGGGCTTCGCGGCGGTGGTGGGACCTGCCCCCACCAACGAGCTGGCCGTTCGGCTTGCCCGGGAGATGCAGGAGAAGAACCTCTACGTCTTCATCGCCGGCTGCGACGCGAATGGCCGTACCTTCGCCGATCAGCTCAACGAAGAGGGCGTGCAACTGGGCTGGGAGACGCGGCTGGTGCCATTCGGGAAGGAGGTGTCGGCCCACATCTACTCCCTGGGCTTCGCCACCCGGGCCGCGCTCTCCTTCGGTGGCGTGACCCCCGGCGACTACAAGAGGATGCTGCGCTACAACAAGTACCGCATCTTCGCCTTCGTACTGGCCCTCGATCACGTGGATCGGGAGAAGTACGCCACTGCGGCTGGCGCGATCAGCTACGGCTTCCCCACCATCGCCCACACCGCTATCCCGCAGATCCTGCCTCGCGGCGTCACGACCTACGAGCACGTGGTCAGCAACGTCCCATGTGAGGAGATCGTGGCCAAGGCGATCGAGGTGCGCGGCCTGAAGATCGTGATCACCAAGATCCCGATCCCGGTAGCCTACGGGCCGGCCTTCGAGGGCGAGCGGGTTCGCAAGGAGAACCTCAGGATCGAATTCGGGGGCCGTCGGGGACCCTGCTTCGAGTATCTCCGCATGTGTGAGATGAGCGAGGTGGAGGACGGCAAGATCACCGTCCACGGCCCGGAGCTGGACGACGTGCCCGAGGGCGGGGCCTTGCCCCTGGGGATCGTGGTGGATGTGGCCGGCCGGAAGATGCAGAAGGATTTCGAGCCGGTGCTGGAGCGGAAGATTCACGACTTCGTGAACGGCGCCGAGGGGGTTCAGCACATCGGCCAGCGGGACATCGCGTGGATCCGCATAAGCACGGCCGCGGCCCAACGGGGCTTCAGGATCAAGCACCTGGGCGAAATCCTGTACGCCAAGCTGAAGAGCGACTTCCCCGCCATCGTGGACAAGGTGGCGGTCAACCTCTACACGACCGAGGAGAAGGTGGAGGAGCTGCTGGCGACGGCTCGGCAGGTCTACCACGAGCGGAACATCCGTGTCGCCAACTTGACCGACGAGTCGGTGGATACCTTCTACAGTTGCACCCTCTGCCAGAGCTTCGCCCCGAACCACGTGTGCATCGTCTCTCCCGAGCGGCTGGGGCTGTGCGGCTCGGTGAACTGGCTGGACTCGAAGGCATCCTTCGAGATCAACCCCGTCGGCCCCAATCAACCCGTCCCGAAGGGGCTCTGCATAGATCCCATCAAGGGGGAGTGGGAGTCCATAAACCAGTTCGTCTACCAGAAGTCCAACCAGACGGTGCCCCGGGTCACCATGTACTCCTTCATGGATGCGTCCATGACCTCCTGCGGCTGCTTCGAATGCATCATCATGGTGATCCCAGAGGCCAACGGAGTCATGGTGGTCTCTCGGGAGGACCCCAGCATGACACCCGCCGGGATGACCTTCACCACGCTGGCGGGCACCGCTGGCGGCGGCATCCAGACTCCGGGCCTCATGGGAGTGGGCAAGTACTACCTGACCAGCAAGAAGTTCATCCAAGCAGAGGGGGGCTTCAAGCGGGTCGTCTGGATGTCCTCCTACCTGAAGGAGTCGATGGCCGAAGAGCTCAAGGAAGTGTGCGAGCGGATCGGCGAGCCCGACCTGCTCGAGAAAATCGCCGACGAGCGGGTGGCCACGACGGTAGAGGAGCTGCTGCCCTTCCTGGAAGAGCACGGGCATCCGGCCTTGACGATGGATCCCATCTTCTAGATGGGTGGGGACGCGAGCGCCGCGTCCCCACCCCCTTAGCGGTCACGATCGGCCGCGACTCGCCTGCCGGACGCGCGTGCGTGCCGGTGCGGCGTGGCGTTTGGCCCACTTGAGGGAGGTTATGCACTATGGGAGTGACGGTCCAGATCCCGACCGAGACAGCGGCCGGGCGAGTGCGAGAGGTGACGTTGGGGGCCACGGCCGCCGAGGGCGGCACGCGGACCAGCACCGTCACGGTGGGCGGTGAGAGCGCTCTGCCCTACCTGCACTTCGATGCCCCGATGCCCCACAGGACTGCGGTGGCCGTCGAAATCCACGACCAGAACCCTTCGGACTGGCCGCCGCATCTCAAATCGGCGTGGGGCGACGTGATGGACGATCCCACCGAATGGGCGAAGGCGGCGGTGAAGGCTGGTGCGGAGCTGGTATGCCTGAAGCTTTCCAGCACTCACCCGGACGACAAGAACCGATCGGCCGAGGAGGGGGCGGAGACCGTGAAGGCTGTGCTCGAGGCGGTCGGAGTGCCGCTGATCGTCTACGGCCCCGGCCAGGCCGAGAAGGACAACCAGGTGATGCTCAAAGTGGCCGAGGCGGCTGCCGGCGAACGGCTCGCACTCGGTGACATCGAGAACACCAACTACAGGACGATAGTGGCCGCGGCGTTGGGCAGCGGCCACGTCGTGATAGCCCAGTCCCCCATCGACGTGAACATGGCGAAGCAGTGCAACATCCTGGCGACCGAAATGGGGTTGCCACCCGATCGGCTGCTGATGGATCCGACGACGGGCGCCCTCGGTTACGGGCTGGAGTACACCTACTCCGTCATGGAAAGGCTTCGGCTGAGCGCCTTCCAGAACGATCCCATGACCCAGTTTCCGATGATCTGCACGGTCGGGGAGGAGTCCTGGCGGCAGAAGGAGTCCAAGCCGTTGGAGGGTCTTCCGGCTGCATGGGGTGACATCGAGGGGCGATCGGTCATGTGGGAGATCCTGACCGCCACCACCCTCCTGCAAGCGGGTGCGGACATCCTCGTGCTGCGGCATCCGAGATCCGTGGAGCAGGTGAAGCTCGCCATCGACAAGCTGATGAAGGCGTAGGGGAGGTGAAGTGAGATGGCACTGACCGGACTCGAGATCTACAAGCTGCTCCCCAAGACCAACTGCAAGGAGTGCGGCTTTCCCACCTGCCTGGCCTTTGCGTTGAAGCTGGCCGCCAAGGGTGCCGAGCTGAGCGCCTGCCCTCACGTCTCCGAGGAGTCGAAGGCCGCCCTCGAGTCGGCCTCGGCCCCACCCATACGGTTGGTCACTATCGGTGCCGGGGACCGCAAGGTCGAGATCGGCAACGAGATCGTGCTCTTCCGCCACGATAAGACCTTCTACCATCAGCCGGGTCTGGCGTTTCGGGTCAAGGACAGTCAGCCCGCGCAGGAGGTGGCAGCCGCAGTCAAGGAGGCGGGGGACTACGCTGTGGAGAGGGTGGGCATGTGCCTCGCCCTGGATCTCATCGCCGTGGAAAACGCCTCTGGTGAGCCCGGCCCCTTCGCCAAGTGCGTCGAGACGGTGAGGGCCAACGCCCAGCAGCCGCTGATCCTGATGTCGCGCAACCCGACTTCGATGGAGGCGGCCCTCTCGGTAGGGGCTGGGGACAGGCCGCTCATCTACGCCGCCGACCGCGAGAACTGGGAGGCGATGGCGGCGCTGTCCAAGAAGTACCAGTGTCCCCTGGCCGTGCGCGCAAGGGGCGACCTGCAGGAGCTGGCCACCCTGGCGGACCAACTCGTGAAGGCCGGGGTGAACGACCTGGTGCTGGATTCGGGCGCTCGGGACCTCGCCGGTTCCCTGGCGCATGCAACCCAGGTCCGCAGGCTGGCCATCAAGAAGAACTTCCGCCCTCTGGGCTTTCCCACCATCGCCTTCCCGGGCGAGGGTGCAGAGTCGGTGGAGCAGGAGGCGATCGCGGCGGCCCAGCACATCGCCAAGTACGCGGGATTGGTGGTGCTGGACCACTTCGGCCCCAGCACTGTCTACCCCCTGCTGACCCTCCGGCAGAACATTTACACCGATCCGCAGAAGCCGATCCAGGTGACACCCGGCGTGTACAGGTTCAACGAACCTGGGCCCAACTCGCCGGTGCTCATCACCACCAACTTCTCCCTGACCTACTTCTCGGTTGCGGGAGAGGTGGAGACGAGCAACGTGCCCACCTGGTTGGTGATCGCGGACGCCGAGGGGCTGTCGGTCCTGACGGCCTGGGCCGCAGGGAAGTTCAGCGCCGAGAGCATCGCCAAGACCATCAAGGGCAGCGGCCTCGAAGACCAGGTAGAGAGGAAGGTGCTCACCCTTCCCGGGCTGGTGGCTACCCTGTCCGGTGAGCTGGAGGAGGAGCTGCCGGGCTGGAAGGTCGCGGTCGGGCCTCGCGAAGCTGTGGACCTGCAGGGCTATCTGAAGAGCATTCCGCGGAACTAAGTCACGAGTCATGAGTGAAGAGTGATGAGTAGCGAGTGCACAGTTGCTCGCGACTCATCACTCATAACTTGTTGCTCATCACTTGCTAGACAGGGGAATTCAGCTTGACCATCACTATCGCCATGGCGGGCAAGGGGGGTACGGGCAAGACCACTCTGGCGGCCATGGTTCTCAGGGAACTGCGGCGGCGGGGCGGCGGACCGGTCCTGGCCATCGATGCCGACCCCAGTGCCAACCTGAACGCCGTCGTCGGGTTGGAGTTGGAATCCACGATAGGGGATGTCCGTGAGGAGACGGCCTCGAAGGTCGGGGCGGGGACGATGCCGGCGGGGATGGCGAAACGAGACTACCTGGAGTATCGCATCAACGAGGCGCTGGTCGAGGGGCAGGGACTGGACCTGATTGCCATGGGGAGACCGGAGGGGCCCGGCTGCTACTGCGCCGCGAACCACGTCCTGCGCGAGTGTGTCGACCGGATCGCCGGAAGCTACCGCTGGGTGGTGATCGACAACGAAGCCGGCCTGGAGCATCTGAGCAGGCGAACCACGAGAGACATCGATTTCCTGCTGGTGGTGTCCGACCCCACCGTGCGTGGATTGGTGGCGGCCGGCAGGATAGCGGGACTGGTGGAGGAGTTGCGGACCCGTGTGGGCAGGGTTTGCCTGGTGGTGAACCGCGTTCACGGCCAACTGAATCCAGAGCTACTGGAGGAGATCCGCAGGCAGCGGGTGGAGCTGGTGGGAACGGTCCCGTCGGATCCGAGTGTGGCGGCCTTCGACGCGGAGGGGAGGCCGCTGGTGGAGCTCCCAGAGGACTCAGCCGCGTACGTGGCGGTTCGGAGGATCCTCGACAAGCTGCTGGACGAAAGGCAATAAGTGGGAGGAACGGGAATGCTGGTCATCGGAGAGAACATCCACATCATTTCTCCGAAGGTGAAGGCGGCCATCGAAGCGGTAGACAGGGAGTTCTTCCAGTCGCTAGCTAGGCGACAGGCCGATGCCGGCGCGGACTACGTCGAGCTGAACATCGGGCCATCCCGGAAACGGGGTGTCGAGATCGTGCAGTGGCTGGTGCCGGCGGTGCAGGAGGCGATCGACGTGCCCCTTTCCCTCGACACTACCAACGCCGACGCCATTGAGGCGGGGCTGAGGCTGTGCAAGCGGACCCCTCTCATCAACTCCACCTCGGCCGAGAGGGCCAGGCTGGAGCGGCTGATGCCCTTGGCTGCGGAGTACAGGGCGCCGATCATCGCCCTGACGATGACGGAGCAGGGTATCCCCAACACCGCCGACGGCCGGGCGGAGCTGGGCTTCGAGCTAGTGAACGCGGCTGCCGAGTACGGGGTGAACTCCGACCGGCTGTTCCTCGATCCGCTGACCCTGCCGGTGTCGGCCGACCAGCCCGGCGTGATGGTGACCCTGGAGGCCATTCGGCTGTTCAAGGGGCTGGCCGACCCGCCCGTGAAGACTGTGGTGGGGTTGAGCAACGTGTCGAATGGGGCCCCGAGCGAGAATCGGGGGCTCATCAACCGAGTGTTCCTGGTCATGTTGCTGGGTGTGGGGCTTGATGCCGCCATCGTGGACCCATTGGACGAGAAGCTGCGCGAGGCGATCAGGATAGTCGAGAGCCGCGACACCAGCACCGGGGTCGGCAAGCTGATGTGCGCCCTGGCCGATGCGGCTGCCGCCGGAGAGGGACTGAGCCAGGACCTGGTGGACATGGGGGATCCGGAGCAGGTGGACATCTGGAAGACGGTGCGGGTGCTGCGGAACGAGGTGATCTACGCCGACTCCTACCTGAGGGTGTAGGCGCACCATCGCTCCCGCTCCAATGCCGGCCCCTGCGCATGCGGGCGCAGGCTTTACGCTCGCGCGTACCACGATGCCAACCGCCACCCCGCCCCACGAGGTACGCGCACCCGCAGGGGGGACGCGTGATGCGCGTGGGGGACGCCCGCGGTAGGGGCGCA
>JBLNDL010000052.1:0-30680 GCA_050261575.1 Sphingomonadaceae bacterium | reverse complement strand
AGGACCGCCCAGGGCTACCTCGTGCGCAGCTTCAACGAACCCAGCGCGACGTTGACGCGGATCGCAAGCTGCGGGGTCTTGCCCGCGAGCGCCGCCTCGGTCCAGAAGGCTCCCTCCTTCTTCATGTAGCCGTCGCCCACGTCCAGGCCGCCGAGGACCGTCTCCGAGGAGATCTTGGCGGCTGTGGATGCGGGAACGTCGATCTCCACCGAGGACACGCCCGTGGAGACCCTCACCCGGCCGTTCTGCAGCAGTTCGCCGCCGAAGTCGAAGCTGTAGGCGGCTGCTCCACCCTCCACGGCCATCTCCGCGAAGTTCGCGTTGGCCAGGTTCCTCATCTCGATGCCGCTTGCCCCGTTGCTCAGGGTCAGCAGGCTCATCTCCACGGGATTGGGCGCGGAGAAATCGAGCGCCACCTTGCCTGCCCCCTGCTTGATCTCGAGGCGGCGGATCGGCAGGCTGCCGACGTCGAGGCTGGCTTCGCTGGCCCCGGTCTCGATCGTGAGGGCGTAGGGCTTGGCCTTGCCCAGGGCCAGGTCGAAGCCTGCGGGGAAGCCGCCCAGGCGATCGAGAATGTTGCTCCAGTTCTGCTCCTGGGTGATCCTGACGGTGCCGTCCTCCTGGAAGACGCGGCAGGGCAGCGCGCCCGAGGGGTCGCGGTAGCTGCCGCTGACCCACATGGCACCGTCCCCGGGACGGATCCGTAGCCTGCATGCCCCAACGCCGATCCTCAGATGCAGGTCCTGCGCTTCTGGGTATGGGATCTGGATCTCCGCGACGTCGACCTCACTCATGGCAGTCTCCTCCTCCAATGGTGAATGGCAGAACCCGGCGCGCGCCGGCCAGGAAACCAGTCCTCGACGTCACGATACCATTTGCCGAGAGACCCGGCATCGGATCGAGTGCTGATTCGCGATACGACTATTGGAGTAGGATGGAGCAGTACCGGCGGCGAACTCCCCGCTCGCCTTCACACCTCCGGCTCTGCTCGATGCAGTAGAGGATAGCACAACGGTCGGAGTGTGCTCTCGCGGGGGGCCGGGTTGCTGGCACCGCCCGAGCCCTCACCACGTGAACGTGCCCTCGGGCACGTTCACGTGTCTCCCAGGGGAGGGGGTCACCCTCACCCCGCGACGCGAGCGAGCGGAGCGCCGTGCCTCTCCCAGATGGAAAGGGAGGCAGACGCAACCGCCTCTCCCTCTAGGAGAGGCGGTTGCGCATAGCGGGTGAGGGCTCGGGCGCAAGTGGGGACAGCGCTCCTCGATGGCCCCCTAACCCTTGCGGGCCCTGGCGGCCCTCTCCACCTCGGCGAGACGGCGGTTCACGTCGTCCCAGTCGACGTTGCGGAAGAAGGCGTCGATGTAGTCTGCCCGTTTGGTCCCGTAGTCCAAGTAGTAGGCGTGCTCGTAGACGTCCAGCCCCAGGATGGGGGTGGCGTCCCAGATGGGATAGCTGTTCTGGGAGTCGCCGATGTAGTTGTGCAGCTTGTCGTCCATGTAGTCGTAGGCGAGCCAGGCCCATCCGCGCCCGCCGATGCCGAATGCCTTGAACTGGGCCTGCCAGCCCTCGAAGGAACCGAAATCGCGCTCGATCAGCTCCAACACACGCCCCGTGGCCTTGCCCCCCTTGCCGCCGAGGTTGGCGAAGTAGAGCTCGTGGTTCTTCACCCCGCCGAGGGCAAAGCTCAGCTCCACGGCCAGCTCCCGAACGTCGCTGAAGGTCTGGTTTGCGCCGGCCAGGTTGACCCCCTCCAGCTTCTCCCGGATCTCGTTGGTCTTGTTGACGTAACCCTGGTACAGCTTGTAGTGCTCCTCCATGGTCCTCTTGGAGATGCCGTCTAGCTCCACGGAGAAGGACTTGAACTGCTTGGCCTCGATCTTGTCTGCCACTTCACTCTCCAAAGCGATCACTCGATGGGCGACACTGCGGACGCCCAGTAGGGACTCGTGCCGCACCCGTGGCGGGACGGGCCACGACGGCGCGATGAGACACACGCTTAGCATAGTATATATGAGAAAAAGCTTCAAGACGTTCGAGTGGTCACCGCCGCATGCTCCTGCCGATGCCGAGTGCAGGCCCCCCAGCACCGACGGCTGCCCATCACGGACTTGGATGGGGGAGCGATGCGCCTTGCCGTCGCCGGAGAGTACGAGGGTTCCGCCCTGAAGTGGCCGGTGGTGAACGTCCTGCGCTCTGGGGGGCCAAGGAGCGAACGACGTTGGGATCCACACTCCGGATTGGGTGGGCTTCCCGGATATCGCCGGAAGGTGTGTGAAGCGGTATTCTCGGGGAAGGCGGCGCGCCACAGGGGGGATACGGACACTTGGGGAGGGCGTGCGTTACGCTGGCGCCGCCGGTGCGGTCGCCCCCACGTAACCCTTGGCTGTCTTTGGAGTGTCCAACAGAACCGAACCGCAGATGCTCGCAGATGCACGCAGATGTAGGCCTCGTGGTCGTCCATCTGCGTCGATCTGCGACATCTGTGGATCCGCCGTGGTTTCTTAGCTGGCGGTTCCGGCCTCGGGTCGTCTCCTAACGGGCCGCCGGTCGCCCCGGGCTCGAGCGCCACCGCGGGCCTCGCGCCGCTGCCGCGACGTGCGTTCGGACCTCGCGGCCGCCTGCTCCATCGACTCGTCGATGCTGGTGGCGGGCTCGCCGCCCGGCCAGGGGCGTCGCGGCAGGCGGCGCCCCAGCGCCAGCTCGATCTGCCGCCACTTGGGCGCGTCCTCGGGGGTGAGCAGGGTGATGGTCACCCCCTCGCGACCCATCCGGCCGGTTCGACCCGAGCGGTGGGTGAACAGCTCCGCCGACTCGGGCAGCTCGTAATTGATCACCCCCTCGATCCCTTCCACGTCCAGCCCGCGCGCCGCGACGTTCGTGGCCAACAGGATCTGGACGCGACCCGACCGGAAGCTGTCCATCACCCGCTCTCGGGATTCCTGGCTCATGTTCCCCTGGAGTGCGGCCACGGGGTAGCCAAGCCGCCGCAGGTCGGCCGCCAGCCTCTCCACCCCGATCTTCGTGCGGCCAAACACCAGCACCGGCCCGTCGCCACGATGGTCCAGCAAGGTGCAGAGGGCCGAGAGCTTCGCCCTCGGATCCAGCTCGAACACCACCTGCTCGATCTCGGGGGGCGCCTCGCAGTTGCCGTCGACCCGCACGGTGACCGGGTTGCGCAGGTGGCGCTTGATGGTCGACGTGATCCACTCGGGCAGCGTGGCCGAGAAGAGGGCGGTCTGCCGCTCCTCCGGCATCAGCCAGAGGATCTTCTCCACTTCGGGGGCGAACCCCCGGTCCAGCATCTCGTCCCCCTCGTCCAGGACGAAGATCCGCAGGTGCTGGGGTAGCAGGTTCCCCTGCCACAGGTGATCCAGGACCCTCCCAGGTGTACCCACGACGATCTGTGCCCCGTTCATCAGAGCCTCCCGCTCGGGCTCCAGGGGCCTGCCGCCGTACACGAGGGTCAGCCACATCCGCCTGGCCTGGGCGAGCCGGTCCAGCACCTCGGCCACCTGGATCGCCAGCTCCCGAGTCGGGGTGAGCACCAGGGCCTGAATCCCGCGGATCGTGGGGTCGCATCGTTCGACGATGGGGAGCCCGAAGGCGAGGGTCTTGCCGGAGCCTGTCCGAGCCTGGCCGACCACGTCCAGGCCCTGGAGCAGAGGGGGGATGGCTTCCTGCTGGATGGGGGTGGGGACCGAGATCCCCATCCCCTCGAGCGCGGCCAATGTCTCGGGCCGCAGATTCAGTTCGGAAAAAGAGGCGATGGCTTCTACCAACGGTTCCTGCTGCTCCGCTGATTCTCGAAGCAGTCCGAGCAGTATACCGGGCGATCGCTTCGGGGCTGGAAGGGGACGCGGGTTTCCTTGCCGCACTCGGCGCAAACGACGTCGAACATCTGCCTCTCGGCGCGCTCGCCGCCCTGGCTGCGCTTGCGGGCTGCACGGCAGCTAGGGCACCGGGTCGGCTCGTTGGCGAAGCCCTTTCTGGCGTAGAACTCCTGCTCGCCGGCAGTGAACACGAAGCCGCTTCCGCAATCGCGGCAGGTTAGGGTCTTGTCTTGCATCTCGCGCTGACTCCTCAGGTCACAAAGGTATTGGGCTGGTCGGTCAGCGCGACATGAGGTGAGGGGAGAACAGAGACGCCGAAGCGTCCCGTGCCGAGCCCAACCGAAGTTGCGGACTGCCGATTCATACCACTCATCGGAGTATAGCACGAAGCACCCCATTGTGTCATTGTCTAGCGATGAGGATAGCGATCGGTTCGCAACGGCGACGACCCGCGGCTGTTTGAGTCGAATGCCTCTGCTGGGGTATCATGAGGCCTGCCGTATACTGGGTATCTGCCCCATTTCTATGGGCACCCGATCCTGGGTGTCTTCGCTATCCTGCAGGGAGAGAGGTGTAGGGACCACAGTTGAGCTACCGATTTGCCGACCGAATGTCCAAGCCCCATCGCTCTTTCGTCACGGAGATCCTGAGGGTCACGGAGGACCCCGAGATAATCTCCTTCGCAGGAGGGCTTCCGAACCCCAGCCTCTTCCCCGTCGAGGAGATCGCCGAGGCCGCCGCGAAGGTGTTGAGACAGGACGGCCCGGACATCCTCCAGTACGCCACCACCCAGGGATACCTGCCCCTGAGGGAGTTCGTCGCCCGAAGGTATCGGGAGAAAAAGGGGTTAGAGGTCACGGCCGAGCAGATCCTGATCACGAACGGCTCCCAGCAGGGGTTCGACCTGCTGGGCAAGGTGCTGCTGAACCCTGGGGATGGCGTGATCCTGGAGCGCCCGGCCTACCACGGTGCCATCCAGGCCTTTGCCATGTACCAGCCTACCTTCCACACGGTGCCGTTGCGGGAGGATGGGATCGACCTGGAGTTGCTGGATGAGGCGTGCCGGCTGCCGGGGGTCAAGATGCTCTACACCGTCCCCAACTTCCAGAACCCCTCGGGGCTCAGCTACTCCGCCGCCAAGCGGAGGGGAACTGCCGAGATCGCGGCGCGGCACGGCGTGCTGCTGGTGGAGGACGACCCCTACGGCGAACTCCGTTTCCGGGGCGAGGACCTCCCGACCCTCAGGCACTACCACGGCGGGGCCATCCTGTTGGGCACCTTCTCCAAGACCGTGGCTCCGGGCTTCAGGCTCGGCTGGATCTGTGCGGATCGGGAGCTGGTGGAGCAGTTCACCCTCGCCAAGCAGGCGACCGACTTCCATTCCAGCTACTTCGACCAGCGGGTCCTACACCGCTACCTGGTGGACAACGACATCGATGGCCACGTCGCCATCCTAACTGAGGCGTACAGGCGGCAAGCCGACGCGATGATGGCCGCCATGGCAGCCTACTTTCCCCCAGAGGTCCGCTACACCACGCCCGAGGGCGGGATGTTCATCTTCGTCACCCTCCCCGACGGCCTCTCGGCGCTGGAACTCTTCGAGTTGGCGGCGAGCGAGAAGGTGGCCTTCGTGCCCGGCCAGGCCTTCCACCCAGGCGGGATCGGCGGCGACAACTGCCTCCGCTTGAGCTACTCCACCTCGGACGAGTCGACCATCGAGGAGGGGATCCGTCGGCTGGGCAGGGTGCTCCACAGACGGTTGGGGCGAGCGTAGGGGCCGAGCAGTGGGCGGATTCGATGTCGACAGCTTCCCCAGTGTACATCTGTGGGCGGGTCGGGGTGCCTCTGTGGCGGCAGACGCCTAGCTGAAGCGCAGCCTCAGTAGCGTCAGGATGGCGGGCAAGCCGTCCCGCCAGGCGGAGAGCTTCTTGTCGCCCCGAGGGCGGTAGCTGATTGGGACCTCGTGGATACGGTGGCCTCGGCGCAGCAGCTTCGCGGTGATCTCGGGCTCCAGATCGAACCGATTGCAGCGGATGTCCAGCTCCCTGAAAAGCTTGGTGGGGATCAGCTTGTAGCAGGTTTCCATGTCGTGGATGGAAGCCCCATACAGCAGGCTGGTGGCCCAAGAGAGGAACCGGTTCCCGTTCCGAAACAGCCACTTCTGGCCGTCCAGGTTCCGAACGCCGTACACCACCTGAGCCCGGTTGTGCAAGATGGGGTGGAGCAGTTTGACGTACTCGTCCGGATCGTACTCCAGGTCGGCATCCTGGATGATCGCCAGATCCCCCGTGGCGGCCTCGAGGGCAGTTCGGATCGCCGCGCCCTTCCCCTGGTTCCGCTCGTGGTGAATCACCCGAAGCCCCTCGATAGAAAGCCCGTCCAGGATCTCGCCGGTGCCGTCGCGGGAGCAGTCGTTCACGACGATGATCTCCTTCGGAATCGGGACGGCTGCCACGCGACGGAGGATCTCCTCTATGGAGTCTCGCTCGTTGTAGACGGGGATCAGGACGGAGAGCTTCAGGGTCGAAACCTCCAGTGAGCGCCAGGGTCGGCGCATTATAGCATGGTAGAAGCCGCTTGTGCGAAGGGGCCGTAGGTTGACCCCAGTTGACCCCTCTGCATCAACATCTTACACTAGACTCCAGGCAAGCAGAGGCTTCGACTCAAGTGCATTCGTTCCAGGGAGGAGCTTCGGTGGAGCAGCGGCCGATCCTGATCGTCGAGGACGAGCCGGACAACCAAGAGATCGTCCGCGCTGTCGTGGAGGACATGGTCGGTTGCCGGGCGGTGCTGGCGAGCGACGGCGTCGAAGCCCTATCCAAGGTGTCGGACGAGTTGCCCTGTCTGGTGCTCCTCGATCTCATGCTGCCGAAGATGGATGGATACGAGGTCGCCCGGCGGCTGAAGCGGGATCCGCGCAGCCGCGACATACCTATCATCGCGATCACGGCCCTGGCCCGTCCGGCCGACAGGTCCAAGGCCCTCGACTCCGGCTGCGACGACTACGTGGACAAGCCCTTCGACCTCGATGCCCTGGAGATGAAGATCCGGGCGAGGGTCTTCGTCGACTCGGAGCCTTCCCAGTGACCCAGCAGGAGATACTCCTGGTGGCGAGCCTGGCCGGTCTTGCGGTGGCCATCACCCTCGCGGACCTGCTGCTCTCTTTGGTGCGCCACATTCGTCGGGATCGTATCGTGCCTCGCCCCTCGTCGCCCGCTACCGCCAGCCCAGGGGTCGCGACCTCCGCCCCAGGGGAATCGGCGACCCGCAGGCTCGCGGCCATCGAGGCCGCCACCGAGGTGGAGCAGTGGTAGTACGGCAGGCCGGCGGCATCGTGCTGTTGGGGGATCAGGTGGTCCTCCGGCGCACCCCCAAGGGCGAGTATCTCTTCCCAAAGGGCCACCTGGAGCCGGGCGAATCCGCTGAGGAGACCGCCCGGCGAGAGGTGGAGGAGGAGGTTGGCCTGGAGGCCGAGATCGTCGCGCCGTTGGGAGAGGTCTGTTTCCACTATCAGGGCGACGACTACCGGGTCACCATGTTCCTGATGCGAGCCATCCGCCGTCTGCCCGACTGGCAGGACCACCTGAACCGGGACACCGTGGTCGTGCCTCGGGACCGGGTGCCCTCTCTTCTCAGCTTCGAGGACTATCGTCGGCTTTGGTCGCAGGCCGAGAAGCTGCTGTAGCCTCGACCGATCGGGGGGCGGGGTTCTCCCGACTCTGGCGGCGTCGCAGGCTGCCGATCAGGAATGCGCTTGGCCTTGTATGGCGTGGGCGGCATCGGCCGGTTCCCGACACAGTTGCCTCTTGAGGAAGCCGTCCACCCGCTCCAGGTATCCCTGGAAGTCGACCGTGCGGGCGCCCACGTGATCTGCCCCGGGAACCGTCCACAGCTCCCGGGCCTCCCCTGCCGCCTCGTAGAGCAGGTACGCCTCCGATAGGGGCACCACCTTGTCCTCCACCCCGTGGATCAGAAGGATGGGTCTCGGTGCCAGGTGGGGGATGGCATCCACCGGCCTGACGTCGTTCACCCTGGTCCCCGTAATCCTCTGCGCCAGCCAGAGGGCCAGTTCCACCACCGGATAGCGCGGGAGATGGTAGCCGCCGCACAGGGTGGCGGCTACTGCCTCCTCGAGTGTGGCGAAGGCGCTATCGGCGACCACTGCCTCTATCTCCGTCACCCGCGCGGCGGCGAGGATGGCCACCGCTGCCCCCATGGAGAAGCCGAGCACCCCGATGCGCGTCCCCTCCAGGTCCGGTCGGCTGCGGAGGTAGCGTACCGCTCCCTCCAGGTCCCTGGTTTCCAGCGCCCCGCAGGAGCTCCAACGCCCTTGGCTCTCGCCGTGACCTCTAAAGTCGAAGAGCAGCACGTGGTGGCCTCGCTCCCGCAGCGCCAGGGCGACGGGCAGCATCTCCCTGCGCCCCGTCTGGAAGCCGTGGCAGAGGATGACGGTGCTGCCCGAGCCTGGCGCGGGGAGAAACCAGCCACTGAGCCACAGTCCATCGGTAGAGGGGAAGGTTACCTGCTCGAAGCTGCCCGTGGGAGGGTGGTCTAGACTGTTGGTGCGGCGGGGCCGTGAGAGGCGCAGCGCCGCGTAGGCCGAGACGCCGACGATACCCGCTCCCAAGCCTCCCAGCGCCAGGCCGGACACCAGGACCCTCGATCTCCAGGGGGACGCGCGGTTCGTCGTGTCGAGACCGGTTGGCTCGGCAGGAGGCTGGTGGGTCTTAGCGACAATGCTCGCATCTTTCATCACAGTGTCCTGTCTTGAACTGCCGTAACGAAAGATCATTGCATCCTCAACCCCATGATAGCAGTGCCACCGCGTGTCGTCCAGCCACTCGACCTGCCTCGTGGGGCCTTCGTGGTATCATCCTGCGCGCCAGCGAACCATCTCCGCATCGAGGGAACGCTGAGTGAGCCGAGGCATGACGGGCGCGCCAACCTCGGGAAGGCCCCGCCCGGCCCTGTTCTTGCTCACGTCCAGCCGATGGTCTATCATCTGTCAAGTTCTCTTGGGGGTAGGCTATGCGCCCGCGATTGACGGCGGCAGTGGCGGCCGGCCGGCTAGCCACCGTCCTCAGTCGGCGTCTCGGCGTCGGAGGAGGCACCACGGCGCCCGGCCACCTGGTGAGGGTGCTGGACCCGAGCGCCGTCTCCAGCATCGCCGCGCGCATCTCTCGTGGCTCCATTGTGGTCACCGGTACCAACGGGAAGACGACCACCACCCGCATGATCTCCACCCTCTTGCGGAAGGCGGGGCTGCGGGTGATGCACAACCGATCCGGGGCCAACCTGATGGCTGGCATCGCCTCCGCCCTCGTCAACCACTCCACCCTGGCAGGACGCCCGATGGGGGACGTGGGGCTCTTCGAGGTGGACGAGGCCGCCTTCCCCGCGGCGGTGCGGCAGCTCCAACCCCGATTGTGCGTGCTGACCAACCTGTTTCGGGATCAGCTCGATCGATACGGGGAGGTGGACTACCTCTCACGGCTGTGGCGAGAGACCCTGTCGATGCTGCCTCCCTCCTCCACCGTGCTGCTGAACGTCGACGATCCCCGGATCGCCGGCCTTGGCGAGGGGGTGGCCTGCCGGGTCCTCTACTACGGCATCGAGGACCCCTCGATCGGCGGGGCCTCCCTGTCCCATGCGGCCGACTCCCGCTTCTGCATCCGGTGCGGCGCCCCCTACAGCTACCCCCTCGTCTTCTACAGCCATCTCGGCCACTACCACTGCCCTTCCTGCGGCGTGGCCCGACCCGCCCCGCACTGGCGGGCAGTGAGCTGCCGGCTGCTGGGCACCGAGGGCACCCGGCTGCAGGTGGAGGGCCCAGCCGGGGGCGTGGAGCTGCAACTGCGCATCCCCGGCCTCTACAACGTCTACAACGCCCTGGCGGCGGTTGGGGTGGGGGCTGCCATGGGAGTGGACCTGGAGACGATCCGGGTCGGTCTCGGCGAGTTCTCGGCCGCCTTCGGGCGGGTCGAACGGGTCGAGATCCAGGGGAGGCGGCTCTTCCTGGCGCTTGTCAAGAATCCGGTGGGCTTCAACCAGGTCCTCTCGACGATCCTGGCTGAGCCGGGCGAAAAGCGGCTGATGATCGTCATCAACGACCTGTTCGCCGACGGGACCGACGTCTCCTGGCTATGGGACGTGGACTTCGAGATGCTGGCGGGGCGGGTGCGCTTCGCCGTCGCCTCGGGCCTGCGAGCCGAGGACATGGCGGTGCGACTGAAGTACGCCGGGGTCGATCCCCAGAGGATCGCCGTGGAGGGGGACAGCTCTCGGGCCCTCCAGCGGGCGCTGCAGGAGACCGCGGAGGGCGATACGCTCTACCTGTTACCGACCTACACAGCCATGCTGGAAGTGAGGGGGAGACTGGCGGAAGCCGGGCAGCTCCCCCCCTTCTGGGAGGATTGAGACAAGCCATCAGCAGTTCAGTCCCAAGTCCTGGGCTCTGAGGACTTGACGATCGGCCACGATCCTCCCAGGACATAGGACACAGGACTCATCGAAATGAGACTCACCCTCTGTCACCTCTATCCGGATCTGATGAACATCTACGGGGATCGGGGAAACATCATCTCACTCGTCCAACGGGCTCGTTGGCGGGGGATCGATGTGGAGGTGGTCCCGGTGACCCTCGGTGACCGGCTGGATGCCGACCGGTGCGACCTGGTCTTCTTCGGCGGGGGGCAGGACAAGGAGCAGACCCTCGTGGCCGACGACTTCCGGTCGGTACAGGCCCCGGCGGTGCACAGCTTCGTGGAGGACGGCGGCGTCCTCCTCAGCATCTGCGGCGGCTATCAACTGCTGGGGAAGTACTTCCTCACTCACACGGGGGAGAGGCTGGATGGCATCGGTCTCTTCGACGCCTGGACCGAGGCGGGCGACAGGCGCTGCATCGGCAACGTGCTGGTGATGTGCGACTTCACGGGCGAGCCACGCACCCTGGTGGGCTTCGAGAACCACAGTGGCAAGAGCTACCTGGGCCCGGGCTGCCGGCCGATGGGTCGGGTTCTCTCCGGCTTCGGCAACAACGGGGAGGACGGGACGGAGGGCGCCATCTATCGCAACGCGTTCGGGTGCTACCTCCACGGCTCCCTGTTGCCCAAGAATCCCTGGTTCACCGACCACCTCCTCCTGACGGCGCTGCGCCGCCGCTACGGCGACTCTCAGCGGCTGGCCCCGCTGGACGACACTCTGGAGAACCGGGCCCACGAGGCCGTGGCCGCACGCATCCTCAAGCTGGGCAAGGTCGACACTGGGGTGGTGTAGCGGCTGCCCTCCGGCCCGCCACCGAGGCGCCCCGTTGTGATATGCTTCACCTGTCTGCCACACCTCCCGCAGCGGTGATCCCCTCTCTATGGAGGCGTCTCTGCGATGAAACGGGCGCCGTCGTTCGGCGTGCATTGCGATGCCCCTTCGGCCGCTACCGTGCGCTCGCTCGTGCCTGGGGTGAGCCGCGACGTCTGCGTGCCCGGGCTGGCACGCCTGTTCACCGACGTCAGTGCGGAGTCCCGCACCGTGGAGAACCTGGGGCGGCCGTTCGGCTTCCACCGCTCGGTGGACACCCTGGGCGCCGTTTTCGGTCCGCTTCTTGCCTTCTGCGTCCTGGGTCTGTTGGGGGGAGATCTGAGGCTCGTCTTTGCCCTGGCCTTCATCCCCGGCATCGCGTCGCTGCTGCTGATCGGGCTCGTGGGAGAGACGGGACGGGGATGTGGGGAGAGGCGCGGCGAGAAGGCTTCCCACTTCGCGCCCGCCGGGGGCTACTGGGTCTTCCTGGGGGTGAGCATGCTCTTCGCCCTGGGCAACTCCAGCGATGCCTTCCTGGTGCTTCGTGCCGGCGACCTTGGCCCGAGCACCCAGCAGGTGGTGCTGGCCTACACGCTCCTCAACGCGGCGTACTTGCTGCTCTCGATGCCTTTCCTGCGGAGTGGCGCCACCGCTGCCACGGCGGCGGTCTCCCTCATGGCCTTGCCGCCACGGTCCAGCTATGTCCAAAGCTGAAGCCGTCCGAAGGAAGCGCAGCCTTGCCCTAGGGGCCATCATCCTGATGGCCGGCTTCGTGGGCAGCCGGGTGCTGGGACTGGCTCGCACCATGGCCATCAGCAGCCAATTCGCGGACAGCCGAGAGTACGAGGCGTATCTGGCGGCCATCCGAGTCTCCGACACACTGTTCCAGGTGCTTGCCGGCGGCGCCGTGGCCTCGGCTTTCATTCCGGTGTTCGCCGCGTACCTGGCGCGCGGCGACATGGGGCGCGCCTGGCGACTTGCCAGCTCCCTCATCACGATCGCGGCTGCGGTCATGACACCCATCTCCATCCTTCTAATGGTGTTCGCACCTCAGGTGATGGGGCTGATCACGCCTGGTTGGGACGAGCCAAGCCAGCGACTGGCAGCCAGCCTGGCACGCATTCTCCTATTCTCGCCGGTGCTCTTCGCCGTCAGCACTTTCGTGGCCAGCATCCTCAACTCCTTTAGCCGCTTCCTGCTGGCCTCCCTGGCACCCATGATGTACAACCTCTCCATCATCGCCGGGGCGCTGCTGCTCGGCCCGCGCATCGGCGTGTACGGCCTGGCGATCGGGGCTGCCTTGGGCGCGCTGTTCCATCTGCTGGTGCAGATCCCGGGGCTGGTGCTGGAGCGGATGGAGTTCCGCCCGGTGCTGGACCTGGCCCACGAGGGGGTGCGAGAGGTTGGCCGTCTGATGGTGCCGCGCACCCTCGGCCTCGGGGTGGTCCAGATCAACTACCTCGTGAACGTGGTCCTCGCCTCGAATCTGGAGGAAGGGAGCCTCGCCTATCTGGACTACGCGTGGATGCTCGCCATGCTGCCCCTCGGCGTCTTCGCCATGGCCATCTCCACCGCGGTGTTTCCCACCCTCGCGGAGCAGAGCGCCCTCGAGCAGTTGGAGGCCCTGAAGCGAACCGTCGTCTCCACCCTGAGACTGATCCTCTACCTGACCATTCCGGCGAGCGTGGGGTTGATCGTGCTGGGCGAACCGATCGTGCGCCTGCTGCTCCAGCACGGCGATTTCACCCCCGAGGCGACGAGGGCGACTGCGTACGCCCTCTCCTTCTTCGCCCTCGGGCTGGTGGGGCAGGCGACGGTCGAGATCGTGGATCGGGCATTCTACGCGCTGCACGACACCAGGACCCCCGTGTCGGTGGCCTTCCTGGCGTTTCTGCTGAATGTGGCTCTCTCCCTGTTGCTCATGTCCCACCTCTCGTTCGGTGGGCTCGCGCTGGCCAACGCACTGGCGGGGCTCACCGAAGGCGGGATCCTGATCGTGCTGCTGGGGCGGCGTCTGGAAGGGATGGGGCTGGCCACTCTGGGGTTCCCAGTGGCCGTCTTCACCTTCTGGGGGGTCGCGCAGGGGCTGGTGGCGGCGGCCGTCGCGGACTACCTGCGGCTCACGGTGGATCTCGCCAGCGTCTCGGGTCAGTTGATCCAGGTGGGGCTCTCGGTCGTTGCGGGCGCCACCGTCTACGCCGGCCTCTCCTACGCCATGAACTCCCAGGAGCTGCTGACGATGATGGCCATGGTGCGACGCAGGTTGGGGCGCTCCTAGCGGAACGCGCCCCCTGCATGTGGGGATCCCCGCCTCTGGAACGCCGTTCCTAAGGTCGTGGCCGGAAGGGGAACCACCCGAGTCGGTAGTGAACCTGGAGGATGATGCCGAAGGGCACGACGATCATCGGGATGAAGCCGATGGGGTTCTTCAGCTCCAGGGCGTTGAGGACGAACGCCAGCAGGTTCAGCGGCCCCACGATCCAGGAAGCACCGTACACCGTCGCGACGAGGAACATCATCGGCCTGGACATAACCGACCTGGTCATAGAGTCTCCATCCCTGCCCCCTCCCCCGCATCGCGGGGGAGGGGGCCGACCTTGAGGCCCTTCGGCCTCATCGAGCTAGAAGGTCATGCCGAAGAACCTGTTCAGCAGGATTACGACCACGAAGAACAGGAAGAAGAAGGAGCTGATGATCACCAGCACTTCTCGCCAAAGCGGTGCCTGGATCTCCCTTGGCAGGAACTTGCGGTTCACGATCACCGTGTGGATGCCCATGAACACGAACATCACACCTGCCATGTTGGCACCCAGGACCACCAGCATGAAGGGAGCGGTCATTTGGAGGGCCACCGCGCCCCACAGGGCGAAGACGACGAGGATCGCGTAGTAGATCCTGCGGACGTCGCCGCCGGACCAGTTGCGCACCCTCTCGCTGCCCGTCCAGGCGATGTCGGTGATCATCCGGACGTAGCCCTCGGAGTTGCCGAGCTGGGTCTTGAACAGGAGCCAGGCGCTCATCATCAGGGTCAACGGCCAGAAGATCTGACCGGCCATCCTGGCCATGCCCTCGGCCTGGTAGGCGGCAATGGCGAGACCGGACAGCTTGGTCCCGAAGGGTACGAAGTGGACGGTGAGGGTGATGGTCAGGCCCATGCCGATGATGGCACCGCCCGCCCAGATGGCGTACTGGTCCCACCGGATATAGCGGTACCATTCCCTCAGGTTGGCGAGGTTCTTCTCATTGGGCTCGAAGATGTTGCCCGTCGGCCGGAGTGTGGCCTTCACGCCGCCGACCATGCCGGAGATGTAGCCGACCGTGGAGCCCATACCGAAGCCCTTGTCGCGGTACCAGTTGGTGAGGAAGCCGTTGATGCAGCCACCGGCGCCGGAGTAGGCGGCGAAGCCACCCAGCAGCAGCCAGTCGGCACCGGGAGGCATGGCCCCGAAGGCCACGAAGCCCGGCAGCACCTTGGCCCAGGTGTCGAAGGACACCAGGAAGATGTCCACGAACAGCAGATAGGAGAAGATCGCGACCACCATGATGGTCTCGATGATCTCCAGCGTCCGCTCGATCTTGCGGCCGACAGCCAGGATGACGAGCACCAACGCGAAGGTGATGTAGCCATAGGTGAGGACCAAGCCCGCATCCTCCGGACCGGGTAGCCTACCTAGCATGAAGGCCGCGGTGGCGGTAGCGGAGGTGGCTGCCCAGCCGGGTAGGGCGATCTGCAGCGCCCCCATGACGGTGTAGAGCCATCCCCAGAACGTGGGGCCAGGGCTCGTCCGCATGTATCCGGTCCAGATCGGCTCGCCGGTCGCAACGGTGTAGCGGAGCATCTCCATGTTGAGGGCGAGCTGGAGGAGGACTGATACGGTGACGATCCAGAGGAGGGTGGGACCATAGGTGGTGGCGACGGCGGGGCCCATCAACCACTCGCCGCTGCCGATGGAAACGCCTAACAGGATGGTGCCGGGGCCGATGATCGCGATGACGTTCTTGAAGTTGTAGGGCGGAGGAGCCGGCAGGTCCACGACCTTCCAGGCTGGCAGGTGTCCCGCTGGCACCTCTTTGACGGGCTTAGCGGGGATCGCACCCTCGTAGGTTGCCATCGTCTAACTCCTTGTCGCGAATCGGATTGGTATAGACCGACGCAGTAAGGGACGAGACAGACCAGGGAAGATGCCAAGACCCGGATGATGTTCGCCTCTCTGAGGTGACCACCTCCTTCCACCACCGGTGGAGCGCCGTGCATCAAGGGCATGCGACCCTCGCCCAGGCCTATCACCGGTTGGCAAAGGCTCCCTCGCCTCGACTTCTCCGATGGCTCGGCCTGGCCAGCACAGTCCACTCACCCGGGCAACCACGGCACCTGGCCGGTCGCTCTCGCCTTTGAAAGACGATGGCGCAGGTTGACTGTGTAACCGATATGCAGTTGGGAAAGCAGCAAAGGAGCGACAGGGTCATCCCCGCGCCAGGGATTCGAGGGTCTCGGCATTGCCCTTCCCCACCTCCACGTCTCGTTGGAGAGGCCCCGGGACCTGGTCGGCAGCCCTGGCAGACCCTGCTGGGGTTATGCGGTGTACAGACGTCCTATCAGCATTATATTTCAGTTGTCAATACCCGCGCTCCTGGCGACGGGTGGTGCGAGCGCAGGATCGATCCGGGCGAAGGGGCGGGGCCGGCAAGAGGCTGCCGGCCCCAGGTGAACCAGCGGACCCCACCAAGCAGGTGTACCCAGTCCACGTCAACATCTCTGGCGGGAAACGAGCACCCAATCCAGAGATACCTCCTTAGAACAGCCCGAGGGTCCTGCCCTCCTCGTCGATGTCCACGTGCTCTCCGGCCGGCCTCGAGGGGAGACCCGGCATGGTGCGCATCTCGCCCAGGAGCGGGTAGAGGAAGCCGGCTCCCACCGAGGCCCGGATGTCCCTGATCGGGATGCGATAGCCACGCGGCCGGCCCTTCCAACTGGGCTCGTGGGAGAGGGAGAGGTGGGTCTTCGCCATGCAGATGGGCAGCTTGTCGAAGCCCAACTCCGTGTACCGCTTGATCTTCGTCTCTGCGGCTGGCAGGTAGTCCACCCCGTCGGCGCCGTAGATCTTCGTGGCGATGGTCTCGATCTTCTCCTTGATCGGCATATCCAGGGGGTAGAGGAAGCGGAAGCTGTTCGGCTTGCTGGCTGCCTTCACTACGGCTTCGGCAAGCTCGGCGCCGCCTGCGCCTCCCTTTGCCCACACCTCGCTGACGTACGCGCCCTCGGCCCCGGCGGCGAGTGCCTTCTCCTTCACCACCTTGATCTCGTTGTCGGTGTCGGTCGTGAAGCGGTTGATGGCGACCACCACCGGCACGCCGAACAGCTTCATGTTCTCGATCTGCTTCTCCAGATTGGAGCAGCCCTCCGCCACCGCCTGCAGGTTCTCTTGGGTCAGGCCCGGATCCAGTGGCTTACCGGCCACCACCCTGAACTTGCCACTGTGCATCTTGAGGGCGCGGATGGAGCAGACCATCACCACGGCGCTGGGCACGGCGCCGCTGTACCGGCACTTGATGTCCATGAACTTCTCGGCGCCCATATCGGCACCGAAGCCGCTCTCGGTCACGACGTAGTCGGCCAGCTTCAGGGCGATCTGGTCGGCCAGGATGGAGCTGTTGCCGTGAGCGATGTTGGCGAAGGGGCCGGCGTGCACGAAGACGGGGGTGTGCTCCAGCGTCTGCAGCAGGTTCGGCTTGATGGCGTCCTTCAGGAGGACGGCCATGGCGCCTGCGCACTTCAGGTCCTCTGCCGTTACAGCCTTGCCGTCCTTGGTCAGCCCGACGACGATCCTGCCCAGCCGCTCGCGCAGATCCTTGAGGCTGGTGGTGAGGGCGAGGATGGCCATCACCTCGGAGGCCACGGTGATGTCGAACCCGGTCTGCCTGGGGTGACCGTTGTCCTTGCCCCCGAGACCGACGATGATCTGGCGCATCGCCCGGTCGCTGATGTCCATCACCCGTGGCCAGGTGATGCTGAACGGATCGATCCCCAGCGCGTTTCCGTGGTGGATGTGGTTGTCGATAAACGCGGCCAGCAAGTTGTGGGCTGCGCCCACCGCGTGAACGTCACCGGTCAGATGGAGATTGAAGTCCTCCATCGGGACCACCTGCGAGTAGCCACCCCCGGCGGCACCCCCCTTGATGCCGAAGACAGGCCCGAGGGACGGCTGGCGGATGCAGGTGAACACCCTCTTGCCGATGTAGCCCAGCGCTTGCGAGAGTCCAATGGTGGTGACGGTCTTCCCCTCACCGAGGGGGGTCGGAGTGATGGCGGTCACGTCGATCAGCTTGCCGTTGGGTCTGTCCTTCAGCCGTTCCAGCACGTCGAGGCTGATCTTGGCCTTGTACTTCCCGTAGGGCTCTACTTCGTCTTCGAGCAGGCCAAGTCCCGCCGCGATCTCGGTGATGGGCTTCATCTTTGCCGCTTGGGCGATCTCCAGGTCGCTAAGCACAGTACCACAACCTCCCACAAGTTGATGAACGAAGCTGGGGCGATCTTTGCGTGGCTGATAGTGCGCAGGGTTGAAGATCGCCTCAGAGTCTACACAAAGGCTCCTAAGCCGTCAATGTCACCTTCGCGGGGGCGCGGCGAGGGGGACTCGGAGGGGGGATGCCCTCGCCGCGCCCCCGCGCCTACTTCGCCTGGTAGGCCCGGTCCAGCAACTGGATCGTGTGGATGACCTCCGCCTGCATGCCCTCCTTGCGGACGCCTGCGGAGAGCTGCATCATGCAGGCCGGGCATCCCGTTGCCACGTAGGCCGCCCCAGTCTTGGAGGCGTTCCCCATCTTCCTTTCGAGCACCTGCTGCGACAGATCGAAGTGGGTCAGGGAGAAGGAGCCGGCCCCGCCGCAGCACATGTCCGCCTCGGCCATCTCCTTGAACTCGAGGCCGGGAATGCCCTTCAGCAGCTTCCGTGGCTGCGCGCTCACCTTCTGGAACCGCACCAGATGGCACGGATCGTGGTAGGTGATCTTGCTCTTCACCTCTCCCATCTCGTCGTTGAGCTGGATGCCGTCGAGGAATTCGCTGATGTCCTTCACCTTGGCGGACACCGCCTTGGCCTTGGCGGCGTACTGCGCGTCCTCTGCCATCAGCTTGCCGTACTCTTTGAGGAAGGAGCCGCAGGTCGCGCAGTCGGTGACGACAGCGTCCACGTCGAGGCCGTAAAGGGCGTCGATGTTCATCCTCGCCAGGTCGCGGGCCGCCTCCAGGTCGCCGTACACCATCGGCGGCTTGCCGCAGTCCACCACCTCTGGAAGCAGCACCTCGGTGCTGTTCGCGTACAGCACCCGGAGCATGGAGGCCGCGACCTCCGGATAGAGCAGGTTGGTGGCGCAGCCCATGAAGTACGCCACTCGGTACCTTCGATCCGGCACCGGACGCATCATGGAGGGCAGCATCTGGCGGGCGTTCTTGGAGGGCACCCTGGGCAGGTTGTCCTGGGCCCTGTGGGGGTCCTTCCCGAGGACCTTGGTGATCCCGAGTCCCTTGGCCGCCGCCTGCGCTCCGGTGACCTGACCCAGCCAGATCGCCTTCCCTGCTGTGCTCAGCAACCCGGGATTCGGCAGCAGGTTCCGGAAGATCACACGCTGGACCCAGGGTTGGCCCTTCAGCCGCGCCAACTCCTCGATCGCCTTGTCCACGATCTCAGGGGTTGGGACCTGAGGGGGGCAGTGGGTGGTGCATCCGCCACAGCGGAGGCAGGTGCCCAGGGCCTCGCGGATGTCCTCCTCCAGCAGGTCGATACGGCCATCCAGGATGTCCCTCACCAGCGCTACTCGGCCCCGGGACACCTGCCACTCGAGGCCGGTGACTTTGTAGGTGGGGCAGCCCGCCTGGCAGAAGCCGCAGCGGTTGCACTTCTCCACCATTTGAGACAGGGCGGACGCCGTCTTGCTCTGTGCACCGGTTCCCGTAGCCATCTACACCCTCCCTCCGGGGATCCGCGCTGGATTCCACAGGTTGTTGGGGTCCAGTTGAGCCTTGATCTCCCTCATCAGCCCGTAGTCGTCCCTGGGCGGCCACAACCGCACCTTCTCTACCACGCTGCGAGGGGCCTTCTGGACCAGGGCGAAGCCGCCGCACTGGGTGGCGACCTGCTGCAGCCTCCCGGCCGCCGATATCAGCTTCTCCTCTCCGCCGGGCTCGGCCGCCAACAGGGCGTAGACGATGCCGTTTCCGGCGTGGGATGCGAAGGAGGTCTGGAGACCCTGCTCCTGCATGCTCATCAACGCGCCTGTGAAGTCGCCGACCCTCTTCAACAGCACGGAGCCCTTCATCACCATCGCGGCCGCGTCCGCCGGCAACGTGCCGAAGACCTCCTTGCGGTAGCTCCACAGCTCCTTCTCCTCGCCCTTTTCCAGGGGGGAGACCTCGCGCGCGCCGTTCTTCCCCGCCAGCTCGGCCAGTTCCCTCTTCTGCCGTTCCACCGCCTCCACGGCGCCCTCCACCTGCACCAGCAGGAGGTACTCGCCGGACCTTAGGCTGAAAACCTCCTGCACGGGGGCGGGCATCGCGCCGTAGCTCACCAGCTCCGCTGTGGAGGGTCTCATGAAGGAGGCCAGAATGTCGGATACCATCGAGCAACCACTGGATAGCTGCGGGAATACCATGACCACGGTGGCGCTGGCTTCGGGGAGCGGCAGCAGCCGGAAAGTGGCCGCGGTGATGGCCCCCAGCGTGCCCCACGAGCCGATGTACAGCTTCTTCATGTCGTAGCCAGCGACGTCCTTGACGGTCTTCCCGCCCACGCGAATCACGTCGCCGGTGGGCGTGACGACCCTCAAACCGAGCACCATGTCTCTGGCAGTTCTGTACAGCAGGCGGTTGGGGCCGCTGCTGTTTGTGGCGAGGGTTCCGCCGATGGTCGCTCGCGCGGAGTCCACAGGGTCCAGCGGCAGGAAGAGCTTCACCTCCGCCAGCTCCCGCTGGAGGTCGTCCACCACCTTGCCTGCGCCGACGGTTACCGTGAGGTTCGCGGCGTCCAGCTCCAGTGTGCCGTTCAACTGGCCCAATCCGAGGACGATCCCCTCCCTTGGCTGCACCGGCTCGATGTCCTGTTTGGTGCCGCTGCCCCACGCCACGACCGGGACCCCCTCGGCGGAGGCCAGGCGAGCCACCTCCGCGACCTGACCCTCCTCGGTGGGTAGCGCCACCGCGACGGGCGCCTCTCCATGGGCCGAGAACGCGGCCGCCTGATCGTCGACCAGGACGCCCGTCGGCCCGACGATCTCGGCCAGCCGCTTGCGGGTTGCCTCTAGCCTTTCAGTTGCCAGCGTCATCGCTACACCCCCACTCCTTCGGCTACCTTCTTCAGGGGCAGGATCTTATCCGGGTTGAACCGGTTGTTGGGGTCGAAGGCTTTCTTGACCCGCGCCATGGTCTCCACCTCGGCCTCGTTGAAGACCAGCGGCATGGATCCCTGCTTCTCGATCCCGATGCCGTGTTCGCCGGTGAGGGTGCCGCCCATGTCGACACACAGCTTCAGGATCTCGAGGCCGGCCTCGTGCACCCGCTTGATCTCCTCCTTGTCCTTGGGGTTGTACATGATCAGCGGGTGCAGGTTGCCGTCGCCGGCGTGGGCGACGGTTCCGACCTTCACGTTGTGCTTCTTGGCGATCTCCACCACCTTCAGCATCGTCTCGGAGAGCTTGGTGCGGGGGACGGTACCGTCCTGCACGGAGTACATGGGCGCCACGCGGGCGACGGCGCCGAAGGCCCCTCGGCGGCCGGCCCACAGGATGTTGCGCTCCGCATCGCTCTGGGCGACCTTGATGTCGCGGACGTGGTTCTTCTTGCAGATCTCCACGATCCTCTCGGCCTGCCTGTCCTGCCCATCCTTCAGCCCGTCCAGTTCGATGATCAGGATGCCCTCGGCATCCAGTGGATATCCCGCGTGGGTGCTCTCCTCGACCGCCCAGGTGACGGTCTTGTCCATGATCTCCAGGGTCGCCGGGAGGATGCCGTCGGCTATGATGTCCGACACGGCGTTTCCGGAGTCCTCCAGGGTGTCGAAGATGGCCAGCATCGTCTTGATCGCCTCGGGAACCCGCATGAGGCGGAGGGTCATGGAGGTGACGAAACCGAAAGTGCCTTCGGAGCCCACGACGATGCCGGTCAGGTCGTAGCCTGGGTTATCCTCGCACGGGCCGCCGGTGTGGATCACTTTGCCATCGGGTAGCACCAGTTCGAGCCCGTACACGTGATTGGTGGTGACGCCGTACTTGAGGCAGTGGGGGCCGCCGGAGTTCTCGCCGACGTTGCCTCCCATGGTGGATACCTTCTGGCTCGCAGGGTCGGGCGCGTACAGGTAGCCCATGGGGGCGAGCAGGTTCTGAAGATCCAGGTTGATGACGCCAGGCTCCACCACCGCACGCTCGTTGGCCGTGTCGACCTCCAGCACCCGCTTCATCCGGGTGCACCCGATGACGATCCCGCCCTTGAGGGCGAGAGTGCCACCGGACAGGTTGGTGCCCGCACCCCTCGGGACCACGGTCAACCCTTCCCTCTCGGCCAGCCGCATCACTGCGGAGGCCTCGGCGGCATTGGCGGGGAATACCACCACTTCGGGCTCGAAGAGATCCGGCGTGGAATCGTACTCGTACACCAACAAGTCTCGACGAGAGGTGAGAACGTCCTCTTTGCCGACGATCTGGGACAGCTCTTCCAGTAGTTGCTGCCGTATCACCGTCTGGCCTCCTTACTAGAGCCATCGGCTATCAACAGTCAGCTATCCGCAGCGGCCGACACCCGATAGTCGATGGCTCGATGGCAACGGGGCGCCGCCGCATCCTATCCTGAATGCCACGACGCCCCGTCATCGCTACCAGAAACCCAGCTCAGCCAGTACCCCGACGACTCGGTTCTGACGCGGAGGAGCGGGCGGGGTTGGGGGCAACCCCGCCTCCTCCCGATCGGAGAAGCGGTCTGCTACGCGGAAGCGGCGATGCGCCTCTGCAACTGATCCCACTTCCAGTCCACTTCCTTCTGGAAGTCCTCCATCAGGTGTTCGTAGCCGGGCTTGAACAGGTGGCTGAAGCGGCCCTGGGGCTTCAGGAAGTCCGCCAGCGGCTTGGTCTCCCTGGGCTCGTAGGTCATCTTCCACTTGCCATCGACGACCTCGAAGAGCGGCCAGTACCGTGACTGGACGGCCAGCCGACCCAGCTCGACGGTCTGGTCGGTCTCGGCGCGCCAACCGCGGAAGCAGGGGGCGTAGACCGCGATGAAGGAAGGCCCAGGGGTCTCCAGTGCCTTCTGCACCTTGTTCATGTAGTCGCGCCAGTAGCCGATGCTGGCCTGGGCGACGTAGGGGATGTCGTGGGCGGCCATGATGGACACCAGGTCCTTCCGCCGCTGCTGCTTACCCTGGTAGGCGTCGCCGACGTAGGATGTGGTAGTCCAGGCGTACTTCGGCGTGGCGCCGGAGCGCTGGATACCGGTGTTCATGTAGGCGTTGTTGTCGTAGCAGATGTACAGGCAGTTGTGGCCCCGCTCGGCCATGCCGGAGAGCGACTGGAAGCCGATGTCGTAGGTGCCACCGTCACCGCCCATGGCGATGAACTTGAAGTCCTTGTCGATCTTGCCCTTCCGCTTCAAGGCCTTGTAGGTGGCCTCGATGCCGCCGATCACGGCGCCGGCGTTCTCGAAGGCGTTGTGGTACCACGACACCTTCCAGCTAGTGAAGGGGAAGACGGCGCTGGAGATCTCGACGCAGCAGGTGGCGCTGCTCATGGCGACGTTGTAGTCCGCCGCCGCGAGCATCGTCCACTTGGCGATGATCGCCGGGCCGCAGCCGGTGCAGAGCCGGTGGCCGGAGGTGAACTTGACTTCCTTCTTGGCGAGCTCTTTCAGGTTTATTGCCATCGTCTATCTCTCCTATTCCCGTGCGCCGAGATAGCTGACAACCGGACCCAGCGACTCGCCCTTGGCGAGGCCCTGCAGCCGGTTGAAGACAGCGGTGAACTGAGCGGAGGAGGTGTCGCGGCCACCCAGGCCAGTCACGTAGTTGACCATCCTGGGGCGGACCGGCAGGTCGTACATCGCCGCGGCCAGGTCCTCGAAGATCGGGGAGGCGGGGGCACCGGGGGCGGTGGCCCGCTCCACCACGGCCACGGCCTTGACCTTCTTCAGCAGATCGACGATCGGCTGCGCGGGGAAGGGGCGGTAGACTCGAGGCCGCACCACGCCGGCCTTGATCCCCTGCTCACGCAACTGCATCGCGGTCCACTGCGCGGTCCCGCCGATGCCGGAGAGTGCGACCACGGCTACTTCCGCGTCCTCCATGCCGTAGCTCTCGACGATGGGCTGAGGCCGGCCGCTCAAGGCCGCGAACTCGTTGAACACCGACTCGATGACCTTGATGGAGCCCTCTAGGGCCTTGATCATCGACACCTTGTGCTCGAAGAAGAAGGGGGGAAGGACCAGGGAGCCGATGGTGATCGGGTTCTCCGGATCCAGCATGTTGATCTGCGGTTTGTACTCGCCGACGAAGGACTGGACCTCGGCCTTGTCCAGCATCTCCACCCGCTCCATGTCGTGGGAGACGCTGAAGCCGTCGAAGCAGACCATGACCGGCAGGCTCACCTCGGGATGCTCGGCGATCCTGACCGCCATAATGGTGGTGTCGTACACCTCCTGGGCGTCCGCGCAGAAGAGCTGGATCCAGCCCGCGTCGCGGGAGGCCATCGAGTCGGAGTGATCCCCGTGGATGTTGATGGGGGCGCTCAGCGTTCGGTTGACCATCGGCATGACGATGGGCAGCCGGTTGCCGGAGGCGATGAACAGCTCCTCGTGCATCAGGGCGAGACCCTGGGAGGAGGTGCAGGTCATCACCCGGCCGCCGGCGGCAGAGCCACCGCAGCAGGCGGAGAGGGCGCTGTGCTCGCTCTCGACGGCCACGAACTCGGTGTCGACTTCCCCGTTCGCCACGTACTCGGCGAACCGCTCGACGATCTCGGTCTGCGGGGTGATCGGGTAGGCCGCTACCTGGTCCGGGTTGATCTGCATCATCGCGTCGGCGGCAGCCCCGTCACCGGTGAGACCAACAACCTTTCGTACGGGCTTCTCAGTAATCGTCATCCCTCGATCTCCTTACAGTGTATGCCTGGCGAAGGTCTCGTTGGGCTGATAGCGGCCGCCCTGCTCCATGGTGATCGCCTTCACCGGCTTGGAGCCGCACTCGGCGGCGCAGATGCCGCAACCCTTGCAGTGATCGGCGTCGATCCCCACTACCTTCCCGTCCTCCAACAGGATGGAATCGTCGGGGCAGTGGAGCCAGCAGAGCAGGCAGTTGGTGCAGACGGAAGCGTTGAAGATCGGGCGCTGGGTTCGCCAGTTGCCGGTCTTGTTGAACACACCGTTGCCGTTGCTGGGGATGATCCCACCCAGCGGTATCTCGTCGACAGTGGGGAATGTACCCGGCTTTACCTCGTGGATCTTGCTCATTCGCCCTTTACCTCCTCGTAGGCCCTCTCCAGCGCCTTGACGTTGCCCTCGACCACCGACTTCTTGAAGCGGGTGCCGAACATGCTGATCAGCTCAGCCTTCACGTTCTCGAAGTCGATCAGCCCTACCACCTTCACCAACGCGCCCACCATGGCCGTGTTGGTGATGGGTCGGCCGACGCACTCGGTGGCGATCTTCGTGGCGTCCACGGTGTACAGCTTGTAGTCGCCGGGCTTCAACTGCTTCTTCAACTCGCTGACTGGCATGTCGGAGTTGATGATCAGCGGGCCGCCCGGCTTGAGGCCGGCGGTGACATCCACGGTCTCCAGCAGGGTGGGATCCAGCACCACGACGGCATCGGGGTTCTGGACCTGCTCGTGGGTGAAGATGCGATGGCTGCTCAGTCGGGTGAACGCCTGGATAGGGGCACCCATGCGCTCGGTGCCGAACTCGGGGAAGCCCTGGAAGTGCTTGTTCTCGCGGCTTGCCGAAGCCGACAGGAAGCGGGATGCCGTCACCGCACCCTGGCCGCCGCGCGCATGCCAGCGAACCTCGTAAAGATCTCCAGCCATTCTTTACTACTGCCTCCTCCTCGATGTAGCGAGCTTGCTGCTCTCTGCTATTGGTAGTACACGAAACGGATCGGGAATCGGCCACCTCCCTTCCTTTGGCAATCAGCTATCGGCTGTCAGCTTCGACGTGCCGCTGGCCGCGCTGCCAGGTCTGGGGCCGACGGCTCATGGCTGACGGCCGAACGCCGAAGGCTGCCTACCCCAGCTTGTCGCCTACCTGCAGACCGGAAGCGGCCACAAACTCCGCCGCCTTCACCTTCGCGGAACCCTGCGGCTGAACCCTCTTGACGAAGATGCTTCCGCCGGAAGCGGCCACGAGGAAGCCGTCATCGTTGATCTCCAGCACCGTGCCGGGGGCATCCTTGCCGCTGACACTCCGCTTCTCGCAGTCGAAGATCTTGAGGGGCGCGCCCTTGTAGCTGGTGCTGGCGCCAGGCGATGGGTTGCAGCCTCGGATCACGTTGTAGACGACGTTGACCGGGTAGAACCAATCGATGCTCATCTTCTTGCAGAGGGGTTCGTACTCGCCCTGGGTGAGGTCCTGGGCGATCTTGGGCGCCTTACCCTCTTTAACCAGCTTCACCGACTCGACCATCGCCTCGACGCCCAGCGGGAAGAGCTTGTTGAAGTAGACGCTGCCCAGGGTGTCGTCGGGCTCGATGGTGACCTTCTTCTGCATCAGGATCGGGCCGGTGTCCAGGCCATCGTCCGGCCAGAAGATGCTGAGACCCGTCTCCTGCTCGCCGTTGATTACCGCCCAGTTGATGGCGCTGCCACCCCGGTGCCTGGGCAGGAGGGACGGGTGGTACTGGATGGTGCCAAGCTTGGGGTAATCGATCATCGTCATGGGTACGATGTCGGTGACGAACGCCATGACGTTGAGTTCGGGGGCGAAGGTCTTGTAGTCCTCGAAGACCTCGGGATTGCGCATTCGCGCCGGCTTCCTGACGGGGATGTCGTTCTTCTCGGCTAGCTCTCCCAGGGGGTCCTTCCGGCCATTGGGGGCGTCCGGCGGGCAGTAGACCACGACTACCTTCTCGCCCTCCTTCAGGAGAGCCTCGAGAACCTTCTCGCCGAAGGCCGCCTGCCCAATCAAGGCAATCCTCATGCGCCACCTCCTTGTGTGAAAACTACTGCGTCAATCGCCGGGCTGATGGTCGGCTTGTATCCCAACGCCGCCGAAAGGCGAGCGCAGGCCTCCTTAACCAGCGGGACCAGCGACCGCACCCTCTCCGGTGTTATGCGGATCCAGGGGCCGGAGATGCTGATGGCCGCGACCACCCGACCGTTGTGGTCGCGGACCGGCGCCGCGATGCAGCTCACCCCCTCCTCCTGCTCCCCGTAGTCGGTCGCGTAACCCTGCCGGCGCACCTCCTGCAGTTCATCCATCAGGATGCTGGCGTCCACGATGGTGCGACTCGCGTAGGGGGTGAGGGGATAGGAGCGGAGAAGCTCATCCAGCTCTTGTGGGGGTAGGGCTGCAAGGAGGACTTTGCCGGAGGCGGTGCTGTGCAGGGGGGCCCGGGCCCCTACCTGAACGAACATGCGAAGCATCCACCCAGGGCTCGATACCTGCTCCAGATAGACGATCTGGTGATCGTCCAGCACGGCCAAGTTGGCCGTCTCACCGGACTGTTTCATCAGGTCCTGCAGGATGGGCAGAGCCTCCATCCGCAGATCGAGATGAGCTCTCACCGCCCTCGCCACGTCCAGAGGCTTCAGCCCGAGGAGATAGCGCCCCGACTCCGGGTTCTGTCGGACGTACCCTCGTGCGATCAGGGTGGCCAGCAACCGATGGACGGTGCTCGCGTGCAGGCCCACCCGATTGCTGAGCTGGGCGATGCCTGCCTCACCCATAGCGGCCAGGGCTTCGAGAATGTCGAGGGTGCGTTCAACGGATTGGACGGTCGTCTTCGAGGAAGTGTCCTCGTTGACTTTTCTGCGAGAAGCGCCTGCCACCTGACAACCTCGTCAGCAGATCTGGTCGTAGGCACCTATAAGAGAGGGGATTGCTTCCAGATGGTGAAACCAAGTTTCGCGATACAATATAGGGCGGCCCCCGCCCCTTGTCAAGCATTGCTTTTCCTTTCTCTTCGTGCTACCATGACCTCTCGCGAAAGTCGAATAGGGCGTCTGCTAGGGGAGCGTACTTGCTGAGAGGCGGCCTCGCCGCCAACCCTGTGAACCTGAACTGGGTAGTGCCAGCGTAGGGAAGCGGAGCGCAAGCGTCGAAGCGTGCCTGTGGCCGTCCCTCTAGCAGGGCGGCCACTTCTGTTGTCTCCCGCTCCCTGGGAGAGGCGGTAGCTTCCACCCTCTCCCCCTGGGAGCGGTGTGAACGTGCCCGCGGGCACGTTCGCGGGGTGATGGCGTGTTCACGGGGTGATAGCGGGTGAATCGTCGACGGCTGCACCTTCCTATCCTTTGCCTCGTCACCGACCGCGAGGCCTGCCAGGGGCGGCCCCTGGAATCGGTGGTAGCCTCGGCCTTGGAGGCCGGGGTCGGGCTGGTGCAGTTGCGGGAGAGGGGGTTGCCCGCCCGACAGTTGCGCGAGATGGGTGAGGCTCTCTTGGTTCCCGTGCGGCGCCACGGGGCGGCCCTGGTGGTGAACGACCGGATCGACGTAGCGATGGCGCTCGGGGCCGACGGGGTTCACCTGGGCGGGGGCAGCCTGCCGGTGAGGGATGCGCGCCGCCTCGTGGGAGACTCTATGCTCGTGGGCTGCTCCGTCCACTCCCTCGGCGATGCGCTCTTGGCCGAGGCGGAGGGAGCCGATTACCTGGTGCTGGGGACCATCTTCGAGACCCGATCCCATCCGGGGTGGGTGCCCGCCGGACTGGGCCTGGTGGGCGAGGTGTCCGCGGCCGTGCGGATCCCCGTCATCGCCATCGGGGGGATCGATGCGCGCAACGCCCGCTCGGTAATGCGGGCCGGCGCCGACGGTGTGGCGGTCATCACCGCCATCCAGTCGGCGGAGGACGTGGCCGTGGCTACGCGGGAACTGCTGCGGTCGTTGGACGCCGACGGATAGCAGTTGCGGCTATCTCGGCGCCGGCAACCCTCACGCGCCGTGACTCTGACGACCGCCTGGGCTGGGGACAACCCAGGTTCCCCGCCCATCAGGCACATTGAGGAGGTGGACATGGACGATAGGCTGGTAATCGCCGGCAAGGAGCTGCGGTCCAGGCTGTTCCTGGGTACGGGAAAGTATCGCAGCAACGAGGAGATGCGCGCAGCCTTCGAGGCGGCCCAGGCCGAGGTCATCACCGTAGCCCTGCGAAGACTGGATCTCAGCGATCCCAAGAAGAAGACCCTGCTGGACGAGATCGACTGGAGCAGGTACACCATTCTGCCCAACACCGCCGGGTGCCAGACGGCGGATGAGGCGGTGCGTGTGGCCCACCTGGCGAGGGCCATGGGGCTCTCCAACTGGGTGAAGCTCGAGGTGATCCCAGATCCGAAGTACCTCCTGCCAGATCCCATCGGCACCCTAGAGGCCGCCAAGCGGCTCGTGGACGAAGGCTTCGTGGTGCTCCCATACATCAACGACGACCCCGTCCTCGCCAAGCGGCTGGAGGAGGTCGGCTGCGCGACGGTGATGCCTCTCGCCTCGCCCATTGGCTCGGGACAGGGGTTGGTGAACTTCGAGCAGATCAAGATCATCATCGAGCAGGCGAAGGTGCCGGTCGTGGTCGACGCGGGGATCGGAGCGCCCTCCGATGCCGCCCTGGCCATGGAACTGGGCGCATCGGCGTGCCTGATCAACACCGCCGTGGCCCTGGCTCAGAACCCGGCCCTAATGGCCGAGGCGATGCGGGCGGGTGTTGAGGCCGGACGCAAGGCGTACCTGGCCGGGAGAATCCCGAAGAAGGCGTACGCCTCCGCGAGCAGCCCCCTCGAGGGCGTGGTGCGGTAGGCTGCTGGCTCGGAAAACCGCAACGGATCCGCAGATGTCGCGGATCGACGCAGATGGGTCTCTTCAGATCGGTATCTGCGAGCATCGGTGCGCATCTGTGGATCGGCCCTGTTAAGCGCTGTTAGAGAGGTCGCGAAATGCCCCACCAGATAACGTTGAACGGGAAGCCGGAGAGCGTAGAGGAGGGGGCGACCGTCGCCTCCCTTCTCCAGTCCAGAGGGGTCAACCCCGCCAGAGTGGCCGTAGAGCTGAACAGGCGGATCCTCCGGCGGGAGGAGTACGACACCACGACGCTGGCGTCGGGCGATGCCCTGGAGGTGGTCACCTTCGTGGGCGGTGGATGAAGCGGTTGGTGCACTCGGCAAGTGAGGCCGACGAATGCGGCCGCGCCCATCAACGGGTGATGCACGTCGGCCCATCGGTAGCGGCGCACCCACGTGTGCGCCCTGGCCACGCACACCGGGCTGGGCGGACAAGCAGATCGGCCCGCACGACCGCCCGCGGTCTCCGAATGCGCAGCGCGGCATCGTGCATCGTGGGTATCAGGATGCCTGCGCAAAGGGGGCGGCCGCGGCGTGCGGGGAACCCGCCGGATGGACTGCTCGAGAGGAGGTACTGCCATGCGATGCCGTTTTCAGGGGGTCATTACCTCACAGGTGACGCCTTTCGACGATCGGGATGCCGTGGACGAGGCCCGGTTGCGTCGTCTGATCGATAGACAGCTCGAAGCGGGAGTGAGCGGCTTCCTGATCGCCGGGAACTGCGGGGAGTTCACCAATCTGACGGACGACGAGCGGTTGCGGACCGCATCGGTGGCAGTCGAGCAGGTCGCCGGAAGGGTTCCGGTGATGGCAGGCGACTTCCACCCCAACACGGCCCAGGCGGTGGCGCTGGCCCGCCGCTACAGGGAGGCCGGCGTGGACGCCGCACTGGTCGTTCCCCCCTACTTCATCAGGCCGTCCGTCGAGGGCGTGGTGGAGTTCTTCGCGGAGGTGGCCGAGGGGGCCGGCCTCCCCGTGGTCGTCTACAACAACCCCGGCCGTACGGGTCTGGACTTGACTCCGGAGATCATGCGGAGGCTGTATGGGCTCCCTGGCGTCGTCGGCCTGAAGGATTGCACGCGCGATCTGGCCCTGATGGCCCGAAAGGCGCAGGATGCGCCCGAGGGCTTCTGCGTGCTGTACGGCGACGACGACATGTTCCTGGAGTCGCTGCTGATGGGGGCGACGGGTGGCGTGCTGGCCGCGGCGAATCTGGTGCCCGAGCTCCTGGTTCAGGTCTATCGGGACGCCGTCGGAGGCGACCCGAGGCGGGCAAGCGAAACCCAGAACCGGCTCCTCCCGATGATCCAGTCCTGGTACACGGCGAACCATCCAGCCCCGCTCAAGGAGGCGATGGCGATGATGGGGTGGCCAGTGGGCCGGGCGCGGAAGCCCCTCCAGCCCATGAAGCCGGACCAGGCCGCAGAGGTGCGGCGGATGCTGGCTGAATTGGGGCAGCTGGGCTGAGACCGGCTTCCCCCGATTGCCGGGAGGGGGGCCCCCCCGGTGACCCCACGGGGCCCCCCGCCCCGCTATGTCACATTGTAAAAA
>JBLNDL010000051.1:0-12902 GCA_050261575.1 Sphingomonadaceae bacterium | reverse complement strand
CTGGTTTACGCCACTTGGTGCTGCGCGGGGGGTGGGGCGCTGTGGGGGGGGGGGGGGGGGGGGGGGGGGGGGGGGGGGGACCGCGGGGGGCCCCGCTACCCCCTCCGTCGGGTCTGCTGTGGGTGGCTACGCTGTTCGCCTGTCCCCAGCTCCTCCGGCTAGGTGGGCTGAGAACGGGGCGCACAGGCCGAGGGCGCGGACTGCTCAGCTATCCCCCTGCGGCACGAACTGGTGCGCGCCGCCCTCTCGAATCAATTGCTCCACCCGCTCATTCGAGTAGCCCAGCAGGTTGGTGAGCACCTCGGTGGTGTGCTCCCCGAGGGCGGGGGTGGGCCTGAATTCTTCCCCAGGGGTGCGAGACATCTTGATGGGGTTGCCCGCCATGTGGACCTCCCCTCCTCGTGGCTGGTGGGTTGAGACCAGCATGTTGCGCTCTCGGATAGGGGGCTCCTGGAACACCTTGTCGAGGGTGTTCACCGGCGCAGCCGGAATGCCCTTTTCCTCCATACGGGACATCCACTCCGCGGTGGTGCGGGTGGAGAGGATCTCCTCGAGGATCCTGGTCAACTCGACGCGGTTGTTCAGGCGCTGCTTGGCCGTGGCGAAACGCGGGTCGTCGGCCATCTCGGGGACACCCAGGACCTCGCAGAGCTGCCTCCAGAACTTCTGAGATCCGATCACCATGGCGATCTGCCCGTCCTTGGTCTTGTAGGCGCCATGGGGAATCATGCCGAGGTGGCCGGTACCGAGGGGCTTCGGGACCACTCCGCTGAGGAAGTACCACGGAACCCAGTAGGCCAGGAGGGAGACCTGGCAGTCGAACATGGAGATGTCCACCTGTTGACCGCGGCCGCTGGTGTTCCGCTCCGCCAGTGCGGCCAGGATGCCGATGGCAGCGAACTGGCCGGCAGCGAGATCGCCTATGGGTGTGCCCACCTTGGCAAGCGATCCGTCCTCCTGGCCGGTGAGGCTCAAGATCCCGCCGGCCGCCTGTACGCACAGATCGAAGGCAGCTCTATGGCTGTAGGCTCCTTCGGAGCCGTATCCGGAGATGGAGCAGGTGATGATCCTGGGATTGATGGCGCTGATGGTGGGGTAGTCGATGCGTAGTCGCTCCCGTACGCCAGGCCGGAAGTTGTCCAGCACGACGTCGGAGACTCGGACCAGATCGTAGAATGTCTCGCGACCCGAATCGGTCTTGAGGTTGAGGACGATACCCCGCTTGTTGCGGTTCACGGCCACGAAGTAGCCGCTCCACTCGCCCTGGTAGTAGGGGCCTATGTTGCGAAAGATGTCCCCATCGGGAGGTTCGATCTTGATGACCTCAGCACCGAGGTCCGCGAGGATCAGCGTGCAGTAGGGTCCTGAGAGGGCTCCCGTGAGGTCGAGGACGCGGAGGCCAGTGAGCGCCTTTGTCATGGCTTCCCCCATTGAGCAAGCTTGAGATGCGTGGCCATTTTGTCTCTGATGCCGACGCATGTCAAGCTTGCTCTGAGCGGGTATCTCTATTCGTGGCAGGACACTTGCCACGAATAGAGATACCCGCTCAGGAGAGGCTTGCCTCCACCGGCTCGTGGAGCGCTGGGGACGTTGGGGATTCAGGCTCTCTCGATTCCCAAGAATCGTCCGCCGGAGGGCTGTCCGAGTGACGCAGACGGATCCCGGCCGCCATTCGATGAGCCAGCCACTCTTCCCCGGCTGTAGTGACCCTTATGCCCCACATCGCAACGATCTTGCTGTCGACGCGACGATCTCGGCCAGAGATGAGGCCGCGCCTCTTCACATCGGCCAATAGGGCCGCCATCTGCTCGGGAGATAGCAGGAGGCCGGCCCTCTGGAGGACACACTTCAGGTCCCAGTCGGTAACCGAGTTGCCGCTCTTCCATTGAGGCTTCTGGAGCGTGGAAAGGAGTACCTGTATACAGTCTTCCTTGTCCATCTACAGGCCCGCCAAACGTCGAGATAGCTGGTATTCTCTAGCGGTTGCGCTTGAAGCGTTCTCTCTTCAACCGCTTCTTAAGCTTGTGCTTGGTGATCTTCTTTCTGCGCTTCTTGACGACCGAACTCATCCACACCTCCTTCGTGAGAATACTGCCTTCCCAAACGAGGGCAGCCGAGTGCCTGGGTGAACGTGCCTGTCTTGCCACACTCGAGCGACGGCAGACAACAGTATGGCCCGCGGAAAGCAGGCCTGTTGCAGGCGCAACTTTACCAAGTTGGAGCGCGCGGCGCAAGTGCGGGAGGCGCTACTGCTGCTCCGAGGCCTCGAGCTTGTCGATGAAGCTCACCCAGTGGCCGATCTCCTCGGCAGAGGCCTCGTCCAGCCATCGCTGGTGGATCTTGGCATCTGGCCAGGGGTAGGTGCAGATCCTCCTGGTTCTCTCGACGGACAGCTTGGCGTATCGAGAGATCTCCTCTAGGCGCTTCTGGCTTATCTTGAAGAACTCCTCGCCCTCCGCGAAGGGACCATCGCGCTTGATCTCGTAGTCGTAGAGTTCTTCCTCGTCCATCTCTGGCATGGTGTTGCTGCTCCCGCTAGTAGCTGAGTGAAGGCCCTGATCCGCGCCAGCGCGGGCCGACAAGGCATCTTACAGGGAGAGTTGCCACTCCTTCAACTGGTCTATCAAGTCGAAGTTGGTCAGATCCATCTGGATGGGGGTAACGGAGACGAAGCTGTTGGCTATCGCCCAGATGTCGGTGCCCTCTTCAGCGTGGCCGGATGGCTCGTCCCCGCCGATCCAGTAGTAGCTGCGGCCAAAGGGATCCTGCCGCTCGATCAGCTTGTCTCGGTAGATTCGCTTGCCGAGGCGGGTCACCAGGACGCCTCTGATCTGCTCTCGGGGAACGCTGGGAACGTTGACGTTGAGTAGCACGTCGGGCGGAAGCCCCTTTTCGAGGACCTTCGCCGCGAGTCGGGCGGCGAAGGCGGCGGCGGCCTCGAAGTCCCACTCCTGGTAAGATGCCACGGAGACCGCGATTGCCGGCACTCCGTTGATCACACTCTCCATAGCGGCGGCCACGGTTCCCGAGTAGGTGATGTCTCCTCCCAGGTTCGCCCCTTTGTTGATCCCCGAAACCACGAGGTCGGGCCTGGCTCCGGCGAAGCCGAGCATGCCCATTGCCACACAGTCCGAGGGAGTGCCGTCGCAGGCGTAGGACTCGTCTCCCACAGGCACTTGGACTCGAGTGACACGGAGGGGCTTGTGCATGGTCTTGGTGTGGCCCGCGGCGCTCCAGTTGCGGTTGGGCGCGATGACCACCGTGTCTCCCACCACGGTGAGGGCCCTTCTCAGGGCCAGTAGCCCTTCAGAGTCGATCCCGTCGTCGTTGGTGATCAGAATTCTCATTGGACTCGGAACTTCACGTCTCGACTCTTGGTCTCGTTGCCTGCGACGTCTCTCACGACCACCCTCAGAGTGTGCTGACCTGCCACGCTCGGCCACTGCAGCGTTGCCGGGTTGGCGGTGCTGCTGCCCACCAGGCGATCGTCGATGTAGAAGTCGGTCTTGGCTATCCGGTGGTTATCCGAGACCTGGGCGGATAACGAGATCCTCTCCATCTGCTCCTTCTTTATGGTGGCGTTCTCCTGCGGGAAGGTGACACTGACGGTGGGCGCTTGGTTATCGACGATCACCGGCACCTCGATCACCTTCGGAGCCGGAGTGGGCGCTTGGCCGGGGAGAGGCGTCGGTTGCAGAGTGGCCCCGAGTTGCGAGGGCGCCGGCGTAGGCGAGGGCACAGGCACGGGCCGACCGACAAGGGTGATGCGCAGCTTGTACAGCCCGTTGAGGGACTTGGTGTCCCATCTCTCGAGCACACCGTTCTCCACCGGCGACGTGTGGACGGAGCCGATCGGCTTCCAGGCCGTCGGGTTCGATCCTTCGCCGTACTCTACGCGGAAGGAGGCAAAAGCCTTGCCAGCGGCGGTTCCGCGGATCTCAGTGATGCCTCGGACCGCGGCACCCGTCGTGGGGTTGTCGAGCACCAGAACGCTGTTGTCGTCCCTGGTGGCGATGGGCTGAGGCCGTTGGCTGTCGGGCTGCTCCTCGGCAGGCTGCGGCGGTTCGGGCTTCCCGGCCTCCTTTGCCCAGGCTGCCCACTCTGGGGGGTAGACCTCCACCACCTTCTCTTCCCGATTCTCAGGTGGCGTGGACGGGCCGGCCAGCTTCCCGGTCGTCTTGTCGATCACAACCTGCCGATGGATATCACATTCCTTCTTGGGAACGGTGCCTTTCACGAAGATCTCGACGATCTTGGTGGGACAGTACTTGTTGGGTTTGAGGCCGTCGAGGGGGCAGATCTCGGCCCGCTCCAGCCCCCCGGGTTGCTCGAAGTCCTTGGGAGGGGTGCCCGCCAGCACCTCCTCCATGAAGTCGTGCCAGATGGGCGCAGCGGTTAGGCTGGATAGAACGGGTGCGATCTCCGCGTTGTCGCTGTTGCCGACCCAGACCCCCGTGACCAGATCTGGGGTGTAGCCGACGGTCCACAGGTCGCGGTTGTCGTCGGTGGTACCGGTCTTGGCTGCCGCCGGACGGCTTAGCTTCAAGGGCCCGTTCGGGCCGAAGAGCGGCGTTCGGGCGGCGTTGTCGGAGAGGATGCTGGTGATGAGGTAGGCGATCTGGGGCTTCAATACCTCCGCCCTCTGGGGCCCGGTGTACTCCTCCAGGATCCTTCCCGAGCTGTCCTCCACCTTGAGGATGGCCACGGGCTCCAACGTCCTGTAGCCGGGCCTCTGGGATTCCTTAGGCACGGGCTGGCCGAACATCACCCCGTTGTTTGCGAAGACGCTGTAGGCGTACACGAGGTCGAGCAGTTTCACCTCACCGCCACCCAGGGTGACGCTGAGATCGTACGGGCCCTCGGGATCGAGGGACGTTATCCCCATCTGGTGGGCGAGGTTGATGGCGTTCTTGACCCCGACGTACTCCAGCGCTTTTACCGCGGGAACGTTCATGGAGGTGGCGAGGGCGTTGCGGACCGTGACCGGGCCGTGCCACTTCTTGTCGACGTTCTTAGGTGTGTAGGGCCGACCGGCACGATCGCGAAAGACGGTGTAGTTGTCCAGGATGACCGTGCCTGGGCTCCACCCTTTGATGAAGGCGCCTGCGTAGGTAATGGGCTTGAACGTGGAGCCCGGCTGGCGCTCCGAGATGGCGATGTTCACCTGGCCGCTGATGGAGCGATTGAAGTAGTCCACACTGCCCAGCATGGTGAGGATCTCGCCGGTACTGGGCCTGATGGCGACCACCGATGCGTTGTGGATGTTGTCCTTGGCTAGCTTCTCCACCTGGCTGCGGGCGATCCGTTCGGCTGCTCGCTGCATGTCGAGGTCGATGGTCGTGCGGACGGTGAGTCCCTGGGAGTAGAGCACCTGGGGACCATACTTCCGCTCCAGCAGGTCTCGGACGTACATGACGAAGTGTGGGGCCTCGATGCCGTACTGCATCGGTTGGTACTCGAGGGGCTTCTCGAAGGCTGCCTGTGCCTGCTCTTCGGTGATGTACCCCTGTCGGACCATGGCATCCAGCACCATCCGCTGTCGCCGTTTGGCGGCGGCAGGATCGACGAGCGGCGACAGTAGCGCGGGGGACTGGGGGATGCCGGCCAGCATGCTGGCCTCGGCCAGGTCGAGATCCTTGGCCGACTTGCCGAAGTACGATTCGGCAGCCGCCTCGATGCCGTAGGCCATGTTGCCGTAGTAGATCTCGTTGAGGTACCACTCGAGGATCTGATCCTTGGTGTAGAGCTGGCTCACCCTGTAGGCGAGGATCCACTCCTGGATCTTCCGCTCGATGCTGACCTCGGGGGTCAGCAGCACCCGCTTGATCAGTTGCTGGGTGATGGTGCTTCCGCCCTGGATCTCCTCTCCGCGCAGATTGGCCCATACCGCTCTCAGGGTGCCGCGGACGCTGATACCAGGGTTGTCGTAGAAGCTGGCATCCTCGATGGCGATGGTGGCGTCGATCAGATGGGGAGAGATCTCCGAGAGCTTGACGCTAGTCCTCTTGCCCGCCTGGGGATCGAACATCTCGTAGAGCAACCGATCCTTCCGGTCGAGTATCTTCGTGGAGCGGAAGATCTGGCGGCTCTGCAACCGGTCGGGGGAGGGCAGGTCCTGGGTGTAGTAGACGTACGCACCAGCAACCGCCAGCCCTCCAGTGATGAGCATCAAGGCCCCGAGGGCGAAAAGCACGAGGATTGCCGTTCGGATCGTCGATCCGCCGTGCGAGGACCTGGATGGACGCCTGCGGCGTCGCGCAGTCACACTCACTCTGTCACCAACGTTTCTCTGCGGCTCTCAAGCCGTGCGCCGCGCGACAACGAAGTGAGAGATGCCCAGGGCTCTGAGCGGCGTGCGCTCCAGCAGGTCCGCGGCACGCTGAAGGAGGCCCCCCAGCACCGGCCGGCGCGCGGCAACGTTGTCGAACCCAGGATAGATGTGGGTAAAGACGACGAAGCTAACGGGGAGGCCATCGAAGAGTCGCCTGATGTCCCGGGCGGTGTATACCCGGACGTGCGGGCAGAAGTGGTCGCGCAGTGGATCTGGCAAGTAGTTGACGAACGGCAGGAGCCGGAAGTGGTATCGCCCACGGAAGTAGAAGCCGTGGGTCTCCATAGGGTACAACCTGTTAGGGGCGTAGATGATCACGCAGCCACCCACATCGGTGCATCGGACGGCCTCAGCGATTGCCCTTCGGTCGTCGACGACGTGTTCGATCACCTCGTGGAGGAGGGTCACGTCGAAACTCCGATCCTTGAAGGGCAGGTCCTCGGCTGGGGCCAGCGAGATGTTGGGGAGTCGCCTCCGCGCCTGCTCGACCTTTTCCTGGTCGATGTCCACTCCGTAGACCTGGTCGCTGAAGCGGCGGAACTTCTCCACGTACATCCCCAGACCGCAGCCGATATCCAGGATGCGTTGGTTATCCAGCGGGACGTACTTGCGGATCAGATCCAGGCGGCGGTCCTGACCTCGCCGCCAGACGTAGCTTGGATGCCCCAGGGTGATAGCCTTATCTTCACTCAAGAGAGGAGTCCGTAGCGAATCTGATTGAAAGCTGGATAGGAAAGGCAAAGCACCAGCAGACTAGCGCATCCTAGCAGATGGAGAGGCGGCTTTCAAGGCGGAGCGGCGGGAAAGACGGGAGAGACCAAGCCACGCGCACCACGCGATGATCGCCGTGACGGAGACCACGAGGCCGAACGTGAACAGAGGAGGCTGGAAATGGAAGGTGACCAGGTGGGTACCTGCCTCGAGCCGGATGGCCCTTCCCCCGACGTTCGCCCGCATGACCGGCGTCTCGTGGCCATCGACGAAGGCTCTCCATCCCGGCCAGTAGGCATCGCTGGTGACCAGGAACGCGGGCTCGTCGGTGGACACAGCCACGGTCACCTCGGTGTTTCGCTTGGAGAGGAGTCGAACTGTGCCCTCGGCCGTCTGTCTGGAGTCCGGTTGTTGCTCCGTCTTCGCAGCGTCAGGGACAGCCCCGGTGTCGGGTCCGAGTATCACCGTTCGTCTAGGGTCCACCTCGCCCAACGCGACTGCTTCCAGAGCCTCCGTATCGGAGCCGTAGGTAGCCGCAGCCGAGACCAGGTAGTATCGAGGGAAGGGGTTCGGGTTCTCCAATACGTGGACCTGCATCGGGGCACGACTGTTGGGGCCAGGCGGGACCTCTATCCTGGTGATCGGAACCAGAGATGGCGCTTCTGAAGCCAGCTCGGTGCCACTCAGGATGTACTTGACGTTCAGCATCGAGAGCACTCGCAGCCTCTCCTCCATGGAGAGGTGACCCCATCGTCCGGACATGGGGTACCAGTAGGAAGCCTGCTCGCTGTCGATGTACTTGAGGAGAGCTTCCTGGTATCGCGAGTGGAGTTGCTCGTATCCGTCGGGCGAGTCGAGGCCCCAGCGGAGATTCAGTATCGGGGCCATCATCTCCGCCGCGTATCTGTAACGCAGGTCATCGGTGAACCCCTCTTCGCGCGACGGGCCGAAGAAGTGGGTGTGGTTGTAGATCCGGGTTCCCGTGCGGTGTCCGAATACCCGATACCCCTCGGCACGCTCCTCCAAGATGCCAACAGTGTCTGGTATCCGGCCAATCACGCTAACCTCGATGGGCGGGTTCAGAATGGCCGCCACCGGAATCAGCACCGCTGCAGAAACGAGGATGAGCGATGACTGCAACTGTCGCGCAGAGATGCGCCCGGCTGCCGAAAGCGCCAGCAGGAGCACCACGGCTGGCACTCCAGAGAGGGCAAGTGCCATTCTAGGTCGCAGTGGGTTGAGGGCATCCAGGGAGTGTGACTGAACCCAGATCCGCATGCTCTCCACGGATGCTCCCGTCCCGAACTGGAACAGAAGGCCAAGGAGGAAGAGCCCAGCGGTGGCTGCGGCTGTGGCGATCGCGATGGGGAGGATGCGCCGAAGGGCGCCTTCGGCGGACCACGTGTTGCTCTTGTACCGGACGAGTCCATTGAGGGCGATCCCGCCGAGCACGGACAAGCAGAAGGTGGTGACCAGGGTGAACCTCGACGGCTCTCGAAAGAGCGACAGGAAAGGCAGCCTGGTGATGGCGTGGAGGGGAGTGGCATCGCCCAGAGAGAGGAGGGCCGTCAGGGTGCCCAGCCCCACGAAGACGCGCCCCAGGGGGTGGGAGACCAGGTATCTGACGCTCAAACCTGCAAGGATGAGGACGGCCGGGCCCGCGTAGCCCGGAGCCCCCCACGGAGTGTCCTGCAGCCGGGAGAGAGGGAGAAGGTAGCCGACGAGGAGTCCCTGTACAGACAGGGCTCCACTGGCCGCGGCGCTGTCTGGAAGGCTTCCGGCCCTCGTGGATAGCGACACGACCTCCCAGGTGGGTAACAGGCGTGCGGCGGCCCCGGCAGCGCCGAGGGATGCGGCCAGGGCGAGCATCAGCGCGATGTAGGCGGCCCATCTGTAGCCCCTCGATGGGGCCAGACTCAGGATGCGGGCCGGGGCGTAGATGGCACCAGCCAGCAGGCCCATCAGGACCAGTTGGGGGTGCCCGCCGAGCAGCGCGGCCGCGACTACCGGCGTCACCCAGGGTGCGGATGCCGCACCTCGCGTCAGCGTAGACTCCACGGCCAGCAGGATGCCGGGCAGAACGAACGCACTTCTTGCCGCGAAGCCGCTGCTTCCGGCGACCACCTCACTGCTCAGTTGGTAAGACAAGGCCGCGAGGAGCGCCGGTCCGGTGCCGAGGCCGACGAACCGGCAGTACGCGAACGTCAGGCTTCCTGCGAGCGCCATGTGGAGGACGATGGACCAAGCGTAGGCGTGAGCGCCCGGCAGGAGGCGAGCCAGGAGCAGGTCGGGTGGGTAGAGGAAGGGATACTGGGTGAAGGCGATGGGGAACCCGCCCATGACTTCGGGCGCCCACAGAAAGCTGTCACCCGATCGGAGGGTCCTCGAGAGCCATTCCCAGGCGGGCAGGCTCTGCGTGAACACGTCCTCGTCGAGGATGCCGGCGCCAGCGAGCAGTTGGCGGGCAAATGGCGCGGCGGCCGCCAGGAAGAGAACGGCTGCAGCCCGCAGCATCACGTCGCCCTCCGTTGCACGAGGGCGACGCTGTGCAGGGCTCCGAGCAGCAGCAGGGCGAGGGACAACAGGCTGACTGCCAGGCCTTCACGGAGTAAGGGAGCCTCGTAATGGAAATCGATGCGGTGGTCGCCGGCGCTGCGGATGGGGACAGCACGCCCCGCGAAGTTGCCGGCAAGAATCGGCTCTGGGTTGCTGTTGACTGTGGCTGACCAGCCAGGCAGCAGGAAGTCCATCAAGACGAGGAACCCGTTTCCATTGGTGTGGGCCCGAAGGCTCACGTGATCGTCTCGGTAGGCTGTGATTTCGACCCAGGACCCAGCAGCGGTTAGTGGAGGGCCTTCCATGGCCGCCGGTGTAGACTCGAGGATAACCGCTTCATGCAGGTTCACCGAGCCGGAAAAGAGGGTGTCCAGCACCTGCTTCTCTGACGGCATCGTCACGGCCGTGGGTACCAGGAACGCTCTCGGCTGGGAGTCCTTGAGCTGGTAGAGGTGCACTTTGGCCACGGCCGGAAGCCCTGGATAGATCTGGACTTCGACTTCATCCCGCAATTCCAGCCTTGGGTCTTCGATCAGAAAGGGATGCAGCAGGTACTTGACGTTCAGAGCCGCCAAGAAGCTCAGACGATCGCTCAGGCTGGCGTTGTGCAGGTTCCAGTCTACCCAGTCACCATCAGAGTAGCGGGCATACTCGGTCCTATCGCTACCCATGTAGAAGCCGACAAGAGCCTGCCGTCGTGTTTGGAGAACCTCGTATCCTCCTGGGGTGGCCACGTCGAAGAGCATCCCCAGGTTCGGCGCGATGAACTGCCGGAGGTAGCGCTCCTGGAACTCTGTGGAGGGTGGCGAGCCCACTTTATCGGTGTAGTAGACCCCAACGTTGTACACACTCATCGCCGGCGCGTAGGAGAACACCCGAAACCTGTCGGGGTCGTTCTTGAGGGTGTTGAGAAGCACTGGAGCCTCGTAGAGCGCGTTTGGCTGCAACCAAGGGTTGTGGACCCATCCCAGCAGGAACAAAGTGGCGGTGCTTAGGAAGAGCACCCACCATTCGAGTACCCGATGGGAGACCGACAAGCGGGCAGCGGCGACTGCCAGGAAGGGTGTGGCGAACGCTGAGATCAGTGGGAAAGCAACACGCGGGCGCAGGGCGTTCAGGGTATCCCAGCCCTGTTGCTCGACAACTCTCCTGACGTAATCGGAGAAGGGGTCTCTGCCGAACTGGAAAGCAACACTGACCACAGCCAGGGACAACCCTGCGGTCAAGGCGATGATCCCTGTGGCTACCGTCGCTCGAAGCAGCCGCTTGCGGAGGACAAGGTCCAGGGCCAGTCTGCGATCCAACGCGTAGGCAGCGAGGACTGCGATGGCCAGAGCCGCGACCAGGGAGAAGCGGTTGGGCCCGCGGAAGAGGGAGAAGAACGGTAGCTGGAACAGCATACCGTAAAGGGGCGTGGATGTGCCCAGAGAGAGGGTTGTCGACAAAGCCGCGAGCCCCAGGTGGAAGCCGGCGATGCGATCCTTCAGTCTCGCCAGCACAAGGGGGAGAGCAGCCAACAGCAGCGCTGGAGCCCCTAGATAGTCCGGTCGAGCCGATGTGGTGCCTGGTACCTCCAGTATGGCTGGCAGCAAGTATCCAGCCAGCAGCGCCCAGGGTTCTATGGAATCGACGGCCGAGCGATCCAGTGGCAGACCACCCGCCCGCGTCGACTCGGCGGTCACCAGCAGAGTTGGCAGCACCCGAACGGCAGCGAGGCCGAACCCCAGAGCGATCCCGAGGGCGAGCAGGATGAGCCGATGCGCCGTCTCTTTGGCGCCGAGTGTACGACGGTAGGCGAGACCGATGACCAGCGCATAAGCCCCGGCCACGGTCAGAGCGAACAGCAGGATCTGGGCATAGCCTCCCAGAAGGGCCGAACCGACCACCAGGGGAATGAGCAGCCAGAACCTCGGGCTTCGGCGGAACAGCAGCTCGATGGTGGCTAGTGTGGCTGGAATGGCGAAGAGGGTTCTGGTGATGAAGCCGTTTGCCGGCCAAGACAGGACCTCGTTGCCCATCTGGAAGACCACTGCGGCAAAGAGCGACGGAAGACGTCGCATGCCCAAGACGCGACAGTACCAGTAGGTGCACCATCCCGCCAGGGCCAGATGCAGGGCGAGGGACAGGTGGAATGCTCGGGCAGCATCCAACAGCCAGAAGAGCAGCATGTCGGGTGGGTAAAAGAAGCCGTATTGCGCGAAGGCCAGTGGGAATCCACCTAGGATGCTAGCCGACCAGATGGGGATTCGTCCCTGCTTGAGTCCGTCAGCATACCAGGAGTAGACCGGAATGCTCTGGTAGACAATGTCATCGTTGTAGAAAGTGCCCCCGACGATGATCTGTCGCGCAAGCAGAGAGAAGGCCAGGGCGAACAGAAGGCCGAGCGCAGCCATGTCGGGCAGCGCCTCTCGCATGCGCACGCGGAGCGCCGATCGGGTGGATTGCCTGAGGTCGACGTGAGAGTCGCTCATGATGGGCGACGGGTGGGGCACGGGAGCCTCCTGTGTCCCCGGAGGCGCGTTACTTGGGGGCGGCCGCAGGCCCCGGGGCGGCGCGATTGTAGCATCGTCCCCAAGGCTGGGCAACCGAGCCATGTGCGGACCCGCGCTGCAGCCACGCGGCCAATCTCCACCACTGGATGGAGATGGACACGTGATGGGGCGCCTTCGGAGGAGGCGCCCCTTTTGGCTTTGGTAGGCAAGTCATGCTGTTGCCGCCGTCTATCTAGGGTCAGGTGGCGCTGCCCAGTCGGCTATCGACGTGTCGCCTTTGGCGATGGCGTTTGACATGTAGTTCACGAACTGCTGCCCCGGGGTCGTATCGATGGAGATGAAGAGGGATTTCTGCCGAAGCTGAGCTTCCCTCTCCGCCTCCGTTCCCTGATATTGCCGTCCGGCAAAGTACTGCTCGATGTGTGTGGCCGCATGGATGATCAGCCCAGCGTACCATTCCCGTCGGTTCTCAGCATGGTCGCGCCAGGCCCAGGGAAAGGCGTCACCCTCGGCGACGTAGAGAGTCCGGTTCTGAATGTCCGTCCGGGAGGGTGGAGGGGACTCCACGATCTTGTGGACGTAGTCTCGAATGCTGGCGGGAAGCAGTTCGAGCGTCTCGTTGGTGTGCTCCGTGAACCATGGGTTGCCAACCACCATCACGCGATCGGGCCGCGGTGGGTTGGCAACCGGGGCCTGGGTAGGGGTTGGAGCGGGCGTGGAGGGCGTTGGGTTGGTCTGGACTGGGGTGGGGACGGAGACGCCGTCCTGCTCGAAGGCCGCGAAGAGGTTGGTGGCAGGGAGGTCAGCAGGGC
>JBLNDL010000050.1:0-75253 GCA_050261575.1 Sphingomonadaceae bacterium | reverse complement strand
GGGAGGCGGATCCCGACGCCAGGACGATGGTGCTGATCGGGCTTCTGAGCGCTTGTAAGCTGCTGGAGCGGCAGTTCAGCAAGGACGAGTGGAAGCTGGTGAAGCCCAGGGTGAAGGAGCTGTCCAAGGGCGAGTTCGCGGGGAAGGCCGTGAAGGAGGTGGTGGACGCCAACATCGCCGCCATGGCCGCGATCTCAGCGGCGGCGACCGCGGCGAGCATCAGCAGCAGCGCCGGCAGCAACTAGGCAGGTATCTCTGGACGGAGTACACGTTTCCCGCTAGAGAAGTCGTCACGGACCAGAGATACCTGCTTCGGCCGGCCGCGCAGGCCGGCCGACTGGCGGCGGGGTTCATGCTCCCCGTCCGCCCGCGTCTAGCTTCGCCCACGCGCCATCTGGGCGCCCAGCTTCAACGCCGCGATCATGCTGGCGGGCCGCGCCGTCCCCTTGCCGGCCTTCCCGAACACCGTGCCGTGGTCCACCGATGTGCGGATGATCGGCAGCCCCAGCGTCACGTTGACCCCCTCGTCGAACGACAGCACCTTGGTCGGGATGTGCCCCTGGTCGTGGTACATTGCCACCACCGCGTCGTACTGCCCCTCAGTCATCCGGAAGAAGACGGTGTCCGGGGGGATCGGCCCCACCACGTTGTACCCCTCCGCCTTAGCCGCCTCGATCGCAGGCGTGATCTCCAAGATCTCCTCGTCGCCGAACAGCCCGCCCTCGCCGGAGTGGGGGTTCAGCCCGGCAACCGCGATCCGCGGCTCGGCGATCCCCAGCCGCTTCACGGCCTGGTCGGTGAGCCGGATCACGTCCATTATCCGGGGCTTCTTGGCCCGCTCGATCGCCTGTCGCAGCGAGCAGTGGGTGCTCACGTGGGTGACCCGGAAGCTGCCGGCCACCAGCAGCATGCAGACGCTCTTGACCCCGCACAGGTCGGCCAGGATCTCGGTGTGGCCCTCGTAGTGGTGCCCGGCCAGGTTCATCGACTCCTTGTGGATGCCGGAGGTGACCACGGCCGCGGTCTCGCCGCTCTTGGCCAGCTCGACGGCCTTCACGATGGACTGAAAGGCGGCCTCCCCGCTCATCGCCTGGATCTTCCCGTACTGAAGCTGCGCCAGGTCGACGTTGTGGAGGTCGAGGACCTCGATCGCGTTATCGTCGTGCTTGGCGTCGGCCACCCGGTCGATCGAGCGGATCGGCACGTCCGCGCCCACCACCCGCGCCGCCTGGCGCATCGTAGCGCCATCGCCGACGACGATGGGGCGGCAGATCGAGCGGACCTCCGGGGTGGTGAGGGCCTTTACCAATATCTCCGGCCCGGATCCGCTGGGGTCGCCCATGGTGACTCCCAGGATCGGTCTCGTATCGCTCATGTCGTCTTCCCCCGTAGGCAGTCTATGCTCTCCATTATAGCCTTATCGTTGCCGAAGCCCCCGGCCTTCGTCACCACCCTCGTGCCGCCGTACGGGCCGCCGACCAGCAGTCCGGCCGGGACCCCCGGCTGCACCTCGCCCAGGGCCTGCAGCGCAGTCGCCCCCAGGCGACGGCAGACGGCGCGGGCGACGTCGCCCCCAGTCAGGAAGAGCCCGGCCACCCGGGCCCGGGCCAGAGCCAAGCCGGCGATCTCAGCCAGGCGAGCCGCCACGGCCATCGCCTTCCCCTCGCGGTACTCGGAGAAGGTGGTGGTGAGGGCCACGTTGGTGCCCTGGTTCAGCAGCGCCGCGACGTCGGCTGCGATCTCCGCGTCCTCGTTCCCCGGCACACCGTCGCCCGGGGCCCGACAGGTGTCGTCCTGATCGACAGCGAAGGATCTCTCGCTTCGAAGAGATGCTTCGCTTCGCTCGGGATGGCAGGGTGTGCCGAATTCACGATGACACAGCGTGAGATTCACCAGCCGGACGTATCCCTCGGCGTCGGCCCGCCGAAGCTGCTCGGCGCTGGCGCGGTTCCGGCTGCCCGAGAGGACCAGCACGGCGTGGCTGTCCTCCGTCCACCGCAGCTCCGTACGCGGCCGCTCCAACCCGAGCGCCCTGGGCCACTCCTCGGCGAGCCCGGCCGACCCGCAGGGGAGCCACCCTTCCTCCATCCGCGCGAGCGCCATCGCCAGGGTGCGCAGATCCTCAGGGGTCTCCGCGTCTGCGGCGACGATGGGGGCGGGCTCGGCCCGCAGGGTCGCAGCAACGGCCCCTACCCCCTGCCTCACGACGGAGAGGTCCAGGTGGCCGACGGCGCGTCGGGTCTGCTTCGACAGGATGGTGGGGAGGTGGGACTCGGTGGCGGGCCAGGTGGGGTCGCTGGCGAAGTTGCTCTCCGCCAGCGGCACGCCGTGGACCATGTGGAGGCCCCCGACCGTGGTGCGGCCGGCGGAGGGGTATGCCGGGGCCACCAGCGCCCGCTCCAGCGCGAGGGCGTCGAGCAGGCCGTCGATCTCGGGGCCGAGGTTGCCCCGCAGGGTGGAGTCGAGCTTCTTGTAGATGGTGCGTCCCGCCAGGCGGAGGCCCGCCTCCCTGGCCCGGCGAAACGCCTCGGCGGCAGGCAGGTCCCGGCTGTCGGTGCTGGCCACCACCATCTCGGCCTCGGGAAGCTCCCCTTCGCCCAGCATCACCACGGTGTGCAGCCCCTCCTTTGCGAACTGCACGCCGGTGTCCATCGCGCCGGTCAGGTCGTCGGCGATTATGCCAAGCCTCGGCGAGGAATCGCTCATGTCTCCCAGTTCTTCACTACGCAAACAGAGTAGGGCGGGGGCTTGTTCCCCGCCGCCCAGTGCTGCCTGTGGCCGGGCGGCGGGGAACGAGGCCCTACCCTACACGACGCTTCGGTTCGATCGTTCTACGGGAAGAGGAGGATCTTCCCCGCCTTGCCCGAGAGGGCCAGCTCGAATGCGTCCACGTAGTCGTCCATCTTGAAGCGGTGGGTGACCACCTGGCGCGGGTCGAACTTCTTGGTGGCGAGCAGCCGCTCCATCTGGTGCCAGGTCTTCCACATGAGCCGGCCGGTGGTGCCCTTGATGGTCGCCTCCCTGTAGATCACGTCGTCGGTGACGTTCAGGGTGACGGGGGCGCCGGTCAGCCCGACCAGGCGGATCTGACCGCCCACCCGGATCATGTCGAACGCCTGCCGGATGCCTGGCACGCTGCCGCTCAGCTCGACCGCGAGGTCGATGCCCCTGCCGCCGTTCATCTCCTTCAGGGTGGCCACGGCATCGCACTTGGCCGGGTTCACCCCGATGGCGCCGGGGACGATCCTCAGGGCCATGGCGAGCCTCTCCTCGTTCACGTCGAGGACGAAGAGTGGATGGGCGCCGAGTGTGGCCGCGACCTGGGCGGTCATGATGCCGATGGGGCCGCAGCCGATGATGGCGACGCTGCCGACCTCCAGGGGGTCCACCAGCAGCCCGTGGACGCCCACCCCCATCGGCTCCAGCAGGGCGCCCAGCTCGGGATCCATGTCCTTAGGGAGCTTCCAGGCGCAGACGGAGGGGACCGCGGCGTACTCGGAGAAGCAGCCCTCCACGTGGACGCCCAGGATCTTCATGCTCTCGCAGGCGTGCTGGTTGCCTGTGTCGCACTGGTAGCAGTGGCCGCAGGGTACGTGGGTCTCCATGGCGACGAGGTCGCCGGGCTTCAGGTGGGTGACTCGCTCGCCCACCTCCACCACCTCCCCGCACGCCTCGTGGCCGAATGTGAGGGGCGGATGGACCCGCTGGGCCGCCCACTCGTTCCATCCGTAGATGTGGATGTCGGAGCCGCAGATGGCGGCGGCCTTGATGCGGACGAGCACGTCGTTTGGCCCGACAGTGGGCATTGGCAGATCGATCAGGTCGGCGCCTCGCTCTGGGCGGGTCTTGCGCAGTGCTTTCATCGTTACCTCTCCCCCAACGTTCTGGACCCTGGCCTCCGATGGCGGCACGTATGGCGAGGACTGAGGGCACAGCCCTCAGTCCTCAGTCCTTCCTAAACCGCAGCCAGGCTTCGTTTGAAGATGTGGTAGTGCTCGAGGGCCTTGCCCGCACCGATGGCGACGCACGACATGGGGTCGTCGGCCACGTGGGCGGGCACTCCGGTCTCTCGGGTGAGCAGCTTGTCGAGGTGGCGCAGCAGCGCTCCCCCGCCGGTCATCACCATACCCTTGTCGATGACGTCGGAGGCCAGCTCGGGCGGGGTCTGCTCCAGGACGCTCTTCACGTTGATGACGATCGCCGAGAGGGCGTCCTGGATCGCCTCGGTGACCTCGTCGGAGGTTATGCTCACCGTCTTGGGGAGGCCGGCGATCTGGTCGCGGCCGCGCACCTCGATCTCCATCGGGTCTCTGAGGGGGAGGGCACTGCCGATGCGGATCTTGACCTCCTCGGCGGTGCGGTCGCCGATCAGAAGGTTGAAGCGCTTCTTGACGTAGCTGGCGATCATCTCGTCGATCTTGTTGCCGGCTACCCGGATGGAGCTGCTGACGACGATGTCGTTCAGGGAGATGACCGCGGCCTCGCAGGTGCCGCCGCCGATGTCCACCACCATGTTGCCGCTCGGCCCGCCGATCGGGACGCCGGCACCGATGGCGGCCGCGAGGGGCTCGGCGATCAGGTGGGCGACCTTGGCCCCCGCCTGGATGGTGGCGTCCTGGACGGCGCGACTCTCCACGTTGGTGATGCCGGCGGGGATGCAGACCATGACCTCCGGGCGGAAGATCCGGAAGCGGCCGCACACCTTGGAGATGAAGTAGCGGAGCATCGCCTCCGTGATCATGTAGTCGGCGATGACGCCATCCCGCATTGGGCGGGTCACCACGATGCTGCCCGGGGTGCGGCCGAGCATCTGGCGAGCCTCTTCCCCCACTGCCACCACCCGGTTCTCGGAGACCGAGTAGGCCACCACCGAGGGCTCGTTCAGGACGATGCCACGCCCCTTTACATAAACCAGCACGTTCGCGGTGCCGAGGTCTATTCCGATGTGCATGCCGAACATAGCGTCTCCGTGAGCTTGCGGCCGAGAGATTGGGCGCCGCCTATGATAGTGATGGCAGGGGGCTATTGCCAGCGTGCCGGAAGGCTGGTTGGAGTTGCCGGCAGCGATTATAGCATAGGGCTAGCGGGGGAATACACTCTTATGGGGCCAAGGAGGCCTCACCCCCGGCGAATGCGCGCCCCCACGGAGGCGAGCGTTCCCACGATGTCCGCGTAGCCGCGGTTGACGTGGTGGGCATCCTCCACCACCGTGGTCCCCTCCGCCGCGAGCGCGGCGAGGATCACCGCCGCGCCGGACCGGATGTCCAGCGCCTTCACGGTGGTGCCGATCAGGCGGGCGGGGCCCGTGATCTCCGCGGTCTGCCCCGACACCCGAACGTCGGCGCCCATCTTCCGCAGCTCCTGCGCGTACAGCAGCCGGTTCTCGAACACCCGCTCGTGGATCAGGCTGGTGCCGGCGGCCTGGGTGAGGAGCGATCCGAACGCCGCCTGCAGGTCGGTGGGGAAGCCGGGGTAGTGGATCGCCTGGATCTCCACCGGAGAGAGGGGCCGGGTGCCGACGACGCGCATCCAGCCGTCGCCCTCCTCCACCAGTGCGCCCGCCTCCAGCAGCTTGTAGGTCACCGGGTCCATGTGCTCGCAGACGACCTGCTCCAGCCGCACCTCGCCTCGGGTGATGGCGGCGGCGATGGCGAAGGTGCCGGCGGCCAGCCGGTCCGGGATGACGGAGTAGTCGCAGCCGTGGAGCTCGCCCACCCCGTCCACCTCCAGGCGGGTGCTGCCGATGCCGGAGATGCTGGCGCCCATCTGTACCAGGAAGTTGGCAAGGTCCACCACCTCCGGCTCCACCGAGGCGTGCTTGATGATGGTTCGCCCGCTGGCGAGAACGGAGGCCATCAGCAGGTTCTCGGTGCCGGTGTGGCTGGGGTAGTCGAGGTAGATGCTGGCGCCGTGGAGGCCGCCGTCCGGGGCGGTCGCCACGTAGCTGCCGTTCTCCTGGGTCACTCGTGCGCCCATTGCGCCGAAGCCCCGGATGTCCACGCTGACCGGCCGAATCCCGATGGCGCACCCGCCGGGGTGGGGCGCCCGGGCGTGGCCGACCCTGGCCAGGAGGGGGCCCACGACGAGGAACGAGGCCCTCATTCGCCGCATCAGGTCGTAGGGCGGGGCGGTGGAGGCGAGGTCGCCGGCCTCGATTGCGATGGAGCCGCTGCCCAGAAAGTCGACACGGGCGCCGATAGACTCGAGCACCCGCGCCATGGACCTGATATCCTCGATGTCGGGAACGTTGTGGATGGTGCACCGCTCCCTCGTGAGCAGGCAGGCTGCCATGATGGGGAGGGCGGCGTTCTTCGCCCCATCCACCCGGACCGTGCCGCGCAGCGGCACCCCTCCCTCCACGATCAACCGCTCGCTCGCTCGGAGCCCGTCGCCTCCAGGTTGGAGAGCCGGACCGGGGAGGGGGCCGCCGGTGAGGGTCATCTCTGCTGGGTTCTCCTTCTGCGAAGCTCGGCGACCTTCAGCCGGGCGAGCGACCTTCGGAGCGCCGCCTCGGCGGTTCCGGCTTCGCGATCGTGTTGGGCGCGGTGTTCGGCCAGCAACTGCTGGGCCCGCTGCCGCGCCTCCTCGGCGCGGGCGATGTCGATCTCCTCGGCCCGTTCGGCCGCGTCGGTCAGCACCTCGACTCGGTCGTGGTCCACCTGGAGGAAGCCGCCGCTGACGGCCATCACCACCTCGTCCGCGCCCTGCTTCACGCGCAGCACGCCCGGGCTGAGGGAGGTGAGCAGCGAGGCGTGCTTGGGCAGGATGCCGAGGACGCCCGCGGAGCCCGGCGCGACGACCATATCGGCCTCGCCGGCGAACACCACCCTCTCCGCGCTGACCACTTCCACGTTGAGCTTCGCCATCTCGACCGCTCCTAGACCCGCGCCAACTGCTCGGCGTTCGCCACGGCCTCGTCGATCGTGCCGACCATGTAGAACGCCTGCTCCGGCAGGGCGTCGTGCTTGCCCTCCAGGATCTCCTTGAAGCCGCGGACGGTCTCGTGGATGGGGACGTACTTGCCCTCTCGACCGGTGAATGCCTCGGCCACGAACATGGGCTGTGAGAGGAATCTCTGGATCTTGCGGGCCCTGGCCACCGTCAGCTTGTCGTCCTCGCTCAGTTCGTCGATACCAAGGATCGCTATGATGTCTTGCAAGTCCTTATACCGCTGTAGCACTTTTTGCACTTCACGTGCCACCTCGTAGTGCTCCTGCCCCACCACCCTCGGGTCGAGGATGCGCGAAGTGGAGGCGAGCGGGTCCACCGCCGGGTAGAGGCCCTGCTCGGCGATGGCGCGCTCCAGGGAGATGGTGGAGTCCAGGTGGGCGAAGGTGGTGGCCGGCGCCGGGTCGGTGTAGTCGTCGGCGGGCACGTAGATCGCCTGCACGGAGGTGATGGAGCCCTTCTTCGTGGAGGTGATCCGCTCCTGGAGCTGGCCCATCTCGGTGGCCAGGGTGGGCTGGTAGCCCACGGCAGAGGGCATGCGCCCCAGCAGGGCGGAGACCTCGGAGCCGGCCTGGGTGAACCGGAAGATGTTGTCGATGAAGAGCAGCACGTCCTGCCCGTGGTCGCGGAAGTACTCCGCCATGGTGAGGCCGGTGAGACCGACCCTCAGCCTGGCGCCAGGAGGCTCGTTCATCTGGCCGAACACCAGGGCTGTCTTCGAGATGACCCCCGAGTGCTTCATCTCCAACCAGAGGTCGTTGCCCTCGCGGGTGCGCTCCCCCACCCCGGAGAAGACGGAGAAGCCGCCGTGCTCTGTGGCAATGTTCCGGATCAGCTCCTGGATGATGACCGTCTTGCCGACGCCAGCGCCACCGAAGACGCCGACTTTGCCGCCCTTCATGAAGGGGGCCACCAGGTCGATGACCTTGAGGCCGGTCTCGAAGACTCGCGGTGTGGTCTCCTGCTCCTCGAAGGAGGGCGCCGGCCGGTGGATGCTGTACCTCTCCTCGGTGACCACGGGGCCAAGCTCGTCGATCGGCTCCCCGAGGACGTTGAAGATCCGCCCGAGCGTCTCCTTGCCCACCGGCACCCTGATGGAGTCGCCCGTGTCCACTACCTCTGTGTCCCTCTTCAAGCCGTCGGTGCTCGACATGGCGACTGCCCTGACCCAGCTATTGCCGAGGTGCTGCTGCACCTCCAGCACCAGCTTCCGGTCGCCGATGTTGGTCTCTAGTGCATTGTATATGGGGGGCAGATGCTCCGCGGGAAACTCCACGTCCACCACCGCCCCAAGTACCTGAACGACCTTTCCCGTTGCCAATGTCTTCCTCCAGTAATGAGGACCGAGGACCGAGGGCCGAGAAGCCACTGGTCAGCCCTCACCTCGCAAGGTGTCGAACAGAACGGAAGGGGCAGACACGCGGGTCTGCCCTGGGCGCCCGCCCAGTTCCGCCCCGCCAGATGCCGACCTCGGGCCTCAGCCCGCCAGCGCTTCGGCTCCGGCGGCGATCTCGGCGATCTCCTTAGTGATGGCTGCCTGTCGAGCCTTGTTGTAGACCAGGGTCAAGGTGGAGATCAGCTCCTTGGCGTTGTCGGTGGCGTTCCGCATGGCGATCATGCGGGCGCTGTGTTCGCTGGCGATGGTCTCCAGCAATGCCTGGTAGATCTGGGTCTCCACGTATCGCGGGAGCAGCTCCGCCAGGATCTCTGGCGCGCTGGGCTCGAAGATGTACTCTAGCTGCGGCTCCATCGACTTGGCGGGCACCACCGGCAGCAACTGCTCGACCGTCACCCGCTGCACCATCGTGTTGACGAACTTCGGAAAGACCAGGAAGGCCGCGTCTATCCGACCGCTGCTGAACTCGTCCATGACTATCCTGGCTGCGGGCTGGACGGCGAGGATGCCGGGGGCATCGCCCAGGTGGGTGAAGGTGGCTCGCAGCCCGACGCCGCGACGCGCCATGTAGTCCTGGCCGCGGCGGCCGATCGTGATCATCTCCACGGCCGAGGGTCCGCCGAGTTCCAGGAGGTCGGCGGCGGCGCGGCGGATGACGTTGCTGTTCAGCCCGCCGCAGAGGCCCCTGTCCGATGTCACCACGATCATCCCAACCCGGTTCCTGGTCTCCCGCTGCAGAAGCAGGGGGTGGGTGGCGCCCTCGCTGCTGGGGTGCACCGCTAGGTCCGCGATCAGCTTCTGCAGCCGGTCGGAGTAGGGGCGCGAGGCCAGGACGCGGGCCTGGGCCCGCCTCATCTTGGAGGCGGAGACCATCTCCATGGCCTTAGTCACCTGCGATATGCTGCGTACGCTTCGGATGCGCCGCTTTATCGTGCGTAGGCTTGGCACGCTGTATCCCCTGTTTCGGTTCTTCCCTCTCCCAAAGGGAGAGGTGCATCTTCTCCCTCTCCCTTTGGGAGAGGGGACTCAGTAGCTGCTCGTCCGCTTGTACTCCCCGATTGCCGCCCGCAGCGCCTCGATGGTCTCTTGGCTCATCGCCTTCTCACGGGCGATCGTCTCGCCGATCTCGGGGTGGGCGGAGTCCATGAACTGCAGGAAGCCCGCCTCCCAGGCGCCGACCTTCTCCACCGGAACGTCGTCCAGGAAGCCGTTCGTCACGGCGTACAGGCTCATCACCTGCTTCTCCATCGGCACAGGCACGTACTGCGGCTGCTTGAGCACCTCGGTGATGCGCATGCCGCGGTCGATCTGGGCCTTGGTCACCTTATCCAGGTCGGAGCCGAACTGGGCGAACGCCTGCAGCTCACGGAATTGGGCGAGGTCGCCCTTCAGCCTTCCGGCCACCTGCTTCATAGCCTTGGTCTGGGCCGCACCCCCCACGCGGGACACGGAGATGCCCACGTTGAGGGCGGGCCGGACACCGGCGTAGAAGAGGTCGGGCTCCAGGTAGATCTGCCCGTCGGTGATGGAGATCACGTTGGTTGGGATGTATGCCGAGACGTCGTTGGCCTGGGTCTCGATGATGGGCAACGCCGTGAGCGACCCGCCGCCGTGCTCCCGGTTCAGCTTCACCGCCCGCTCCAGCAGTCTGGAGTGGAGGTAGAAGACGTCGCCGGGGTATGCTTCGCGGCCGGGGGGGCGGCGCAGCAGGAGGGAAACCTGTCGGTAGGCCCAGGCGTGCTTGGAGAGGTCGTCGTACACCACCAAGACGTCCTGCCCCTGCTCCATCAGCTCCTCGCCCATCGCGCAGCCGGCGTAGGGGGCGATGTACTGGAGGGGCGCTGGGTCGGAGGCAGCGGCCACCACCACGATGGTGTGGTCCATGGCGCCGTACGCCTCCAGCGTTGCCACTACCTGTGCGACAGCCGACTGCTTCTGGCCGATGGCGACGTAGATGCACACCATGTCGCCCTTGCGCTGGTTGATGATGGTGTCTATGGCGATCGCCGTCTTGCCGGTCTGCCGGTCGCCGATGATCAACTCGCGCTGCCCGCGACCGATAGGGATCAGGGAGTCGATGGCCTTGATGCCGGTCTGGACCGGGGTGTCCACCGGCTCTCGCAGCACGACGCCCGGGGCGATCCGCTCGACTGGGCGGGTCTTCTTGGTGTTGATCGGCCCTTTGCCGTCGATCGGCTGGCCAAGGGCGTTCACCACCCTGCCCACCAGCTCAGGTCCCACCGGGACCTCCATTATGCGACCCGTAGCTCGAACCTGATCGCCTTCCTTGATGCTGGTGAAGGGGCCGAGGATCACTGCTCCCACGCTCTCCTCTTCCAGGTTGAGCGCCAGCCCCATGATCCCGTTGGGGAACTCCAGCAGCTCGCTGGCCATGGCCCCGGATAGGCCGTGGATGCGGGCGATCCCGTCGCCCACCTCTACCACGGTGCCCACGTTGACGGAGGTCACCACCTCCTGGAACTGCTCTATCTGCTGTCTCAGGATCGAGCTGATCTCGTCCGCGCGAACTGCCATCTTACCCCCTAGTGGCGAGTGATGAGTCAAGAGTGATGAGTAATGAGTTGTGAGTGGGTTACCTCATCACTCATCACTCACTACTCATCACTCGTTACCCGTTACTGCGATCTAAGCAGGTGTCTCTAGATAGAGTACACGTTTTCCGCAAGAGAGGTCGACGTGAACTAGAGATACCTGCTTAGGCCTGCGAGAGGCGCCGCTTCAGTGCCTCCAACCGGCCCCTCACACTCGCGTCGATCAGTTGGTCGCCGATGCGCGCGACGATCCCGCCGAGTATCGACGGGTCGACGCACGGCTCCACCACCACCCGACGTCCGGTCATGGCGGAGAGCCGGCCGGCCACGGCGTCCAGTTCCGCGGCGCTCAGGGGCACGGCGGAGGTCACCTCCGCCGTGGCTATGCCGCGATGGTCGTTCACCAGCTTGCGGTAGTGGGCGGCTATCTGCGGCGCCAGGGCGAACCGACCCCTGCGCAGCAGCAGCTTCACCAGGTTGCTGGCCTCCGGGCTGATGTCGGCCAGGCACCGGGCGATGACGGCCTCCTTGGTGGAGAGGCCGATGGTCGGGGCTGCCACCACCGTGGCTATCTGCGGGTTTCGCTGCGCCTCGGCGATGTCCGCGAGGTCCCGCGCCCACTCGTCGAAGCTATCCTTGGACTTGGCGATCTCGAAGACCGCCTCTGCGTACCTCTTGGCGATGCCGGATCTTACTGCGGGCAACCTATCTCCTCGGCAACGAGTGATGAGTTGTGAGTCGAGGAGCCATGCTGATCACCCATCACTCGATTAGTCGTTCAGCTTCTGTCCGTTTCCCTGCAGAAAACCCTCGATCAGCTTGCGCTGAGCTCGATCGTCGAGCGACTCTCCGATGATCTTGCCGGTGGCGGATACCACCAGGTCGGCCATCTCGCGTCGAAGCTCGACGATGACCTGCTCCCGCTCCAACTCCAGTTGCGTTCTAGCCTTGGCAACGATCCTCTCGGCCTCGGCCTGTGCCTCCTGCCTGGCCTGAGCCTTCACCCGCTCCGCGATCTGGTTCGCCTGGTCCACGATGGCCTGGCCTTCCTTTCGGGCAGCCTCCAGTTGGAGCCTGGTCTCCTCCGCGGCGCGAGCGAGCTGCTCCTTGACCGCCTCCGCCTGCTCCATGCTCTCCTTGATGCGAGCGGAACGCTCGTCCAGCAGGCGAGTCACGGGCCGGTAGAGGAACTTGGTCAGCAGCGCCACCAGCAGCAGGAAGTTGAAGGTGTGCAACGCCAGGCTCGTTAGGTTGATGCCAAGCGCCTCCAGTGCCTCCACGAGTCCTCCATAGATCAGTGATGAGTCATGAGTGAAGAGTCATGAGTACCTTTCCACGATACTCATCACTCATGACTCGTCACTCGTTACTTAAAGCCGTTAGATCCGACCGACCAGGAGGAAGGCGATCACCAGCGCGTAGATCGCCACTGCTTCCGCGAGGCCCAGGCCGATCAGCATGGGTACCAGGATGCTGCCGCTGATCTCCGGATTTCGGCCGATCGCCTCCATGGCCTTGCCAACTCCAAAACCGATGCCGATGCCGGGACCTAGCGCTCCCAGCCCGATCGCCAGCGCAGCCGCCAAGGGTATTGTGGATTCCGGCACTTTACATCCTCCGCACTAACGCACTCTTTATCATCCAGGAGGCCCTCCTAGTACTCTGCCGCACGGGACCTGGTAGGTGTCATCCTGAGCGGTAACGAAGGATCTCTCACTCGGAGAAATCCTTCGCTTCGCTCGGCACGACAGGGCGTACCGTCTTCCCGTTGACACAGTACTAGTGGTGGGTCTCGCCCCCGTGGTGCAAGGTCGCGATGGTCAAGAACACCAGGGTGAGCATCGAGAAGATCATCGCCTGCACGATGCCTACGAAGATCTCGAGCCCGAAGAACACCGTTGGTACGGCCAGCGGGATGAGGGCCGACATCGTGATGAGCAGCACCTCGCCCGCGAATATGTTACCGAAGAGCCGCAGCGCCAGCGACAGCGGCCTGCTCAACTCACCCAGGATGTGCAGCGGGTTGGGGTAGACGAACTCCTTCAGGTAGCGCCACGGTCCCTGCGCCTTGAGCGCCCAGCCCTGCACCAGTAGGAAGACGATGATAGCCATGGAGGCGGTCACGTTCAGGTCGCTGTTGGCCGATCGCAGCCAGGGGGTGTCTCCGTACCCCGGAAGCAGCCCCATCCAGTTGGAGAAGAGGATGAACAGGAAGGCTGTTGCCACGAAGGGGAGGAACTGCCGACCTCGCCTGCCCGCCGTGGACTCGCAAAGCGCCAGCAGTAGCTCGACGACGTACTCCACCAAGTTCTGGAAGCCGGTAGGCACCAGTCTCATGCGGCGGGTCGCCAAGATGGAGCCCAGCACCAGCACGCCCATCGTGATCCAGGCCGAAAAGATGGTGTTGGTCACCGGCACAGGCCCTATGAAGAATAGCGTGGTCGCTTCTACGTGGATACTCTCCATTCAACCACCTGCCTACCGTGTCCACTCACTCCTCGCCGGGACCGCTTTCGCTCCGCTGCATGTCCCGGACGATGCGGGCGCAACTGTACAGCCCGGCGGCCATGCCGATCAGCGCCCCGATAACAACGAATACGGGGCTGGTATACATGATAGAGTCAAGATACCACCCCGCGAACAGACCGATGGCAACCGCGGCCGCCAGCACGAAGCCGAGCTGCGATGCAACGGCCACCGCCTGCCATACTCTCAAGTTCCGCATGGGTCTTCCTAGAGTAAGTAGGCCAACCGACAAGCTAAATCATAGCATACCCAAATAGGAAAGGCCAACACGGTGAACAAATGTGCAGGATCTGGTTGGGCTGCCTATCGGAGTGACCGGAATGCGGAGATGGCCCACGTTCCCCGCCGCGTTGGCGTGGTCTGGTGGTGAGTTGCCTCTGACGACTTCCGCCCGGTCCTGCCGGGTGGGCTCCGGAATCCGAGCCGATGGGCCTGGTGAGTGCGGCGCCGGATGTGGAACAGAGAGGGCCGGGCAGACCGATCTGCCCGGCCCTCCACGTGCCGCGAGGCGATGCAGCATCTGGGAAGGCTACTCGGGCTCAATCAGCCCGAAGTCGCCGTCCTTCCTCTTGTAGACTACGCTGACGCGGCCGGATTCGGCGTTGTTGAAGACGTAGAAGCTGTGGCCCAGCAGCTCCATCTGCATGAGGGCCTCCTCCACATCCATCGGCTTCATGGCGAACCGCTTGGTTCGAACGAGCCGGCCCTCCTCGACGGCGGGCGCATCGACCGCGGCTGTCGCGACCTTGGCCTCGGTGGCGCCCTTGTTGTAGGCCCCGAACCGCTTGGTCTTGTAGCGTGCGATCTGCCTGTCGATCTTGTCCAGGACGGCATCCATGGCGGTGTAGCTGTCGTCGGCGGCCTGCTCCCCCCGGATCAGGGTCCCGTTCGCCTTCAGCGTCACCTGGACTACGTACCGGTGGTCGGCGCTCTTGGTCTTGGCGTTGGTTAGCTCCACCTCGGCCTCAGCGATCTCGGGGAGCACCCGCTCCAGCTTGAGGATCTTGTTCTCCACGAACCGCCTCAGCTTCTCGCTGACCTCCATGTTCTTGCCCTTTACCACCACTTGCATCGCAGTCCTCCCTGTGGCGAAATCCTGCATAGACACAGACAGGCACCCTAGGTGCCTGCCGCTTTCTATGTCTTCGTCTCGGACTCTGCACAGTTCCGGAACATGTGACCCCGGCCCTGGCGCTGAACTTTGACTCGATTCTACAATAAGTGCTCGCCGCATACCAGCCCTTCACGGCGCCTGCCCCTCGTTCGATGGCGCTTCGACGACCGGGCGATGGTTGAGGCGGTTAGGTGTAGGGTGACCTGGCGGGCTAGCCGCGCCGCGCCGGCCCGCGCTTCCTCTGCCACGCGGGCTACTGCTGCCTCACGAGGACACTCTCGATCTCGCCTCTGAACAGCTCCCGCCACTCGCCGCTCGCCAGGAGCAGGGTGGCTGTCCGGCCGTCTTTCTCGACGAGGGCCACCTCCACTCGATGCTTGTCCAATAGCTCCCTCCAGCCGGGGCGCACATCCTGGAGCAATTGGTACTCCTCCATGAACTGGTCGCCGTACATGTCGGGCCGACCGTCGACGAAGACCCGGCGTTCGGGGTAGAAGCTCCAGATCAGGAACCCGCCCCAGTGGAAGGTGTTGAACAGATTCCCCCGCAGGCCCGATTCGCGTATGTATCTGACGCCTTCCGCCGGGTAGCTCGAGGTGCGCGGCTCCGGGCCCCACTGGGTGCGATCGGACAGGAAAAGGGTCGAGCCCATGGTGGCCAGGCAGAGGAGCAGTACCAGCCAGTTCCAGCGTGTGGCCCGAACCCGCCTGGGGGTGGGTGTCGTCGGCGGGGTGGTGGCCGGGCTCCGGCCCCCGTGCGGAGCGAGGCGGAGGCCCAGGAATGGCGCGGCTCCGATGCCGTAGAAGGGGATCACGCGCACCGACTGGAGCGACATCGCGGTGAGCAGCAGGAGAGGGATGGCCAGCGCCCAGTCGGCACGGCCGCGGGCGGGCGCAACCATCAGCGCCATCAGGCTGCTGGCGAAGATAAAGAAATAGTAGTAATGGAAGTCGGGCGACTGCCACTCCGTGATGAAGCGCATGGAGGCGTTCGCGGTTCCGGCGTAGGTGAAGGGGTAGAGCAGAATGGCCGGCCCCTGTGGATTGACGACGGTGGCGGCGACAGTCGCCGCGAAGACTGCCAGGTACGTCCTCAACGACGGGGCCTGAGCGGCGAGGACCGAGGAGTGGGGGTCGAGGCACCGAGAAGCCGGCGTCGTCCCTAACGCATGCGGGCTTGGGGACGACCCCGCCTCCCCATAGGCAGCTTGGTCGAGCCCCGAGTCTCCAGCCCCGGCTGCCGGCGGCTTCCACCGGTTGATCCCCTCTCCCGCGAGGAAAGCGGCCATCAGCAGCAGCCCCATCACGTAGCCCCCGTGCAGGTTTACCCACAGCGCCATGAGCATCGGCAGGAGCCAGAGCCGCGGCTCGGCGTGCTGCCGGCTCCGCAGCAGGAGGTAGAGGTAGACGGCGAAAAGCAGGTAGGAGAAGATCTGGGGGCGGACGTCCCAGGAAAAGAGGGACATCAGGGCCACCCACAGGGTTACGCAGGTGGCGGCCACCGGCCGCAGGCCCAGCAGCCTCAGGGTGCGAAGGGTGAACCCGAAGGCCAGGGTGGTCATCGCCCCGAAGAGCAGCACCAGCGGCAGGTAGCCGCCGGAGCGGTAGATCAGGTAGATGATGGCCTCGGCCAGCCATTCGTGTGCCACCCACGGCTTGCCGGTCGCAGTGTAGGAGAAGGGGTCGCTGGTGGGGACGCTCCCCGTCTCGACGATGTAGCGCCCCGTGGCCATGTGCCACCAGAGGTCGGGATCGGTATCCGGAAAGAAGTTGAGGAGAAAGACCACCGCCAGCAGCACCGTCTGGAGCAGCGTGGAAGTGGAGAGTACCGGAACCCACTGGCACGTGACGGCCAGTGGGTGGCGAGCGGCTTTGGCCTGAAGCTCCATATCCTGTGACCTCTCGATGAGTCCCCAGAGTTGCGTTCCGGGACGCACTGGGAATTCCTCACAGATCCCTGGCTACCACGACACCCCAGGCGGAGGCGCAGCCCGCCTCGCGCAGGGCTCGCGCGCATTCCTCCAGGGTTGCCCCCGTGGTGCAGACGTCGTCCACTATCCCGATCCGCCTGCCCGATAGGTCGATCGGAGCAGCGCACCGAAAGGCGCCGCGCACGTTGGCCCTGCGGCTCGCCGCCTTCAACCCAGCCTGAGCCGTGGTCTCCCGACTGCGCTCCAAGGGCTCCGCCACTGGCACGGAGAGACGTTCCCCCAGGTGGGCGGCGAGCAGGGCGGACTGGTTGTAGCCCCGTTCGGCCAGCCGTCTCGGGTGGAGGGGGACGGGAACCAGCAGGTCCAGGTGGAGCGGTCTCCGCCGCAACTCCTCCTCCACTAGTCGTGCCAGAGGCCCAGCGAGCATCCGGCGATGCCTGTACTTGAAGCTGTGGATAGCCTTCCGGGCGACGCCGTCGTAGACGCAGGCCGCCCGGATGCCGGCCAGCGGCCCCTCGTAGCCTCGACAGGCGGGACAGAGCCCCCCGAGTCGAGAAGGGGTGCCGCAGCGCGGACAGGAGGCAGGATCGAGGGGGCGGATCGCCGACAGACATCGAGAGCAGATGTCCACCCCTCGCAGGCCGCATCCCACGCATCTGGAGGGGAAGAGCAGCCCCAGCAGCCAGCGGAGATCGATTCTCATCTGGACTCCGGTCCCATTCCCGGGCACCCCTCCTTGGACTCCGCCACAGTGAAGGTGTGGGTACCGTCGTCCTGGGCGCACCGAGACATCTCCGTGGATAGGCCCCAAGCCGGCGCCGCGGGAAGGTGCCGTTTCGTCACTCCACGAAGACCACCCTGTCTCCGATTTCCGTTCCTGTCCGCCGCAACGTGCCGGCCGGCAATTCCAGCACCGATCGGGCGCTGAACAGGTAGCGGCTCATCCTCCATGGAGCCATCTCCCTCACGACGTGGAGGACGACCCCGTCCCTGTCGAGGAAGAGGGCATCTATGGGGAAGGCCATGCCGAAGGTGTGGATGCCCGAGCAGGGGTCCAGCAGCAGTGCCTCGCCGGCGGGAAGCCCACTGTGCCCGAGGAGTCCCCTGGCCCTCTCCCAGAGGGTGGTCGCATGCCGAACCTCCTCCGCAACGGTGACGCCCTGGCTCACGTTGATCGCTCGCATCTAGAAGCCCCCTCCGCCGAGAAGGCTGGGGATCGAGGGCCCCATGATCACCACGAACATGGATGGGAAGATCAGGAAGACCATGGGGAAGAGCATCTTCAGCGGGGCCTTCGCCGCCAGCTCCTCCGCCCTCTGCCTTCTGAGCAGCCTCATCTGCTCCGCCTGAACGGAGAGAACCCTGGACACGCTGACGCCCAACTGATCGGCCTGAATGATGGCCGACACGAAGGTGTTCAGGTCGGCCACCTCGGTGCGGGTGACCATATCCTTCAGGGCTTCCCTGCGAGTTCGCCCCATCCGGATCTCCGCCAGCACCCGCCGGAACTCTCGAGACAGGGCGTTGTCCGACTTCTCCGTCAGTTTCTGGATCGCCCCGTCGAAGCCGAGCCCCGCCTCCACGCTGATCACCAGCAGGTCCAGAGCGTCCGGCAGTGCCCTCTGGATCTCCTTCTGGCGAGCGGCGATCTTCGAGCTCAGCCAGATGGTGGGGATGTAGTAGCCGATGCCCCCTCCCACCAGCCCCAGCAAGGCCGAGGTGACAGGGTCCGCCCCTGCCAGCCCCATCAGCAGGAAGAGCAACGCCGCCATGGAGAGGACGCTCACGGCTACGATGCCCAGGAAGTCGCTTCCGCTGAGGTTGTTGGGGCTGCCCGCCAGGACGAGCCGCCGCTGGATGCCGCCCAGCCCTGCGTCATTGCTGGCCCTGAGCTTCCGCCTCGGGAGGAAGCGGCTCACGAGTCTGGCCATCTGGAGTATCAGGGGGCGAAGAACCCTCTCCGTGAACGGCTGCTCCAACTCGATCTCCTCCAGGCTCCTCGTCCTTTCAGCGAACTGCGCGAGCCTGGCCTGGATGGGGTCTGGCGCGGTCTTGGGAAGCCAGGCGCCGACGACGAGGAGGAGGATCGCGAGCGCTGCCAGAACGCCGAGGAGGATAGACATCTCCCTACACCTCGATAGCCACGATCTTGCGGATGACGATGAACCCCAAGAGAATGCCGAGACCGCTTCCCAACGGCATGCAGATGAACCAGCCCGGGGTGAACAGTTGCAGGATGTAGGAGGGGTTGAGCAGCAGCAGGATTCCGGCGAGCACCAGGGGTAGCCCCGCGATGATGTAGCCCGCCATCGACTGCTGGGCGGTGAGCACTTTGATCTCCCCTTTGATCCGCACCCGCTCCCGAATCGTGGTGCCGATCGAGTCGAGGACCTTGGTGAGGTTCCCGCCCACCTCGTGCTGCACCTTCATCGCGGTCACCATCAGGTCCAGGTCGTCGCTGTTGATGCGGCGCACTAGGTTCTCCAGCGCCCTCTCGGGAGTCAGCCCCAGCCCTACTTCCCGAACCACCCTCCCGAACTCCTCCCCCATAGGTGGCGGCGTCTCCCTGGCCACAAGCTCCATCGCCTGCAGCAGGCTGTACCCGGAGCGCAGGGAGTTGGCCAGGATGCCGATGGTGTCACCGAGCTGGGCGTTGAACGCGGCGACCCTCTTTCTTTCGCGAGAGTGGACGTACCATCTGGGCAGATAGAGGGAGGCGAGGCCGAAGATGCAGCCCACCGGCACGCTGCGGGACACGAGCGCCGCGATGGTGGTGGTGACGAGGGCAAGCATGCAGGTGATGATCAGGTACTCGGACACGGTGAGCTTCAGGTTGGCCCTTGCCAGGTCGAGGGCTATCTGCTGAGCGAAGCCCCTGTTGGCGACGGCCCTCTCCACCGTCCGGGTCACGGCTTCGGTGAGGGGGGCGCTGCGCTGGCGATGCTGGTCGGCCTCCACCAGCTCTCTCCACGAGGGCTGCCGGCTGCCGTAGCGGGACAGCCGATCGTCGATCAGGCTGCGGGCGGGGCGCGTAGCCCACAGCAGCCCCACCGAAAGCAGCAGTAATCCTAAGAAGGCGCCGAAGCTGAGGAGAAAGGGCACGGTGACCTCCTAGAAGAACCTGTCCGAGACGCCGAACACCGAGGGGGGCAAGTGGATGCTCGCATTCTCCAGTTTGGTCATGAACTTCGGACGAATGCCGGTGGGCTTTATCCTGCCGATGATCTTCCCCGCGTCCTCCCCCAGTTGTTCGAAGACGAAGATGTCCTGCAGCACGATGATGTCGCCCTCCATCCCCTGGACCTCGGTGACGTTGGTGATGCGGCGAGAGCCGTCCCGCATTCGCGCCTGCTGGATGATCAGGTCCAGTGCCGAGGCGATCTGCTCCCTGATCGCCCGCAGTGGCAGGTCCATGCCAGCCATCAGCACCATGGTCTCGAGGCGGGAGAGGATGTCTCGCGGCGAGTTGGCGTGGCCGGTGGTGAGGGAGCCATCGTGGCCGGTGTTCATCGCCTGCAGCATATCCAGGGCCTCGGGACCTCGGCACTCTCCGACCACTATCCGGTCGGGCCTCATGCGCAGGGCGTTGATCACCAGGTCGCGAATGCGCACGGCGCCTTTGCCCTCGATGTTCGGAGGTCGGGACTCCAGCCGCACCACGTGCTCCTGCCGCAGTTGCAGCTCTGCCGCGTCCTCGATGGTCACTATCCGCTCGTCGTCGGGGATGAACCCGGAGAGGACGTTCAGCAGGGTGGTCTTGCCTGAGCCCGTGCCTCCCGACACCACGATGTTCAGGCGGGCTTTGACGCACGCTTTAAGGAATTCCGCCAACTCTGGGGTGAGGCTGCCGTGGCGGATCAGGTCGTCCATTGTCAGAGGTCGCTTCGAGAACTTCCGGATGGTGATGGTCGGTCCGACCAGGGATAGGGGAGGGATGATGGCGTTGACCCGGGAGCCGTCGGGCAGGCGGGCATCCACCATCGGTGAACTCTCGTCGATGTGGCGGCCCAGGGGCGCCACGATGCGGTCGATGATCCGCATCACGTGGTCGTCGTCGTCGAACTCGATCTCAGTCTTCCGCAGCTTGCCATTCTGCTCCACGTAGACCTGCTTCGGCCCGTTGACCATCACCTCCGAGACGGTGGGGTCCTGCAGCAACGGGTCGATGGGCCCCATCCCCCGGATCTCCGCGTACACCTCCTCGAACAGCCGCTGGCGCTCGACTCGGGTGAGAACCACCCCCTCCTGCTCTATCACCTGGTCGAACAGCAGTTGGATCGAGTGCCTCACCTGACTCTCGTTGCTCAGGTCGCTGCTGGGATCCAACTCCGCGATCACCTTCGCCTGCACTCTAGCCTTGAGGTCGCGCGAGGTGCTGCGGCTGGCGTCGGAGGCGGTGGCTGCGGGCGGCCGGCGGATCGGCGCTTCCTGTGCCGGGGTCTGAGGCGGGGTCGGAAGCGGGGGTGCCGCCACCGTCTGGGGCGCGGGCATGGGAGCCGATTCGATGCGCTTGAGAAGTCCCATCAGTTGGCCCCTTTCCTGGTCGCAAAGGAGGTAAGAGGAGGAAGCTTCAGTCTGCCCAGGCCGAGGACGGACCCCGCCTCGCGGCTCACCTTCGTCGGCTCGGCGTCCTCCCGTTGGAGTTGCGCGACATCGGACTCGGTCAAGACCTTGCGGGCGAGATCCAAGAGACTCTTCGCCGCAGGGCTGTCTCGGTGGGAGATGACCACAGGAATCCCCTGGTTCACCGAGGTGGTCATCAACCGCTCGGCGCTCACGATGCTGGCGGAGACCTTGAAGTGGATGTTCTGCTCCAGGTCCTCCACCCGGATGCCGCAGCCGGCATCGGCGCGGTTGACGACCAGCGTCAGCTTGTCCTGGGGATAGTGGAGCGCCTCTGCCACCTCCAGGAACAGCTTCACGTTCTTTATCGCCGGCATCTCCAGAGTGGTCAGCAACAGGATCTGGTCCGATAGGTCCAGTACCGCCAGGATGGTGTCCTCGAAGCTGGGAGGGGTGTCCACCACCACGTAGTCGTAGTGCGATCGCAGAAAGGCCATGATGGCCCGTAGGTGGTCTGCTGTGATCAGCTCCGCCAGCTCAGGTCGGGGCGGGGCTGCCAACACCTTCACCCCCGAGTCGTGGCTGGCCAGCACCCGCTCAAGCGTCTCCCTATCCAAGTTGCGGATGTTGGGGATGATGTCCGAGATCGTGGTGTTGGCCGGCAGGTTCAGGGTGATGGCCACGTCACCGAAGGTGAGGTTGCAGTCCACCAGCGCGACCTTCTTGCCGGTCAGTGTCCGGAGGGCGATAGCGACGTTGCAGGAGATGGTGGTTCGCCCGACTCCGCCCTTCGGACTGAAGATGGAGACTACCTTGCCCGGCGAGGTGGGCTCGGGCTGAGGGATGGGCTCCGGGGCGGCGGCGGGCTTCATTGCCGCTGCCAGCCGTGCGCGCTTGTCCGCGGCCAGCTCGTAGACGTGGCGGATGCTGGTAGCCAGCTCGTCTCCGGTGAAAGGCTTCACCAGGTACTCCCGAGCCCCTGCCAGCATCGCGCGACGGAGGTAATCGGCCTCACCCTGGACCGACATCATGATCACTTCGCACTCGGGCACCGAGGCGCAGATCGCCTCGGTGGCGGCGATCCCATCCATTCCAGGCATGTTGATGTCCATCAGAATGACGTCGGGACGCAGATCCCCGGCCATCTGAATGGCCTGCTGGCCGTCAGCCGCCGAGCCAACTACCTCGATGTCCTTCTCGAAGTAGAGCAGCTTGGAGATGCTCTCCCGCGTGTCCGCGAAGTCGTCGACGATCAGGACCCGTATCTTCTGGGTCAAGGGTTACCTCCGTCGTGCCGGCGTGGGTGATGCTCGGCTTACTGCAGTGGCTCCGCAAAGGTGAAATCGAACCTGCGCAGGACGTAGTTGGCCGTGATGGCTTCGGTGGAGACGGGCTCGGTATCCGACGGGTGGCGAAGCACCAGGTCGATGGTGCCTCCCGAGTCCTTTGCCCACTTGAGGGTCAGCGCGTCCTGATGGCTCACCTGGAACGTGATGCCCTTCCCTGCCGCGGCGGTCCCCTCCTGCTGCCCCACGACGGGGAAGCTCCCGACTCGCAGCACCTCGACGTTCTGCAGCAGGGTCTGGGTCACCTGCGGATAGCTGGTCCCCGCCTGTCCGGACTGTGTCCCGCCCGATTGGGCGGAACCCGATGGCGAGCCGGGCCGGAGTAGTGGCAGGGTGAGCAGGATATCCACCCGGTCGCCCGGCCGGATGGCTCCAGTGGTAGTCAGCAGATCGTTGCCGGGGTAGGTGACGGCGACGAAGCCATCTTTCAGGGTGAAGGCCGGTCCGGTCTTGCCGCTGCTGTCGGCCAGCCTCGGCTGTATCAGCACCTCGCCCCTGTAGATGCGGGTCAGGGGGAACTTGCCCACCACCGATTCCACCGTGGTGGCGGCATCGACCGGCACCGCCTCGGCCGGAATCCTGGTCACGGCCACCGACGACGCGGGGACGGCCACGCGCTCCGGCAGGTCCGCCGTGGCGATCACAACCTCCACCGTCGGGGTCCGTCGGGCGATCTCCGCGGCCTGCTCCGCCTGCATGTAGACCACGACGCCCACCGCGAGGGACAACACTATCCCGAAAACCATCAAGATGATGCCGATCCGCTTCCTGTTCACAGGCCGATCTCCCGATCGTGTTAGTAGCCACTCCCGTAGAAGCTGTGCGATCCAGGGCTGAGGAGCCAGGACTCAGTAAGACTTCCTCAGTCCTGGGTCCTCAATCTGTGAGCCGTATCGTGGACGAGTCGCTGGTGGTAGGCGTCGCCGAAGGCTCTCCAGGGTAGACCATCCGCTCGAACCTCGCCGCGATGGTTTCGGGGTTCCCGTGGAGGTCCACCGACACGATTCTGAACTGGGCCAATCCCACTATCCGATATCTGGCGCCAGACCCAGTGCCCTCCGTCCTGTCGAAGAGGAGCACGGTGATGCTCTGGCCGACGCCGTCGTCCAGCCTGTGGACCGCGGACCTCACGTTCTGGCTGTTGGAGAGGCCGGTGTTACCCTGCAGCCAGGATGGGACCGGCAGCGTGGCCGACTGGCGCTCGGCGCCCGGACTGCTGCCATCCTCGAAATAGGTGAACGGATTGTCCGCGGAGGACTCGAAGCCGTTGTCGAGCCAATCGGCTAGCTGCCCGGCGGCGCTGTCGCCCCCGTCGAAATCGAGCCAGCCCACGTTGCCGGGCGCGTAGTGGTTATCGCTGCTCCAGATGGTGTAGGGCGTCGTGGCATCCGGATCGTAGCTCTGCGAGGCGTCGCCGCCTGGGTGGGAGGGCACCGCTATGGGCAGCAGCGACGTCCCCGTGATCCCGCTGATCGCCAGCGACATTGCCGTCGCTTTCCCCCCGGCGGTGAGGGAGTCGACTCCCAGAACCCTGGCGAAGCTGGTGTCGAGCTGCAGGCGCGTCGTCACCCGGACGCCGGCCACGTCGCTGAGGCTCCCACTGTACCCGACCACCGGCCCCAGACTGTTCCGGTTCACGTCCAGGAACTCGTCGGTGGCAAGCTGGGCGGCGCCGTTGAGGGCGGCCACCCGCGCGATCTCGTTGTGGATGTCCACCGGCATGGTGGCCTGGGATCGCGTCCTAACCATTCTCATCCCAGCCATGGCGGCGGCGTCGGCGGCGTTCTGGGCCAGCCGCCTCTGGGAGTATGCCTGCCCGAGATCGATCGCCAGCGCCGCGAACCCGAAGAACGCCACCATCGCGAGGGCAGCGATGATCAGGAGTTGGCCGGTCTGGCCCCCTTCTATTCGATCGTCGCCACGGAGGTCGCGCTCATCTGGATGGCCGAACCGACCGCGTTGCTTACGAAAGGCGTGAACGGACGGAATGTCCACCGTACCTCCACAGTGATCTGTGTGCCGGGGCTTCTGGATCCCACTGGCGGTGAGACGGAGATGTCTCCGGCCGGGATCGTGCCCAGGAGAGCGCCCTGCGAGTTGACGGCAACCTCTATTGTGGCATCGCTGGTGAACGGGATAATGGCCGCCCTGGCGCCCTCCCTGGCGCTGTTGGCGAGTACCGTGTAGGATGCCACCCCTCTGCCAAGGTCCAAGAGACCCACCAGGAGCCACAGGAAGACCGGCAGGGTCAGCGCGAACTCCAGCAGGCTCTGCCCTCCACTCCTTTCACTCGTCATCGACGTCGACCCCCTCCAAGCCCTAGAAGACAACCATCGATGCACTTCTGGATATCGGCACTCTCCCGCCTGGGAAGAGGGCTGCAACCAGGGGGGTGAGCGGCTCGAAGCTGTAAGCGACCCTGACAGTCACCGTGTCTCCCGACGATCGTGGGCCGGGAGGAGACACCTCAATGGCGATGTCGGCGTCGGACAGAGCGAGGGAAGGCGCGTCCTGCTTCACGGCCTGTCTCACTGCGTCGTCCGACTTGCGGAGGTCCGCGGCGACTCGAGCCCCAGTCCGTGCGGCGTTGATGGCTACCACGTCGTAGTAGTACACCCGCCCGAAATCGACGACACCCACCGAAATCCAGAGCAGGAAGGGGAGAAGGAGAGCCAGCTCCACCGTGCTCTGTCCGCGACTGACCCGCCCGTGGCCGCTCATGCCGATGCACCCCGATTGGACTCCTGCTCTCTCAAAGGGATCAGCTTCAACCTTGTTGCCGGATTCTAGGTACGCTGGAGAGATGGCCGCAATAGGACTTTGGTACCGTCGGTGAGAAGGGCGGGACCCGCCGACTCGGCGGGCCCCGGTTCGCTCAGCTACGTGCATCGCGCCAGAAGGGCTACTTGTTGAGTTGGTTGCCGGCGTAGTTGAACATGTTCGAGATCTTCGGTCCGAGGACCATCAGCGCACCGATGACCGCGACGGCAACCAGGGCGATGATCAAGCCGTATTCCACCATGCCCTGTCCTTCCTCGTCCCGCAGCGCCAAGCGAAGGTAAGCCCTCGTGATGAGGTCACTCATGGTTCAGTCTCCTTTCTTCTACCCACTATTAGGCCGTTCGTGTGTTGGCATTCTGGCGGCTTATGGTCCACGTTGACAGGCGACCGGTCGCCCCGTGCAACTACTTACCTGAATGCTCCGACTACGCCGGACGTACAACAATAGGAATATAGTACCAGTTGATGGATTCGCTGGCTCGCAGGGCGACTACCGGTGTCGTCGCACGGGTTTCGGGCGGCATGGTGCATCTTCCACGAAGGTGGAGCAATAGGATGAAGGTACTAGGCAGGTATCCCTAGTTCACGTCAACCCCTCTGGCGGGAAACGTGCACTCTATCCGAAGATACCTGTTTGGATCGAGAGGGGAGGGTGCGGAAATGAGGACTACGCGGAGACGGCCAGGCTGATCATGCAGCCGGCGCCGGCCTTGCTGCTGATCTCGAGGGTGCCGCCGATCAGGCTCGCCCGCAACTGCATGTCGGCCAGCCCCGAGTGATCCTTCAGGGCTGCCTCCGCTAGGGCCTCGCCCACGTCGAAGCCGCGCCCCTCGTCCGTGACGGTGGCGATCACCTGCTCGGCCTCGAAGCGCAGCCGCACCTCGGCCCGCGTCGCGCCTGAGTGGTCGGCCGCGTTGGTCAGGGCCTCCTGGACGATCCTGAACACCGCCAGCTCGACGGTTGGGGGCAACCGTCGCTCCAGGCCCGCGATCTGGAGATCAATCTGGAGTCGCTCGCTGGGACGCGACACCTCCACGTAGCGGCGAAGCGCTATGGCCAATCCCAGCTCCTCCAGGGCAGGGGGCTGGAGTTCGTGGATCAACTGGCGGGTCGACTTCAACGCGGAAGTGGCGGCCTGCCTGAGGGCGGCAATCTCCTCCTCCGCCTTCTGCCAGTCCACCTGCACCAGCCGTTCGCTCACCTCGGCTCGCAGGATCAAGTCGCTGAGGGCCTGGGCCGGTCCATCCTGCAGCTCCCGAGAGATGCGGTGGTAGGCCAGCTCGATCGAGGACAGGGGCTGGCGGGCAGCATCGCTGCCGGTCTCAGGCTGGCGCACAGCCCCATCGACACCGGCAACCGTCGCAGTGCCATCGCTTCTCTCTCTCAGGGAGGAGGAGACATCCAGCAGGCTGTTGAGCAACTGCTCGGTCCTCTCCAGGTTGGACTGGCGGCTGCGCAGTTGCTCGAGCTGGCTCTGCATCATGAACAGCCGCATCTGGGCTTCCTGGTGGGCCGCGTACAACTGCTGAATCTCGGCTCGGGAGAAGGCGTCGATGTTCGCCTGTAGCTGGCGCATCTGGGAGGAGAGATCGCGGTTCCGCTGGGAGAGGCGATCGATCTCGGCCACAGCCTGCTTGATCAGGATCGCCAGTTCCCGGCGTTGATTCGCCAGCACCTCCTTCTCCCGTTCGAAGGAGGCGATCACGCTGGCCAGTCGATCGGAGTCCGCGCCGGTTGAAGACATCGTTACCGCCATGGCCTATGCTGGCAACTCTTCCATCTTGATCCAGCCGTGCTTGATCGCGTACACCACGGCCTGCGTGCGGTCGTTTACCGCCAGCTTCCTGAGTATGGAGGTGATGTGGTTCTTGACCGTCTGATCGCTGATCCTCAACGCGCGAGCGATCTCTTTGTTGCTGTTGCCTTTGGCGATCTGCTCCAGCACCTCGATCTCCCGATTGGACAGCGGGATGAAGAGGGGCTCGACCTCCTTGGTATCGGCATCGGAGGACAGATCGCTGAACTGCTTCAACACTCGGGAGGCCACCATCGGCTTCGAGAGAACGTTCTCGTTGATCAGATACTCGCCGCGGCTCACCCGCCGGATGCCATCCATCAACTCGCGGGGCCCCAGGTCCTTCAGGAAGTAGGCCGATGCCCCTACCCGAATGGCGTTGAAAAGCTGCTCCTCGTCGTCGTAGGCGGTCATGAGGATGACCGCCGTGCGGGGGAGGGCGCCCTTGAGGGCGCGAGTGATCTCCACCCCATCGGGTCCCGGAATGTTGACGTCGCTCAGCACCAGGTCCGGAGCGAGCTGGTTGGCCATCTCCAACGCCTGCTCACCGTCGGCGGCCTCTCCCACGACCTCGATGTCCGGCTCGGCCTCGAGTGCCCATCGGACACCCTGGCGGAACAACGGATGGTCGTCCACTACCAGGACTCGAATCTTCCTCTTGGCGGACGTCTTCTGTGCCACGGTGAATGACAATCCTACCTGGTGTTTGGACCGAGTGGCACCACCAGGGAGATGCTGGTTCCCTCATTCGGGGAGGATGCGATGTCCAGTTGGGCGTCGATCAACGTCGCCCGTTCCCGCATGCTGATCAGGCCGAGATTCCTGGACTGCCGGCTCGCCACCTCCTCCGGAACGAAACCGCGACCGTTGTCCTCGATGGACAACTCCAGCACCGCGGGGGTGATCTTGCCCACGACGACGATCCTGGTGGCGGCCGCGTGCTTCTGCACGTTCTGCACTGCCTCCTGGACGATGCGGAAGATCGCCACCTCCTTGCTGCTGGGCAACCGCAACTGGCTTTTCGGCAGTCTTACCTCCAAGGCGATGCCGAAGTGCTTCCCGAATGCCTCGAGGTAGCCCCGCAGCGCCTCGAAGAACCCCCTCTCATCCAGGGATAGCGGACGGAGGTCGAAGATGAACCTGCGTACCTCGCTGAGGCCGTCGCGCATATCCGACTTCAGACGGCCCAACTGCTCCCTCAGCGCCGTCGGGTCTTGCTCCACGAGCCGCTCGAACAGCTCCATCTCGAAGATCGCGTTGGCCAGGATCTGCGCCGGTCCGTCGTGGATCTCTCGCGCCAGCCTGAACCTCTCCTGCTCGTGGGCCTGGAGGATCCGCTCGTGGCAGTCGGCGGGCTGCTCCTCATCCTCGGTGGTGGCCAGTCTGCCGTCTTCCTCTCGCAGCAGACGAGAGCCTTCCTTCTCTAGCCGCCGGATGGTGGTATTCAGCAGCCGCTGCGACCGCTGGAGCCGGTACACCTTCTCCGCAAGCTCGCCGTGCCTCTCCCTGAGCTGTGCCTCGCGCTCAAGCAGTCCGACGCGGGCCTCTTGGTTGGCATCGGGCTGGGAGTCTACTTCTACCAGGTTCCCCGAGGTGTTCAGCAACTCCGCCAGATCCTCTAGCGAGCGCCTGCACTCTTCCCATTCGTCCAGCCGTTGCTGGTACTGCGCCCGGGCTTCCTCGGCGAGGCCGCACAGCTTCCGCTGCGCATCCTGCACCGCCGCGTGAGCCGCAGTTAGCAGCCTTTGATCGTCTTCGTGCACGCTGATCACCAGTTGGGGTTGGGCCACTCGTTACGCTTACGCAGGAGTATAACATCGCCTGGAAACCAGCGGCAAGGCTCGCTACACCTTTTCTGCTCGAAATGCTACAATGCAATATGGCTTTCAGACATCAGCCATCGGCTCCATTACTGAATATCGGCAAGGACGCCCCCTTTCTTCAGTTTCCCCGCTTAGGAGCTGCTCGTAGGCTGCCTTCTTTCCGGTAGAGGGCTGCCGTTGTGGCCGCTATGGCTAGCATTGGCTGGTAGTTGAAGGCTGAAGGCTAATAGCTGAAGGCTGATGGCTATGATAGAGTTGCGTATCGCGCGCTCGAAGGAGGAGGGGCTGCGGCTGCTGCTGGCCGGCCGGAATCTGGACCAGTTGGCTGCCCCGCCCAGCCTCGCCAAGAGGATCCAGGCCAGCTTCGGCGAGCCGCTGACCCCCCTCCAGGTGGTGGAGCGAATCGTCTCGGCCATCCGCGAGGAGGGGGACGCCGCCCTGGAGCGCTACTGCCGGCTGATCGACGGCGGTTTCCCGTCTCCGGTGCGGGTGGACCGCTCCGAGATGTCTGCCGCCCGCCGAAGGATCGATCCGGAGTTGCTCGCCGCCTTCGAGGTAGCGGCGGAGCGGATCCTGGAGTTCCACCGCAAGTCGACCCGGCGCTCCTGGTTCGAGACTTCGCCATCCGGCGTCTTCGGGCAGATCGTTCGCCCCCTTGCGCGGGTGGGGCTCTACGTCCCCGGCGGCACCGCCACCTACCCCAGCTCGCTGCTGATGTCTGCGCTTCCGGCTCGGGCTGCGGGCGTGGAGGAGGTGATCGTCGCCACTCCCCCATCCAGGGACGGGAAGGTTCCGGAAGTGGTGCTGGCGGCTGCCGACGTGGCCGGCGTCTCCGCCCTCTACAAGGTGGGCGGCGCTCAGGCCATCGCGGCCATGGCCTACGGCACCGAGTCGATCCCGCGGGTGGACAAGATCCTGGGGCCCGGGAACATCTTCGTCGCCCTGGCGAAGAGGATGGTGGCCGGCGTGGTGGGGATCGACGCCATCACCGGCCCTACGGAGACGCTGATCGTGGCCGATGGCTCGGCCGATCCGGAGCATGTCGCGGCGGACCTTCTGGCCCAAGCCGAGCACGACCCGCTGGCCCAGCCGGTGTTGATCACTACCTCGGCTGGGCTGGTGGAGCGGTTGCCCGAGGAGATCGAGAGGCAGTTGGAGACTCTTCGTCGAGCGTCCGTCGCCCGTGAGTCGCTGGAGTCTCGGGGTGTCGTGGTGGTGGTGGAGAGCCTGGAGGAGGCCGTTGCGATGGCTAACGAGTACGCTCCCGAGCATCTCTGCCTGGAGGTGGCCGAGCCCTGGTCGCTGCTGGACTCGGTACGAGCCGCCGGTGGGGTCTTCCTGGGGGCGTCGTCGGTGGAGGCGCTGGGGGATTACGTGGCCGGGCCGAGCCACGTCATGCCGACGGGGGGAAGCGCCCGCTTCTCCTCGCCGCTCACGGTGGACGATTTCGTGAAGGTGAGCAGCCTGTTCGCCGTCAGTCCCACGGGGCTGCGCGATCTGGGCCCGGCGGCGGTGCGGATGGCGCTGGCGGAGGGTCTGGACGCCCACGCCGCGTCGATCCAGAGGCGGCTGGATGAGGGTGAGCTGTAGCCGCACCCGTTGGCGCGTGATGCACGTTCGAGTAGGCCGATGTTCCCAACATGGATCGCGCGTTGTAGGGTGCGCGCGGCCTCGAAGTGGATCCTTCGGAGAGGCCTCGCGGACGTAGCCGCATCCTGAAGGGTGCGCGTAGCCTCGAAGAGGATGATGACGCCTCTCCCCGAGGAACGCGCACGCCGAAGCCTGAGGCTACATTTCGTTGGAGGTACATGCATAATGGGCGTCGCTGGCATTCCAGAGTTGCCTCCGGTTCGGCGTTGCGTGGAGGAGATGGAGGAGTACGTCCCCATCAGCACTCCGGAGGCGCTGGCGCAGAAGCTGGGGATTCCGCCGGAGCAGATCATCAAGATCGACGGAAACGAGAACCCCTATGGATGCTCCCCGAGGGTTCAGATGGCCCTGGCCGAGTGCCACTCCTACCACCGCTACCCGGATCCGTGGCAGTTGGAGACGAGGGACATGCTGGCGGGCCATATCGGTGCGCCAGCCGAGAGCCTCATGCTGGGCGCGGGCTCCGACGAGTTGATCGACACCCTCATGAGGGTCTACCTGGAGCCAGGGGACGAGGTGATAGACCTACCCCCAACCTTCGGGATGTACTCCTTCAGCACGCAGGTGTGCGGCGGCCGGGTGGTGCAGGTTCCCAGAGACGAGCAGTTCGGGATCAACCTGCCCGCGGTGGAGCGGGCGATCACCGATCGCACCCGCATGATCTTCCTGGCCTCGCCGAACAACCCCTCCGGCAACGTCGCGCCCCGATGGCAGGTGGAGCGGCTGCTCGCCACCGGCAGACTGGTGGTGGTGGACGAGGCCTACGCCGAGTTTGCGACGACCACCTTAGTCCCCCTGGTGGCCGAGCACCCGAACCTGGTGGTGCTCCGTACCTTCAGCAAGTGGGCTGGGTTGGCCGGCCTACGGGTGGGATACGGCGTCTTCCCCCAGGGAGTGCTCCGTCAGATGTGGAAGGTCAAGCAGCCCTACAACCTGAACGTGGCGGCCCAGGTCGCAGTTCGGGAGTCGCTGCTGGACATCGAGCGGCTGCAGTCGAACGTGAGGAGGATCGTCGAGGAGCGGGAGCGGTTCCGGCTGGCGCTGTCGGACCTCGGCTTCCTGCGGGTCCACCCCTCCGAGGCCAACTTCCTGCTGTGCGACGTGCTGGAAGGGAGCGCCGAGGAGGTCGTGCGTTTCCTCGCATCTCGGGGCATCATCGTGCGCTACTTCAGGAAGCCGCGGCTCTTCAACTCCGTTCGATTCAGCGTGGGGCTTCCGGAGCACACCGACGCGGTGGTCGCCGCGCTGCGCGAATGGAAGGCGTCGCCTATCCAATAGGCCACGCCACGGCCTCGCGGAGTCGGGGCTGCCTCAACCTCGAAGGGTCACAGGCGACGACTTCCGGCAAGGCGAAGCCAGCGACCGCCCGGGTTGGGATAACCCGGGCTCTGGGGACAAAAGGTCGACCTGGCCTGTTGGCCGGAACCGATGTGGCATGTCAAAGGGGCACGCAACCGAAGGATGGGGCGGTGGAGATGGACGTCGTGAGAAGAGAGGGTAGCTTCGCGCGGAAGACCGCGGAAACCGAAGTCTCGGTCGTCTGGGTGGTGGATGGTCGAGGCGAGTGCAGCGCCGATACCGGCGTGGGCTTTCTCGACCACATGCTGGCCCAACTGGCGAAGCACGGGCTGTTCGATCTGACCGTGAGGGCCCGAGGCGACCTCCAGGTGGACGAGCACCACACCATCGAGGACGTGGCCATCGCTCTGGGGCGTGCCCTGGACTCCGCGCTGGCCGACCGGAAGGGGCTGCGGCGAATGGGGGACGCCCTGGTCCCGATGGACGAGGCCCTGGCCTGTGTCGCTGTCGACTTGGGGGGCAGGGGCCTGGCGGTGGTCGATGCGGGCGTCTCCGCCGCAGGCGCAGGGGGGTTCCGTGGGGACATGGTGGAGCACTTCCTTCGCTCGTTCGCCACGGAGGGGCGCCTCACCCTCCACGCCGACGTCCTCCGGGGCGAGAACGATCACCACAAGATGGAGGCCCTCTTCAAGGCACTGGCTCGGGCACTGGACGAGGCTACCCAGATAGACCCGCGCCGCGAGAACGTGGTGCCCAGCACAAAGGGGCTGGTATAGCCGCAAGAGGAGTGGGTTGAGCGTACGCCCTTCGCCCGAAGCCCTTGAGTCTGAGTCCCTTCGGGGAGCACGGCCGATCCCGCCCTATGCGGTGATCGCCTGCTCCGTTGTCTTCTTCTGGTCCATCTCTGTCCGCGCCATCATCTACACGGTGATGCCCACCATCGCCGCGGACCTTCAGCTTTCCAACGCCGTGGCCGGCCTCGTCATCTCCGGCATGCTGCTGGGATACTGCGCCGGCAGTTGGTGGGCCGGATGGCTGCCGTCCCACCGGAAGAACCGGATCGTCGCGGGCGTGCTGCTGTCTGTGGCGGGGGCGATCCTCTTCGGCACGGCTAGCCACCTGGTGCTGCTGCTGGCAGCAGGCTTCCTGGTGGGGCTCGGGGTGGGCATCTACCTTCCGCTCGGGCTGGCCCTCCTGGTGGAGGTGGGGGGATCGCGCCGGAAGGCCTACTACCTGTCGGTCCACGAGCTTGCCGCCACCCTGGGCTCCTACGCGGGCTCTGCCGCCGTGGCGGTGGTCCTCCTGTGGACGGACTGGCGCGGCTCCGTCCTCGCCTGGTGCGCCATCGGGGTCGCTGCGCTGCTCTCCCTGATCCTCCTGAAGGATCCGGGCGGGGAGAAGAGGCATCAGGGGGAGGGGGCGCGGGTGAGCGTGGACGCGACCGTGGTCTACAGTGTCATCTCCTACGGCGTGGGCACCATCCTGGTGATGGGGCTGATCTCGATGCTGCCGCTTATCCTGGTCAGGACATGGGGGCTCGACCAGGCCGAGGCTGCTTCGGTGGTGGGGAACTCCCGCCTGGCCGGTCTGGCGGGTGTGATCGTCGCCGGGCTCGTGGCGGACAGATGGGGGCACCGCAGAGTGCTCTTCGGCCTGCAGCTCCTTTGCGTGGTCGGCGGCGCGGCGATGTCGGTAGACGGCTACGGTCCTCTCTTCGAGGCCGGGATGATGGTTCTGGCCGCGGGGGCCTCCGGAAACATCACCCTGGTGCCTGTGGTGGTGGCGGAGGCGTATCCTCCTGCCCAGAGGGTGCGTGCGATGGCGGTGGCCAGCGGGGTGGGCGGTCTCCTTGGGATGGTCGCGGCCCCGGCGCTCTTCGGCGTGCTGCTGGACGTGGGCCTGGGCGCGGGCCCCATAGTGGCGTCGACCGTCGCGGCGATCGGGATGATCCTGGCGACGAACCGAATTGCCAGAAGGGCAGAGGACTGAGGGCCCGGGATACCGAACCAGGCCCTCTCAGCCCTCAGCCCTCAGTCCTGCTCAACCTCGAGCCGGTAGTCCTCGATCACCGGGTTGGCCAGCAGCTTGGCGCACATCTCGTTCACCAGCCGCTCGGCCTCCTCGCGATCCGGTGCCTCCAGCTTGATCTCCAGGTACTTGCCGGCACGGACGCTCTGCACCGAATCGAAGCCGAGGCTGCGCAGCCCCCCATGGATGGCCTGGCCCTGTGGATCCAGCACCACCGGCTTCAGGGTAACGTGGACCTTAGCGAGCCACATGATGCGCCTCCACCCCCATTTCCCCCCGGGAGAGGGTTGGGGTGAGGGTCATGGCATCATCGAACTGCCCCATGATTACCCCCCAATCCCCGCAATTCTGACATATGCCTCTCGATACTTCTCCGCCGTCTTAGCCACCACTTCCCGAGGCAAGGGCGGCGGGGGCGGCTCCTTGCCCCATCCCACACTCACCAGGTAGTCCCGCAGGAACTGCTTGTCGAAGCTGGGCTGCGGGCCGCCCGGCGCGTAGCCGTCGGCGGGCCAGAAGCGGGAGGAATCCGGCGTGCACACCTCGTCGATCAGGATCACCTGGCCGTTCAGCAAGCCGAACTCGAACTTGGTGTCCGCCAGGATGATCCCGCGCGAGCGTGCCCGCTCCTCCGCGAAGCTGTAGAGGTCGATGCTCTTGCGCACCAGGGTCTCGGTGAGATCGGCTCCCACCAGCCCCTTCATCTCCTGCACGGAGATGTTGATATCGTGGCCCGAGTCCGACTTGGTGGCCGGGGTGAAGATGGGGTGCTCCAGCTTGTCCGACTCCCGCAGCCCCTCCGGCATCCTGATCCCCGCCACGGTGCCGCTCTTCTGGTACTCGCTCCAGGCGGAGCCGGAGATGTAGCCCCGCACCACGCACTCGACGTCGATGCGTTCGGCCCGCTTCACCAGCATGGCGCGTCCGAACAACTGGTCCGCGAACGGCCGCAACTCGGGCGGGAAGTCCGCTGGATCGATGGAGATGTAGTGGCTCGGCAGCAGATCCGCGGTCGCCTCGAACCAGTGGGCCGAGAGGGTGGTGAGCACTATCCCCTTGCCTGGGATCGGCTCGTTCATGACCACGTCGAAGGCCGAGATCCTATCGGAAGCCACCAGCAGCAACCGATCTCCCAGATCGTAAATGTCGCGCACCTTGCCCTGGGCAAACAGGGGGATCCCCGGCAAGATCGTCTTGGCCACAGGCTCCGGCGCCGGTGCGGCGCCAGTCAGGTAAGGGTGCACTCTCATATCAATCCCAACCTCTTGAACCCTACGTCGATGTAGCGAAGGTGCCAGGCGTAGTCGAACAGCTCCGAGAGTTCGTCTTCGCTGAGGTACCGGCGAACGTCGGGATCGGCCACGAGCAACTCGTAGAACTCGACGCGATCGGCCCAGACCCGCTTGGCGTTTCGTTGGACCAACTGGTAGGCGTCCTGACGCTTCATCCCCTTCTCGATGAGGGCCGTGAGCACCCGACCGGAGTATACCAGCCCGCGGGTGGATTCCAGGTTCTCCTTCATCCGCTCGGGGAAGACGTCCAGGCGATCCATGATGTCGGTGAAGATCTGCAGGCCGTAGTCCAGGGCGAGGAAGGCGTCGGGGAAGATCACCCGCTCGACGGAGGAGTGGCTGATGTCTCGCTCGTGCCAGAGCGCCACGTTTTCCATGGCCGGCATCGAGTAGCCGCGCACCAGGCGGGCGATGCCGGTCACGCGCTCGGCCAGCTCCGGGTTCCGCTTGTGCGGCATGGCGGAGGAGCCCTGCTGCCCCTCGGTGAAGGGCTCGGCGACCTCCCCGATGTCGGTTCGCTGCAGGGCTCGGATCTCCACCGCCATCTTCTCCATGGAGGAGGCGATGACGGCCAGGGTGGCCATCAGGTAGGCGTGGCGGTCGCGCTGGATGATCTGGGTGGAGACCTCCACCGGCTTGAGGCCCAGCTTCGCGCAGACGTACTCCTCCACCTCGGGCGGGACATTGGCGTGGGTGCCGACGGCGCCCGAGATCTTGCCGACGGCGACCTGCTCACGTGCCTCGTCCAGCCGCCGGATGTTGCGCCGGGTCTCGGCAACCCACACGGCCAGCTTGAAGCCGAAGGTGGTGGGCTCGGCGTGAATGCCGTGGGTCCGGCCGATCATCACGGTGTCCTTGTAGCGGACCGCCTGTCGGGCGAGGACCGACTCCAGTCTCTCCAGATCCCGGCGGATCAGCGCTATGGCGTCCAACAGTTGGAGAGACAGTGCGGTGTCGACGACGTCCGAGGAGGTCAGCCCTAGATGGATGAAGCGCGACTCATCCCCCAGGCTTTCGGCTACCGAGCGCAGGAAGGAGATCACGTCGTGATGGCTGACCGCCATGATCTCCTCGATCCGCTTCAGGTCGTAGCGGGCCTTTCGGATCGACTCCAGGGCCTGCCGGGGCACGACACCCAATTCAGCCCAACCCTCGCAGACCGCGATCTCCACCGCCAGCCACTTGTCCATCTTGTTCTCTTCCGACCAGATGCGGCTCATCTCCGGAAGAGAGTACTTGGGTATCAAGCTTGTCCTCCTCTCCAACGCCGGTGCTGTGCGCTGGGTCCTGAGTGCCGAGCCCCGAGTGATGAGATGTGATCCTTCCAGGACCCAGGACCCTTCTCCGGCTGTCTGCCGCCCCTACAGCTCGCCGCTCTGGCGCTTGCGGAACTCCTCGTAGCTGCGGCGGACCTCCTCGTCTGCAATGGCGATCACCGAAGCGGCGAAGTAGGCGGCGTTCCGTGCGCCGCTGTTGCCGATGCCGAAGGTGGCCACGGGTACGCCCGATGGCATCTGCACCATGGAGTATAGGGCATCCTGCCCCCGCAGCTCGCCTGCCGGCACGGGGACTCCGATCACCGGAAGGGTGGTCCAGGCCGCGAGCACGCCCGGAAGGTGGGCCGCCATGCCCGCCCCCGCGATGATCACCTGGATACCCCGTCCCTTGGCCGACCTGGCGTACTCTCGAACCTTCTCCGGGGTCCGATGGGCGGACATGACCACCATCTCGTTGGAGATGCCCAGACAGTCCAGCACGTCCGCGGCCAACTGCATGGTGGGCCGGTCACTCTCACTTCCCATGACGATGGCAACCTGAGGCATCGTGAACCTCCTCACAGCTATCAGCGCTGTCCGCTACTCAATCGTCGCTGACTGCTCGTGGCTTAATGCTGGTAGCTCTCTCAACGCGATGTCCCGCCGGAAGTGGCACCCCTGGAAATGGATGCGCTCCACGTTACGGTACACCATCTCGCGTGCGTCAGCCATGGTGGGCCCACAGGCCACCACGGTCAGCACACGGCCCCCTGCGGTCAGCACTGCGTTGCCGCTGGGGGCAGCCACGAGCAGCTCCTTCTTCAGCCGGGCCAGGGGATCCGCCTGTCGGGGATCGGGCCCCGTCTTGGTCCCCGCATGGAACACCAGGACTCCTTCCTCCACGGCATCCAGCCCGTCGATGGGGAGGCCGGTAGGGTAGCTGCCCGGGTAGCCCTGGGATGCCATCACGACGCCGCAGCAGGATGCCGAGTCCCACTCGATCTTCAGGCGGTCGAGGCCGCCCTCCACCACGGCCATAGCCACCTCGGCCAGGTCGGTCTTCAGGAGCGGGAGCACAACCTGGGTCTCCGGATCGCCCAGCCGGCAGTTGTACTCCAGCACCTTGGGCCCGTCCCCGGTGATCATCAGCCCGGCGTAGAGTACGCCGCTGTAGGTGCGGCCCTCCGCGGCCATCGCCGCGACCGTGGGCTCCAGGATCGTTCGCTGAATGGTCTCCATAAGCTCCGGGGTGGCGAAGCGTGGTGGCGAGTATGCGCCCATTCCGCCGGTGTTCGGCCCCCCATCGCCATCGAGGGCTCGCTTGTAGTCGCAGGAAGGGGCCATGGGTACGATGGTGCGTCCGTCGGTCAGGGCGAGCACCGAGAGCTCCACGCCCTCCAGGAACTCCTCTAACAGCACCCTGTCGCCAGCGGCGCCGACGGTGTGGTCCACCATGAACTCCTTGATCGCCCTGGCGGCTTCCTCGCGATTCCGCGCGATCACCACCCCCTTGCCCGCAGCGTCGCCGTCTGCCTTCACCGCGAGGGGGAAGGTGCAGCGGTCCAACGCGGCCTCGGCCTGAGAGTAGTCGGTGATGGTCTCGGCCCTGGCGGTGGGGATGCCGTACTTGGAGAGCAGCTTCTTCGTCCACACCTTGCTGCCCTCGATAGTAGCTGCGGCCGCGGTCGGGCCGAAGATGCGCAGACCCGCCCTCCGGAAGGCATCCACGATTCCCTCGATGAGGGGGCGCTCGGGCCCGACGATGGTGAGGTCTATCCGGTTCTCGATCGCCCAGTCGGCCAGTCCCTGGATGTTTCCGACCGGGATCGGGACGTTGCGAGCGATGACGCCGGTGCCGGCGTTGCCCGGGGCGCAGTAGATCTGCCCGACCCGGGGGCTAAGGGCCAGCTTCCACACCAGGGCGTGCTCCCTGGCACCGCTGCCGACCACGAGGACTCTCATTACGCTGCTCCTGTCTGCCCGTCTGAGTTCTAAGTGCTGAGGACTGAGCACTCGGGACTGAGCCCTCAGTCCCGAGTGCTGGGTGCTCCTCCTCTCCCAAGGGAGAGGGTATCTCCGCGTCCCCGCGTCCCCCCTACTCCCACTCGATCGTGGAGGGGGGCTTGGAGCTGATGTCGTACACCACCCGGTTGACGCCCGGCACCTCGTTGACGATCCGGGTGGAGATGCGCGCAAGCAGGTCGTAGGGGACCCGCGCCCAGTCGGCGGTCATGCCGTCGTCGCTGTTGACGATCCTCACGGCGACTACGTTGGCGTAGGTGCGACCGTCGCCCATCACCCCCACCGTCTGGAGTGGGGTCAGCACTGCGAAGCTCTGCCAGACCGGGCGGTCCAGCTTCGCTCGGGCCACCTCGTCGGTGACGATGGCATCGGCCTGCCGAAGGGTGTCCAGCCGCGCCCGAGTCACATCGCCAATCACCCGGACGGCGAGGCCGGGGCCGGGGAACGGTTGGCGCCACACCATCGCCTCGGGAAGCCCAAGCTCCAGCCCGACCCGCCTCACCTCGTCCTTGAAGAGGTAGCGGAGGGGCTCCACCAGCGCAAACTGCATCTTCTCCGGCAACCCGCCCACGTTGTGGTGGGACTTGATGCGGGCGGCGACCGTGGTGTCGTGGGAGGTGCTCTCGATGACGTCGGGGTAGAGTGTGCCCTGGGCCAGGAAGTCTATCCTGCCCAGCTTGGCGGCCTCCTCCTCGAACACTCGAATGAAGGTCTCCCCGATGATCCGCCTCTTCTGCTCGGGGTCCACCACCCCACTCAGACCGGAGAGGAAGCGGTCGGTGGCGTCCACGTACACCACGTTGAGCTGGAGGTGACGCTGGAAGGTCTCCATGGTGGACTCGGCCTCGTTCAGCCGGAGCAGTCCGTTGTTCACGAATACGCAGGTGAGGCGATCGCCGACCGCTCGATGGACCAGCGTGGCCGCCACCGCGGAGTCGACGCCACCGGAGAGGGCGCAGATGACGCGACCGTCTCGCACCTGCTCTCGGATCTTGGCGACGGTCTCCGCGATGTAGGAGCCGGGGGTCCAGGAGCCGGTGCACCCGCACTCGCGGTAGAGGAAGTTCTTGATGATCTCCTTGCCAAGGGGGGTATGAACGACCTCGGGGTGGAACTGGAGCCCGACCACGCCGGAGTCGTTCCCCATGGCCGCCAGGGGAGAGTTCTCGGTGTGGGCCAGGCAGCGGAAGCCGGGGGGGATTTGGGTGATGACGTCGCCGTGGCTCATCCACACCTGGAGCTTCTCCGGCAGCCCCTCGAAGAGGCGAGCGACGGGCTGATCCAGCCGCAGTTCGGCGTGGCCGTATTCCCGCCTGGCGCCGGGCGCCACACGTCCACCCAACCGGTGGGCCAGCAGTTGCATGCCGTAGCAGATGCCGAGGATCGGTAGCCCGCTCTCCAGGATGTGGGACGGCAACTGGGGCGCGCCTTCCTGGTAGACGCTGGCGGGGCCTCCCGACAGGATGAATCCCCTCGGGTTGAGGGATGCCAGACGCTCCGCAGGGGCGTAGTATGGGATCAGCTCGCAGTAAACGTTGCACTCCCGCACCCGGCGGGCGATCAACTGGCTGTACTGGGAGCCGAAGTCGATTACGGCGACGGCTTCCCTTTCTCCCGGGGCGTGTGAGGTGTGAGTTGGCTGCTGGCTGGCCGTAGTGGGTTCCTCCCTGGATAGACTTCCCGCTCTCCCTGCGGGACAGGCGCGACCCCTCCGGCGGAAGGCTCACGGTGTGAGGACAGCGCGCATCGCGTCGCCGGACCTAACCCGAATCCAAACAGGGGCGAGTGCGCGCTCGCCCCCACGATGCTGCATGGGGAGGATATCAACCGGATGGGCCAAAGTCAAGGAAGGCGAGAGATCGTGGCGGGCCACACCTTCGTGCGGAATCACCCGACGGGGTGACGGAACCTGGGCAGGGTGGTCCGTGGTGGGGCGCGACGCGATCGAGCGCAACGTTGCGCCCCACCTACCTCGCAAGAGTGCTACGCGGGATCGGGCGCCTTACCGGTGGCGATGGCGTCCCCGAAGGCCTTCCAGAAGGGGTCCACCCGCGGGTGCTCCAGCCGTCGGGAGGCCGAGCCCTCGAAGACTACCATCCCCTTCTCCTGCGGCGTGACCTCTCCGACGATGCTGGACGGGATGCCCTTGTCGGACAGGACCCGCACCACCTCCGATGCCTTGTGAGGCCGGCAAGTGAGCAGCAGCGTTCCCTCGCTGATGGAGGAGTAAGGGTCGATCTTGAACATGTCGCAGATCTTCCGCACCTCCTCCAGCACGATGATCTTGTCTTTGTCGATCTGCATGCCGACCCCCGAGGCCTGGGCGATCTCGAACAGCCCACCCCATACCCCACACTCGGTGGCGTCGTGCATGGTGGTGACCCCGTCGTCCCGAACCCCGACCGTGACCGCCGTCATTGCGTCCTCGACCACGCTCATCATGTCGAATACCTTGTCGGCCCGCCGGGCGAACTCCTCGCCGTACCGCTCCGCCACGAGGTGGGGGAGTGAGGCGGCGAAGAGCCCCGTGGCCTCGATCGCGGCACCCTTGGTGACTATCACCTGGTCGCCGACACGAGCCATGTTCGGGGTGATGAACCTGTGCTTGGGTCCGACGCAGACCACGGTGGCGCCACCCACCATGGGGAAGTCCGTGCCCTCGTACCGCGCGGTGTGGCCGGTGATCACCGACATGCCGATCTTCTCGCACTCTCGGTGGACCGTGGTCCACATGATCTCCAGAGCCTCGCGGGTCACCGAGAGGGGCAGGTTGAGGTCGACGGTGAAGTAGGTGGGGCGAAGCCCCGAGGTGGCCGCGTCGGAGGCGAGGATGTGGGTGGCGAACCACGCCGCCCGCTCCCAACCGTACTGCGGGACGATGAAGAAGGGATCTGTGGTGAGGGCCATCACCTGATCGCCGCCCAGGTCGACGATGCCCACGTCGACGCCGTGCTGCGGCCCCACCAGAATGTGAGGGGATCTCGCCCCCAGGCGCGGCAGGATGATCTCGTCGAAGATCTCCGGCGAGATCTTCCCAATGGTGGGCAGTTCGCTTGCCATCTCTGTACTCCTTCCGACACAGAAGACGGGTACTCGGAAGGGTGCGCGGGGGAGTGACGAAAGGCCGCCATCCCGGGATGGCGGCCGAACTGCTCGAGGTCGTGCTTCCCTTCGCTGGTATTACCCAGATCAGGTTCGAGGGTCAGCGGCCCCACGGCCGCACTCTCAGCGCCGACGCGCCCCCCTAGCAACCCTATTTCGATTGTCTCTGCCATCATACATCCCCTTTGCCCGGAGATCAATCGAGCTATGCCGTGTCCTCCCCGTTCCTCTATGAGTAGGCCTCCACAAAGCTACTGTTGGCCTGTTAATCGTTGCGCCTGTGTTCTATTCTTGAAGCTGGGCATCACCTTGCTGGTCGCCTTCCTCCGTTTCGGGTCGAGGAGTTGCTTGTAAGAGGGGGCCAGTCTCCAGGATAGTCGATCTCGCCGACAGGGTAAGGAGGCAAGTAGCTTCCTCGGCCGTTGGAACGAGTCGCCAACGGTGAACACTGTGGTGCGATGCTACGATGATGATGAGCATGTCCGTCCGCTAATGAGTTCGGCAGGCTGGGAGTGAGCCAGCGGTCTCGCACCGTAGGCAATCGGCAGAACAGGGGATCCTCGCTTGGGAGAATCTCGGAGAGATGCGGACACGATTGTGGTATTCTGTAACCCATTTGGGTTATAATCCAGATGGGTTACAGAATACCACAACACGCGCGGGAGGGCGATGGCAGGGATGGCCGCCACAACCACCGTTTTCGTCAACCGACGATCACAGCTTGCACTTTTCGACGAACTGCTGGTGGCTCTCGATCAGGGTGACCAACGCCATTTGGCTCTCCTCGGACTCAGACGTATCGGCAAGACCATGCTCCTGGACGAGGTGCGAGTTCGGCATCCGGAGAAGTGCATCCCCAAGCTCCCCTTGGACGTGGTTGTCTCCACACCAGAGGACTTTGCCTTGGAGATGATGGCCACAGTATTGGAGGCCGCATGTAACTCACGGGGGATCAAGAGGAAGGTGGCGACGCAGGAAACCTCGATCACCACGGCGGCCGGTTTACTGGGCGAGGCTGTCCTGCCGAGTGTAGAAGAGATCCTTGATCTCATAAGCGAGGGCAGCTATGGCCGGTTGATCCCGAAGACTCTGCTCTTCCCCTCGGCTGTCTCCCACAGTCTCGACTTGCCCATACTGGTGATCCTTGACGAGTTCCAGAGCATCAGGAAGCTCCGAAACTTCAGGAACACCGACAATCTCTGGGCAGCCATGCGCGAGGCGCTCGACCGACGAGGACGAGTAGCCTTCGTAGTTGCGGGGTCAGTGGTAACCCTGATGCGCCAAATACTGCACGAGGGAAACGACCCACTGTTCACACGTTTCAGGGAGGTAGAGCTGCCGCCATTTGGCGTGTCAGATACTCAGGATCTCGCTGTTGGCTTGTGGGAGCGAGGCGGAATGACCTGGACTCAGAACGCAGTCCAACGGCTCCACATCCTGTCACAGGGCTTCCCGTTCTATGCGCACACTCTAGCTCTGGCTGCCGCAGATCAGGCTAGGTCTACCACATCTGTTGTGGATGGAGATCACGTCGATGCGGCATTCCAATCGGAGATGTTGGACCCCAATCGGACCCTCTCCATCTATTGCCAGTATCTGTATCAGCAAGCAATCGGTGACATCCGGGGTGAGAACATCCCAGATGCCATACTTCGGCGTCTGGCACGTGCGGAGGGAAGCACCAGGCGTGACATCGCGCGAGCGATCAGGCGAAGCGAGGGGCAGGCACAAGTCAACCGAGTCATCGATGAGTTGATCCGGATCGACGTTCTGTCCCTCAAGGACGGTCGTCTATGGTTTGTGGATCCTGTGCTGCCGATCTGGATCGCGTTGGAGCGGGAGCGTAGAGATCCGATCACGGTCCTGCAAAACCCTCAAGCTAGAGCCAAAGTGATCCAATCCTACCAGGAGAGGCTCCAGAGTCTGCAGGATGCCATGGGCGAGATGTTCGAGAGGCGGGTGCACAACGTCCTGCGACAGTTCCGAGGCCAAGTAGTCTCGGGGAAGCTGTTAGGGTGCACAGAGCAGCAGGTACTGCCAACGATCGACGAAGTTCGGAACGTTGAGCTGCCTGATCCGGAGGGTGAGTTCTCCGGCAGGAGTGGAAGTGTCGAGATCGATGCGATTGCAGGTGGAAGTCAAACGTGGGCAGTCGAGTGCAAGCATTGCGCGGGAGGTGTCACGGTTGCCTACGTGAACAAGTTTCTCCGAGCCTGCAAGTTCTACGAGGAGAAGACATCTCGAAAGATCGACCGCCGATGGTACGTCTCGCAGACGGGGTTCAGATCGGATGCACGCGAAAAGTGTCTGAAGGAGGGGATCTTCTTCTCAACTACCCGTGATCTGCAACGGCTTGAAAGAGCAGTGGCGCACTGAGGTCTTGTCCCCTGGAGACCCCCTCTCTCTATAATCGATCCGGAAGGTAGCAAGTGCCGAGGACCCAGGACTCGGATATGGCTGGCGGCAGGAGGCGTCGATCGTGGGAACCCTGTACGTGGTGGCGACCCCCATCGGGAACCTGGAGGACATAACGCTGCGGGCGCTGCGGGTGCTGAAGGAGGTGGACCTGGTCGCCGCCGAGGACACGCGCGAGACCCTGAAGCTGCTCTCTCACTACGGCATCAAGAAGCCCCTCGAGAGCTACCATCGCCACAGCGGACCTGGGAAGCTGGAGAAGCTGCTGGAGAGCCTGGAGACGCGGGACGTCGCGCTGGTCTCCGAGGCGGGAATGCCGGGGATCTCGGACCCGGGCCGGGACCTGATCGCAGCCGCCATCGAGCGGGGGATACCTGTGGTCGTGGTGCCCGGCCCCTCCGCCCTCCTCACCGCCCTGGTGGTGTCGGGATTGCCGACCGACCGATTCCTGTACCTTGGCTTCCTGTCGAGGGTGCGGAGCGAGCGGCGTCGGCTGCTCGCGTCGGTGGCCGCTCTTCCCTTCACCCTCCTGGCTTTCGAGGCGCCGCACCGGCTGCTGGCGACTCTGGCCGACATGGAGGAGATCCTGGGGGACCGGCCGGCGGCGGCCGCCCGAGAGCTGACCAAACTCCACGAGGAGGTGGTTCGGGGACCCATCTCATATCTCCGCTCCGTCTTCGAGGGCCGAGCCCCGCGCGGGGAGTTTACCCTGGTGATAGGCCCGGCCGAGGAGGTTCCTGTCCCGCCGAAGGAGGAGGCCGAGGTGGGGCTGCTGGATCTGGCCAGACGACTGAGGTCCGAGGGGGTCTCCAGCAGGGAGGCCATCCCCCGTCTGATGCAGTCGAAGGGGGTGGGCCGCCGCGAGGCGTACCAGGCCTGGCTCGCCGGCGCTTCGCTCGACCCCTAGAACAACGTTATGCTACAATCGACTCAGGATGCTGGTAGATACACACGCTCATCTGACAATGGCGGAGTTCGCCGCTGATCTGCCCGATGTGCTCGATCGGGCGGCCGCCGCGGGGGTTGCCGCCATCGTCTGTGTGGGGGTGGATCTGCCTTCGAGCCGGGACGCCGTCCAACTCGCCAGGCGACACCCTGGAGTGGTAGCGACGGTTGGGGTGCACCCGAACGAGTGCGCGGAGCTGCCGCCCGACTGGTTGGAGGAGTTGCGAGCGCTGGCCGGGGCGCCCGAGGTGGTGGCCCTGGGCGAGATGGGGCTCGATTACTACAGGTGGCGGACCGGGCGCGAGCGGCAGCGGGAGGTGCTGGAGGCCCAACTGGATCTGGCTCGCGACCTGAGCCTTCCGGTGGTGGTCCACAACCGCCTGGCGGACGGTGACCTGGTCGAGATCCTGGCCGGGTGGGCGGCAAGCCTTCCCGAGCGGCACCCGAGGGGGGTGCTGCACTGCTTCTCGGGGGACCTAGCGCTGATGGGCCGCTGCAGCGGGGCGGGTTTCTACCTGTCCTTCGCCGGCCCCATCACCTATCGCAACGCCGGTGTGGTCGCCGAGGCGGCCGCTGCGGCGCCTCGGGATCGGCTGTTGGTGGAGACCGATTCCCCCTACCTGGCGCCGCACCCCTACCGGGGGAAACGGAACGAGCCGGCCCACGTACGGCTGGTGGCAGAGCGAATGGCCGCCCTGCGAGGGGAGAGCCTCGAGGCGATCATCGAGATCACAGGCCGGAATGCTGCCGGACTCTTTGGGCTGGATGGCCAGTCAGTCTTATCGAAGAGGGGATAGTTTGGGCCCGACATCGACCGCAACGTTTTTCGCTCTGGTGCAAAACGATCTGGCCGCCGTCGAGAGAACCCTGGCGCGAGCCGTGGAGGTGGAGCAGCCGCTGATGCGTCACCTGCTCGGCTTGGTCCTGCCCGGCAGTGGCAAGAGGCTGCGGCCTGCCCTGGCGCTTCTCTGCGGTAGGGTGCACGAGTACCATCCGGAGCCGTTGATATCCTTCGCCGCCGCCCTGGAGATGCTGCACACGGCCACCTTGGTTCACGACGACATCGTGGATGAGGCCGGTGTGCGGCGCGGCGAGCCCACCCTGAACAGGCAGGTCAGCAACTCCATCGCCGTCCTGGTCGGCGACTACATGTTCGCGCAGTCGGCGGCCCACACGGCGGCCACCGGCAACTTGGATGTCATCAGCAGCTTCGCGCGCTCCTCCATGGCGGTCATCGGCGGCCAAGTCGACGAGGCCTGGTCCGATGGCGGGATCAACCTGACCAGGGAGCAGTACCTTCGGCGGATCGGAAACAAGACGGCGGCGCTCTTCGCGCTGGCCGCGGAGGGGGGCAGCATGTTGAGCGGCGCCTCCCCGGCGGCCGTGGTCGCTCTCACCCACTACGGCTACCAGCTTGGGCTGGCATTTCAGATCGTGGACGACATCCTGGACGTGGTTGGCGACGAGCAGAGCTTGGGCAAGCCGGTGGGGAGTGACGTGCGCCAGGGCACCGTGACGCTCCCCGCGATACTCGTGCGCGACCAGCTCCCCGAGTCGGTCTTCCGAGCGGCCTTCCTGGGCGACGGCCACAGGGAGGAGCCGATCCAGATGCTGCTGGAGACGATCCGGCAGGGCGGCGGCATCGACCAAGCATACCAGGAGGCGGAGCGGCTGGCGGAGGACGCCTGCTCGGCACTGGACACGTTGCCCGACGGAGAGGTTCGCCGGGCGCTGCTGGAGCTGGCGAGCTTCGTGGTCCGTCGGATCACCTGAGACTCAGCGCGTGCGGAGGGCAGACACAGGATGAAAGTGACTTTTCCCCACGCTGGGCAGGCGTGGGTTCCTCTTTCGACGGTCTTCGCCAAGGCCGGGGTGGAGTGCATCGTCCCCCCGCTCACCAGCAAGCAGACCCTATCCCTGGGAGTGAAGTACTCGCCCGAGTGGGTCTGTCTGCCGTTCAAGCTGAATCTGGGCAACTTCATCGAGGGGCTGGAGGCGGGTGCCGACACCCTGCTCTACGTGGCCGGGCCGGGTCTGTGCCGCCTGGGGTACTACGCCAAGGTCGCCGATCAGATCCTGCGCGACGCCGGGTACCAGTTCCAGATGCTGACCTTCGACTGGCAGGAGAAGCAGATCGTCGCGCTCGGAGAGTTCCTACGGCAGGTGCTGCCCAACCGATCCTGGCCGCAGATCGCAGGGGACATCAAGTTCGGGCTGTCGCAACTGAAGGTGATGGACGAGTTGGAGCGGATGGCCCACCACCTGCGGCCCAGGGTGATGAAGCCGGCCGAGGTTACCCGCATCTGGCGGACGGCCGGCAAACGGGTGGCGGCAGCGTGGACCCCTGCGGATCTGAAGCGAGTCAAGGCCGAGATCGTCGCCGAGTACGACGCCCTACCCCGAAACCCTGATGCCGACCCCCTGCGTGTGGCGCTGCTGGGGGAGTTCTTCATGGTGATCGAGCCCTTCGTGAACCACGACGTGGAGGACATGCTGGGCAAGATGGGGGTGGAGGTGGTGAGGCACGCCTCCTTCAGCGACTGGGCCTGGACCTGGCTGTTCCTGGAGGCGCTGGGGCTGAGCCACGGCCGGAAGGTGAAGAAGGCGGCGGCGCCCTACCTCAGCCGGGACGTGAGCGGCGACGCCGTGCAGACCTTGGGAGAGACGATCCTCCACCAGCGGGAGGGCTTCGACGGCGTCATCCACCTGCTGCCCTTCACCTGCATGCCGGAGATCATCGCGCAGAGCATCCTGCCGACAGTGACCAAGGACCACGAGATTCCGGTGTTGTCCATCGTGCTGGACGAGCAGATGGGAAGGGCTGGCTTCGTGACGAGGATCGAGGCGTTCGTGGACCTGATGCGGCGGAGACGGGCCTTCAAGCGGGCCAGTTGAGCGCGTCGCTCAGCGAATTCGATGATGCAGGGCGGGGGCTCGTAACGCGAGCGAGTACAAGTGTTGCGAGCCCCCGCCTCCTGACTTCTGGAACGACGCACCGAGCGAGTATCGGACAGCGGGGCCAGCCTCTCGCCGCCGCTCGTTCGGCGCGAAAGGCGGCCGCACTATATCGAAGCCCTCTACGGGCAGAGGGAGCACCGGCTGAATCCAGGGGAGAGCGCCCGGCTAGCTCTGAGCCGTCGCTTGGTCGCGGGCAAACAGGCTTCTAGCGTCCTCGCCCACGCCCAGTTCGATGCAATCGCAGTAGGTGGAGTAGATCGCCTTGTTCAGCAGCTTCGCCCACCAGTCGCTGGAGCTGGCGAGGGCGGCGTGCTCCCGGCGCACACGCAGCAGTCGCTCCAGTCGGAGCAGGAAGAAGAGTTGCACCTCGCTGTAGGGCTTGATCCTAGCCTGCCGCTCGCCCCTCTGGCCCTCTATTGACTTGACGTTCCAAGGTTCCACCCCGCTCATCGCAGTTCTCCCCAGCAGACCCCTGCTGGTTTCGTCCGGACTCTAGGAGTCGACAGCCAGACAGGTCATGGTCTTGGTTATCCCCGGGATGCCTCGCACCTCGTTGAGCACCAGACGTCCGATGGAGTTGGCATCGTCTCCCTGGGCGACGGCGATCGCGTCGTAAGGTCCCGTCACGACATCGGCCGCGACGATGCCCGAAACCCGACGCAGAGCATCCACCACTGCCTTGCTCTGTCCTCCGACCGTCTCGATCAAAACGTATGCCCGCTGCATCGGCGCTTTCCTCCGTTGGTCTCCTGCTCAACCATCCTCGTAGCTGTCGCCACCAACCTCATATTAGGCTATCCCGCAGCGATGTCAAGACCCTTCGACCGGGGGGAGTGCACTAGCCGTGCCCCGGCCGGCATTCACGGCGCCGCCAGTTCCAGCAGAGGGGAGACATCCTCCATGCGCTCGAGCCGTCCGACGGATTCCACCAACCGCTCCGCCCTCTCCAGGGGCAGGATGGGAGCCACCAGCTCCATGAACTTCTCCTTCAGCTCCTCGTCGGACACCGGGCTCCCAGGGGTCCCCGAGGCCGCCTCGACCCGCTCCACCAGCTCCCGTCCGTCGTGAGTCCGCACGGTCACGATGGCCTGGTTCTCTCGCAGCCCCGGCTCGACCACGGCGCGCACCCGCTCCCTCAGCGCCACCACGTCGGCGCGGCTCACCTTCTCGTCCGTGAACTGCCCCTGCCGAGCGTTCCCCTCGATCAAGGCGATGGCGGCGCAGAAGAAGATGCTGAACTTTCCCTCCAGGCCGGTGCGGGGCTCCCGCTTGCCCGTGAGCTCCAGCACGAGGGGGTGCACCCGAACCTCGATCTCCCGCACCTCGGAGGGCTTGAGGTCGTGGCGCCGTCGCAGCCTTCTCACCCCGTCGATGGTCGGGTGGGTGACCACGCCGCAGGCGTACGGCTTGAAGCCGTTCTCCAGCATCAGGTACCTGCTGCCGAGCCCGTCCACCGCCCTGTCGAGGTCGTAGCTGGCGGCCTGGACCGCGCAGAAGCCGCGCCTGGCCTCCAGCACCTCCTGGGAGGCGGTGAAGCCCCGCTCCGCCAGCAGGGCGGAAAGCAGCCCGTTGGAGGCGGCCTTGCCGACGTGGAACGACTTGGCCATGTAGCCGAACATCTCCCGCAGGCCGGAGGCCTGGGTTCCGGCGAGCCCCAGGGCATAGGCTAGTCGCCCGGAGTCCAAACCCAGGAGCCGACCGCAGGCGGCGGCGGCGCCGAAGCAGCCCGCGGTGCCCGTGATGTGCCAGCCCACGTCGTAGTGCGACGGGTAGACGGCCACGCCCACCCGCAACTCAACCTCCATGCCGAGGGCGAGGCCGACTATGAGATCCCTCCCACCCAGTCCCTTCCACTCGGCCAGCGGCAGGGCGGCCGAGAGGACCGGCCCCGTGGGATGAATGATTGTGTCCAGGTGAGTATCGTCGTAGTCCAGGACGTGAGACATGGCGCCGTTGACCAAGGCCGCGTTGACGGCGGAGGTCTTGGTGCGGGCACCCAGGATCGTCGCCTGAGGGTGCCCACCGATCTCCTGAGCGGCATCGGCCAGCAGCCGCACCGCCTCGTGTCGCGAAGCCCCCAGCGCCACGCCCAGGTAGTTCAGGACGCACCTCTTCCCCTCTCGCACCACCTCCGGGGGAAGCTGCTCGAAAGAGGTGGACGCCACGAAGTCGGCTAGCTGGCGGGTTGCACCCATCCCTGTGACTCCCTTCCACACTTCAGATTCGGTAGGAGGCCTGGCGAGGATTAGTCCATCGATGTGAATCCTACTATAATGGGTTCCCCTGGCGGTAACCGCCGCGCGGCGTGACTTTTTTGTAGGCCTTATGGTAAACTCGCCCGCGGCACTACAGACGTGTCGTCGGTGGAGGTTTTCCCCTGATGAAGCAGAAGGTGAACGCCTTTCTCGGATACCTCGCGGCAGAGAGAGGCCTCGCTGCCAACACGCTGGCAGCTTACCACAACGATCTGAACCAGTTCTCGGAGTATCTCTCTTCCTACTGCGCTCAGACCGAGGGAAACGGGCCGGCCAGTGGGGCCCGGGAGGGCGAGGACCCCCTGTTCGGGATGGGTCGGGATTCCGTGATGGGGTTCTTCCTCCATCTGCGAGAGAAGGGCTATACCCCCTCTACCATCGCCAGGAAGACCGCCGCCATCAAGTCCTTCTTCCACTTCCTCGCATCCAAGGGTTTCATCTCCGAGGACCCGACCGCCAGCATAGACTCCCCCCGCATCAACAAGTCGTTGCCCAGGGCTGCGTCCGTTGAGGAGATCGACGAGCTGCTGGAGGCGCCGACCCGCGCCACTACCCCAGAGGCCGTGCGAGACAAGGCGATGTTCGAACTCCTATACGCCACGGGCATGAGGGTCACCGAGCTCGTCTCCCTCAACTTGGGCGACGTCGATCTGGAGAACGGCTCCGTCAGTTGTGCTGGCCGCACCGCCGGCAAGGCCCCCCGACAGCGGACCATCCCCATCCACTCCACCGCGATCAAGGCGGTGCACAACTATCTGGAGAAGGCGAGACCCTTCCTCGTGCGCGACCCCGAAGAGCCTGCCCTGTTCGTCAACCACCGCGGAGACAGGCTGACCCGCCAGGGCTTCTGGCTCATCCTGAAGCAGTGGGCCAGAGAGGCCGGCATCACCACCGAGATCACCCCCCACACTTTGCGCCACTCCTTTGCCCTTCACATGCTGAGGAACGGGGTTGACCTGCGGGCGGTGCAGCAGTTGCTGGGCCATGCGCACATCTCCACCACCCAGATCTACACCTACCCGAGCGAGGACGGGCTGAAACGGCTCTACGAGACCGCCCACCCTCGAGCCAAGTAGATGCGGGCTCGGACGACCACGGTCCTCTTCGATGCCGGCAATACCCTGATCTACATGCCGCGCCGGCCCGAGGAGATCCTGCAGGAGCTGTGCGCGCAGATCGGGGAGGCCATCGGCCTGGAGGAGGCCCGTGAGGCCTGCCGGCAGTCGGAGCGCTACTACTCGCAGAACTACCTGGGCTACACGGGGGACCAGGGCGAGTTCTGGCACCGATACCACGGCGAGGCCCTTCGCTACCTTGGGATCGAGGACCCCAAGGGCGAGAAGGCTGCCTTCCTCTCCCACGGTTTCGGGCGGGAGGGGGTGTGGCAACCCTACCCCGAGGCGGAGGAGGTGTGCCGCCGCCTGCGGGAGACGGGCTTCCGACTGGGCGTCGTCTCCAACGGGTCCATCACCGTTTCCGATCTCCTCTCCCAGGCGGGCCTGCTGCCCTTCCTCGAGGTCGTTATCTCTTCCCAGGCCGCCGGCGTCCAGAAGCCCGATCCCCGCATATTTGCCGTGGCGCTGGATAGGATGGGTGTCTCCGCCGGAGAGGCGCTGTACGTGGGGGACCTGTACGAGGTGGACGTCCTGGGGGCCCGGGGCGCGGGGCTGGATGCTGTCTTGATCGATCGGGAGAGGGTATGGAGGGATCTGGACTGCCCCGTGATCCGGAGCCTGGAGGAGTTGCTGCCGTTGCTGACCAGCACCGGCGGGGAGTAGGGACCGGTGGCGCCAACTGGTCTGCTGTCGTGGCGTGGTCGGGGTTGCCTCGGCCCCGGCGGGTCGCGGAGGTCGACTCCCCGCAAGGCGAAGCCATCGACCGCTGGCGTTGTCCCCAACGCCGGCAGCCGAGGCTCGCTTCTTGCGCCAAATAGGTGCGGATGCCGTGGGGATGTCCACGGTTCCCGAGGTGGTTGTGGCACGCTGGCTCGGAACGAATGTCCTGGGACCTAGAAGCCGCCAATGGCTGATGGCTGAATTGAAGCACACTCTCTTCTCGATCCTGCTCCTGCCCCTACTGTTGCAGGGAGGGGCTCTCCTGTGGCTGGGCCAACCCTCGCCCGCCGTCGCTGCACCTCCCGTCGCCGCCGAGGAGTCGCTGCGGCGGACCTCGCTGCCCTGGCGCGACCTGGGGGACCTGGCGACGCGGGTGAGGGGGATTCCCCTGGAGGTAGTGGACCCTGTGGTCCCATCGACGCCTGTGGAGCGTCAGCCGGGAGACAGGGAGGCATTCTGGGTGGCGGACGATGCGAACGATCGGTACTACTCCGTCGAGGCCACGCTGCGGGTGGTGACACCTCACGCCTACCTGTACGTCGTCGACGGCGTCAGGGTGGATCAGGCGCGGCTCCAGGAGGCGGGCCGGGTCTTCGAGGAGCGGATCTACGCGGCCAACCGGAGCTACTTTGGCTCCGAGCGGGACGTTGGGCTGGACGGCGATCCCAGGGTGACCATTCTCCACGCCAGCATCCCCGGCCTCGGCGGCTACTTCACCTCGGTGGACGACTACCCTCGGGTCGTGCAGTCCTACAGCAACGAGCGCAAGGTGATTTACATAAGCGTGGACGCAGCCCCGCTCGGTTCTGCCGACTACTACGGGATCCTGGCACACGAGTTCGAGCACATGATCCATTGGAAGACCAACAAGCGGGAGCAGACCTGGGTGAAGGAGGGGGCTGCCGAGTTGGCCACCGAGGCGGCAGGTCTGAGGGGCAGCAGCTCGGCCAAGGCCTTCGAGGCGGAGCCCGACACCCAGTTGAACGCCTGGTCCGACATGAAGGGCAACGTGGCCCCCCACTACGGGGCTGCCTATCTGTTCCTCAGCTACTTCCTGGAGCGCTTTGGCGGGTACGAGGTGGCAGACGACCTGCTGTGGGGCAACACTCGGGGCATCGAGACCTTCGAGCGCTTCATGTCCGATACCGGGCAGCGCTCCTCCTTCGAGGAGATCTTCGAGGAGTGGGTGGTAGCCAACTACCTGGACGAACGGAGCGCGCAGGACCCTCGCCACCGCTACGGCAAGCTGAGGGTGCAGGTGCAGCCATCGGATCGCATCACCGCCACCACCGAATGGCGGGACCGGACCGTCCATCACTTTGCGGCCGACTACCTGGAGCTTTCCGGTCGTTGGTCGCGCGCGAGGCTTCGGCTGCGGGGGGAGCAGACCACCCGCGTGATCGCGGCCGAAGCCCGCAGCGGCCGCAGCTTCTGGTGGAGCAACCGGGGGGACATGGCGGACACCAAGCTGACCCGCATCTTCGATCTGCGGGGAGTCTCCCGCGCCACGCTGGGCTTCTGGGTCTGGTACGACCTGGAGGACGGCTACGACTACGGCTACGTGATGGTCTCCCGAGACGGCGGCCTGACCTGGTCGACCCTGGCCACCCAGGACACGACCGCTGCCGACCCCAACGGGAACAACCTGGGGCACGGCTTCACCGGCAGGAGCGTGGGCGCCGAGGCGGGGCAGTGGCGATACCAGTCCGTTGACCTCACTCCGTACGCCGGAGATATCATCCTGATACGATTCGAGGCGGTGACCGACGACGCCTACAACGCACCGGGCTTCGCCGTGGACGACATCTCGATACCGGAGTTGGGGTACTTCAGCGACGCGGAGGACTCCGACGGTGGGTGGTTCGCGGATGGCTTCGTCCGGACCGACGGATTGCTGCCCGAGCGCTTCTCGCTTCAGTTGATCCGCTTCGGCCGGGACGGGGTCACCGTGGAGCCGGTGCCCGTCTCCGCCGCTCAGGAGGCCGAGATCGAGATCGACAATCGGGACGGTCGGCTCGACGGGGCGGTGGTGGTGGTCTCCGCCCTGAACCGCTACACCACGGAGCTCGCCCGCTACCGCTACCAGGTGGAGCTGACCCCATGAGTGCGCCGTTTTGAATGGGACCTGCGGCGGGGGTTCACCCCCGCCGGGTGCGTCCAATGCGCCGGGCGGCGGGGCAGGCGTGACGCGAGCGGGCACGCGAGGCCAGCGAGCACAGCCTCTCGTTTCGGGCGATCCGGCGGGCGCGGGATCGCGTCACTGGTTGCGGTTTCGATTGCCGTCGTAGGGGCGGTGTGGTAGAATCTATTCGTCGTCGGGGCGTAGCGCAGCCTGGTTAGCGCGCAGCGTTCGGGACGCTGAGGCCGGTGGTTCAAATCCACTCGCCCCGACCAGGAGAGACCCACGAGCTCGAGCTCGTGGGTCTCGTCTATCTTATAGCACTAATCCGTCTAATAGACCGGTTCACGGTCATCATTAGCCTCTTGTTGAACGGGTTACGCATTAAGCTGGAGAACTTGGGATGGTATATGTGTTTCACATCAGCGCTATAGCCTTAGAGTAGAATCACACCCCATCCGCTCACTCAACACCAGTTTTGCTGATGGCTGTGGTTCAATAAGAACCGAACAGTAGCGCTGAAGTACGACATAGGCTTAGCAACGATTCTCTAACGCAAGCACCCGGCCTCGTATCAGGTGGGTATCCGCAGACAGCAAATCACCAAAGCGGATGTCGGTTGACGCTACTTCAACCAAGGTGCTAGCATTAGCTACCAAGTTCCCCATTTCATCGGCGGGCCGATCCACGTTATCCATCTACCTCCTGGCCGGGTGTGCGACCTAGGCCATCTCGGCACTCAGGGAGTGTCGTCATGAGCAAGCTCGAGGAACTCCAGCCCCACGCAGCCGTGCGCGGTATTCTGCCGGACGGGCTGGTCACCGTGGTATCCGTGCAGTGGTTTGGCTCCGAGGCCCTGGAGCTCACCTACAAGACCGCCACGGGCAAGGTGGCCAACGAGTTGCTCTACCGCCACGACGAGCCCCGGCTGGAGGTCGTGGAGCACGGCCGCCCCTGGAGCTTCGACGGCGACGGCGCCACATTCCGGCTGGTATCCGAAGCCCATCGCATTCGGCTGGCACACCTGTTCGATCCGGTACTCGCAGTCCACACCTCGGTCGTGGAGCCGCTGCCCCACCAGATCACGGCGGTGTACGAGGCGATGCTGCCGCGCCAGCCGCTGCGCTTCCTGCTGGCAGACGATCCGGGCAGCGGCAAGACGATCATGGCGGGACTCCTGATGAAGGAGCTGATCGCTCGAGGCGACCTGCAGCGCTGTCTGGTCGTTTGCCCCGGCAGCCTGGTGGAGCAGTGGCAGGGCGAGCTGTACCGCCGCTTCCACCTCCCATTCGAGATCCTCACCAACGACAAGCTGGAGGCCGCGCGCACCGGCAACTGGTTCCTGGAAACCAACCTAGTCATTGCCAGGCTGGACAAGCTCTCGCGCGACGAAGCCGTCCAGGATAAGCTTAGAGCACCTGACTGCCGCTGGGACCTCGTCGTGTGTGACGAGGCGCACAAGATGTCCGCCACCTTCTTCGGGGGTGAGGTCAAGTACACCAAACGGTACAAGCTCGGCCAACTACTCTCGACATTGACGCGCCACTTCCTCCTGATGACCGCAACCCCCCACAGCGGCAAGGAGGAGGACTTCCAGCTCTTCATGGCGCTGCTGGACGGCGACCGCTTCGAGGGCCGCTTCCGCGACGGCGTCCACACCGTCGAGGTGTCGGACCTGATGCGCCGGATGGTCAAGGAGAAGCTGCTCAAGTTCGATGGGACGCCCCTCTTCCCCGAGCGGATCGCTTACACAGTCCCGTACAGGCTCTCCGACGTTGAGGCACGGCTGTACAAGGCGGTCACAGAGTACGTGCGTGAGGAGTTCAACCGGGCTGAAGCTCTGAGGAACGACAAGCGGGCCGGCACCGTCGGCTTTGCCCTCACAATCCTGCAGCGCCGCCTGGCTTCATCGCCCGAGGCGATCTACCAGTCGCTGCGCCGCCGCACAGAGCGCCTGGAAAGCCGGTTGCGTGAACTGGAGCTGCTCCAGCGTGGGGCCGCACTCGAGATCCCGGCGATGCTCCACTTCGACCCCGAGGATGTGGAGGAGCTGGAGGACGCGCCCGACAACGAGGTGGAGGCCGCAGAGCAGGAGATCCTCGACCAGGCTACAGCCGCGAGGACCATCGCCGAGCTTAAGGCGGAGATCCAGACGCTCAAGCGGCTGAGCGCGCTCGCGCTATCTGTGCGCCGAAGCGGGGTTGACCGGAAATGGATCGAGCTGGCGAGTCTGTTGGGGGAGATCTTCACCCCGGCGGCGCTCTCAGGGCGCATTTCCGAGGATAAGGCCCCCTACGGTGCCGGCCCCATCCCACGCCCGACGCCATCGCCCCACCAGAAGCTGGTCATCTTCACCGAGCACCGCGACACCCTGAACTACCTGGCTACCCGCATCAGCACCCTTCTCGGCCGATCCGAGGCCGTCGTGACCATCCATGGCGGTATGGGGCGTGAAGAGCGGATGAAGGCGCAGGAGGCGTTCAAGCACGACCCCGAGGTGCAGGTGCTGGTCGCCACCGACGCCGCAGGTGAGGGCATCAACCTCCAGCGAGCCCACCTGATGGTGAACTACGACCTTCCCTGGAACCCCAACCGGATCGAACAGCGCTTCGGCCGAATCCACCGGATCGGGCAGACTGAGGTGTGCCACCTGTGGAACCTGGTGGCCGAGGAGACGCGCGAGGGCGACGTGTACCGGACCCTGCTTGACAAGCTTGAGCAGGCGCGAGAGGCGCTAGGCGGGCAGGTCTTCGACGTTCTTGGCAGGATCCAGTTTGAGGGCAAGCCGCTGCGCGAGCTGCTGATCGAAGCGATCCGCTACGGGGAGCAGCCCGAGGTGCGGGCGCGACTCACGCAGGTCGTGTCCAACGCGTTCGACCGCGACCATCTTCAGGAGCTGCTGGAGCAGCGTGCGCTCGTGCAGGACGCTATGGACGCGAGCCGGGTCCGCCGGGTCCGCGAGGAGATGGAGCGGGCCGAAGCCCGGCGCCTACAGCCGCACTACATCGAGTCCTTCTTCCTTGAGGCTCTTCAGCGGTTGGGCGGCGTGGTTAGACAGCGCGAGCCCCGCCGATACGAAGTCACCCACGTCCCTGCCCCTGTCCGCCAGCGGGACCGTTTGATCGGTCTAGGTGAGCCGGTGCTGCCGAGATACGAGCGGATCGCATTCGAGAAGTCGCTGGTCGCGCCGCAAGGCCAGCCCCTCGCCGCGTTCGTCTGTCCGGGGCATCCCCTTCTGGATGCCACCCTCGACCTCACCTTGGAGCGCCACCGCGACCTGCTGCGCCGGGGCGCGGTGCTGGTGGACGATCGAGACCCCGGAGTCGATCCCCGAGTGGTGTTCTACCTGGAGCACGCGATTCAGGACGCGAGCCTCACCCGTTCGGGCGACCGGCGTGTCGTATCGCAGCGGATGCTGTACGTGGAGTTGGACGGGGCCGGCAACGCCCGCCACCTGCACTACGCTCCCTACCTGGACTACCGGCCTCTCGCCGAGGACGAGCCCAGCGTCGAGGAGATCCTGGCCCGGCCAGAGTGCGGCTGGATAAGCCGCGATCTGGAGGAGAAGGCGAGGGCTCACGCTGTGGCAACGGTGGTGCCGGAGCACCTCGCCGAGGTGCGCAGCCGGAAGCTGGAGTTGGTGGCGAAGACCGAGGCGGCGGTGAAGGATCGGCTAACCAAGGAGATCAGCTACTGGGACTACCGGGCCGAGCAGCTCAAGCTCCAGGAGCGAACGGGCAAGGTGGGCGATCGGCTCAACTCGGGAGAGGCGCGCAGGCGAGCCGATGCCCTGCAGGCGCGGCTGGAGAAGCGGATGGAGGAGCTGAAGCTGGAGCGACAGATCTCGCCACTGCCGCCTGTGGTGCTGGGTGGGATGCTGGTGGTGCCGGCGGGGCTGATCGCGAAGATGATGGGTAAGCCACAACAGCCACCGAGTCCATCGGTAGACACCCAGGAGTCGGCCGCGAGGGCTCGTGAGATCGTGATGGCGACGGAGCGAGCGCTCGGCTACGAGCCGCTAGATCGCGAGGCCGAGAAGCTGGGTTACGACATCGAAAGCCGCGTGCCTGGCACCGGCAGATTGCGTTTCATAGAGGTAAAGGGGCGCGTGGCCGGGGCCGACACGATCACCGTCACCCGGAACGAGGTGCTCTTCTCGCTGAACAAGCCCGAGGATTTCATTCTCGCTATTGTCGAGTTCGGTGAGGGCACGCACCGAGTGCGCTACCTGCGCCGGCCTTTCCAGCGCGAGCCTGATTTCGGGGTGACCAGCGTGAACTACGACCTGGCCGAGTTGCTGGCGCGAGCGGAGGAGCCGGCATAATGGCCACAGAGGATCGCCCTCTATCGTGCATCGAGGAAGAGGTGTCTCAGTGAACGTGGTTGGTGCCATACCATCTCTGCTGGCCACCCTCATGGAGAGGCTTGAGGGGCGCGAGTCCCTGGAGCTGGAGTTCAAGTCGGCGAAGGGAGGCATACCCAGAGACCTTTGGCCCACAGTGAGTGCCTTCGCCAACACCAGCGGCGGATGGATCGTTCTTGGTGTGGATGAACTGGAGGGCAAGTTTACGGTTGGAGGTGTAGCAAACCCATCCGGTATGCTCAAGTCCATCCACGATCAAATGCGAAATCGACAGAGGATCAGTTGTGAGGTCTGCGGGGCGAACGACAGCACGATAGAGTCGCTTGGCAACAAGCAGGTGATCGTGCTGAGGATACCTGCAGCGCCGAGGAGGATGCGGCCCGTATATATCGGTGGCAACCCTTACGACGGCACCTACGTGCGCAGACACTCCGGCGACTACCACTGCACGAAACCGGAGGTTGACCGCATGATGCGCGAGGCGTCGGACGTTGCGGCCGATTCCACCATTCTGAAGGGCTATGGTTGGGATGACCTGGAGCTGGAGACGCTTGCTCGCTACAGGCGGCGCTTCCAAACGCGAAATCCTGGGAACCCATGGAACGACTACGATGACCAACGCTTTCTTCAGACCATAGGAGGGTTCGCAAGGCACAAGGAAACCGGCGAGGAAGGAATAACCGTTGCCGGACTGCTCATGTTCGGTAGGCCGGAGTCGATACTTGCCTGGCGAACTCGTCACCTTATCGATTACCGGCTGGTCTCAGAGGATGAGATTATCCAGACTCGTTGGGATGACCGAGTAGTGTGGGAAGGCAATCTTCTCGGCGCTTTTGATGCCATCTACCCTCGCCTGGTGGAGGGGCAACAGGTGCCCTTCCGCTTGGAGGGAGGCGTCAGGATTGACGAGGGGCCGGCGCATGTCGCTCTCCGTGAAGCTCTCGTGAACCTTCTGGTTCATGCCGACTATGCCGAGCCTCAGACCTCCCTCGTCAAGCGTTCGCCGGACGGGTACCTGTTTCGTAATCCCGGAAGCTCGCGGGTATCCGAGATCGACCTGTTCACAGGAGACCGGTCCGATCCTCGCAATCCCCACCTAGTGAGAATGTTCCGGTTTATTGGGTTGGCCGAGGAGGCCGGCAGCGGGATGTCCAGGATCGTCAGGGCGTGGCGTGATCTAGGCTTTCGCATGCCTTCAGTCGAGGTGGGCACGGAGCGTTACGAGTTCAGCCTGCAACTTCGCCACGCACATATGCTGTCTGAGGAGGATAGAGGCTGGCTGCACGCCATAGGCGGGGGGTGGAGCGAGGCTGAACAGTTGGCGCTCGTTATGGCTAAACACGAGGGTTACGTGGACAACGTCGGCCTTCGGAGCCTTACCGGACAGCATCCTGCGGACGCGACCAGGGTACTGGGTAACCTACGCGATCGTGGACTGCTGCAGATCATCGGGGCGGGGCGGGGTGCTCGATACGAACTGGGTCCCAAGGCTCAGCCAGGCTCGACCTCTGACATAGGTGTCACTGCCCGACAGGGCGATCAGGCTCTGGTGGCAGTGCTCGCCGAGACCGACTTGGGGGATAAGGGACAGAGCTTGGGGGATAAGGGCGAAAGCTTGGGGGATAGCGGCCGGGGCATAGGGGATAGCGGAGGCGGTGCCCAGGCCCTGCGGCGGGAGTTGCTCGACATCGCAGGACCGGCGAGGGCTCACCGGCGCTTGAGGCCCGAGACTCTGGATGACGTTATCGTCGCGCTGTGTGGCCGTGTCCCGCTTTCGGTTCAGGAACTGAGCGAGGTATTGGAGCGCAGCCGTGAGCATATCAGGAGAGCTGTGAACGCACTCGTTGCCTCTGGTCGGCTCACCTATCTCTATCCCGGGCAGCCCCGGCACCCTCATCAGAAGTACGTGGCGAAGACCGCCTCGCCGTGACGAAATGGCTGTGTGATCGTGGGGCGGCTTCTTTGTTCCCAACTCTCCTAAAGCGCAATTCGGCGCAATAGTCGCCCGGTCTCGGCGCAAAACCCAGCCATTTCTGTAGATGCCGGCGAGGGGATCCATCATCCATCTGTGTTCCGAAACGTCCGACATTCATCCACCGGAGCTGGGCCAGTACCCGGGAGCCCAAGGAGTACGAATGACTGTTACGAGGAAGAAGCTTATCGAGGTCGCACTGCCGCTGAAGGCGATCAACGAGGCCTCGGCGCGGGAGAAGTCGATCCGCCACGGCCACCCCAGCACCCTGCACCTCTGGTGGGCGAGGCGGCCGTTGGCGGCTGCGCGTGCGGTGATCTTCGCCCAGATGGTGGACGACCCGTCGAGCTGCCCGGAAGAGTTCCCCACTGAAGATGAGCAGGAGAGGGAGAGGCAGCGGCTGTTCCGCATTATCGAGGAGCTGGTGAAATGGGAGAACACCACCAACGATGAGGTGCTCCAGAGGGCGCGAGATGAGATCTGGAAGAGTTGGCGCCGGGCTTGCATGGACAACGCCGACCACCCCCGCGCGAAGGAGCTATTCAACCCGGAGAAGCTGCCCGCCTTCCACGACCCATTTGCCGGCGGTGGGTCGCTGCCCCTCGAGGCACAGCGGCTCGGTTTAGAGTCCTATGCCAGCGACCTTAACCCCGTGGCGGTGCTGATCAATAAGGCGATGATAGAGATCCCGCCCAAGTTCGCGGGGCGGCCGCCGGTGAACCCCGAGGCACGCAAGGAGAAGCGACTGATGGAGCGGGAGTGGCGCGGAGCCCAGGGGCTAGCCGAGGACGTCCGCTACTACGGGAGGTGGATGCGCGACGAGGCGGAGAAGCGGATCGGCCATCTCTATCCCAAGGCCGAGGTCACGGAGGAGATGGCGCGGGAGCGGCCGGACCTGAAGCCGTATGTAGGGAAGAAGCTCACGGTGATCGCCTGGCTCTGGGCGCGGACGGTGAAGAGCCCGAACCCCGCCTTCGCTCATGTCGACGTCCCGCTCGCCTCCACCTTCATGCTCTCCACGAAGCCGGGCAAGGAAGCGTACGTAGAGCCGGTGATCGAGGGGGATAGCTATCGGTTCACTGTGAAGGTGGGCAAGCCGAAGGACCCTGAAGCCGCAAAGAACGGCACCAAGCTAAGTGGGGCCAACTTTAGATGCTTGATGTCCGACATTCCGATATCCGGTGACTACATCAAGGCCGAGGGAAAGGCAGGACGCATGGGAACGCGGTTAATGGCGATCGCCGCCGCGGGTCAGCGAGGCAGAATCTATTTATCGCCGCCCGATGCCATGGAAGGCATGGTGAAGCAGGACAAGCCGAGCTGGGTACCGGATGTTGAGATTTCGGGCAGCACCCAGTACATCGGTGTTAAGCCTTATGGAATAGAGAAGTTCTCACAATTATTTACGAATCGTCAGCTAATGGCATTAACTACCTTGTCAGATCTCGTTCAAGATGCGCGCGAGCAAGTAAGGAAGGATGCCATCGACTTCGGTTTCTCTGCGGATGGACGTGAATCCAGAAGAAATGACCTGTCAACTTCCGAATATGCTGATGCGCTGACGATGTATTTGGGAATGTGCGTAAGCCGCCAAGCGAATCGTTCAGCCACGCTCAACTTCTGGGACCCTCTCGGCGAGAACGTTCAGCAGGTCTTTGCGCGACAAGCTCTTTCCATGACTTGGGATTATGTAGAAGGCAACCCCTTCAGTGAGTCGTCTGGCAGCTTCACAGGGCAGGTCGAGTATTTGACCAACGCTCTGTGGAGTCTGCCTTCGTGTGAGGAAGGCCAAGCTCGCCAACTGGATGCAACAAGACAGGACCTTAGTTACGGTAAAGTAATCTCGACGGATCCACCATACTTCGACAACGTTCCTTATGCGGATCTTTCTGACTTCTTCTATATTTGGCTTCGTCGCACTCTGAAACCAATATTCCCTGACCTTTTTGCCACTCTCGCTGTACCCAAAGCTGAAGAGATTGTCGCGTTCGCTTATCGTCACGAGAACAAGGAGGAGGCAGGTGCTTTCTTCCTTGAAAGAATGGGCAAAGCAATGCAGCGCCTTGCTGAGCAGGTGCACCCTACGTTCCCAGTCACCATCTACTACGCCTTCAGACAGTCCAAGACCGAAGACGATTTGGGAACTGCCAGTACTGGGTGGGAGACCTTCTTAGATGCGGCCACTCGCGCTGGCTTCGGAGTAAGCGGCACTTGGCCTATGCGAACCGAGTACACCAGCAACCTCAAGACAAAGCGCAACGCGCTTGCCTCTAGCATTATCCTTGTATGCCGACCTCGTTTAGGTGATTATCCAACCGCCACACGCCGTGAGTTCATCTCCGCGCTCAAAGCCGAGCTACCCATCGCCCTCGCTCACCTGCAAGAGGGCAACATTGCACCTGTGGACCTAGCGCAGGCGGCCATCGGCCCGGGCATGGCGGTCTACACCCGCTACAGCCGTGTGCTCGACGCCGAGGGCAAACCGCTCTCTGTGCGAGACGCACTCGCGCTCATCAATCAGACTCTCGACGAGGTGCTCGCCGAACAGGAGGGCGAGTTCGACGCCGAAACCCGCTGGGCATTGGCCTGGTTCGAGAGCTACGCCTTCGACACAGGTGAGTTCGGTGTCGCTGAGACGCTCACCAAGGCGAAGAACACCAGCGTCGAGACCATGTCGGAGGCCGGCATACTCACATCGAGAGCCGGCAAGGTTCGGCTGTTCCGCCCCTCGGAGCTCCCCCAAGACTGGGACCCCGATTCAAAGAAGCGTCTGACGGTGTGGGAGACGGCGCACCACCTGATCCGGGCGCTGGAACAGCACGGCGAGGACGGTGCGGCGGAGCTGGTCTCCAGGCTGGGGAGCCGGGCGGAGAGCGCGCGCGACCTGGCCTACCGGCTCTACACGATCTGCGAGCGCCGGAAGTGGGCGAAGGAGGCGCTATCCTACAACAGCCTGGCAATCAGTTGGCCCGAGATAATCCGACTTGCGCGCGAGGGCGAAGCCGTTCACCCCTCGCAAGCCCAGTTGCTCTGACGAGAAGGGCTGGGCTGCTGCTTCTTCGAGATTCGGCGGTTCTTTAGCCCCGAAGGAGCGCCCTATGTCAGCCCAAGGCAACACCCTGGGAAGCCTAGGGAGGAAGAGTAGAGATGGCTACCACCAATCACGACCGCGTCGGCGCAGCCCTCGGCCTTCTGAAGGAAGGGTTGTACCCATTCGTGGAGCGAGAGCTGCAAGAGCAGCACGGCAAGTACTGGATCACCGCCACCACGGCCAACTGGACCAACGACGTGGCTTGGTCCGAGGAGGACGATACCCCGAAGCTGGACGTCGCCGCCCTCCTCAGGATGATGTGGGAGCAGTGGAACGCGGTGTTCCGCAAGACCCTCGGACATGCCGAGCGCAGCCTGGTGAGCGAGCTGCGGGAGGTGCGCAACAGGTGGGCGCATCAGGAGCCATTCTCCACAGACGACACCTACCGTGCGCTGGACTCCGCCGCGCGGCTGCTCACCGCCATCTCCGCTCCCCAGGCTGCCCAGATCGAGAAGTCCAAGATGGAGCTGCTGCGGGTGCGCTTCGACGAGCAAGCCCGCGCTGAGAGGCGCCGATCGGCCGGCACCGTGATAGAGAGCCAGGCCACCGGCGGCCTCAAGCCCTGGCGCGAGGTGGTCAGCCCCCACCCGGACGTAGCGAGCGGTCGATACCAGCAGGCGGAGTTCGCAGCCGACCTGTGGCAGGTGCACCTGTGGGAGGGTACGGCCGAGTACCGCGACCCGGTGGAGTTCTACCGCCGCACCTACCTGACGGAGAGCCTGAAGCGGCTGCTGATAGGCGCTCTGTTGCGGCTTACTGGGCGCGGCGGCGACCCGGTGGTGCAACTCCAGACCAACTTCGGCGGCGGCAAGACCCACTCCATGCTGGCCCTCTACCACCTCTTCTCCGGCGTCGCCCCGGGCGATCTGCCCGGCCTCGAGGGCGTGCTGAAGGAGGCGGAGGCTCCAGCCGCGCTCCCGAAGGTTAACCGCGTGGTGCTGGTGGGCAACCGCATCTCCCCCGGCAACCCAAGCTTGAAGCCCGACGGCACCCTGGTTCGCACCCTCTGGGGTGAGCTGGCCTGGCAGCTTGGGGGCCGGGAGGCCTACGAGCGGGTGCAGGCTGACGACGAGCGGGCTACCAGCCCAGGGGATGCGCTGCGCCAGCTCATGAACGACTACGGCCCCTGCCTGATCCTGATAGACGAGTGGGTGGCCTACGCCCGGCAGCTCCACGAAACCTCGGACCTGCCAGCCGGGGACTTCGAGACCCACTTCACCTTCGCCCAGGCGCTCACGGAGTCGGCGAGGGCGGCCAAGAACTGCCTGCTGGTGATCAGTCTTCCGGCCTCCGACGCTGCCGGCTCGCCCCACACCCAGGCGGACGACGTGGAGGTGGGCGGCCAGCGGGGTCGAGCCGCGCTGGACCGGCTGCGGAACGCCGTCGGCCGGGTGGAGGCGTCTTGGCGGCCTGCCAGCGCCGAGGAGGGCTTCGAGATCGTGCGGCAGCGGCTGTTCGAGCCGCTGGTCGAGCAGTGGCAGTTCGTCGCCCGCGACGCCGTAGCCAGGGCCTTCTACGACCTCTACCGGACCCAGCACCAGGAGTTCCCTCCGGAGTGCCGCGACTCCGAATACGAGAAGCGGCTGCGCGCCGCCTACCCGATCCACCCGGAGCTGTTCGACCGGCTGTACACCGACTGGTCCACGCTGGTTAAGTTCCAGCGCACTCGTGGTGTGCTGCGGCTGATGGCGGCCGTGATCCACAGTCTCTGGGAAAGGGGCGACCGCAACCCACTGATCCTGCCAGCCAACGTAGCCATCGACGATCCTCGGGTGCAGTCCGAGCTGACCCGCTACCTCTCGGATAACTGGGTGCCTGTGATCGAGAAGGATGTGGACGGGCCGAGCGCTCTGCCGCTGCGGCTGGACAGCGAGGTGCCCAACCTGGGCAAGTATGCCGCCACCCGCCGGGTTGCGCGCACCATCTACCTCGGCTCGGCGCCGATTACCACCGCTGCCAACCGGGGGTTGGAAGACCGCAGGGTAAAGCTGGGCTGCGTGATGCCGGGCGAGTCGCCAGCGATCTTCGGCGACGCGCTCCGGCGGCTGAGCGGTTCGGCGACCTACCTATACCAGGACGGGGCGCGCTACTGGTACTCGACGCAGCCGACGGTGACGAAGCTGGCGGAGGACCGCGCCGAGCAGCTTAAGCGCAATCCAGACAAGGTGGCTCAGGAGCTGGAAAAGCGACTGCGCGCCGATCTCCGCAGCACGGGCGATTTTGGCCGGGTTCACCCGCTGCCGCAGTCGAGCGCGGACGTGCCGGACGATATGAACGTGCGGCTGGTGGTGCTCGGGCTGGATCATCCTTACGGACGGGACAAGGGGTGCGCCGCCGAGATCGCGGCGAACGAGATCTTGGGCTCTCGCGGCAACGTGCCGCGGAAGTATCAGAACACGCTGGTGTTCCTGGCCGTGGACAGCACGAGGCTGCAGGATCTGGACGAGGCGGTGCGGCGCTACCTGGCGTGGGAGTCGATCCTGGGCGAGCGAGAGGCGTTGAACCTCGACCCGCACCAGGTGAAGCAGGCGGAGATGCAGCTTAAGGCGGCGGATGGGACGGTGGCGGCGCGGCTGCCGGAGGCGTACCAGTGGCTGTTGGTGCCGGTGCAGACCTCCACGAGGGACCGGGTGGAGTTGCAGGCCTTCCGGCTGTCGGGGACGGACGCGCTGGCGGTCAGGGCGAGCAAGAAGCTCCGCAACGACGAACTGCTGGTGACCTCGCTTGCCGGGACCCGGCTTCGGATGGAGATGGACAACATACCGCTGTGGCGCGGGGACCACGTAGCCGTGCAGCAGCTCGCGGAGGATTTCGCGCGCTACATCTACCTTCCACGGTTGTCCGGACCCGAGGTGCTGGCCGGGGCGATTCGGTCCGGGCTCGGATTGCTCACCTGGAACCCGGAGACGTTCGCCTACGCCGACAGCTACGACGAAACCACCGCACGCTACCGCGGATTGCGCTGCGGGGAGCCCATCCAGATAAGTGGGACGAGCCTTTCGGGGCTGCTGGTGCGGCCGGAGGTGGCTGCGAGGCAGCGCGAGGCCGACGCCGCGGAGGCTGCGAGGCGGACAGATACTCCACCCGATAGCCCTGGTGGCTCGACGGGTACGTCTGTGGGAACGTGGGGGAATGGGAAGCTTGGCAAGGAGACTGCCGGAGGAGACGACACCGGCGCACTGCCGCGCCCTGCTCTGCCCAAACGATACCACGGCACCGTTACCCTCGACTCGACTCGAACAGGCCGAGATGCTGGCAGGATTGCCGACGAGGTGATCTCGCATCTAGTGGGGCTGCCCGGCTCGCGAGTGAAGGTGACGCTGGAGATTGAGGCGGATGTCCCCGGCGGCGTACCTGAGAATGTCGTGCGCATCGTGACGGAGAACGGCCGCACCCTCGGCTTCACCAGCCAAGGGTTTGAGACTGAGTAGTCCCATCACATCTGGCGGAGGCGGTAGACGCGGATACGATCTGGGTGTTGGTGGTACTCGCTGTGGCGATCGCATTTCCCGTACTGGCTTCGTCGACTCGTGGGCCCAAGTCTGGTGGGACAAGTATCCTCCGGTGTAAGCAGAGCATCACTATCTACCAGCAATTCACGTACTGTTGCCTCCCTCAGGACGCTGAGGCCGGTGGTTCAAATCCACTCGCCCCGACCAGGAGAGACCCACGAGCTCAAGCTCGTGGGTCTCTTGTTGTCTTACCCGTCTCCCTCGTCGCGAGCTAAGTAGGTATCTCTGGTTCGTGTCGACACTCGTGGCGGGAAACGTGCACTCTATCTGGAGATGCCTGCTTGGTACGTTGGCCGAAGATGGCGCGTCCACGCCACGCCGCCATATGATGCTGGGAGTGGCAGATGGTCCGGGTCAGGGCAAAGGTGGCCGAGGGTGCCAGGATAGTGGTTTTGGCCGAGTTCCGTTGATGCCCGTCCGGGCAGAAGCGAGGCATGAGGTGGCGGAGACTTAGGCCATTCGCCCTCGGACTGGGTCGTTCGGGTCGGTCCCGCCGCGGCGTGGAAGTTGTGTCCCTGGTTGCCGAGATCGTCGAGGGCCCGCGGGACAAGCCCCTCGGATGGACTCGGCTGGTCGACGGGGAGGAGCGTTGAGTCCACGCCGCGGACACGGTTGCCCTCGAAGGGGATTGCCCGGGTGATACAATGATTCGTTATGAACGTCCCTGATCTGCTGAAGACCAAGCTGCAGGTCCCTCCCGTCCGGAGGGACCTGGTAGTGCGGCCGCGACTGTTCGACCTGCTCGACGAGAGCCTCTCCAGGAGACTTGCGCTGGTCTCAGCGCCCGCCGGCTACGGCAAGACCACGCTGCTCAGCGGCTGGGCGAGGCAACGCGCCCTCCCGGTAGCCTGGCTTTCGCTGGACGAAGCCGACAACGATCCGGCGCGCTTTCTCGGCCACCTCTGCGCCTCCTTCGAGGGGATCGACCCATCTCTGGCCGGCGACCTGCTGCGGATGGTGCGTGCCGATCGCTTTGGTGGGCTGGGGGCGTCAGGCTCGATCGAGGCGTTCCAGACGGAGCTGCTGAACCGGCTGCAGTCGATCTCCCATCCCCTTGTCCTGATCTTGGACGACTTCCACCTGGTCTCGGCTCAGCCGATCCATCGGCTGGTCGCCTTCCTGGTGGACCATCTGCCTCCGCAGATGCACATGGTGATCGTCTCGAGGGCCGACCCACCCCTACCCCTCGCCCTGCTGCGGGCACGCGGGCAGTTGGTGGAGATCCGCCAGAGCGACCTGCGATTCAAGCCCGACGAGGCGCTCGCCTTTCTGAATCAGGTGATGGGGCTGGGGTTGGAAACCGGCGACGTCACGACGCTGGTGTCGCGCACCGAGGGGTGGATCGCCGGCCTTCAGTTGGCTGCGACCTCCATCCGCTCCCGCGCCGACGTGCATCGGTTCATCCAGGAGTTCAGCGGGAGCAATCGCTTCGTTCTGGACTACCTAGTCGATGAAGTGCTCCGGCGGCAACCGCAGGAGGTTCAAGACTTCCTGCTCGAGACCTCCATACTGGATCGCCTGACCGGTCCGCTATGCGATGCTGTGATTGGTGGACAGGGAGGCGGGCAGGCCATGCTGGAAGAGCTGGAGCGTGCGAACCTGTTCGTCGTGCCCCTGGACGACGAGCGCAGGTGGTATCGGTACCACCGTCTCTTCGCCGATCTGCTGCGGAAGCAGTTGGGCGAGAGTCGCATGGCCCTGGCACGCCCCTACGATTCTCCCGAGGGGGCAGGGGCGCCCCCGACCTCGCCGGCGTTAGGGACAACGTCGGCTCCGCGGCAGCAAGGCCACGGTGGTCGGGTATCAGTGGCGGTTCTGCACCGTCGGGCCAGCGCATGGCACGAGCAGAACGGGCTGCTAGCTGGGGCGATCGACCATGCGCTGGCGGCGGGGGATTTCGAGCGGGCGGCGCAACTGATCGAACGGGTCGCAGAGGCAACCTTGATGCGCAGCGAAGCTACGACTCTCCTCAAGTGGCTCGACGCCCTGCCAGAGGCGCAGTTGCGGGCCAGGCCGTCGCTGTGTCTGCATTACTCCTGGGTGTTGCTGTTGAGGGGCTCGCCGTTAGGTGTGGTCGAAGAGCGGCTGGCGCATGCAGAGGAGCATCTCTCCCCCCTTGCCCTGCCGTTGCGCGCCTGGTTGGCCTACTATCGGGGGGACGTTGCCGCTGCCATCGAACTCTCGCAGACCGCCCTGGAGCAGTTGCCGGCGACCGAGCTGTTCCTGAGGGGGCTGGCATCGCTGTGTCTGGCGAGCGCCTACCACACCAAAGGCGACGTTGCAGCGAGCCAGCGGGTGTTGCAGGGCGCCGCCCTGGGCAGCGACCGGACGGGCAACGTGATGGCTGCGGTGTACGCGGCGTTCTACAGGGCCGAATGCTGCCGCCGAGAGGGGGACCTCCGGCAGGCGAGATCGCTACTCGAGGAGGCGCTGGATCTGGCTACCGATGGCAGTGGCGATCGCCTGCCCATCGCCGGCCAGGTCCTGATGGGATTGGGGGAGATCGCCCGCGAATGGAACGAACTCGACGTTGCCACGCGCTACCTGCTCGAGGGGATAGCGCTCGCCGAGGGCTGGGCACCGGTGACGGCGATCGAGGCCTATGAGACGCTAGCACGCATCAGGCAGGCCCGTGGGGATTGGGATGGCGCACACGAGGCTCTTCGGGCGATGCGGCAGGTGGCGATCGGCTTCAAAGGCTCGGACCTGGTCGTTCGTGCGGTGGATATGGCCGAGGCGCGGATGCAGATCGCGCAGAGTGGCGCTTCGTCCCGATCGGGGCCGCTCCTCGAGGGGGTCCGGCGCTGGGCCGAGCGATACGGTCTCGGCGGGGAGGTCGATCCGCCGACGCTGGAGAAGAACGACGACGTCATCGTTCGTCGGATCCGCAAGTATGAGTACCCCGTGGCAGCGCGGTTGCTGATGGCCGAGGGCCGCCAGGCCGAGGCAGTCGCCTTGCTGGAAGCGGCGCTGCCCATAGCCGAGCAGTCGAACCGGATCGGGCTGGTGATCGAGTATCAGATGCTGATGGCGTTGGCCGCGCGGACTCTCGGCCAGAGCGAAAGAGCCATGCGATCGTTGGAACGCGCGCTGGCTCTGGCGGAACCTGCGGGTTTCTTCCGCATCTTCCTCGACGAAGGGGAGCCGATGGCCCGCCTGCTGCACGAGGCGGCGTCACGGCGAACATGTCCAGGGTACGTCGGGCGCTTGCTGGCCGCCTATCGGGGGTCAGGGATTGGGGGGCCGGGGGACGCGGGGCCGCAGAGACACGGAGACACGGCAACGTGGCACACGGGGTTCGATTCCCGACCCCCGAGCCCTGATCCCGGTCCGCCGTTGAGCAAGCGTGAGCTGGAGGTGCTGCGGCTGGTCGCCGAGGGACTGTCCAACGAGGAGATCGCGCGGCGGCTGGTGGTGTCGCTACCTACAATCAAGTTCCACACGAGCAACATCTTCGGCAAGCTCGGTGTCAGGAACCGGACCGAGGCGGTCGCCAAAGCCCAAGGCCTGGGCCTGCTCCCCCTCGCGTCGAGCTTCCCCCCTCGCTAGTACTCGACCACAGTGACTCTGACGATCCTGACGTGTAGGGGCGGGACTGTGTGTCCGCCCGGCCCCGGTGTTGGACGGAGGTGATGCTGTGCTCGCCTCGCGTGCTCGCTCACGCCACGTCCCTAACGCCGCCGGCGTTGAATACAACGTCGCCTCATCCAGTCACGGAGTCGGGGTTGTCCGAACCCCGACGGTCGATGGCACCAACGCCAGGGATCACCGTGGAGTCGGGGCTGCCTCGATCCCGATGGGCCATGGGCGTCGACTCCCGGCTGCGCGAAGCCACCGACTCCTTGCGATGGGAGTGTCGCGTTCGCCGTGATGGATGGCTAGCCCCCGGCCCCATACTCGAACTGTACTTTCGGCTAGTTCCGGCCAGCGCGGCCGAGCGGTACAGTATGCATGGAAGGTATCTGGGGCACGAGGTTTGATTCGATGGACGTTCAGGCCGGCGACAGACAATGGGGCTACCGCATCACCGTGCAGGGCCGTCTCGACGATAGCTGGTCCGACTGGCTCGGCGGGATGAAGGTCGTCGTCGAACGAACTGGCGACGGGGAGTTCCTCACCACACTCACCGGTCCGGTCCTCGATCAGTCTGCCCTGCGCGGCATCTTGAACCGGCTGTGGGACTTGAACCTGATCCTGGTTTCCGTGAACCCTGTCTGGAAAGGCTCTTCTTGCGAGGAGGCACACAGATGAAACACCGATACACTCTACCGCTGGCCGATCAGGCCGCTACGTTGGAGGAGGTGGGAGGCAAGGGCGCCTCGCTTGCGCGACTGGCGAGCGCCGGTCTGCCGGTGCCGGGCGGCTTCCATGTGACCACCGAGGCGTACAGGCGGTTCGTGGCCGAGGATGGCTTGCAGCCCGCCATTCTGGAGGCGGTGAAGGCCGTGAACCTGTCGGAACCTTCCAGCCTGGAGACGGCCTCGCGCGCTATAGCCGATCTGTTCGCCCGTGTTCCTATGCCCACAGAGATCGAGGAGGCAGTCGCGCGGGCGTATGGGGAGCTGCCCGGCGAGGATCCGGTGGTCGCCGTGCGCTCCTCGGCCACCGCCGAGGACCTGCCCGATCTCTCCTTCGCCGGACAGCAGGAGACCTACCTCAATATACACGGCCTCGACGCGGTGCAGGATGCGGTGAAGCGCTGCTGGGCCTCGCTGTGGACGGCGCGAGCGATCGGCTATCGCGCCCAGCACGGCATCGACCAGGCCTCCGTGAGCCTCGCGGTGGTAGTGCAGCTGTTGGTGCCCGCTGATGCCGCGGGGATCCTGTTCACCGCGAACCCAGTCAACGGGGATCGAGGGCAGGCGATGATCACGGCTACCTGGGGATTGGGCGAGGCGATCGTGGGTGGCCTGGTCACGCCGGACACCATCACCCTGGAGAAGACCTCGGGTAGGGTGATCACCCGCGAGATAGCCGATAAGCACGTCATGACGGTGCGCACGGAGGGCGGTGCGGAGGAACGGGCCACGCCGGAGAGACTGCGCCGCGCACCCGTGCTGAACGACCGGCAGGCGGCGGAACTTGCCCGCCTCGGCGTGCAGATCGAGGGACTCTACGGCATGCCGATGGACATCGAGTGGGCGCTTACCGGCGGCAAGTTCGCCATTCTGCAGGCGCGGCCGATCACGGCCCTGCCCCCCGAGCCCGTCGTCCCGCTGGAATGGAGGCTTCCCAAACCTAAGGGAAAGTACGCCCGCACCTCGATCATCGAGCTGATGCCGGAGCCCCTGACGCCCCTCTTTGCCACTATGGGGGTGGATGAGATCAACCGGGGGTACCAACGGCTCGCGGCGCGCCTCGGGGGCCGTAGCGTGTTCCCGGAGAAGTTCGTCGTGATGATCAACGACTACGCCTACTACGACGTAGCGTTCAGCGCTCGGCAGCTGCTGGCGATACTGGCCCTGACGCCGTGTATTGCGATGTTTGCGTATAGATCGCCTGACAGACGCTGGAAGGAGCAGGCCCGCCCCAAGTACGCCGAGTGTGTGGCTCGCTGGAAAGAGAAGGAGTTGGGCTTGCTGCCGGCCACCGAGCTGCTCAGGGGCGTGCGTGAGATCTTCTCCACCGCGATAGATCACTACATCCAAGCGCTCCAGGCCGGCATCCTGCCGGCCGCCTATTTCAGCGAATCCGTCTTCACCTGGTTCTACGACAAGCTGGTGCGAAGAGCGGACGACCCAGCCGCGCTGACCTTTATGCTCGGCTTCGAGAGTCTGCCCATCCGGGCGGAGAAGTCGCTCTACGACCTGGCCCAATGGTGCCGTGAGCGGCCGGATCTGGCCAGCGCGCTGGTCGCCGGCACGTCGGACCAGATCGCTGCCCGGCTGGGAGAGGCGGACCCACCTACCGGTGTCCCCTTGGATGAGTGGCGCGAGTTTCGGGCCCGCTTTGCCGCCCACCTGGATCGCTACGGGCATGCGATCTACGACCTGGACTTCTCCAAGCCGGTCGCGGCCGACGATCCCGCCCCGCTGATCGAGACGCTGAGGCATCTGGTCCAGGGCCAGGGCTCCGACCCGTATCGGCGCCAGCAAGAGGCGGCCGATCGCCGCGAAGAGGCTGTGCGCAAGGTGGAAAGCCGTTTGAAGGGGTGGAAGCTGGCCTGGTTCCGCCGGTTGCGGAATTGGGCGCAACGCTATGCCCCATTGCGCGAGGACGCGCTGGGCGACGTAGGGCTGGGGTGGCCGCAGCTGCGCAAGATGCTGCTCGAGCTAGGCCGTCGCTTGACCTCGGCCGGCGCTATCCAAAGCCCGGAGGAGGTGTTCTGGCTGACCGAGGAGGAGCTAGATGCGCTGGTGGCCGCTTTGGATGCCGGCGAGAAGGTGCTACCCGACAAGAGTAAGGGTGTCGAGGCGCGGAGGGCTCGCATTCGGGCGGAGAAGCGGCTGATCCCGCCGGTCTCCCTGCCGCAGAAGGCCACCTTCGCGGGAGTGGATATAAGCCGATGGATGCCGGCAAGAGCGATACAGGAGGCGGGCAACACCCTCAAGGGGATCGGGGCCAGCCCGGGGCGGGTGACCGCCACCGCGCGGGTGCTGCGTGGCCCCGAGGACTTCGGCCAGATGAAGCATGGTGACGTGCTGGTGGCCGCCATCACCACCCCGGCATGGACGCCGCTGTTCGCATTAGCCTCTGCAGTGGTGACGGACGTCGGCGGGCCGCTCAGCCACAGCTCCATCGTGGCGCGTGAGTACGGCATCCCGGCGGTGCTGGGAACCGGTGCGGCCACCGGTCGCATTCACAGCGGGGACGTGATAACCGTGGACGGCAGCGCGGGTACCGTGACGCTGCCCGAGAACTGACTACTAAGCAACTGTTACCAGATGGAGTCGCCATCGTCACCCCCGCGAAAGCGGGGGTCCAGACGGCCATAAGAGGATCTCCTGGATGCCCGCTTGCGCGGGCATGACGACGGATTGTGCACTCAATCTCAGGCCAAGTGCTTGGGAGTCCCTACCCGATCCGCAGATTGCGCAGATGTTCGCAGAGGGCCAACTCTACATCTGCGCAGTCTGCGACATCTTCGGATAGCTTCTGCTTGGCATTCTGAGACGCGAAAGACGGCAAAAATGCGGGCACAATCGCGGATCGGCAATCGCAAGAACCTCATCGTCCTGTCCTTCACCCTTGTTGTCGTCATGCTGGGCTTCGGGATGGTTATCCCGATCTTCCCGTTCTTCGTCGATCGGTTGGGCGCTGGCGGCAGCGCCCTGGGCCTGCTGGTGGCGACTGGCGCGCTCACCCAGCTGCTGTTCGGTCCGCTGTGGGGCAGCATCTCCGACAGAACCGGGCGCAAACCGATCCTGATGGTCGGGATGGTGGGCTACGGCCTCTCCATGACGCTGTTCGGGCTTTCGACCGAGCTGTGGATGCTGTTCGCCTCCCAGGCGCTCTCGGGCGTGCTGGCGTCGGCGACGATGGTCTCGGCGATGGCATACATCGGAGACAGCACTGGAGAGAGGGACAGGGCCGGAGGTATGGGGGCGCTGGGTGCCGCGTCCGGCCTCGGCATCATCCTGGGCCCCGGTCTCGGGGGCTGGCTGGCCGGCGACTCGCTCTCGACGCCCTTCTTCATAGCCGCCGGATTGTCGCTGCTCTCGCTGCTCTTCATCCAACTGCTGCTTCCCGAGACGCTTCCGCCGGACGAGCGCGTGACGCAGGGAAGGATCGGTCTCGTGGACTTCGGCGAGCTGTGGGGCGCCCTCCGGAGCCCCATCTCCGGTCTGCTGCTGCTGGTCTTCATCGGCACGATCGGGACGAGCAACTTCGAGGCGATCTTCAGCCTCTACGCCCTCGACGTGCTCGGTTATGGTCCGGAGAGGGTGGGGGCGATCCTCACGGTGGTCGGCGTGGTCTCGCTGATCGGTCGCGGGCTGTTGACCGGCTTGGCGACCAGCCGATGGGGCGAGCCGGCGGTGATCAGGGTCGGCCTGCTGGCCGGCGGCGTGACCTTTCTGCTTCTGCTGCTGGCGGAGAGCCTGGTCGCCGTGCTGCTCACCACGGGGCTGTTCGTCCTGATCACGGCCTTCTTCCGGCCGGCGGTCCACTCGCTGACGTCGCGGCGCGCGACGGTTGGGCAGGGCGCGGCAATGGGATTGAGCAACTCATTCGTGAGCCTGGGGCGGGTGGTGGGGCCACTCTGGGCGGGGGCGATCTACGACCTTAACCCGAGCTATCCCTATCTCAGCGGGTCCGTGATCCTCTTTGCCACCTTTCTGCTGAGTCTGCTCTGGATGAAGGCGGGCAAGGAAGGTGACACCCCCGCCATCGGTCCTTGAATCGCTACGGGGAGGGGGCGATCCGC
>JBLNDL010000049.1:0-11323 GCA_050261575.1 Sphingomonadaceae bacterium | reverse complement strand
CATCTCGCGGCCACCTCGTGCTTGCTCTCTCGCCTCACTCCCATCCCCCAACCTCTCAAAGTAAGATGGATTGTGAGGCAACGACCACCCCCAGGGTAAGATTATTTGTGAGGCAATGCGGGTCTTTGACTCGGGGATTCGGGGGTGCTATACTCCAAGCCGTGTGTGGGGTGTTGGAGTCTTGGCGGTGGTGATTGCTGCCAGGAGGGCCCCGGGGCGATGTTGGCCCCCGCTAGGTTGCCTCCGCGCCATCTTTCAGTCGAAGATGGTCTCTCACGGCGGTCCCCATCTGCCCTCTCCCCCATCCGGTTGGCATTCTCGGCAGGTCTCAGCAGCGGTCGGTCGAGGGCGCGCCGCGCGTCTGCCCGCGATCGCGCCGTTCTGTCCGGAGGTAGTCGATGCTGGACTCTTACGCCCCGATAGCGATCTTCCTCGCCGTGGCGGTGGTGTTCCCGCTGGCGCCCGTCCTTATCGCCAAGCTGCTCGCACCCAGGAAGCCGCTGCCCAACAAGAACGACGTGTACGAGTGCGGCGCGGAGGTCTTCGGCCCCGCCAACGTCCAGTTCAAGGCCCAGTTCTACCTGTTCGCCCTCATCTTCGTCATCTTCGACGTCGAGGCCGTCTTCCTGGTCCCCTGGGCCGTCGCCTACCGCCAGCTCGGTCTCTTCGCGCTTGTCGAAATGGTGATCTTCGTCACATTCCTGCTGGTCGCGCTGGTGTACGCTTGGCGCAAGCGAGCCCTGGAGTGGAGATGAGATGAGCGAGGAGAAGGAGACTTTGGGGCCAGCCCAGGATCCCGCCATCGGCCGCCCGGAGGGCGGAGCCCGGAGCCCGGAGAACGTGGAGCTGCCGGAGGAGGTGCGGGACAACGTGGTGCTGGCCAAGCTGGACGAGCTGGTCAACTGGGCCCGCAAGAACTCCCTCTGGCCGCTGGGCTTCGGCCTGGCCTGCTGCGCCATCGAGATGATCTCCGCCATGACCGCGCGATTCGACATCGCGCGCTTCGGAGCGGAGGTGATGCGCCCCTCGCCGCGGCAGGCGGACCTGATGATCGTGTCCGGGACGGTGACGACGAAGATGGCCCCGATGATCCGGCGGATCTACGACCAGATGGCGGAGCCGAAGTACGTCATCGCGATGGGTAGCTGTGCCTCGGCCGGCGGGCCGTACAAGGGCTCTTACAGCACGGTGCCGGGCATCGACCACTTCGTGCCGGTGGACGTCTACGTGCCGGGGTGCCCCCCGAGGCCCGACGCCCTGCTCTTCGCCCTGATGAAGCTCCAGAAGAAGATCGAGAAGGAGAGGCACCTGAGGAGGCGGAATGGCAGAGAGTAGCGCTCCCGGCCCGATCGAAGGCGCCCCTCAGGGGACGGGATCCAACGGGGATGGTGGCCCCGTGGAGGGGTTGCCCGTGCTGCCGAAGATCCTGGAGGAGGCGCGACGGAGGCTGCAGGGGATCGGGCCGGAATTGGAGTTCCAGCCGTTCGACGACCGGCTGGAGGTGACCCTGCCCGCGGAGAGGCTCGTTGAGGCGTGCCTGGCGATCAAGAACGACCTGGGATACCGGCTGCTGATGAGCATCACCGCGGTGGACTGGAAGGACCGGTTCGAGCTGATCTACCACGCCTACCGGCTGGATTCCGCCTTTCCGGTGGTGGTGCGCTGCTTCCTCCCGCGGGAGGAGGCGCCGGAGGTCGCCTCGCTCACGCCGTTCTGGCCCGGCGCGGAGTTCCAGGAGAGGGAGATCTACGACCTGATGGGGATCGTCTTCGTGGGGCATCCTGACCTGCGGCGGATCCTGCTTGCGGACGATTTCCAGGGGCATCCGCTGCGGAAGGATTTCGAGCAGGATCCGTCGTACGTGCTGGTCCCGCACCTGAGGCTGCCGGGCTACGCCGGGGCGAGGCGCGGGGAGGCGAGCACGGGGAGGTTCCTCGATGAGTGAGGTGACGCTCCGCACGGAACGAACCATATCGACCTTCCCGATGGACACGGACGACGGGACCCTGGTGGTGAACTTCGGGCCACAGCACCCCAGCACCCACGGCGTCTTCCGTCTGGTGTTGAAGCTGGAGGGCGAGACCATCGTGGACGCGGTGCCTGTGATGGGCTACCTCCACCGGTCGGTGGAGAAGCTCTCGGAGTCGCGCACCTATCTCCAGGGGGTCCCGTTCACCGACCGCCTGGATTACCTGGCGGCGATGTCCAACAACCTGGCCTACGCGCTGGCTGTGGAGAGGCTGGCCGGGATAGAGGTGCCGGAGCGGGCGGAGTACATCCGCGTGATCATGGTGGAGCTTAACCGCATCGCCAGCCACCTGATGGCAGTGGGGTCGCTGGCCAACGACGTAGGGACCTACTACACCCCCTTCATCTACTGTTTCCGGGACCGAGAGAAGATCCTGGACATGTTCGAGCTGGTCAGCGGGCAGCGGCTCACCTACAGCTACATCCGCTTCGGGGGGGTGAGCAGGGACCTGCCGGAGGAGTTCGTGCCGATGTGCAGGCAGTTCGTCGAGGAGATGCCGCGCAACATCGACGAGTACGAGAGGATGCTGACCACCAACGAGATCTTCCTGGCCCGGACCCGGAACGTGGGGGTCCTGCCGGCCGAGATGGCGATCGACTACAGCGTCACCGGTCCGGTGCTGCGGGCGAGTGGGGTCCCCTACGACCTGCGAAGGGCGGAGCCCTACTCCATCTACGACCGGTTCGACTTCGACATACCGGTGGGCACCGTCGGGGACGTCTACGACCGGTACCTGGTGCGGGTGCAGGAGATGCGCGAGAGCCTGAAGATCGTGCGGCAGGCGCTAGACCAGTTGCCGGGCGGGCCCGCGCGCGCCTCCCTGCCGAAGGTGCTGAGGCCGCCGAAGGGCGACGCCTACGCGGAGATCGAGAACCCGAAGGGCGTACTGGGTTACTACCTGGTGAGCGACGGCGGTCCGAACCCCTACCGATCGAAGGTTCGGTCCCCCAGCTTCATCAACCTGACGGTGCTGAGGCCGTTGGTGATTGGGCACAAGGTGGCCGACTCCATAGTGATCCTCGGGAGCATCGACATCGTGCTGGGGGAGGTGGATCGGTAGGGCCTTCCGCGGTACCCCTCTCCCGCTGGGAGAGCGCGAACGTGCCAGAGGACACGTTCACGGGGTGAGGGCTCCCGAACGAAGATGGAAGCGATAAACGGGATCTTCGGTATCGCCAACGACGCAATAGCGGGCCTGCTCGCCGGCTTCCTGCCGGGCTGGGCCGTCGCGGCCGTCAAGGCCTTGCTGGCGATCGTGGTGGCGCTGCTGTTCCTGATCGTGACGGTGATGCTCCAGACCTACCTGGAGCGGCGGGTGATGGCCCGAATGCAGGACCGTTGGGGTCCGAACCGGGTGGGCAAGTGGGGCCTCCTGCAGCCGGTGGCCGACGTGCTGAAGCTGCTGCTGAAGGAGGACATCCGGCCTCGGACGGCCGACCCGGTGGTGCACTTCCTGGCGCCCATCGTGGTGGTGATCCCCTCCCTGCTGGCCTACGCGGTGGTGCCTTTCGGGGACGGGATGGCGATAGCGGACGTCAACGTGGGGCTGCTGTTCATGGTGGCACTCGGGGGCATCACCACCATCGGCATCGTGCTGGCGGGGTGGGGCTCGGGCAACAAGTACTCGGTGCTGGGGGGGATGCGGGCGGCTGCGCAGATGATCAGCTTCGAGATCCCGCTGGTGCTGGCGCTGATCAGCCCGATCCTGATAGTGGGCTCCCTCTCCATGGTGGACATCGTGAACGCGCAGGCGGGGCTGCCGCTGGTGGTGCTCCAGCCGGTGGCGTTCCTGGTCTACTTCGTCGCGGGGATCGCTGAGGTGAACCGCTCCCCGTTCGACATTCCGGAGGCGGAGTCGGAGCTGGTGGCCGGCTTCCACACCGAGTACAGCGGCATGAAGTGGGCGCTCTTCTTCCTCGCGGAGTACCTGAACTCCTTCGCGGTGGCGGCGATCGCCACCACGGTGTTCCTGGGAGGATGGCAGGGTCCGATCCTGCCGCCGTACGTCTGGTTCGTGCTGAAGGCCGGGCTGCTGTTCCTGGCGATGATCTGGCTGCGTGCGACGCTGCCGAGGCTGCGGGCGGACCAGTTGATGGGCTTCTGCTGGAAGGTGCTGGTGCCGGTGGCGCTGGCGAACCTGCTGGTGACGGGCCTCGGTGTGAGCGTGTACCAGATGGTGGTGGGATGATGAATCCCCGCCCCCGGAGCCGCATGGCGAAGCGTACGACCGACGGGGTCGTACACACGGGTGCGCCCCCGCTGGGATAGGGGTCTCACCATAGGGCGGGCCTACGTGTCCGCCCAGCTTCGAGGCAGGTTGCGCGGGCGCGCGTGTGTGCGCCGCTACGAGGGGACGGAATAGACGATGTTCGGTTCTGGGATAGCCAAGGGGCTGGAGACGACCCTGCGGCACTTCTTCAAACGGCCGGTGACGGTGCAGTACCCGGAGGAGGTCCTCCCGCTGCCCACGGGGTATCGGGGCAGGGTGAGCCTGGTGGTCAACCCGGACACCGGCAGGTACCGGTGCACCGCCTGCGGGCTGTGCGCCAAGGCGTGCCCGGTGGAGATCATCCAGATCGTGCGGGCCAAGGACGAGAAGGGCAAGCCGACGCCCTACCCGGAGAGGTTCGAGTACAACCTGCTGGAGTGCATCTTCTGCGGGCTGTGCGTGGAGGCCTGCCCCTTCGAGGCGCTCACGATGCAGCCGGAGCGGGAGCTAGCGGTAGCCAGTCGCCGGGAGGCTGACCAGAACCGCGAGAAGATGGCGGTGATGGCCGCGCCCGAGGTGGACGAGCAGAGGGTTCGGGTGGCGGGCTTCGGCCAGATGAAGTAGCTCGACGGGGGAGTCCAGAGGGGGCCGGGGGCCCCTATCTGGAGGGGTCTGGGATCTCCCCAGACACTCGATTCCTCCTCTCCCCTCTCCATTGAGGGAGAGGGGCAGGGGTGAGGGGGAAGAATGACGGACGTCTTTGCGGCGATAGCCTTCTACACCTTCGGTCTGATGGCCGTGAGCGGTGCCGTGGGCATGGTCACGGCGCGCAGGCTGGTGCACAGCGCCATGTTCCTGGTGGCCTCCTTCCTGGGGGTGGCGGCCATCTACCTGCTGCTGAGGGCCGACTTCCTGGCCGTCGTCCAGGTGCTGATCTACGCCGGGGCGATCATGATCCTGATGATGTTCGCCATCATGCTCACCCCCAACCAGATCGAGTCCGGAAGGCCCGGGCAGATGGGGAAGAAGCTGGCAGCGGGGCTGGTTGCCGTCTCCTTCCTGGCGGTGGCGGCCTACTCCGTGCTGGGAACGCGGTGGCCGCTGGTGGCCGCCCCCGCCGAGCAGCCCACCACCGAGACGATCGGGCGGGTGATGCTGGGCAGCTACGTGCTGCCCTTCGAGATGGCCTCGGTGCTGCTCCTGGCCGCGATGGTCGGGGCGATCCTGATTGCGCGAGAGGATTGAGGAGCCGATGAGCCTCTACCCGTTGACCTTGAACCACTACCTGATCCTCGGCGCCGTCCTCTTCGCCATCGGACTCTACGGGGCGCTGGCGCGGCGGAACGCTGTGGTCATCCTTATGTCGATCGAGCTGATGCTGAACGGGGTGAACGTGACGCTGCTGGGATTCTCCCACTTCGTCGCCTCGGCGGTACCGCTGCTGGGACAGGTCTTCGCCGTCTTCGTGATCACCGTAGCCGCGGCCGAGGCCGCCGTCGGCCTGGCGATCGTCGTCGCCATCTACCGCGACCGGAAGACGGTGGAGGTGGACGAGATCGACCTGATGAAGTGGTAGGGGGGGCGCAATAACGTGATCGAGCTTGCCTGGCTGATACCGGTGTTCCCGCTGATGGCGTTCCTGGTGATCTCCTTCCTCACCAGGCATTGGAGGCTGCTCAGCGGCTACGTCGCCGTCGCCGGGATAGGGGCGTCCTTCCTGCTGGCGCTGCCCATCTTCCAGGAGGTGCTCGCGGGGGCGCACCTGGAGCGGCAGCTCACCTGGCTGCCGCTGGCAGGCAGGGGCAACGCGCTGGCCATGGGCTTCGCGGTGGATCCGCTCACCGCGGTGATGCTGCTGGTGGTAACCTCCGTGGCGGCGCTGGTGATCTTCTACTCCCAGGGCTACATGCACGGCGACCCCGGCTACAGCCGCTACTTCGCCTTCATCTCCCTCTTCAGCGCGTCGATGCTGGGGCTGGTGCTGGCGAACAACCTGCTGACGCTGTACGTCTTCTGGGAGCTGGTGGGTCTTTGCTCCTACCTGCTGATCGGCTTCTGGTATCAGAAGCCGGAGGCGGCAGCGGCCGCCAAGAAGGCGTTCGTGGTCACGCGGTTCGGCGACTTCGGGCTGCTGATCGGCATCCTGCTGCTGTGGAGTCGCGCGGGCACCCTGGAGTTCGCCCGGCTGGAGGAGATGATCGCCGCGGGGCAATTCGATCCGGCCTTCATGGGTCTGGTGGGCGTGCTGCTCTTCTCGGGGGCCGTGGGCAAGTCGGCACAGTTCCCGCTGCACGTATGGCTGCCCGACGCGATGGAGGGCCCCACTCCGGTGAGCGCCCTGATCCACGCGGCGACCATGGTCGCCGCCGGCGTCTACCTGGTGGCGCGGGCATTCCCCATCTTCGAGGCGGGTCCGGCGGCGATGACCGTGGTCATGGTCGTCGGGACGCTCACGGCGATCCTGGCGGCGTCGATGGCGTTGGTGGCCAACGACATCAAGCGGGTGATGGCCTACTCCACGGTGAGCCAGCTCGGCTACATGATGCTCGCCCTGGGGGTCGGGGCCAAGGGCCCAGCCATATTCCACCTGATGAACCACGCCTTCTTCAAGGCGTTGCTGTTCCTCACGGCCGGCAGCGTGATCCACGCCCTGGGCAGCCAGGATCTACGCTTCATGGGCGGGCTGGGCAGCCGGATGAAGATCACGGCGACGACCATGCTGATCGCTGCCCTCTCGCTCTCCGGCTTCCCGCTGGTGACGAGCGGCTTCTGGAGCAAGGACGAGATCCTGGCGGCGGCTTTCGGCCACGGCCAGTACCTGGTGTACGGGGTGGCGCTGTTCACGGCCTTCCTGACCGCCTTCTACATGTTCCGGGCGTGGTTCCTCGCCTTCTGGGGCGCGCCGCGGTGGGAGTCAGTCCCCAGTCTTCATCACTCGGTGCACGAGTCGCCCTGGGTGATGACGGTGCCGCTGATGGTGCTGGCGGTGCCGAGCGTCCTCAGCGGCTTCTGGGGATCGCCGCTGACGGGCAACGGCTTCGCGGCCTTCCTGGAGGGGGGGCACGGCGAGGCGGAGCTACTCAACCTGCTGGTGATGGGCTCCTCCATATTGGTGGCGCTGGCCGGCATCGGCCTCGCTTGGCTGATGTACGGCGCCCGCACGCTGTCGCCGGAGAGGGTATCGGCGGCCTTCGGCCCCGTCTACCGGGTGCTGCAGAGCAAGTATTGGATCGACGAGCTGTACGGCTGGATCGTCGCGGTGGCGGTGCTGGGGAGCGCGAGGCTGCTGCGGCTGTTCGACGTGTGGGTGGTGGACGGCGCGGTGAACGGCATCGCCGCCCTGACGCGGGCGAGCGGCGCGGCGCTGCGGCAGATCCAGACGGGGCGGCTGCAGAACTACGGCTGGGCGATGTACGCGGGGGCCGTGGTGATCGCCCTGGCGACGCTGGCTGCACAGTTCGCGAGGTAGCCGTCGGCCATCAGCCGGTGGAGCCTGGGTTGCGACAACCCAGGCGGTCGACGATCGGCCCGTCGGGGGTGGGATAACCCCGGCCGCCGTCGTGACCCTGCAGGGGCAGACCTGCGCGTCTGTCCAGCCGATCGGCGCCAGGACGGGAGGCGTCGTTAGGGTACCAGGGCGCACCCATGTGTGCGCCCCGACCGGGATACCGTGACAGAGGAGTAGCGATGCCCTACTTGAGCTCGATAGTGTTCCTGCCGCTGGCGGCGGCGCTGGCCATCATGCTCGCTCCGAGGGGGTGGAGCCGCTGGATCGCGGGCGCGGTCTCCCTGGCCGTGCTGGCGCTCACCCTGCAGGCGTTCGCACTGTTCGACCTGGCCGCCTCGGGCTACCAGTTGGTGGAGAAGGCGGAGTGGATACCCGAGTACGGGGTCTCCTACTTCCTGGCCGTGGACGGCATCAGCCTGCCGATGGTGGTGCTCACCGGGCTGCTCACCTTCGTCGCGGTGCTGGCTTCGTGGCGGCTGGAGCTACGTCCCAAGGAGTACTTCGCGCTGGTGATGGTGCTGGAGACGGCCATGATGGGCGTCTTCACGTCGCTGGATATGCTGCTCTTCTTCCTCTTCTGGGAGCTGGAGCTTGCGCCGATGTACCTGCTGATCGGCATCTGGGGCGGGCCGCGACGCGAGTACGCCGCGATGAAGTTCATCCTGTACACCGTCGCAGGCAGCGTGTTCATGCTGGTGGGGATCCTGGCCCTCTTCTTCGCTTCGGGGATGAACACGTTCGACATGACGGTGGTGGGGGCACAGCAGTACGCGCTGGGCTTCCAGATGGCGGTGTTCCTGCTGCTGGCAGTCGGCTTCGCGGTGAAGATACCCGTCTTCCCCTTCCACACCTGGCTGCCTGACGCGCACGTGGAGGCGCCCACGGCGGTAAGCGTGCTGCTGGCGGGCGTGCTGCTGAAGATGGGCGGCTACGGTCTGATCCGGCTGCCTATCGGGATGCTGCCCGACGCGGCGCGGGAGCTGGCACCCTGGCTGGCGGTGCTGGCGGTGGTCAACGTGCTGTACGGGGCCGCCGTCTCCATGGTGCAGGAGGACCTGAAGAAGCTGATCGCCTACTCCAGCGTGAGCCACATGGGCTACGTGCTGCTGGGGACGGCGGCGCTCACCGGCGTGGGTCTCCAGGGGGCAGTGCTGCAGATGTTCACCCACGGCACCATCACGGGGCTGCTCTTCCTGATGGTTGGCCTGGTGTACGACCGCACCCACACCCGCATCATCGACCAGTTGGGCGGGCTGGGCGCCAGGATGCCGGCCATCGCAGTGGTGTTCGTGATAGCCGGGCTCGCCTCGCTGGGGCTGCCGGGTTCGAGCGGCTTCGTCGCGGAGTTCCTGGTGTTCGTCGGCGCATTCCCTGTGTGGCAGGCGGCCACCATCCTGGCGGCGTTCGGCATCGTCATCACGGCGGGCTACCTGCTCTGGATGCTGCAGCGGGTCTTCATGGGGCCGCTGCCTGCAAGGTGGGCCCAGTTGGGCGACGCCAGCCGGCTGGAACTGTTAACCGTTGGGGTGATGGTGGCGGTGATCGTGGGCGTGGGGGTGTACCCGTCCGTCCTGACCGACGTGATCGGGACGGGCGTGACGGCCCTTGCTCTCCAGTGACGAGCAACGAGTGATGAGTAATGAGTAGGTCGCTCATCACTCGTTACTCATCACTCGTCACTCAGTCGCGGAGGTTGAGACGAACTTGGACGTAACGTTGCTGGCACCCGAACTCATACTGGCGGTCTTCGCCTCCCTGGTGATACTGCTGGACACCTTCCTGCCGCCCACGTCGAAGCGGGCCAACCTCTACCTGGCCCTCCTGGGCATCGCCGCCTCGGCCGCGGCGTCGGTATCCCTGGTGGGGCGGAACACCACCTCTTTCTTCGGGATGCTGGTGGTGGACGACTTCGCGATCTTCTTCAAGCTCGCCTTCCTGCTGGCAGCGGCGCTGGTCGCGCTGTCGGCGGTCGCGTTCTTGGAGCGCAACCCCGGCGCCGAGGGCGAGTTCTACGGGCTGATGCTCTTCTCCACTACGGGGATGATGCTGATGGCGGGGACGCGGGAGCTGGTGTCCATCTTCCTGGCGCTGGAGCTCACCAGCATCAGCCTCTACCTGCTGGCGGGGCTCGCCAAGCGGGACCGCAAGTCGAGCGAGGCCGCACTAAAGTACCTGCTGCTGGGTGCGCTCTCTTCTGCGGTGCTGCTGTACGGGATGGCGCTGCTGTACGGCCTCTCCGGGACCACCGAGCTCTCGGGGATCGCGGCGGCGGTGGGGCAGGGTACATCGCCCGCGCTGCTGCTGGCCATGGCGATGGTGGCGGCGGGCTTCGGCTTCAAGGTGGCCGCGGTGCCCTTCCAGATGTGGGCTCCAGACGTCTACGAAGGCGCGCCCACCCCGGTGACGGCCTTCCTGTCGGTGGCCTCCAAGGCTGCCGGCTTCGCGGTGGTGATCCGAGTCTTCACGGTGGCGATGGGTGGCATCCAGGCCGACTGGGTCACCCTCTTCGCGGTGCTCTCGGCGCTGACGATGACCCTCGGGAACGTGGTGGCCCTGACTCAGCAGAACATCAAGCGGATGCTCGCCTACTCCAGCATCGGCCACGCGGGCTACCTGCTGCTGGGCGTCGCGGCGGCCACCGCCGCGGGCATCTCCAGTGTGATGTTCTACCTGCTGGTCTACACCGTCACGAACCTGGCGGCCTTCACCGTGGTGATCCTGGCCTCCAGGATCGCCCCAGACGACCGGATCGAGGGCTACTCAGGGCTGCACCGGCGGGCGCCGCTGCTCAGCTTCGCCTTGGCCATCAGCCTGCTGTCGCTAGCGGGGCTGCCACCTATGGCGGGCTTCTTCGCCAAGCTGTACCTGTTCGCGGCGGCCTACCAGGCAGGGATGGTGTGGCTGGTAGTGCTGGGGCTGCTCAACTCGGCAGTGTCTCTCTACTACTACGCCCACGTGATCCGGCAGATGTACCTGGTGGCGCCACCGGACGAGGAGCCGGTGCGCTTCCCCGCCGCGGCGTTCGCGTCGCTGGCGGTGGCGGTGGTGGCGGTATTCGCCCTTGGGATCCTCTCGGAGCCCTTCGTCAGCTTCGCCCGAGTGGCTGCGGGGGGGCTGGTACGGTAGCGCTCCACGACAATCGGTGCCGCCCGTGGGGGCCTGCCACCATCTCCCGTGGCAGTACGGCGGGGGCTTGTCCCCCGCCGCGATTCGTAACCAACAGACCCTCCGCGAGACAGGACCCGATGGCTGTCGCCTGGACAAAAACCGAACGGGCGGATACCGCGCTCCGCCCCTACTGGTTCCCCGGCAGCGGCACCACGGCGACGGCATCCATCTCCAGCAGGTAATCGGGGTGCGCCAGCCCCGCCACGAAGAGCACGGTGATGGCGGGTGGGTTGGGCCGTCTTCCCCACTCCCGCTGGAACACCTCGAAGCCGGGTTGCATCGACTGCCCCTGCACGATGTAGACGTTCCACTTGACGACGTGCTCCAGCCCGGCTCCTGCGGCTGCCAGGGCGGTCCGCAGGTTCTTGAAGACCTGCTCGGCCTGCGCCCTCATGTCCCCCTTTCCGAC
>JBLNDL010000048.1:0-28925 GCA_050261575.1 Sphingomonadaceae bacterium | reverse complement strand
TGGTCTAGCTCACCAGCCCGCGCCGCTCCAACTCTGCGGCTGCTTCCTCCACCCGATCCTCGGCTTGCTGCCGCCGTACCCATTCCACCAGATCCCGCAGCCCCTGCTCGAAGGTCACCTTTGGCCTATAGCCGAGTGCTCCGATCCTGGTTATGTCGGCGTAGCAGTGGCGGATGTCCCCCTTCCGGTACTTCTCGACCACCTCAGGGCGGAGACCCGCAGGACCCACCTCGCGGCAGATGATCTCGGCCATCTCCAGGACCGAGAGCGCCCGGCCCGTGCCCACGTTGAAGATCCCGTAATCGGCTTCGTCGCTATCCATGGCGAGCAGCAGACCCTGGACGATGTCGCTGACGTGGACGAAGTCGCGTGTCTGGAGTCCGTCCTCGTACACCAGCGGCGGCTTGCCGTTCAGGGCCCTGGAGGAGAAGATCGCGGCAGCGCCGGTATAGGGGTTGGACAGGGCCTGCCGGGGGCCGTACACGTTGAAGAAGCGCAGGGCCACCGTGGGGATGCCGTACGCCCGCCCGATGCAGAGGCTCATCTCCTCCTGGTCCTTCTTGGATATGGCGTAGATGGACGTGGGCTGGAGCGCCTTCTCCTCGGGAGTGGGAAGCGCCACCATCGGTCGCCGGCAGCGGGGGCAGAGGGGGTCCCAGAGGGAGCCCCGCATCTGAGCCTCGCTGCGGGGTAGCGGCTCCGCGGGGCCGCACTCCGGGCAGCGATGGCTGCCCTCGCCATAGAGGGACATGGAGGAGGCCAGGATCAGTTTGCGGACCGCGGGGCGGCGATTGGCCAGGAGATCCAGCAGGACCGCGGTGCCGAGGGTGTTGACGGAGACGTATCTCTCGACTTCGTACATCGACTGCCCGACCCCCACTGCCGCGGCAAGGTGGAAGACGACATCCATCCCCTCCAGGGCCGACCATACCAACTCTCGATCCCTCACGTCTCCCTGGACCAGTTCGGCCCTGGGGTTCAGGTAGGTCGGGAGTGCGCGAGCGAGGCCGTGGACCTGGGGTTCCAGGCTGTCCAGGATGCGGACCCGCATCCCTCTCTCCACTAGCGCGTCCACCAGGTGGGAACCGATGAATCCCGCTCCCCCGGTCACCAACGCCTTCTCCATGCAGTCCTCCTACGCTCAGATGGGCCGTCCTCGCCGGCCTCATTCCCAATGGCTAGCCTCCAAGCCATTATGATCGTGTTGCCTGTGCCCCGCAACTTGGGACGCGGCATCCAAGTAGATATCTCTAGATGGAGTACACGTTTTCAGCCAGAGAAGCTGACGTGAACTGGAGATGCCTGCTTAGATCTGGCAGGAGAGCCCCGCTAGGAACCACTCGACACATGTAGGCTGGAAGGGTATAATGTGGTATAGGTTAGCCGGCATCAGGCCCGATGGGCGACGGGGAAGCGCGGCTCTGGACCTGGGAGTCGTCTCCAGGGCTTCCTGGGGTGCTGCGTTGCTGCCGCACCCGGTGGGTCGCTGCACGGAGAGCTATGCGGGGTTCCAGGGATCATGATTGTCTCCAACGACCTCTGGTACAAGGACGCCATCATCTACCAGATCCCCGTCCACGCCTTCTACGACAGCAACGGGGACGGTGTGGGCGATTTCCGGGGCCTGATGGAGAAGCTGGGCTATCTCCGCCGCCTCGGGGTCGACACCTTGTGGCTGCTGCCCTTCTATCCGTCGCCCATGCGCGACGGCGGCTACGACATCTCCGACTACTACGGGATCAACCCGGACCTTGGCAGCCTCGACGACTTCCGGGACTTCCTGGACGCGGCGCATCGCGCGGGCTTCAGGGTGCTCGCCGACCTGGTCCTCAACCATACCTCCGATCAGCACCGGTGGTTCCAGGAGGCCAGACTCTCTCCTGACTCCCCCAAGCGCGACTGGTACGTTTGGAGCGACGATCCCGCCAGGTACGGGCAGGCGAGGATCATCTTCCACGACGTGGAGCGCTCCAACTGGTCCTGGGACCCCACGGCCGAGGCGTACTACTGGCACCGCTTCTTCTTCCATCAGCCCGATCTCAACTACGATAATCCGGAGCTGCGGGAGGAGATGAAGGGGGTCGTGCGGTACTGGCTCGACATGGGGGTGGACGGCTTCCGCTGCGATGCCGTCCCCTACCTCTTCGAGCGGGACGGCACCAACTGCGAGGGGCTGCCCGAGACCCACGCCTTCCTGAAGGAGCTGCGCCGGATGATCGACGAGGAGTATCCGGGGCGGGTACTGCTGGCCGAGGCGAATCATCGTCTCTCGAGCCTGTGCAGCTACTTCGGGGAGTGCGACGAGTTCCATATGGCCTTCCATTTCCCGTTGATGCCGAGGATCTTCATGGCGCTGGCACGAGGGGAGGGACAGCCCATAGAGGATATCCTCGGCGAGGTTCCGCAGATCCCCGACGAGTGCCAGTGGGGGGTGTTCCTCCGCAACCACGACGAGCTGACTCTGTCCAAGGTGTCGGAGGAAGAGCAGCACTACCTGTTGCGGACGTACGCACCGGACCCGCGGATGCGGCTGAACGGTGGCATCAGGCGCCGTCTCGCCCCCTTGCTGGGGAACGATCTGGGGCGCATCGAGCTGGCGCATGCCCTCCTGCTCTCTATGCCCGGCACCCCAATCCTCTACTACGGGGACGAGATCGGCATGGGCGACAACATCTATCTGGGCGACCGCAACGGCGTGCGCACCCCGATGCAGTGGAGCGCCGACCGCAACGGCGGCTTCTCCACGGCCGATCCGGCACACCTGCACATCCCGCCCGTGGAGGACCCTCCCCACGGATACAAGACGGTGAACGTCGAGGCCCAGGAGCGATCACCCGATTCGCTGTTGTCGAGGGTCAGGAAGCTGATCGGCGTACGGTGCCGGTACAGGGCCTTCGGTCGCGGATCGATCGAGTTTCTGAGGACGCATAATCGAAGGGTTCTCGCCTTCACGCGGAGCTACAAGGGACAGGTTCTGCTCGCGGTGTTCAACCTGTCGGGTCAGATCCAGCGTGTGGAGATGCCCCTGGGGCGGTTTGCAGGCTGTGCGCCGATGGATCTCCTGTCGGAGAACACGCTGCCTCTGGTAGGGGATGCGCCCTACGGTCTCATCCTCGCTCCTTACGGCTTCTACTGGTTCCAGTTGTGACCCTGCTTCATGAACAGAACCCCGAGCGGGGGCAGGGTGAGGCTGAGCGAGTAGGGTCGGCCGTGAAAGGGAATAGGGGTCGCCTCCACCCCTCCCAGGTTCCCCTGGCCGCTCCCTCCGTAGCGCGGGGAGTCGCTGTTGAGTAGCTCTACCCAGAACCCGTCGGAGGGAACGCCCACGCGGTAGTTGTGGCGCGGCACAGGGGTGAAGTTGCAGGCGACCAGCACGACATCCCCTGCCTCCCTGCCCCTGCGGAGGAAGGCGAGGACGCTGTGCTCGGCGTCTTCCTCGCTGATCCACTCGAAGCCCGCCGGATCGAAATCGAGCAGGTGGAGGGCGGGTTCGCGCGCGTACAGGCGGTTGAGGTCCTCCACCCACCGCTGGACTCCGGCGTGGGGTGGGTACTGCAGAAGGTGCCAGTCCAGGCTGGCGTCGTGGTTCCACTCCGCTCGCTGTCCAAACTCTCCACCCATGAACAGCAGCTTCTTGCCGGGCTGCGCCCACATGTAGCCCAGAAGCAGCCTCAGGTTCGCGAACTTCTGCCAGTCGTCGCCGGGCATCTTCTCCACGAGAGACCGCTTACCGTGCACCACCTCGTCGTGGGAGAGTGGCAGGACGAAGTTCTCGGAGAAGGCGTACACAGAGCGGAAGGTGATCTCGCCGTGGTGGAACTTGCGATAGATGGGATCGTAGGACATGTACTGAAGTGTGTCGTGCATCCAGCCCATGTCCCACTTCATGCCGAAGCCCAACCCCCCAGTGTAGGTGGGCCTGGAGACCCCCGGCCAAGCCGTGGACTCCTCGGCGATCGTCTGGGTGTCCGGATGGTTGCCGTAGACCTCCTCGTTGAAGCGCCGCAGGAAGCCGATCGCCTCCAGGTTCTCCCTGCCGCCGAACTGGTTCGGTATCCACTCGCCCTGTCTTCGCGAGTAGTCCAGGTAGAGCATGGAGGCGACCGCATCCACCCTCAGTCCGTCGGCGTGGTACTCGTCGAGCCAGAAGAGGGCATTGCTGAGGAGGAAGCTCCGAACCTCGTTGCGCCCGTAGTTGAAGATGAAGCTGTTCCAGTCTGGATGGAACCCCTTGCGTGGGTCGGCGTGTTCGTAGAGGTGGGTTCCGTCGAAGAAGCCCAGGGCGAACTCGTCGGTGGGGAAGTGGGATGGCACCCAGTCCAGGATCACGCCGATCCCCTGTTGGTGCAGGTGGTCGACCAGGTACTTGAAGTCCTGGGGCGTGCCGTAGCGGCTGGTGGGGGCGAAGTAGGCGGTGATCTGATAGCCCCAGGAGCCGTAGAAGGGGTGCTCCATAACCGGCATCAGTTCGACGTGGGTGAAGCCCAACCGCTTCACGTGCTCGGCAAGTCTGGGTGCGATCTCGCGATAGGTCAGGAAGCGATTGCCCTCCTCGGGCACCCGCATCCAGGAGCCAAGGTGGACCTCGTAGATGGCCATTGGCGCCTCCATGGAGTTCTTGGCCTTTCTCCCTGCCATCCACTCCCCATCTCCCCACTCGTAGTCCAGTTCCCAGACGATGGATGCGGTATTGGGTGGGGCCTCGCAGAAGAAGGCGAGGGGGTCGGCCTTGTCCACCTGGTAGCCCTGCTCCCGGGAGTGAACGTGGAACTTGTAGAGGCTGCCCGTGTCGGCGCCGGGCACGAATCCCTCCCATATGCCGGATTGGGCCACGGGTTGCAGCGGGCTGCTGGAGGCATCCCAGCCGTTGAAGTCTCCTATCACGGAGACGTGCTCCGCGTTCGGCGCCCACACGGCGAAGTAGGCGCCCCTAGTCCCCCCGAGGACCACTAGATGCGCCCCGAGCTTGTCGTAGAGGCGGTAGTGGGTCCCCTCGTTGAAGAGGTGGAGGTCGGTATCCGTCAGCAGGGACACGTCGTACAGCGTCAACCCTCGACCTCCATCAGTTGCAAGATCCCCTGGATCGGGATTGCAGCCCAGGTGGGCCGGTTGTTCACCTCGTAGTCCAGTTCGTAAACCACCTTCTCCAGGAGGAAGACGTCCAGCAGCACCTCCAGCTCCTCGCGGCCCCGCGGCAGGAAGGGTGCGCCTTCCGCCGCCTGAAGGTATGCTTTGAGGAAGGTGGCGCTGACCCACCGGTGCCAGTAGCGCGCCCAGGGTCGCAATAGGGCCACGTCCTCGGGGCGAATCCCCACCCTCTCGGTCTGGCCTAGCAGTGCCGCGTGTGAGGCGTAGTGGAACGATCGGAGCATCCCTGCCACGTCGCGGATGGGAGAGCGCTTGATCCTCCTCTCACTGAGGGGGCGGGCCGGCTCTCCCTCGAAGTCGATGATGACGAAGTCGCTGCCGGTGTAGAGAAGCTGTCCGAGGTGGTAGTCGCCGTGGCAACGGGTGCGCACGGCGGTGATCTTGCGGTCCATCACCGAGCGGAAGCGCTTGATCACCGCTGGCTCGGCATCCAGGACCGCTCGTGCGTCGGCCTGCACCTCCTCCGGCAGCCCGGCCAGGCCCCGTGCCACTCTCTGAAAGACGGATCGGGCGAGCGCCCGCATGGACTGGTAGATGGAGCGCTGGTACAGGGTGGTGAAGGGCTCGGGTGCGAAGCTTGGGTTCTGGAGGTCCGAGGCGAGTGCCAGATGCAACTCTGCGGTGCGACGGCCCATCAGGTGCGCCGACTCCAGATACGCCCCAATGGTGCCGAGAGCGAGGTCTGGGGTCTCCTCAGTTGCCAGGTCCAGCAGGCTGGCAGCCGACAGCGGGGATGAGACGAGCCCGGCTACCTCCCGGGCCTCCACCTCGGACGCCACCGCCGTCTCGAAGTACCGGCCCAGACTATCGAGGGTGAAGGACCAGGCGTCGCCCTCGTTGCGCACGTGTCCCTGGAGTATGGCGACGGTGAACGGCTCACGCTGCTCCCGTCGGTACTCGATGGAGCCGGCCGTCGGGGGGGTGTGGGGGAAGCCCCTATCTGTGAGGAATCTCCCCATCTCCAGGTCCGGATTCACCCCTGGTTCCAGCTTGCGGAAGAGCTTCATGACCAACCGATCGCTGTAGGCCACTGAACTGTTGCTCTGTTCCACCTTCAAGGGCGACGGCTCCAGGGGGCCGGCCACGATCTCGCGCAGCCCACGGAACGAGCGCACCGGCGTGCCCACCAGGCTCCCCTCCGCTCCTCGCAACCGACGGTGGCTGGGAATCGCCCGCAGCATCGCCAGGGTGAAGCCGGGGATCACCAGTGCGTCGTGCAACACCCCCTCCTCCGTGCCGGCCATCGTCCTCACCCTGGCCACGACGGTGTGGGGCATCTCCTGCAGCAGCCTCTCGGCCTCCTCCCCGGTCGAGAAGGTGATGAAGAGTTGGTAGGTCTCTGCGTCGCCCTCGGCGTAGCTCACTTCGATCAGGGTAACGTATGCCTCGGTGTCGTCGAAGGGCACGAGGACGGTGTCGAGGATCCTGGTTCGCTGGATACGACGCGCCTTTCCGCCGAACCATCGTCTGACTTGGAGGTAGGAGGGGAGGACTTCCGTCAGCGGCGTGGCCCCCCTCTCCTGGAGAAGCTGACGCCAGGATCCGGACACGGACAGGGTGGAGATCCTCGCCTTCGGCTCGATCGGCCTCACCTCCTGCAGCGCCACTTCTTCCGGTTCCAGCGAGAACCAGTAGAAGCTGTGCGAGCCGAGGGTGAGGAAGTAGGGGGCGTCGCCAATCGCGGGGAATGGGACCCCCCCGAATGTCTCTACCGGCACCATGCCTCGGTATTCGCCCAGATCTAGCTGGACGTATTGGGCGTGGCGGGACAGGTTGGCAACCACCAGGATCGTCTCGCTCTGGTAGCTGCGCAGGAAGGCCAGGACCTTACGATTCTCCGGATGGAGGAAGCGCAGGCTTCCCCGCGAGAACGCCCTGTACTGTTTGCGCAGTGCGATCAACCTCTTCATCCACCAGAGCAGCGAGGATGGGTTGTTCTGCTGAGTCTCCGCCTGGATGGCCTCGTAGTTGTACTCGGGGTCTGAAATGACGGGCAGGTAGAGCCGCTGCGGGTTGGCCCGGGAGAAGCCGCCGTTGCGGTCGGCGCTCCACTGCATCGGGGTGCGCACGCCGTTGCGGTCGCCCAGATAGATGTTGTCGCCCATGCCGATCTCGTCCCCGTAGTATACGACGGGCGTCCCCGGCAGGGAGAAGAGGAGGCCGTTCATCAGCTCGATCCGCCTTCGGTTGTTGCCGAGGAGGGGGGCGAGCCGTCGGCGGATGCCCAGGTTGATCCTGGCCACCGGATCGCTGGCGTAGACCCGATACATGTAATCCCTCTCCTCGTCGGTGACCATCTCGAGGGTCAGTTCGTCGTGGTTGCGGAGGAAGAGGGCCCACTGGCAGTTCTCGGGTATCGGGGGCGTCTGCGCGATGATGTCCTCGATGGGAAATCGATCCTCCATGCGGATGGCCATGAACATGCGGGGCATCAACGGGAAATGGAAGGCCATGTGGCACTCGTCGCCATCCCCGAAGTAGGCCACCGCCTGCTCGGGCCACTGGTTAGCCTCGGCCAGCAGCATGCGGTTCCTGAAGGTGGCGTCTACGTGGCGCCGAAGCTCCTTCAGGAAGGCGTGGGTCTCGGGCAAGTTCTCGCAGTTGGTGCCCTCCCGCTCGAAGAGGTAGGGGACGGCATCCAGCCTCAGCCCGTCGACACCCATCTGGAGCCAGAAGTCCATCACCCGGAAGATAGCCTTCCGGACCTGCGGGCTGTCGTAGTTCAGGTCGGGCTGGTGTGAGTAGAAGCGGTGCCAGTAGTATGCCTCGGCCGCGGGGTCCCAGGACCAGTTGGAGTTCTCGAAGTCCTTGAAGATGATCCGCGCCTCTCTGTACCTGTCTGGGTCCTCGCTCCACACGTAGTAGTTGCGGCTGGCGGTGCCGGGCCCGGCCCGCCTCGCCCTCTGGAACCAGGGGTGCGCATCCGAGGTGTGGTTGCACACCAACTCGGTGATGATCCGCAGCCCCCGTCTGTGGGCCTCCCGGATGAACAGCCTCACGTCGCGCAGGGTGCCGTAGATGGGGTTCACCCCCGTGTAGTCGGCGATGTCGTAGCCATCGTCCCTGAGCGGCGACGGGTAGAAGGGCAGCAGCCAGATCGCCGTCGCGCCTAGGTCCTGGATGTAGTCCAGCTTCTGGGTCAGACCCGGGAAGTCGCCGATCCCGTCCCCGTTGCTGTCGTAGAAGCCCCTGACGGTCAGCTCGTAGATGATCGCGTCCTTGTACCAGAGGTGGTCGCCTCCCGATCGCGCTCCACCTTCGGTGTACGGTATCACCTCAGAGAACCCCTAAGCAAAGTGAGTCTCCCGCATCCCCGGTCACTGGTAGTACTCGAACTCCCGCTCGCTGCGTACCTTCCGCCGAACACGGAAGATGTGTGCCGGCACGACGTATGGGTCGAGTTCGACGTAGTTCCGGGAGCCGTGCCAGAGGAAGCGCTCGCCCCCCAGCAGGTCGTGAACCTGGTAGGGCTGCGACGGGTCCAGTCCGAGGGACTCGATGGGCAGGTCCAGCCATCCCGACTGGGTGTGGTGGGGATCCAGGTTTACGACCACCACGATGACGTGGCCCGGACTCTCCGCACGCTTGCTGTAGCAGATGATCAGGTCGTTATCCACGGGGTGAAATCGCAGACTCCAATCGCCCTGCAGCGCCGGGTTCTCCCTGCGGATGCGGTTGACCCGAGCGACGAGGCCCCGAAGGCTGTCTGGCCTGTCCGGGTCCCACACCCTGATCTGGTATTTTTCGGAGTCCTGGTACTCCTCGCTTCCCGGCTCTCGGGGCCGACTCTCCATCAGCTCGAAGGCCGGGCCGTAGATCCCGTAGTTGGCGCCCAGGGTCGCCGCCAGCACCAGCCGGACCACGAAGGCCGGCCGTCCCCCGTACTGCAGGTATTCCGTCAGGATGTCGGGGGTGTTGGGCCAGAGGTTTGGCCGGAAGTATTCCCTGACCTCGGTCTGAGTGAGCTCGGTGAAGTACTGGGTGAGGTCCCACTTGGTGTTCCGCCAGGCGAAGTAGGTGTAGGACTGGGTGAAGCCCAGCTTTGCCAGCCGGTACATCACCTTCGGGCGCGTGAAGGCCTCCGACAGGAAGATCACCTCGGGGTGGTCCCTCTTGACCTCCGCGATCAGCCATTCCCAGAAGGGGAAGGGCTTGGTGTGGGGATTGTCTACCCGGAAGATGTGGACCCCTTGCTCGATCCAGAAGAGCACGATGCTCTTCAACTCCTCCCACAATTCGCGCCAGTGCCCGGTCTCGAAGTCGAAGGGGACGATATCCTCGTACTTCTTGGGGGGGTTCTCTGCGTGCTGGATGGTGCCATCTGGGCGATGGCGGAACCACTCCGGGTGCTCCGACACGTAGGGGTGATCGGGTGAGGCCTGGAACGCCACGTCCAGGGCGATCTCGATCCCCCACTCTCGAGCGGCGTTCACCAGCCGGTGGAAGTCCTCCAGCGTTCCCAACTCCGGGTGGATGGACTTGTGCCCTCCGGATGGTGCGCCGATGGCCCAAGGGCTACCCGCGTCCTCCGGCCCTGCCGCCGGGGCGTTGTTCTTCCCCTTCCTGTGGGTGATGCCGATTGGGTGGATGGGTGGAAGGTAGAGCACGTCGAACCCCATTGCGGCGACGTAGGGGAGACGAGCCTCGCAGTCCCTAAAGGTGCCGTGGTGCTCCTGGGTGGAGGTGCAGGAGCGGGGGAACATCTCGTACCAGCTACCGAAGCGAGCCCTCTCGCGATCGACTGTCACCGCCAACTCTCGTCCGTAGGTGGTGGCGAAGCGCCGGTCGGGGTGGCGGGCCATCAGCCCGGCGAGCTCTCCCTCCAGGGCCGCCCGAATCCCCTCCTGCACCCCCAGTCCGTCGGGCTGACTCAGTATCGCCGCGTAGCGCCGGAGGGCTGCAGCGTCGGCATCCGAGGCGCGCGCGGCCGCTTCATCCACGAGCCGTGCGCCCACGAGCAGGTCGCCGGACACCTCCTGGCCCGCCTCCGCCTTCTTCGCCAGGGCCCGCCGCCAGGTCTCGAAGTGGTCCACCCAGCCCTGAATGGTGTAACGGAAGTCACCCATCTCGGCCACGACGAACTCCCCCTGCCAGCGATCGTTGCCCAGCGGCTGCATGGGAGACTCGGACCACTCCTGGGTCTCTGCCCTTCGATAGAGAAGCAGGCAGGAGATCGCATCGTGGCCATCGGCGAAGACATCGGCCTCCACGATGACACTCTCGCCTACCACCCGCTTGATCGGGAAGCGGCCGCAGTCTATCTCGGGACTCACTCTCTCGATGACGACGCGCCTTCGGCTGTCGTCGGCTGTCATGTCGACCCTCTGCGCGGCAGTTGGTGTCTAACTTGCTCCGATGGTGACAGGGTGCATGCTCTGCGCCACCCCATTTCGGGACGGGGCCTGCTGCAAAGAACGGGCCTCGTGGCCCTCACGAGCCATGCTCGTCTGGAGCCACCTAGGTATGCAGTTTGCTGGCGATGGGCCGGACGAATGGACGATCGGGGGCTGTCCGGTGCCAGCGACCCGCTGCCCCCGTCGATAACGCCGGTCGCGGGCCTCAACTCTTCACCCTTCCGATCGGGTTTCCAGGGGGTGCGGTGGCGGCAGAGAGCGGACTCGCGCTGGCCTGGAGGTTGGGGACGACCGGCGAAGTCTCCGGGATGGCTCGCCATGCAGCTTCGGGGCCACGTCGATGGTCCTCTTCACCCACCGTCGGGTGATTGAGGAGGGGTAACCGCTAACAGGGAGGATCGGCGAATGCGGCAGGGTGCCGGCAAGGGGTTGGTGGACGCCGTGATGGAGCGGCTCCGGTCTCACCGGAGGCTGCCCGTTTCCACCTACCGGCTACAGTTCAACCTGGATTTCACCTTCGATGACGCCCGCTCCCTGGTTCCATACCTGCACTCCCTGGGTGTGACCGACTGCTACTCCTCTCCCTACCTGCGGGCGCGGCCCGGAAGCCCTCACGGCTACGACATCTGCGACCACGGCATGCTGAACCCTGACCTGGGTGGCTCCGAGGAGTACGAAGCCTTCGTTGCCGAGCTGAAGAAGCACGGGATGGGGCAGATCCTGGACGTCGTGCCAAACCACATGAGTGGCTGCGAGACCAGCAACGCCAAGTGGATGGACGTACTAGAGAACGGCCCCAGCTCTCCTTATGCTGCATTCTTCGACATCGACTGGCATCCCCTCCGGAGCGACACCCACTTGGAGAACAGAGTGCTCCTGCCCATCCTGGGGGACGCCTACGGCACAGTCCTGGAGAACCAGGAGTTGGCGCTGGCCTACGAGGACGGGGCTTTCTTCGTCGGCTACTACCAGCACAGGCTTCCGGTCGATCCCAAGAGCTACGTCGGGATCCTGCAGCTATGCGAGGCAGGACTGGTGGAGCGGACGGATCTCGAGGACGAGCATCTGCTGGAGCTTCAGAGCATAATCACGGCGCTCGCTCACCTGCCCGACCGCACCGAGGACTCCCCCGAGAGGGTGATGGAGCGACAGCGGGAGAAGGAGGTGATCAAGCGGCGCTTGAGGGAACTCCACGACGACTCCGAGCCCGTAAGGGAGGCCATCGCCTGGGCGCTGGATGCCTACCGAGGGGTGCCGGGGGATGCTTCCAGCTTCGACCGGCTGGACGAGTTGCTGGAGCAGCAGCCCTACCGGCTGGCCCACTGGCAGGTGGCCGCCGAGGAGATCAACTACCGGCGCTTCTTCGAGGTGAACGACCTCGTGGCGCTTCGCCAGGAGGACCCGCAGGTGTTCGAGGAATCCCATCGGCTGGTGATGGAACTGCTGCGGGAGGGGAAGGTCACGGGGTTGAGGATAGACCACCCAGATGGGTTGTGGGACCCGGCGGTCTACTTCGCAAGGCTTCAGGAGGGCTACCTGCGGGAGTTGAGCATGGCCCTCCTGGCCGAGGCGGGTGAGCCCACCGAGGATCGGTGGCCCGCCATGAGGGAGGCCCTGGCGGGGAGGTTGGGGCGGGAAATCGGGGATGGAGGCAACTCCTCACCGCCCAAGCCACTCTACATCGTGGCTGAGAAGATCTTGAGCAACGGCGAGGATCTTCCCCGCCAATGGGCCGTCCACGGCACCACCGGGTACGAGTTCGCCAACGCCGTGAACGGCATCTTCGTCGATGGCAGCTCCAGCGAGGCGTTCGATCTCCTCTACAGACGCTTCACTGGGAGGGATACGGACCAGCGGCAGCTCGTGTACTCTTGCAAGAAGATGATCATGCTGGTGTCTTTGGCGAGCGAGATCAACATGCTGGGCTACCAGTTGAAGCGGATCGCTGGCCGATACCGGAAGTACCGGGACTTCACCCTGAACAGCCTCACCCTCGCGCTGCGGGAGGTGGTTGCCTGCCTCCCGGTCTATCGCACCTACATTGGAGACGAAGTCCGTGGGGTCGACGCCAGGGACCGAGCCTACATAGAAGAGGCTGTCGAGGAAGCCAGGAAGAGGAACGCGAGCACCGCTCCGGCGGTGTTTGATTTCGTCAGGGACACTCTGCTGCTTCGGTGGCCAGAGGGCATCGGGGAGGAGGAGCAGACCGAGCTGCTAGACTTCGTTCGAAAGTTCCAGCAGACCACGGGACCGGTGATGGCGAAGGCGGTGGAGGACACCGCGTTCTACGTACACAACCGCCTCCTGTCCATCAACGAGGTCGGGGGCGATCCGGGGCAGTTTGGGACGGAGGTCTCCGAGTTTCACCGGCAGAACGCCGAGCGTCGGAGGTGGTGGCCCTACTCGCTGCTTGCTACTTCCACCCACGACACGAAACGCAGCGAGGACGTGCGGGCCCGCATCGACGTGCTGTCGGAGCTGCCTCGGGAGTGGAAGGCCGCCGTCACCCATTGGAGCCGCCTCAACCGAAAGAGGAAGGCGACGCTCCAGGGACGGGAGGTCCCGTGTCGTAACGAGGAGTACTACCTCTACCAGACCCTCCTAGGGGCCTGGCCGCTAGAGCCGATGGAGGAGGCCGGGTACCGGATCTTCGTCGAGCGAATCCAGGCCCACATGGTGAAGGCCATCAAGGAGGCCAGGGTGAACACGAGTTGGGTGAGCCCCAACCTGGCGTACGAGGAGGCGATGCGGGACTTCGTCCACTCCATCCTCGACCGGGTTCACGCCAACCCCTTCCTGAAGGACTTCCGGCGACTGCAGGAGAAGGTAGCCCACTACGGGGTTTTCAACTCCCTCTCGCAGACCCTGCTGAAGATCGCCTCCCCCGGGGTTCCGGACCTCTACCAGGGCACGGAGCTGTGGGACTTCAGCCTGGTGGATCCGGACAACCGCCGGCCGGTGGACTACGAGCTTCGAGAGAGGATGCTGTATGGCCTTAGGGATCGTATCGCCTCACTCGGGCAGGATCGGCTGGAATTGGCGAGGGAGCTGCTGGACTCCAAGGAGGACGGCAGGATCAAGATGTACGTGGTCCACCTGGGGCTCAGCTACCGCCGTGAGCACCCGGACGTCTTCCTGGAAGGTGACTACCTGCCACTTCAGACTGCGGGCCGGCAGGGCGAGCACCTGGTTGCCTTCGCTCGGGGGAAGGGCTCGCGGATGGTGGTGGCGGTGGTGCCTAGGCTGGTGGCTCGGCTGACCAGGGGGCAGTTGATCCCGCCCGTGGGAGCCGAGCTGTGGGGGGACGGCGGCGTGAGGCTGCCCGCCGGAGAGGCCGGCACGAGCTACCGGAACGTCTTCACTGGGGAGGTCGTTGAGGTGGCGCCGCTGGAGGGCGGTGGCGCGGGGCTCCCTGCCTCCTCCGTGCTGGCGGCCTTCCCCGTGGCGCTGCTGGAGAGGGTGTGATCGTGGATCGTGAGGCAGTGAGGATGGTACGGTTTGTGCGGCTCCTGGTCCCGACTACCCTGCGTCGCCGGATCCGCGGTGTCTTGCTGCGGGTTCGAATAAGGAAGTCCCCTGAAGAGAACGCCATCGGGCAGCCCTGGGAGGATCGATGCTTCACGCTGGCTCACATCGCAAATCTCCGCCGTTGGCGGATGGAGCCGATTCCTCCGCCCTGCCCGAACGTATCCTAGAGGTACACCGGACACCGGGCTCGCCCCCGGTGCCCGATGACGTGGCGGAGATCGTCTCCCCCCTGCTGCTCAGCCTGGCGGAGGTGCTGGGCAACTCCCCCGTGGCGGCGATCCTGCCGGCCTCCTTGATGCTGGATCCCCAGGACCGCACCCGGGCCGCCATCCTCTGCGCCCTGACGCCTGCGATGGCCCGCAAAGGGGTGGGGGGCAGCCTCGTCGAGGCGGCCGCCGGGGTGAGGAGAGAGGTCGCCGGCCGGGGCGAGCGAGCCGGTCGCCCTGTGCGACTGGAGATCCCGCTTGGATCCAAAGGCGAGGTGCTGTCAGGGTTGGCCTGGCCCATCTCCTTGGGCGGCGAGGAGCCTGGAGCCCTGATGGTGCTGGGCGGTGGGCTGGATGGGATGGCCGCGGGGACAGCCACGCTGGTTGGAGGCTTCGCCGAAGCCGTCTCCGCCGGACTTCGGGTCGTCGACGGCCAGCGGCGGCGGGAGAGGGCCTCCATGGCGCTGCTGGAGGTCGCCAGGACGGCTGGGTCGACCCTGCAACTCGAAGAGGTGCTCTCATTGGTGACCGAGAGCACGGCGCGGCTGGTCGGGGCCGACCGGTGCGGGCTGTGGCTGCTGGACAAGGATGGCAATACCCTCCTGCCGTCGGCGCTGACCGGCATGCCTGCCGAGTTCGTGCGCCAGTGGAAGCAGTATCCCCTGTCGCTTGATGCCGAGCCCCTCTCCAAGGAGGCCATCAAGACGGAGAAGCCGGTTCTGGTGTCCGACGCCCCAAACGATCCTAGAACCGATAAGGACGCCGTCCGCTTCTTCAACGACAAGACGATCCTGGTGCTCCCGGTGATCGCCAAGGGGCAGGTGCAGGGCACCCTCTTCGTCAACCACGTGGGATTCCACCACCGGTACTCACTAAGCGAGATCGAGACGGCGATGGCCATCGCGAACCAGGCCGCCATCGCCATCCAGAACGCCCGGCTGTACCGAGAGGTGGAGGAGTGGAGCAGTCAGTTGGAGCGGCTTCAGGCGATCATGTCGAAGCTGAGCCGTTCCAAGAGCGTGTCTTCCATCGCCAACATCGTCGCCGACGAGCTGCGGAACCTGATCCGGTACGACAACTGCCGGGTCTTCGTGCTCCAAGAGGACACCAACGAGCTGGTGCCTCTGGCGGTTGTGAGTTCCAGCCGCGACTACTGGATCGAGAAGATGGAGGACCTGAAGATCGAGGTGGGGCAGGGGATAACTGGGTGGGTGGCGGCTCACGGAAAGCCTCAGATCGTGGGAGACGTGGAGCGGGATGCCAGGGCCTACCACGTGCCCGGAACCCCGGTGCTCGACGAGTCGATGATCGCCTCCCCAATCAACTTCGAGGGACGGGTGATCGGGGTGATCACCCTTTCGCGACTGGGGTTGAGCCAGTTCTCACCGGACGATCTGCGGCTGTTGGACATCTTCGCCAACGAGGCGGCCATCGAGTTCGAGAACGCCAGGCTGTACCAGGAGACCCAGAAGAAGGGTCGCGAGCTGCTGGCCTCGTTCCATCGGGTCGGTGACGCCCTTGCCACCGGCCTCGACCCCAATCAGACGCTGCAGATCATCGTGGACCTGGCGGCGGAGATGGTGCGGGCCAAGGCATGCGCGATCCTGTTGCTGGACGAGCCGGACGGAGAGTTGGTGACGAGGGCGTCCAGGGGACTTCCTGCCGATGCCGGACAGGGGGCGAGGCGCATCGCAGGGATGGGGGGAAGCTGGCAGGTGGTGAAGGAGGGGGTGCCCAAGCTGGTAGCGGACCTCTCCGCCGTCGATCGCACCGGCTGGATGAAGGAGGCGGGGGTCGAGGATCTCCGCTCCTATCTAGGGGTCCCACTGATGCTGCACGCCAAGCCGATCGGGGTTCTCTCCGTCTTCGGCAGTCGGGTGGACCAGTTCAGCCAGGCCGACGTGGAGTTGCTCTCCTCCTTCGCCCATCAGGCTGCCATCGCGATCAGGAACGCCCAACTCTTCACGTCGCTTCAGGAGAGGGTTCGGGAGCTTACCGGATTGGCGGAGGTTTCCCAGAGCGTAGCCACGCTGACCAACCTGGATGACACCTATCGAGAGCTGACCAAGTCCATCGCTCAACTGCTGCAGGCGGAGAGGTGCATGCTGCTGCTGGCGGGGGAGGATGGAGAGTTGACGCCCCAGTACCCGGCCTTCGGGTTCAGCCCCGGGGAGCTGTCGGAGGTGAGGCTCCGGCTGCGAGAGTCGCGTGGGGCGAAGAGCGAGCGGCCCTCCCCGATCCGGGCGGTGGACGGACTGTCGGTGACCTGCGAAGGGGAATGGACGAAGCAGCCGTCGCTGGTGGCGCCGCTGAGGGCGCAGGATCGGCTGATAGGCGCGGTCCTGGTGAGCGAGAGGCCAGAGTGGCCCTTCAACGAGGACGACCTGCGGTTGCTCACCATCCTCTCGGCGAACGCGGCGGTTATCGTGCAGAACGCCATTCTGTACCAGCGCGTCGACCGGGAGCGTGACGAACTGGATGCCATCATCAGCAACACTTCCGATGCCATCATGATCGTGGATCAAGAGAACCGAGTGACTCGAGTCAACGCCGCGGCCGAGGCGCTGTTGGGATGGCGGGCCGACGAACTGGTGGGGAGCCGTGCCGAGCACTTCCTGTTCAGTTCGCCTCCCGGTGGGGGTGACAGCTCCAAGCCCTTCATGTCGATGCAGGAGGCGATCGAGAAACGGCAGCCGGTGCCCTACTTCGAGACCGTGGTGCAGACCAAGGACGGCACGGAACGGGACGTGGCCGCCAGCTACTCCTTCGTGCGCTCCGAGGCGAGGGGGGAGGGATTGGGGGTGGTGATAGCCCGCGACATCAGCAAGCTGCGAGAGGTCGACCGGATGAAATCGGAGTTCGTGTCGATGGTCTCTCACGAACTCCGTACCCCGCTGGGCCTCATCAAGGGCTACGCCTCGACGCTGCTCAACCCGCAGCTCTCCCTGGATCAGCCCACGGTGCAGCGGTTCCTGATGGGGATCGACGGGGCGGCGGACCGGCTGGCGAGGCTAATCGAGAACCTGCTCAGCGTTTCCCGGATCGAGTCGGGACTGTTGCGCATCTCCGCCCAGCAGGTCGATCTCTCCCATCTCGTGTCGGTGGCGGTGTCGACCGCGAGGGCATCGGCGAAGAACCGGGAGATCGATCTCATGCTGCCGCGTCGACCGGTCAGGCTCGAGGGCGACCGCGTGCAGCTAGAGCTGGTGATGGACAACCTGCTGGGCAACGCCATCAAGTACTCCCCGATGGGCAAGACCATCACGGTGAAAGTGGAGAAGCGATCCTCGGAGGTGGAAGTTCGCGTCCGGGATGAAGGTGTCGGGATTGCGGTTCAGCACCTTCCCAAGGTATTCGACAAGTTCTATCGGGTGGAGGGTGGTCTGAGCAAGAGAACCCCGGGCAGCGGGCTTGGACTCTACATCTGCCGCAACATCGTTGAGGCACACGGGGGGCGCATCTGGGCAGAGAGCGTCCTGGGGGAGGGCAGCACCTTCGCGTTCGTCCTGCCCTTGACCCAGTCTCGGTCTTCGGCGAAGGCCGGCGATCGCTCCCCGCGCCCGAAGCCAGGAGAAGGGGACAGCGATGAGTAAGAGCCGCATTCTCGTTGTGGACGACGAGCCAGGTATAGTGGACATAGCCAAGGCCAACTTGGAAGGGCATGGCTTCACCGTCATCGAGGCATACGATGGAATGGATGCCCTGAAGAAGGTCAGGGAGGAGATGCCCGACCTGGTTGTGCTGGACATATTGATGCCCGAGATGGATGGATGGGACGTGCTGGAGCAGATCGAGGCGGATCCCGATCTATCTGGCATTCCGGTGATCATGCTGACTGCCCGTGTCAGCGATGAGGACGTGTTGAGGGGGCTGGAGACGGGTGCAGTGGAGTATATGACGAAGCCGTTCTACCCCGAGGACCTGGTCGCCGCGGTCAAGATCAACCTTCACGTGTTCGATCCCCAGCTTCGGCAGCAGCACCGGCGGCTGCTGGCAGAGAAGAGGAGGCGGCTGATGGCCGCCCGGGGACAGCTCGCGTGAGGAGATGCGGGTAGGTTCGGTGTGGTGGGTTCTGAGTGCTCAGCCCTGAGTCCTCAGTCCTCTTGAGTGGGTGAAGGCGATGAGACGACCGCAGGTGGTGGTGGTAGAGGACGAGCCGGAAATGCTCGACATAATCAGGGTGAACCTGGAGCAGGCAGGCTACGACGTGATCCCGGCCAGGGATGGGGTGGAGGGGTACGAGGTGCTGGAGGGCAACGATGCCGACGCCGTCGTCCTGGACCTCAATCTTCCCAACATGTCCGGGTTCAGGCTGGCCAGGCTGCTTCGGCGAGATCCCAGATGGAAGGGGGTTCCGCTGATAGTGGCAACGGCCTTCGCCTTCGAGGAGGTGGAGGATCTGGCCAGCGAGGGAGTCGCCGGTTTCGTGACGAAGCCTTTCGACCCGGCCGAGCTCGTGAGCCGCCTGGAGTACGTGCTATCCAGGGGAGGTAGCACCGCCTCGTAGGAGCTGGCTCTACGCTCTCTCGGCCGGCTGCGCCAGCCACTCGTGAGCCCAGGCCGAGACGGCTTCCATCACGTCGCCCAGGGCCCGTCCCTTGGGGGTGAGGCGGTACTCGATCCGTACCGGGGTCTCGGGGAAGACGGTGCGGACGACCAGGCCCTCGGTTTCCAGCTCCTTGAGTCTCTCGGATAGCATCCGGTCGCTGATGCCCGGGATGGTAGCCGCGAGGTCGCTGAAGCGGGTGATGCCGTTGAGCAGGGCCCTGAGGATGGCGCCCGTCCATCTGCGGCCGATCAGCTCGACCGCCTGGCGATAATAGGGGCAGAAGGCCTCGGACTCCGAGAGATGCTCCATGGTACCGCTCCTCTCCCCCCGAATGAGCAATGCGCGGGCCATACCCGGCCGTCGTGCGCATTATAACGAACCCCGAGATACTTGACGATGGTAAGTAACTTGCGTATAGTCGCTTACGTAGGATAACCTACTGCCGGGTCGATAGCGGCGCCGGCGGCCATCACTGGAACATGGGAGCAGTCACATGGCTGAGCTGTTGGAGAACGAAAGCAGAGCCACATCCTCCTGGGTTATGGACCACGCACATTCGAGCGTGGAGTTTGCCGTCAAGCACATGGTCATCACCACGGTCAGGGGGCGCTTCGCGCAGTTCCAGGCCGACCTGGACTTCGACCCCGCCGCCCCGGAGCTCTCGTCGGTGGAGGCCAGGATCGACGCGGCCAGCATCGACACGAGGAGCGCCGATCGCGACGCCCACCTTCGCTCCCCCGATTTCCTCGACGTGGAGCGATACCCCCACATCCTCTTCAGGAGCAAGCGCGTCGAGCCGCTGGGTGCGGGCCGGTACCGCATCGTGGGCGATCTGACGATTCGAGACGTCACCCGAGAGGTGGCCCTGGACGCCACCTTCGCGGGGGTCGGCAAGAACCCCTGGGGCAAGCAGGTGGCCGGTTTCAGCGCCGAGACGGCGATCAATCGCAAGGAGTTCGGTCTGAACTGGAACGTGGCGCTGGAGACCGGCGGCTGGTTGGTGGGCGACGAGGTGCGCATCTTCCTGGAGATGGAGGCGACTCAGGAGGGTTAGCGGGTAGGGTGGAGGGCGAGCCTCCTGGCGAGCCGCCGTGGTCCTGCCTTCCGGCCGGCTCTGCCGGAGCCTCGCTCTCCAGGCACTACGTCCTACAGCTTCAGCCTGCCGTCCTCGATCAGGACCTCGCCGTCCAGCTTCAGGGTCGGCTTGCTCATGATCAGGTCGTAGTGGCTCTTGGTCTTCACCGTTCCCCCAAGGGTGATATTGGTGCCGGTGCCGATGTGGATGCTTCCCAGCACCCCCTCGTCCTCTAGCATGATGCCGGTGAAGCGGCACTTCGGGTTCATACCTATCCCCATCTCGGCGACGTTGTACACGTTGGGATCGGCCTGCTGCTCCCAGGCGGCCTTCAGCTTAGCCACCTGCTCGGGGTCGCCGCCGTCCACGCTCACGATGAACCCGTCGCGCACCGCGAAGCGGACCGGCTTCTTCAGCAGCCCGATACCTAGATAGGGGATGCTGGCGTCGGCCACGATGACGCCGTTGGCGGTTCCCTCGATGGGGGAGAAGTTCACCTCGGCGGTGGGGGCTGGAGAGAACTGGCCGGGCTCGACCACGCAGGGCATCACGTTGACCCGACGCCCCTCCACCCGGAAGGTGAGGTCGGTGCCCTCCCTGCTGGTGATGTGAACGGCTTTCGCCCTCGCCATCCGCTCGCCAACGGCCCTGCAGTTGGCCTGGACCTGGGAGAAATCGGCTTCGAGCCCTCCGGAGACCATCATCTCCTCGGTCACGGCCGTCATCACGATGGCGCGGGCCCCGGCGGCCACGGCCTCCTTGACGGCCCGGGTGTGGGTGATGGAGATGCTGACCGCGCTGAAGATCACGTTGGCCGCCTTCATCGCCTCGGCCACCGGCCTCGGAGGCTCCGTAGAGTCGGAGGTCCGCTGGTCGATGATGGCGATCACGGGCTCGGCTGTGCGCTCCTTGGCTGCCGCGGCCAGCGCCTCCGCGATGGAGGCCATCGGCTTGTCCGTGACTATCAGGACACTCTCGCCTGGCTGCACGTTGGTGCAGGGGCCCACCAACGTCCTGGCACCCTTCATCATGTCGGCAAGGCTCACCATTGGCTGCGCTCCTCTATCCTCGGTATCGTTGACGATGCTTTCGGCATGACGGCGATGGTGGCGGACTGGCCGTGTCGGGCGAGGGCGCTGCGAAGGGCGCTCCCCACCGTGGCGTGCTGCTCGAACAGCAGCTTCCGCCCCAACTCCTCGGGCAGCCGGTCGGAGACCAGGAGCACCCGGGCCTTCACCATGCTGCGCGCCAGCAGGAATGCCTTGTGGACCCCCATCCGGAAGCGCTCCCGCCGGAACCGCTCGATCACGTCGCGCGGGCTGGTGGCCTGCGCCATGTACTCCTCGAATCTGGTATCCCCAGCCCCCTCGGGGCACTCCGCCACCAGGATGATGGTCCCGCCCTCCCGCACGGCGATGGCCGCGTGGGCCACGGCCTTCTGGGCCTGATACACCTCCAGATCCTTGGGGAAGCCGCCTGGGGAGGCGATGACGATGTCGAAGGGGTGGGGCACCGCTACCTGGCAGATCCTGGCCGATAGTCTGACGCCCGCCCTCTCCACATCTCGAGGGTGGCCGGCCAGGGCGGCGACGATCTGCTTCTGGTTGTTCAAGATCACGTTGAGCGCGAGATCTGCTCCCACCAGGTCCAGGATCTCCTCCATCTCCTCCCTGGCGGGGTTGCCCTCGTACACCCCGATCTGGGACCTCGGATCCTGGAGCAGCGCGTGGTTGCCTTCGATCGTCTCCTCTCCCGCCAGGCCGATAGCGACGCTCTTGGCCCCGCCGGTGAAGCCCACGAACTGGTGGGGCTCGATCATCCCGGTCAGGACCCTGACATCGCTCTCCAGGTAGAGCCGGTTGACCCACACGGGGGTCCCGCGGGAGGTGGTGCCGACCCTCGCCAGCCGGTCGCGGTCCCGCGCATCGTGGACGGCCACGCGATAGCGGCGGCAGGTCTCCTCGCCCAGCAGGGCAGGGAGTTCGGACTCCCGGGTGGGGCGGTGAAGCCCGGTCGCCACCAGCAGGGTGATCCCTTCTCGAGGTATCCCTGCGGCCTCCAGCCGTTCCAGCAGCACGGGGAGGATGGTGGTGTTGGGGACGGGCCGGGTTCCGTCGCTCACCACAACCACGGTGCTCTTCCCCGCTGGCAGCGGATGCCGGGCGAGCGCCTCGTCCAACGCGCGGGCCACCTCCGCGGACTGATCCGGAGCCGGGGGCGCGGACACGGGCTCGACGAACGTGAGCTGGCTGGTGTCGGGGAGGTGAAAGCGGAGTTGGGTTTTCCCGTAGGGAACGGCGACCTCGACCACGGGGAACTCCTTCGTGCAGGTTGCTCAGCCGGATCATAGCACGCACCCCTAGGGGCGGCAATTCCTTGACTCGCTTTCGCACGGATACCTATAATCCGAAGAATGAGCGGAGGCATTGAGAGATGAGCTTGAATGAGCGATTGATGGAAGACCTCAAAGACGCGATGAGAAAGCGTCAGGAGGTACGGGTGTCCACCATTCGCATGGCGCGCGCAGCCGTAGCCAACGAGGCCATTGCGAAGGGCAGACCGCTGAGCGACGAGGAGATCCTAGACGTGTTTGCCCGTCAGGTGAAGCAGCGGCGCGAGTCCATCGAGGCGTTCAACAAAGGGAACCGGCCCGATCTGGCTGCCAAGGAGCAGGAGGAGCTAGAGGTCCTTCTCTCCTACATGCCGCAGCAGATGTCTCGGGAGGAGATCGTCGAGGCTGCCAAGGCCACCATCGCACAGGTGGGAGCCAAGGGACCTGGGGACTACGGCAAGGTGATGTCGAAGCTGGCACCCCAGTTGAAGGGTCGCGCCGAGGGGCGGCTCATCGGTGAGGTGGTGCGCGGGCTGCTCTCGTGATATCTTTTGGTTGTGCAGGCACGTCGGCAGGGACTCCGGCAAAGTGCCTGTGCTGTACCTAGGGTGGCCTGGATGCCCCGGCGAGTCGTAGTAGCAGATCGCGGTGATGCTGCCGATTGCGGCAGAGGAGGGTGGTTCGATAGTGGCCTTGCGAGACACCTTCGTGCCCCGTGGCCGGCCCATTCTGGATAGCCAGAGGATTGTGCGCCTCGTCCTGCTCATGGTGGGGCTCGCGGCCGGACTGACCTTCATCCTTTCGGTGCATCTTCTCCCGAGCCGGTACGAGCTCCACGAAGGCGACGTAACCCCCAGCAACATCCGGGCGCCGAAGCGGACCCAGTACGTCTCGGCCATCGAGACCAAGGCCGAGCGGGAGCGGGCGGCCAACAGCGTCCAGGAGGTTTTCGTCTTCGATCCGGGCGTCGCCTCCCAGCAGCGGAACAAGATGGTGGCTGTCCTGCAGAGCATCGGTGCCACGAGAGGCAACACTGTGATGTCCCTGGACGTCAAGAAGGGCACCATCAAGAAATCGCTGGACTTCGAGATCTCCGACGAGATGCTCTCCCTCATCCTGCGGATGGACGACGCTCGATGGCAGACGGTGGCTACCAACGCCCCTCGTGTCTTGTACGAGCTGCTCAGCGAGAGGGTTACGGCCGAGCGGCTCCAAGGGCTGAAGGGGGAGGCGACGGCGAGGTTGGCCGCCCTGTCGGGTGACGAGGACCGGAATCTGGCAGCGGAGTTTGTGAGGCAGTTCGCGCGGGTGAACTACTCCCCCAACCCGGCTGAGACGGAGAGGCTCAGGCGGGAGGCTCAGGATGCCGTCGAGCCCGTCAGCAAGACGGTGGAGAAGGGCGAGGTGATCCTCAGGGAAGGGGACGTGGTCAGGGCCACGGACCTGGAGAAGCTGGAGGCCCTGGGGCTTCGGAATCCCGCGGTCGATTACCACGCCATCTCGGCCTCGGCGCTCCTTGCTTTGATCGTGGTGGTGCTGCTGGCCGGGTACATCTGGGTGTTCGAGCCTTCGCTGCTGGTGCATGAGAAGCGGCTGCTGCTGTTGGTGCTGGTGATGCTTGTCACCGTGCTGGCGGCGAAGGCGGTGCTGCCCGGTCGCCCCTACTGGGCCTACATCTTCCCCATCTCGGCGGTGGCGATGCTGCTGGCCACGCTGCTGGAGGGGCAGTTGGCGATGCTGGTCACGGTGCTGCTGAGCTTGATGGTGGCTACGGTGTCCAGCAACTCCCTGGAGGTGGCCGCCATCGGGGTGGTGGGGGCAGTGTTGGGTGTCCTGGGGGTGCGTCGCAGCGATCGGCTCCACGCCTACTTCCTGGCCGGGGGCATGGTTGCCCTGGGCAGCTTCGGGGTGATCCTCATCTTCCGTCTCATGACCAAGGAGGAGGACTGGGCGGGGCTAGCCCTGATGGGGGGACTGTCGCTGGTCAATGGCCTGCTCGCCTCCTCCCTCACGGTGGGTACCTTCAGCCTGTTGGGGCGAATGTTCGGCATAACCACTACCATGCAACTGCTGGAGCTGTCCGATCCGACCCAGCCGCTACTGCGTCGGCTGCTGAACGAAGCCCCGGGCACCTACCACCACAGCATTATGGTGGGGAACCTGGCCGAGCGGGCAGCGGAGCGGGTGGGGGCGGATCCGCTGCTGGTGCGAGTGGGCGCCTACTACCACGATATCGGCAAGCTGGCCAGACCATACTTCTTCATCGAGAACCAGTTCGATGGCAAGAACGTCCACGACACCCTCGATCCCCAGACCAGCGCCAGGATCGTGGCGGCCCACGTGAAGGATGGGCTGGAGTTGGCGGAGAAGTACAAGCTGCCCCCCAGGGTTCGGGAGTTCATCTGCGAGCACCATGGGACCCGTCTGGTGACCTACTTCTTCAACCAGGCGTCTCGCGAGGGAGACGGTCAGGTGGATGCCTCCCAGTACGCCTACCCGGGGCCTCGGCCCCACAGCAAGGAGACCGCCATCGTGATGCTGGCGGACTCGGTGGAGGCGGTGGTTCGGGCGGCTAAGGACCATTCGCCGGAGGTGGTGGCGACCCTGGTTCGCAAGGTGGTGGATGAGCGTGTCGCCGAGGGACAGTTGGACGAGTGCGATCTCACTATGCGGGACATGGAGGAGATCAAGAGCGCCTTCATCTCGATCCTGATGGGAATGTACCACCCCAGGATCGAGTACCCCGCGGCTCTGCCTGTGGGGGACGCCGAAGAGAATGAGCCGCTGGGGGAAGCTCCCCAGGCGGCAAGGGAGGCCCATGTCTAAGCGTGCCCCGCAGGTAGAGGTGGAGTGGGAGATCAAGAAGTCCCTCGAGGAGGCGGTAGACCGGAAGCTGCTGGAATCGGTGCTGGCCGAAGCGCTGGTGGGGAGGGGCCTGGCTAGCTCTGTGGCCGTCGGGCTGGTGATCACCGACGACGAGGAGATTCGGGAGTTGAACCACCGCTACCGAGGGATCGATTCCCCTACAGACGTGCTATCCTTTCCTCTCCAGGAGTACGAGAGTCCCGAGATGCCCGGGCTCCAGTTTCCCCTGCCCCCGGCCGAGCCTCTTCCCCTCGGCGACATAGTGATCTCCTACCCCAGGGCCGTGGAACAGGCCCGAGAGTACGGCCACTCCCTGGAGAGGGAGCTGGCGTTCCTGGCGATCCACGGGATGATGCACCTGCTGGGATACGACCACGAGGACCCCGTTCAAGCCGAGCGGATGAGGTCCGAGGAGGAGGCGGTGTTGCAGCGGATGGGGTTGGGGAGGTAATGCATCGGCCCCTATCGAGCAGCTTCCGGGATGCCTTCCGGGGCGTACTTCACACCTTGGGCTCGCAACGCAATGCTCGAATCCACCTCACGATCGGCCTGGCCGTGGTCGGTCTGGGATTCTGGCTGAGGGCGACGCCTCTCGAGTGGGCGGTGCTGGTGCTGACCATCGGTCTAGTCATCGCCACGGAGATGCTGAACACCGCCATCGAGGCCCTGGCCGACGCAGTGTGCCCGGATCACAATCACCTGATAGGCGCCGCCAAAGACGTGGCCGCCGGGGCCGTGCTGGTGACGGCCACAGCGGCCATCGTTGTGGGTTTGCTGCTGTTCGGCCCTCGGCTAGTGCGGGTGCTGGCAGGCGCCCTGTAGCGGCTGGCGGTGCCTCCGCGGGGCTACTTGCGCCATCGCCAAAGGGCCGCAGCCCAGGTTAGGCCGGCGCCAAAGGCCACGAAGGCGAGGAGCGCGCCGGGTTTCACCTTCCCCTCTGCTATCGCCTCACACAGGGCCACCGGAATGGATGCAGCCGAGGTGTTGCCGTAGCGATTGACGTTGACGTAGACGGCATCCTCGGAGATGGCCAGGCTCTCCCTCGCGGAGTCGATGATCCGCATGTTCGCCTGGTGCGGGATCAGGAGGTCCACCTCCTCGGCCTTCACCCTCGCCTTCTCCAGCGTCTCGTGGAAAACCCTGGGGAGTATCCTGGAGGCGAACTTGAAGACCTCTCGCCCGTTCATCTTCAGGTGGTGAAGTCGCTTCTCCACCGTCTCGTGGTTGGTGGGCATCCGGCTACCACCCGCGGGGATGATGAGGTGGTGGTGGCCCGAGCCATCGGAGCCCAGCGCGAAGGAGAGGAGCCCACCCTCGCGATCGGTGGCTCGCAGGACCACAGCCCCCGCGCCGTCGCCGAAGAGGACGCAGGTGGAGCGATCCTTCCAGTCGACGATCCTGGAGAGCGCCTCGGCGCCGATGACCAGGACGTTTCGGTAGGCACCGGCGAGGATGAACTGCGCGGCCGTCACGAGCCCGTAGACGAAGCCGGAGCAGCCCGCTACCAAGTCGAGCGCCCCCGCCTTGGAGGCCCCAAGGGCGTGCTGTATCAGGGAGGCACTCGCGGGGAGGCCGGGATAGTCGGGGGTCACAGTCGCCAAGATGATCAAGTCCACGTCGGAGGCGGAGATGCCGGCCCGCTCGAGGGCCTCTTCGGCGGCAGCGGTGGCTATCGTGGAGGTGCTCTCCTCCTCGGATATCACCCGCCGTTCGGAGATCCCGCTGCGGCTCCGTATCCACTCGTCGGAGGTGTCCACCATCTTCTCCAGATCGTAGTTGGAGAGGATCTGGGATGGCAGGCACTTCCCCCAGCCAGCGATTTCCACGTGTATGCTCACGGTCTCACCTCGTCGGAGTGATCTGGAGCAACGGTGAGGTCGACCAACATCAGCGGCTCCCCGGTGTGGACCAACTGCCCCTGCTTTGCCATGATCGCGGTTACGCGTCCCCGACAGTCGGCGACCACCTCGTTGAAGACCTTCATGGTCTCGATGAGCCCCACAACGGAGTCCGGCTCCAGCCAGTCGCCCTCGGCGACGTAAGGTTTGCTTGTTGGATTGGGGGACGTGTAGAACACGCCTGTGAGAGGCGCGCAGATCCGGTGAAGGCCAGCTCGATCCTCCGCGAGGGGCTCGGGGGCGGGCGTGAGCCCAGTGGCACGCGGAGCTACCTCACCCGGGGAGCGGCGCAGCCGCAGCCGGAGATCGCCCCGGTGCACCTCGAGCTCGGTGACACCGGCTGTCGACATTTGTCGGATGATCCCGTTGAGGACAGATATCCAGTCGCCAGGTTCAGCCATGCTCTCTTCCAAGTTCAGTGCAGAGTAATGGGCGCTGTCTGCTGGGTCCTGAGTGATGAGTCCTGATCCTCCCAGGGCCCCGGGCCCAGTCCCCTATTGTGGGCTACCTCTCGAACCGAGTGAAAAGCAGTGTGGCGTTGTGGCCGCCGAAGCCGAGGGAGTTGGACATGGCCACCCGAACCTGCGTCTCCCTGGCGACGTTGGGCACGTAGTCCAGGTCGCACTCGGGGTCGGGGTGCTCGAGATTGATCGTCGGCGGAATCACCGAGTGCACGATGACCTTGACGCACACCATCGCCTCCACGGCGCCGGCAGCGCCCAGCAGGTGCCCGGTCATCGACTTGGTGGAGCTGATGGCGACGTCGTAAGCTCGCGGGCCGAAAAGGTTCTTTATCGCGAGGGTTTCCAGCTTGTCGTTGAGGGGCGTGGACGTGCCGTGGGCGTTGATGTAGTCCACATCCTCCGGGGCCAGTCCGGCCTTGCGCAGGGCGATAGCCATGGCGCGTGTGGCTCCCTCGCCGCCCTCCGAGGGGGCTGTAATGTGGTAGGCATCGCCGGTGGCCCCGTAGCCCTTCATCTCGGCATATATCCTGGCTCCTCGCTCCAGGGCGTGGCTGAGCGACTCGAGGATCATCACCGCCCCACCTTCGGCCATCACGAACCCGTCCCGCTCCACGTCGAAGGGGCGGCTTGCTCGTTGGGGCTCGTCGTTGCGCGTGGACAGCGCCCGCATGGATCCGAAACCGGCCAGTCCGATTGGCAGGATGGGGGCCTCGGTTCCGCCCGCGATCACCACCGCGGCGTCGCCCCTGCGGATCATTTCGAAGGCTTCGCCGATACAGTGGGCGCTGGTGGCGCAGGCAGAGACTACGGAGAAGTTTGGCCCCTTGGCCCCGGTATGGATCGCCGTCTGGCCAGCGACCATGTCGACTATCATCATCGGGATCAGGAGGGGGCTCACCCGATCGGGTCCCCTGCTCTCCAACACTCTCGACTGCTCCATCAGGGTGGCGATGCCCCCGATGCCAGAGCCCATCAGGACGCCAACGGTCTCGGCGTTGGATGCATCGATCTTGAGATCGGCATCGCGTAACGCCTCCTTAGCCGCCGCCACGGCGAACTGAACGAAGCGGTCCATGCGGCGCGCTTCTTTGGTGCCGACCGAGGCCGCGGCATCGAAGTCCTTGACCTCCCCCGCGATCCGGGTGGATAAGCCCGAGGCATCGAAGGACCGGATCGAGTCGATGCCGGACCGCCCGGCCACGAGGGCCGCCCAACTGCTCTCCACGTCGTTGCCAAGTGGGGTGACGGCCCCCAAGCCGGTGACCACAACACGCTCAGCCAACTCTGCTCCACCTCGAAGCTCACGAATTGAGGAAGGTCGATCATCCTGGTGCGGTGGGAGAGTATAGCATAGTCGGGTTAAATACTCACTGCCACTTGAGATGCCCCTAATCCGTGGATTCGGATAGGGGCAGGGCGTGGGGATGGTGAAATGAGGGGTCTGAAGACTGAGTCGCGGTGTGTGAGGGGGAGAGCAGGCGGAAAGCAACGGCGAAGGGGCAGGCA
>JBLNDL010000047.1:0-24189 GCA_050261575.1 Sphingomonadaceae bacterium | reverse complement strand
AGTTGCTTGACAAGGGGTAGGGAAAGCGTATACTAGTTTTCGGATGCTGACGTTGGCATCCGCATGGTGGAAGGTGCCGAGCGCCTCCGCGCGGAACTCGATTCCGGCGAGGTGCTCTTTTCTTTTGGTGATGTTGCGTGGAGTAAAGGGGCTCCCGTGTCGCCAAGAAGATGTGGCAAGGGTAGGGCCAGTGTGGGCCAGGTTTCCGGAGTTCGGGCTCGGCTTGGACTCCGGATCGGCCGGCGTGTCGGCAAGGTTGCGATAGCGCCCAGCACCGTGGGCTGGCCTGCCTGGGGCCAGCCTTCCTTGTTGCTCAGTTCGCTGGGGCGCTACGTGAGTCTCCGCGGATCGATGCGCGGTCGGGGACTTCCACGTTCACTAGGTCCAAGGGAGGGCCAACTCCCAACGATGGGGCATCGCCGGGTCGAGAGGGACGACTGGGGTCCTTCGGCCCTCCTCAGACTCTCTGTCAGCCATCGTCATGGGAGCAGCGGCGCCCGCATAGACGGCGCTCCCCGTGTCCTCCACGTCCACGCAAGGGTCCGCATCCGGACCCGCTCGCTTTTCTCAATCCGGGCGACCTGCTACTCAGAACCCAGCGCTACCCTGCTGGGCATCTAGGAGGTAGAAAGCTTGCCACGCGGGCTTGGCAAGGCCGATATCCGGAATTCCTTCGACTGGATTCGTCAGTGAAGTAGGAGGGGCGAATCATGGAACCAGTGGCTCAGCTGGTGGCGGTACTGACGCTGCTACCCTTGCTGGCGGGGCTCATCTGCTACTTCATCAGGAGCAGCGCGATCAGGGGTCTCACGGTGATCGTAACGACCATCGTCCTGATCGTGGCTTCCCTGCTGTTGTTGCAGAACGGCCCCTTCGAGTACACACCCCCGCCCGTCGCGGGGATGGACTGGAACGTCCTTATCACCTTCGCCGACATGGCTCTTCTCGTGGTGTTCCTGGCCTTGGGCCTCTACCTGCGCAACGCGCTGATCACGGTGCTGGCGCTGGCGCAGGGGGCCATCATGGGCTACTTCGAGTTCGTGGTGGGGGCTCACGTGGAGGTCAAGCCCGCCCTCTACGTCGACGAGCTCTCCATCATCATGGCCTTGGTCATCTCCATCGTCGGCTCTCTCATCTGCGTATACGCCCTGCAGTACATGAAGGACCACGAGCACCACATCCATCTGGCTGGGACTCGCCAGCCCCGCTTCTTCTTCTGGCTGGTGATCTTCCTCGGCGCGATGAACGCCCTGGTGTTCGCTAACAGCCTGCTGTGGGTCTACTTCTTCTGGGAAGTCACCACTCTCTGCTCCTTCATGCTGATCCGGCATGATCTGACCAAGGAGTCCATCGCCAATGCCACCAGGGCCCTCTGGATGAACTCCCTGGGCGGCGTCGCCTTCGCGGCCGGCATCCTCCTGATGTTCGAGCGGGCCCACACCCTCTCCCTGAAGGACATCATCTCCGCCGGGGCTCAGCCGGAGATAGTGCTGCTTCCGCTGTCGCTGCTGGTGTTCGCCGGCTTCACCAAGTCGGCCCAGATGCCGTTCCAGAGTTGGCTGTTGGGAGCCATGGTGGCCCCCACGCCGGTCTCCGCCCTGCTCCACTCCAGCACCATGGTTAAGGCGGGGGTGTACCTGGTGGTCCGGCTCGCCCCTGCGTACGTGGACACCAACCTGAGCCTGCTGGTGGCGCTGGCGGGCTCTTTCACCTTCCTGCTGACTGCGGTGCTGGCCATCAGCCAGAGCAACGCCAAGCGGGTGCTGGCCTACTCCACCATCTCCAACCTGGGACTGATCATCGCCTGCGCCGGTCTCAACACCCCGCTGGCCATCAGCGCGGCGATCATGCTGATAATCTTCCACGCCATCTCCAAGGCGCTCCTCTTCCTCTGCACCGGCACGATCGAGCACAAGATCGGGAGCCGGGACATAGAGGACATGGAGGGCCTCATCTCGCGGCAGCCGTTGTTGACCATCATCACGGTGGTAGGCATCCTCACGATGCTGCTTCCTCCCTTCGCCGTGCTGATCAGCAAGTGGGCGGCCATCGAGGCCTCGGTCAAGATGCCGCTCATAACCCTCTTCTTCGTGGTGGGCAGCGCGGCGACGGTCGTCTTCTGGGTGAAGTGGGTCGGCAGGCTGTTGGGCGCCCCCGCTGGCGCCGAGCGGCGCGGCGGCCCCGCCCTGGAGTCTCTCTACTCCACCCCTCTCGTGCTGCTAGTGGTGATGGCGGTCGCGCTGAGCGCCGTGGTCGCCCAGGTGGTGGACCTGGTGGTGGAGCACGCGGTTATGCCCTACTACAAGGTGGCCGGCATCTCCGCAGCCGGAGCCGATCTGAGCACCGGCGTCGGCTTCATCGCGGTTTGGCCCCTCTTCCTGGTGGTGCTGCTGGTGGTGGTGCCCGCCTACTTGTTCGTCCGAGTCAAGTCGGAGCAGGTGCGTCCCGCCTACATGTGCGGCGAGCAGGCAGTCGGCGGTCCTGTGGTGGGGTTCCGCTCCCTGCAGGACAAGCCGGAGACTGTGGTGACCACCGGCTACTACTTCGAGAAGGCCCTGGGTGAAGCTAGCCTGAATAGATGGGCGAACCCGGTGGCGATCGCGCTGCTGGTGGCCCTGGTGGGGGTGGTGCTGCGATGAACGACCTGCTGATCGTGCTCGCTACTATAGTCCTGGGTCCGATAGTAGGCGGCTTCCTTTTCGGCGTCGACCGGAAGCTGACGGCGAGGCTGCAAGGGCGCTACGGTCCACCCCTCTTGCAGCCCTTCTACGACTTCATCAAGCTGTGGTCCAAGAGCCGGATCGTGGTGAACCAGTCGCAGATGATGTACGTGTACGGCTACCTGCTGTTCACCATCACTGCCCTCTGCCTGCTGGCGCTGCGGCAGGACCTGCTGATCATCATCTTCGTACTGGCCTTCGGCGGGGTCTCGCTGATCATGGGGGCCTTCTCCGTCAAGTCCCCCTACTCCAACTTCGGGGCTCAGCGAGAGATCCTGCAGATGGTGGCGTACGAGCCGATCCTGATGCTGGCGGCGGTGGCGATCTACCTCCAGACCGGCAGCTTCATGGTGTCGGACATCTTCAGACTGCAGCAGCCACTGTTGTTCTCGTTGCCCCTGGTCTTCGTGGCGCTGCTGATCATCCTGACCATCAAGATGAGGAAGTCCCCATTCGACATCTCCGCCTCGGCCCACGCCCACCAGGAGATCGTTCGCGGGGTCTACACCGAGTACTCCGGCCCCTACCTGGCGCTGGTGGAGTTGACCCACTGGTACGAGTTGCTGCTGGTGCTGGGGATCATCGGCCTCTTCTGGGCGACCAGCATCTGGGCGGCACTGGCGATCGCGCTCGCCGCCTTCCTGCTGGAGATCGTGGTGGACAACATCGAGGCGCGAATGACCTGGCCCTGGATGATCAAGTTCGTGTGGGCTACCGGCATCAGCCTGAGCGTGGTCAACATCGCAGCGCTGTACATCATGAAGTGATGAGCAATGAGAATGGAGTGGTGAGTGAAGGGGAATGGGTTATGAGTATGGAGTTTCCCGCTCATTACTCATCACTCATGACTCATCACTAGATAGGAGGGAGCGATGGGACTGGTAGACACAGCCAGAGTAAAGTCGCCCTGGATACTGCACTACGACTGTGGTAGCTGCAACGGGTGTGACATCGAGATACTGGCCTGCCTGACCCCCCTGTACGACGTGGAGCGCTTCGGGATCGTGAACGTGGGGAACCCGAAGCACGCCGACGTGCTGGTGGTGACCGGGCCGGCCAACCGCCGGAACCAGAGGGTGCTGCGCAACCTGTACGAGCAGATGCCGGAGCCGAAGGCGGTGATAGCAGTGGGGACCTGCGCCTGCAGCGGCGGGGTGTTCCACAACTGCTACAACGTGATGGGCGGCGTGGACAAGGTGATCCCGGTAAACGTCTACGTCCCCGGGTGCGCGGCCAAGCCAGAGGCGATCATCGACGGGGTGGTGAAGGCGCTGGCCCTGTTTGCGCCGGCCAACGGCAAGGAGGCTGCGAAGTGATCGAGAACGAGAGGGCGGTAACCCCCGCTGAGTTGGTATCCGAGGTGAAGAAGCTGGTGGATGCGGGCTATCGCCTGGCCACCGCCACCTGCCTGGACCAGGGAGAGAACTTCGAGATCATCTACCACTTCGACAAGGACCTGACGCTGGAGCACCTGAGGATGGTCTTCCCCAAGGAGGACGAGGTTCCGAGCATCAGCGGGGTCTACATCGGCGCTTTCCTGATCGAGAACGAAATGAAGGAGATGTTCGGGGCCAAGATCACCGGCATCGCCATCGATTACGAAGGAAAGCTGTTGGTGACCGAGGAGACACTCCAGACGCCGCTGCTGAAGTCTGTGCAGGTGACTTCTGTAGCGACCAGCCCCAACGGAGGTGCCCAATGAGCCGGCAGACTGTAGTCCCCTTCGGTCCGCAGCATCCGGTTCTGCCGGAGCCGATCCAGCTCAAGCTGACGCTGGAGGACGAGAAGATCGTCAGCGCCCTGCCAGCCTTCGGCTACTGCCATCGAGGTGTGGAGAAGGCCGGCGAGATCAACGATTTTCCGCAGAACGTCTTCCTCGTGGAGCGCATCTGCGGCATCTGCAGCTTCATCCACGCCCTCTGCTACTGCCAGGGGATCGAGAAGATCATGGGGGTGGAGGTTCCGGAGCGAGCCAAGTTTCTGCGGGTGATCTGGGGTGAGCTGCACAGGCTGCACAGCCATCTCCTCTACCTGGGTCTACTTGCAGACGCCTTCGGCTTCGAGAGCCTCTTCATGCAGACCTGGCGCTACCGCGAAAAGGTGATGGACATCCTGGAGAAGTCGTGCGGCAGCCGGGTGATCATCTCGACCTGCACCATCGGCGGCGTGCGCCGGGACCTCAGCGACCAGCTACTGGAGGAGATCCTGGACACGCTGAAGGAAGTGCAGAAGGGGTTGGACCAGGTGGCTGGCGTCATCGAGAAGGACTACACGATCCGGAAGCGCTGCATCGGCGTGGGGATGCTGAGCAAGGAGCAGGCGCTGGCCTTCGGAGCGGTAGGCCCCACCTTGAGGGGCAGCGGCATCGCTCAGGACGTGCGAATGACCGGTTACGCCGCCTACGGGCAGCTCAAGTTCGAGCCGGTGGTGGAGACCGGTTGCGACAGCTATGCGCGCTCCGTGGTGAGGCTGCGGGAGGCCTACCAGGCGATGGATCTGGTGCGCCAGGCGATCGAGAAGATGCCTGCCGGCGACATCGCGGTGAAGGTTCGCGGGAACCCCAACGGCGAGGCGGTGATGCGGGTAGAGCAGCCTCGGGGCGAGCTGATCTACTACATCAAGGGCAACGGCACGAAGAACCTGGAGCGGCTGCGTGTGCGGACCCCAACCTACCAGAACGCAGCTACATTGGTGGCCATGCTGCCGGGGATGACGCTGGCGGACGTGCCGGTGATCGCGCTGTCCATCGACCCGTGCTTCAGTTGCACCGAAAGATAGCGAGTGCTGAGTCCTGAGTATCGGGAAGCAGGACACAGCGCTTGGAAGGAGGCCACAAATGCCTTGGTTCTTACCTGGGGTTCTGGGCAACCTCTTCGGGGGGCCCGCCACGCGGCTCTATCCCTTCCAGAAGCGGGAGCCGTTCGAGAACGCTAGGGGGCAGATAGAGCTGGTTCCGGAGAACTGCACCTTCTGCGGCGCGTGCGCCAGGCGATGCCCGACGGCGGCGATCAACGTAGATCGGGCCAACAAGGCCTTTTACTTCGAGCCGTTCCGGTGCATCATCTGCGAGGCATGTGTGGAGGTGTGCCCGCGGAATGGGATCAAGCTGGTGAACCAGTGGAGGGCGCCCGAGTACACCAAGCCCACCGTGGTGGTCCGCGGTGACAGCCAGGAGAAGGCTCCGGCGGCCACGGCGAACCAGTAGCCCTCAGACGCGGGGACGCGGATACGCAGTGGCGCGAGGGGTTCTCCTCCCCGCGTCATCGCGTCCCCGCGATTCCGTGCTCCCGTGTCGCCACAGCTTCCATCTCCAAGAGCCGCTTCTTCTGCTCCAGTCCCCCTCCGAAGCCTGTCAGGGTGCCGTTGCTGCCCACCACTCGGTGGCAGGGAATGACGATGGGAATAGGGTTCGCTGCCATGGCGCCCCCCACGGCCCGGAAGGCCCTGGGCGAGCCCGCCTCCGCGGCCAGACTGGCGTAGCTGCGGGTTTGGCCGTAGGGTATGCGGGCGCAGGCGTCCCACACCCGTCGCCAGAAGAGAGGCTTCTCGGGGAGGTCCAGAGGGATGTCGGAGAAATCCACGAACTGTCCCGCCAGGTAGGTCAGCAGCTTCTGCTGGAGTTCGGGCCAGGCGCTACCCTCCTGGGGGAAGCCCTGCGGCCATCCCGTGTAGAGGCGATCCCAGGCGGCCTCCTCGGTGGCTTGCGGGAGGATCAGACCAGCCAGGCCACGGCGGGAGACTGCCATGCCGAGCCAGCCCCATTCGGACTCGAATACGGAAAGTCGAATTGGCATCGGGCACCTCTGCTGGCTTGAAGTCGACGATGGATGAGAGATGGGACAAATATACGGGAGCATCCCCCCGAGGGCAAGTGCAACCTTGGTGAAGTTCGATGCGTGGCGCTCCCTCGGCCCATGTGGCGGGCATCTTTGTGGTACGGAGCTTGCCGGTAGTTGAAGATGATCGCCACCGCCGGCATGGCGGTGGTGGGCTGGAAGGTGGACCAGGGCGGGCCGTTACGATTCCAGCGGCTGGCAGTTGTATCAGTGAGTGGCGCCGCGGGGCGGAACAGGGTGCTTGGTGCTGCAGGCTTTGGATTGGTTGTGCTAGAATCCCCGATCAGGGAGAGCGGTCAGCCATCTGCTCTCGACTATCAGCGCACGACCGCCGGTTGCCGGCGTCGGGTCCGACGAGACCGGCCAACGAGTTGATCCAGTAAGCCAGAATGCCTGTTTAGCGCGGTCGCTGATAGCCGAAGGCCGGTGGCTGACGGCTCGTTATTGGAGGTCGCACCGTGGGGGTGTCCAGCAACACCTCCCGTGGAGAGCAAGGGAACAGTAAGAGCGCCGGCAAGATGGTGTTCGGCCTCATTGCCGTCTCTTTCCTTGTCTTCGTCGTTGGGGGTTTCGTCTTCGCCTACCTCTTCCTGTTCTCCGCCTCTTCCGAGGCATATCCCGACGTGCTTCCCAAGTGGGGAGGAGTGGGCTTGGTGCCGCCCGCATCCGCCAGCACGAACGAAGACGATGGCAAGGGGGTGGGGGAGAATCGGGACAAGCAGCGGGTGAACATCCTGCTGCTGGGGGTGGACCAGAGAGATGACGAGCGCGGCGTGCCCACCCGCAGCGACACCATGATGGTGGTTAGCATCGAGCCTGTCGGCAAGCGGGCTGCGATGATCTCCTTCCCCCGGGACATGTGGGTCCAGATCCCGGGCTACGCCGACAACAGGATCAACGTGGCCAACTTCCTGGGCGACGCCTACCATTACGAGGGCGGAGGGCCCGCGCTGGCCAAGAAGACGATAGAGGCCAACTTCGGCCTCAGGATCGATTACTACGCTCGGGTCAACTTTAGGGGCTTCGAGAAGATCGTGGACACCCTCGGTGGGGTCGACGTGGACGTCGAGCGCGCCATCCGCGATGACGCGTATCCCACCGAGGACTACGAAACCATGACCATTTACATTCCCGCTGGCCGGCAGCACATGAACGGCAAGGTGGCGCTGCAGTACGCTCGCTCCCGCCACACCGAGAACGACTTCGGCAGGGCGAAACGCCAGCAGAAGCTGCTGCTTGCCATCAAGGACCGCGCGCTGCAGTTGAACGTCATCCCCAGGCTTCCCAGCCTGATGGGCACGATGCGGGACATGGTGGAGACCGACATTCCCGCGACCGAGATCCTGCGGCTGGCCAAGCTGGCGACCGAGATCGACGCCGACAGCATCAGCAACCTGGTGATAGACGAGAAGCTGGCGACCCCATTCGTGGGTGAGGGCGGCGCCGACCTCTTGATGCCCAACAAGCCGGAGATCCGTAAGGCCATCGCCGCCCTGTTGGCAGATCCGGTAGTCAAGAGCGAGGCGGCCAGGATAGAGGTGTCTAACGGTACCCCTAGGTCTGGATTGGCAACGAAGACCGGCGACTACCTGTTGGACCGGGGCTTCAACGTGACGAAGATCTCCACCGCGGACCGCAGCGACTACAAGAGCACCCAGATCCTGGTGATGGGCGAGAAGAAGGGGACGGCCGACCTGCTGGCAGAGGCTCTGGGGCTGGGGCGGCAGGCGGTGGTGACGGCCACCCCCGTCCCGTCTAAGGTCGACTCGGGTCCCGACATAAGGATCGTCCTGGGCGCAGACTACAAACTGCCGCAGTAGGGCCGTCAGTTTCCCGAAGGTAGCGCGACGTAGAAGGTCGTCCCCTTGCCCTCCTCGCTGTCGAACCAGATCCTGCCCCCGTGGGTCTCCACGATCCCCTTGCTCACGTACAGCCCAAGGCCGGCCCCCTGCTTGCCCTGGCCGGTGCTTGCGCGGAAGAAGCGGCGGAAGATGTGTGGCTGCTGCTCCCTCGGTATGCCGTAGCCGTGGTCGCGCACGGAGATCAGTGTCTGGTTATCCTGCCGCTCCACTGCCACGTCGATGTCGGCACCGTCCGGGGAGTACTTGGCGGCGTTGGAGATCAGGTTGGTGATCACCTGCTCGATCCGGCCGGGGTCCACCCGCGCCGGAGCCGGCCGGCCGGCGGAGATGTGGATGGGATGCTTCTTGACCCCCATCCTTATCCGCTCTGCGACCTCTCGCACTAGGGCAGCGAGATCCACCTGCTGCTTCTCCAGTGTCAGCCGGCCGAACTGGATGCGGGAGACGTCCAGCAGCCGCTCTGCCAGGTCGGACATCCTGTTGGTTTGCTCCAGGATCTGGCCGGCCATCTTGGCCTCTCCCGCCCTCTCTGGAAGTGATCGCAGCCGATGGACGAGGATCTGGGCGTAGCCCTTCACCACGGTCAGGGGGGTCTTCAGTTCGTGGGACGCCACTGAGATGAACTCGTCCTTCAGCAGGTCAACCTCTTTCACCTCGGTCACGTCCCTTGCGACGTTGACGGCGGCAACGATCTGTCCGTCCGCGTCGTGAATAGGGGAACCGCTGATGCTTAGGTACCGATCACCCTTGCCGGACAGGGGGGTGATCATGATCACACGGTTGGTGAAGCTCTCGCCCGCCAGCACCTGGACCGGAGGCAGTTGATCGAAGGCGAGTGGTTCGCCCCGCTCATCCCGAGGATTCAGCAGCGTGAAGTGATCGTGGAGGGTCGTGATGACCTGCCTGCTCGCCGAGGCGCCCACCATCTGGTCGTAGGCCCTGTTGCGCCGGACCATCCTCATGTCCTTGTCGACGACGTAGACCGCCTCAGCCATGGTGTTGAGCACGGTCTCCAGCTCCGAGGCTCGCTGCTGCGCCAGCCGGGCCAGCTCCTCCACCTTCCCCCTGGTCTCCATCTCCCGGCGGTGGAGGCGGGCGCTGTGCAGCGCTCCGCTCAGTTGGTCCGCCATGAGGGTGGCGAAGCGGAGATCGTCTTCGGAGAATGTGAGGGGCCGGCTGGCCAGGGAGACGAAGACGCCGTAGGTGCTTTGCCGGGTGGCGATGGGCACCGCCAGGGCGGCGGAGAAGCGTCCTTCGACCATCGCCGCCAGATCGAACGGGGAGGACGCGTGGCCAGCTCCCTCGCCTATCTCGGGCAGCAGGGCGCTGCCTCTGGCGAGCAGCACCTGGTGCCGAATCGCCTCCCACGATCGCTGCAGCGCCCGCTCCGCCGCCTCCTTACGGTGGGGGGCGCGGTGGAAGACCGCACTGGCCACCACGGTGCCCGAGTCGCCGGGCTCCACGAGGTAGATGGCGCCGACGTCGCCCAGCGGCTCCGTCGCCCGCTCGACGATCCTCTGGATCGGCGGATCCTCGCCCGGCGATAGCCGCAGCAACAGTGCGCCCAGCTCGGCCAGGAAGCGGGAACGGCGCTCCGCGCGCTCCACCTCCACGATCTTCTCTCGAAGAAGGATATCGGTCTCGGTGTAGAGGCGCGCATTCTCGATGGCGATGGCGGCGTGCGCGGCAAACAGGGAGAGGATCTCCTCGTCCCCCTCACTGAACTCCTCGGCACCCTCTTTGTCCGTCATATAGAAGTTGCCCAGCACCCTGTTGCCTCGAATGATGGGGACGCCGAGGAAACTCTTCATTCGAGGGTGGTGGGGCGGGACGCCCACCGAGCGGGGGTCCTTCGAGATGTCCTTCACCCGCAGGGGACGAGGGAAGTGAATGAGTTCGCCGAGGAGTCCCAGACCTCGAGGCCAGTGCCCTACCTTCCGAACCTGCTCGTCCGTCATGCCCGACACGACGAAGCGGGTCAGTCGCCGACGCTCCTCGTCGACCACCCCGAGCGCCGCGTAGCGGGCGTTCACCAACTCCCTGGCCGCGTCGACGATCTTCTGCAGGGCCGTATCCAGCGAGAGCTCCGTGGCGATGGCCAGGGTAGCGCGATAAACGGCCTCAGCGCGGGTATCTCGAGAGCGAGCGTTTTCGTCCCTGGCCGGTCTGGCCTGCCCCTCTTCCATGTCACTCCTCACAGTGTTCGATGCAGGGGAGATCGCACCATTGCGCCTGCATCAGGGCGTCCCTCAGTAACTATACCGCGGCCGGGCGCGTTTTGAAAGGATCCACCTGAGAAACAGCCTCCGGCAGGGGCTCGAGTTGCGGAGCGATGGAATCAGTGGTCCGCCCGGCAAGTCGATGGCACATTCCGTTGTCATCGTGGGCGCATGGCCCGCCATCGTGAGCGATGGCGTGGTGGTCTGTAGCGTTGATCCCGATAGGTAGTTGCTGCTATCTGCGATGGGGATTGGGCACGGTCGCTCGCCGAGTGGGAAGAGGTGGGGAAGCACCAGAACCCATAGCTTGACACCGCGGGGCAGCAGAGGCTATAGAAATGGTGTGGCATCGCCGGTGCTCAGATCGTTGGTGGGGGAAGGGCCGACACGGATGGTGGAGGGCGAAGCGGTCGGAGGCTCCAACGGCCAGGTCGTGTTCACGTGGAGCGAGCAGGGCGGCTGGGAGAGCGCGCCGGCCAACGTTGGGCGAGAGGTGCCGCTCGTCGTCTACCTGGATCGAGTGGAGTTGGCGACCTTGATGTGCACCCCCGAGAAGCTGAACTTCCTGGTCGTCGGCTTCCTGCGCTCTGAGGGAGTGATAGACCGCCTGGACGACATCTCGCTGATGCGGGTGTGCGACGACGAGCGGGTCGCGGACGTACGCTTGGTGCGGCCACGGGAGCTTGCTGGCAAGCGCATCCTGACCTCCGGCTGCGGAGGCGGGGTCACGTTCGATGTCGGGTCTTCCCTGGTGCCGGTTTCCTCGGAGCTCCGGGTTTCCCCGTCCCAGTTGCTGGCCTGCATGAAGCTGATGCTTCGGCCGCTAGGCGGTCTGGCGGAGCGGTGCGGGCTGCACGTCTCGGCGCTCTCCGATGGAGAAGAGCTGCTGGTGGTGTCCAGAGACGTCGGTCGCCACAACACCCTGGACAAGATCTGGGGAGAGTGCCTCTATCGCGATATCGGCACGCAAGGGCGCATCCTGTTGACTACGGGGAGGCTCTCCTCGGAGATGGTGGCCAAAGCGGCGAAGATGGGTGCGCCGATCGTCGTGTCGCTGAATTCGCCCACCGATCACGCCGTGCGGATGGCCGGTGAATTGGGGATCACCGCCGTGGGTTACGCTCGCGGTTCCCGACTATCGGTCTACTCTCACCCCGAGAGACTCCTGCAGGCCGTGCCCTCAGACGACCGGGGGCGGGCGCACTCCGGAATCTAGCAGTCACCGCGGCTCTCTCCAGTCTAGCCACACCCCTGTCGGCGGATCGAGGTTAATGCACTAGCGCCTGGTGGCCGCTCAGCCTTCTGCCCGCAACATCAACTACTCCCTGAGCTTCTAAGTCGACATACTCGGACGTTTGGCCGGGGTTGCGCATCTGGAGCGCGCCGCGCCCGCCGCGGCGCGGCCGCAGACGGGAAGCGGGTGCTTGATCGGTACGGCACGCTGCTGCTAGCATACCCCCGGAGCCGGTCGTGGCTTCCCGCTGTCCACCTTCTCTCCATCAGCGCAAGAACGCCAGCAGTGATCGAGACGGGACGGGCTACGTGCAGGATCGGGTGCGAAGACAGGATCGGAGGCGTCGGTGAAGGTCGCTGAGGATTCGTCCAACCTTCTGCCGAGCCGCCGAACCATCGGCCTGCTCGTGCTGCTCGTGCCGGCCGTGTACGCGGTAGCCCGCCAGAACTATCTGCTGTTCCACGTTGCGGCAGAGAGCCTCGGCATCGTGGTGGCTGCCCTGATATACGTCGTGGGCAGTCGCAGCTACCGCTACTCCAACAACGACTTCCTGCGCTTCCTGGCCGATGCTTTCCTCTTCGTCTCCGTCATCGACTTCTTTCACACCATAACCTACCAAGGGATGGCGGTCCTCCAGGGTTACGGGGCCAACGCGCCCACTCAGTTGTGGATAGCGGAGCGATACATGGCGGCCCTGTCTCTCTGCCTCGCGCCTCGCTATCTTAACCGGAAGTATCCGCGCCACCTGATCTTTCCACTCTACTCGGCCATCACCAGCGCCGTGTTGGCGTCCATTCTGTTGTACCGCGTCTTCCCTGATTGCTTCGTGGAGGGGCAGGGTTTGACCACCTTCAAGGTGGTGAGCGAGTACGTCGTGTCCATCCTGGCCCTGCTGGGGATCGTGCTGCTCCGCAGGTGGAGGGAGAGGATGGACCGGTCCATGTACCTCCTGGTGGTGGCGGCGATGGTCCTCACCATCGCGACCGAGCTGAGCTTCACCCTCTACACCGACGTGTACGGCGTGATGAACTTCGCGGGCCACATGCTGGAGTTGGGTACCTACTACCTGGTGTACCTGGCGGTGGTGAGCCGAGGGATCGATGCGCCCTACAGGCAGCTAAAGGAGCTGAATCTGGATCTGGAGAAGCGAGTCGAGGAGCGCACCGCGCAATTGGCCTCCGCCAATCGGGATCTGGAGAAGGAGGTCGCGGAGCGAAAGCGTGCGGAGCAGTTCCGTGAGGAGTACGTCTCGCTCATATCGCACGACCTGCGGAATCCGTTGACGGCCATCCGGGGCCACGCCGAGTTGCTGAACCGCCTCCTGACACGGCAAGGCCTTCAGCGAGAGGCGAGCAGTGCCGATGCCATCATCAAGAGCGCCAACCGGATGAACTGTATGATTCGCGACCTGGTGGAGACGGTCCATCTGGAGTCGGGGCAACTGGAGTTGCGCAGGCAACCGACCGACCTACGCCGGTTGCTGGCGGAGATCGTCGATCGGGTGGCCTCGCCGGAGGACAGGGACCGGCTCCACCTGGAGTGCGCCGAGGGCGTGCCCGAGGTGCTCCTGGATCCGGACCGGATCGAGCGGGTGGTGGCGAACCTCGTTACCAACGCCCTGAAGTACTCCCCGGAGGACAGCCCCGTGCTGATCCGGCTGCGTCTCGAAGGGGGCGAGGTGAGGGTGTCGGTGACGGACCGAGGGGAGGGCATCCCGCGGGAGGAGATTCCCCGCATCTTCGATCGCTGCTATAGAGCAGCTTCGAGGAAGAAGGCGGATGGGCTGGGTTTGGGGCTGTACATCAGCCGGATGATCGTGGTGGCCCACGGCGGCCGGGTGGCGGTGCAGAGCGAGGTGGGGAAGGGCAGCACCTTCAGCTTCGGCCTGCCGGTGGACGAGGGCCAAGGGCTGAAAACCGAGGGCTGAGGGCGGAGGACTAGACTCGCGAGAGGAGAGGGTGCGAGCCCTTCCGCCGGGTGGCCTCCGAGGAGCCTGGCCATCAGTCCGAACGGGGCTCCTCGCTGTGGGCGACCGCCGGTGCTGGGGACGCGGAAGGAGCGAGCACGGCGGCTGCGTCGCGGCACCGTGCTCGCTCCTAGGAGTTGCGGCCGTTTGGGGCAGGGTCTACAGCGGCTTGTAGTTCTTCCGGTAATACTCCCAGTACTCCCCCGACTTGAGAGGGCGCCACCAGGCCTCGTTTTCGACGTACCACCGAACGGTCTCCGCCAAACCCTCCTCGAACTGGCGGGCAGGTGCCCATCCCAGCTTCCGCAGCTTGCTACAGTCCAGGGAGTAGCGGCGGTCGTGGCCAGGGCGATCCTGGACGAAGCGGAGGAGCGATCGGGGCTTGCGCAGCAGCTCCAGAACCTGGCCGGCGATGTCCAGGTTCATCCGCTCGTTCCCCCCGCCGACGTTGTATGCCTCACCGATTTCGCCGTGGTGCAGCACAACGTCGATGCCGCTGCAGTGGTCCAGCACGTGGAGCCAGTCTCGCACCTGCTTGCCGTCGCCGTAGATGGGGAGCTCCTGATCGTCCAGGGCGTTGGTGATCAGCACCGGTATCAGCTTCTCGGGATACTGGTAGGGGCCGTAGTTGTTGGATCCTCTGGTGATCAGCACTGGCAGGTCGTAGGTGACGTGGTACGCCTGGACCATCATCTCGCCGCCAGCCTTGCTGGCCGAGTAGGGGCTGCGGGGCCTCATGGGATCGTCCTCCACGGAGGAGCCGACCGGGACATCGCCGTAGACCTCGTCCGTGCTCACCTGGAGGAAGCGCTTGATCTTGTGCTTGCGGGCTGCCTCGAGCAGCACGAAGGTGCCGTAGACGTCGGTCTGGATGAAGCTTCCCGCGTCCATGATGGAGCGGTCCACGTGGGTTTCCGCGGCAAAGTTGACGATTGCATCCACTTCCGCCGCGAGGCCATCCACCAACTGCTGGTCGGCGATGTCGCCCCGCACGAAGCGGTAGTTGGGGTTATCGGCCATGTCCGCGAGGTTGGCCAGGTTGCCGGCGTAGGTCAGCTTGTCTAGCACCACCACCTGGTAGTCGGGGTATCGGGAGAGTGTATAGCGGACGAAGTTGCTCCCGATGAAACCGGCGCCACCGGTGACCAGCAATCTCATTGTTCGCATACCTCTATAAGTAGCTGTCGCCACGAGCCATCAGCCAGCGCGCTAAACCACCGCTGATGGCTCATGGCTGATGGCTGATAGCTTCAGTTTGTTGGCTCCATACTGGGCAACCTGGTTGTTGGCTCCAAGGTAAGCGTCGATGGAGGCCCCCGCGTCGGCCCAGAAGCCCTCCAGAACGTCCCACGTCATCGTGCCCGCCTCGATGAAGGCGTTGTTGACGTCGGTGATCTCCAGTTCGCCTCGGCCCGACGGCTTCAGCGTCTTGATGACGTCGAAGACCGACGCATCGTACATGTAGATGCCGATGACGGCGTAGTTGGTGGCTGGGTTGGCGGGCTTCTCCTCGATCCTCACGATGCGGTCCCCTTCCAGGACCGGCACGCCGTAGTTCTCCGGATCCGGGACCTCCTTCAGCAGCACCTTGGCGCCTTTCTCCTGCCCCTCGAAAGCCTGGACTGCGGCGCGGATGTTGCCCTCGATGATGTTGTCACCCAGGATCACCACCATCTTCTGGCCGTCCACGAAGTGCTCGGCCAACCCCAGGGCCTCGGCGATGCCGCCTGCTCGCTCCTGATAGGTGTAGTTGATGTGCTTGAGGCCGAATTCTCGACCGTTGCCCAACAGACGAAGGAAGTCTCCAGCGTTGTTCCCGCCGGTCACGAGGAGGATGTCGGTGATCCCCGCGTTGACCAGCGTCTGGATCGGGTAGTAGATCATCGGCTTATCGTAGACGGGGAGGAGGTGCTTGTTGGTGATGCGCGTCAAGGGATACAGTCGGGTCCCGCTGCCTCCTGCCAGCACTACGCCTTTCATCTCTCGTCCTCCACTTCGAAACCCTGGCACGACCGCGCATGCACGTAGATCACGGGAGAGTGACAGAGGCCTCTTGGTGTGGTCTCGATGGTCTCCGCGACTCCGTGCCGAGTCCTGCCGACTGCTATTGGCGTCGAGGCTCGTCCCCGACGGGATGGAACGTCCGAAACGTGGCAGTGAAGATCGATTATCGACCTCGGGAGCTGTAATAGCGGTACAGACCCTGGTCCAGTCGGGCGTTGCTGAGCACCACTCCCAGGATCCTGGCGTTGGCCTTCTCGAGCAGGGCCTTGGCCCGGTTTGCCGCCTCGCGCCGGGTCTTTCCGGCGGTAAGCACCAGGATCGTTCCATCGACCCTAGAGGCCAGCAGTTGGGAGTCGGCGAAGAGGCCGACGGGCGGCCCATCGAAGAGCACCAGATCCGCGGACGCGACCAGGTCGTCGATCAAGCTGCGCATCCTCTGTGATCCGAGGAGGTCGGCGGGACTGGGCGGCATGGGACCGGCCGCGAGCAGCCGCAGGTTGGGGACTGCGGTCTGCTGCAGGGGAAGCGCTTCTCCTTCCTCGACCAGCGCGGTGGCGAGCCCCTTGTCGTTGGCCAGGCCGAAGATCTCGTGCACCGATGGCCGGCGAAGGTCGCAGTCGACGACGATGACCCTGGTCCCGGCCTGGGCGATGGTGACCGCCAGGTTGCACAGGACCGTGGACTTGCCTTCGTCGGCCTCCGTGCCCGTGACCAGCAGCGTTCGCGGGGGGGTGTCCACACAACTGAATTGGATGTTGGTTCTGAGGCTTCGGTAAGCCTCCGCCGCCGGCGACCTGGGATCGCTGAGGGTAACGAGCCTATCAGCGCCTGCCTTCACCTGACGTCTGCCTCCATGATCGGGTGACGAGTGATGAGCAATGAGTCATGAGTACCCCGCTGATTACTCGTCACTCGTTACTGGTCTTTGGGATCGTGCCGAGGATCGGAACCTCGAGGTGGCGAGCCACATCCTCGGAGGTTTTCAGGGTATCGTCCAGGTACTCCAGCAGCGCCGCCAGGGCCATCCCGAGGATCAGCCCCAGGATCGCTCCGGCAGCCACGGTGTACTTGGTGTTGGGACGAACCAACGTTCCCGGCTGCGGCTCCTCGAGCATCGCCACCTGGACGCGGTTCTCCGGCGTGGCCACCGCGTACTGTGCGGCCTTCTCCTCCTCGAAGACCCGGCCGTAGCCGAGGGCGATCCGGCGCGCCCGCTCCGGGTCCTGATCCTCCACGTCCAGGTGGACCGTTATGGAATCGGCGTAGGACTTGGTCTTGATCTTACTCCGGATCGATTCTGGCGAAAGATCCAGCCCCATTCGCTCCTTCACCTTGGAGGCGAGCGCCAGGGTCTTGAGTTCCTCTTCTTGTTGCCGAAGGAGGACCTGGACCGTCATGGTGGTGCCCCAATCGAGGCGGGCAGCGCTCATCAGCAACACGGACGAGCGGTAGACCGGCGATTGGGACTTAACGAGGAAGTAGCTGCACACGGTGGCGGACAGAGCAACGAGAACGATAATCCACCACCGCCTGGAGATCGCTGCCAGGAAGTCCTTTAGCTGCACTGCCTTCTCCGCGTCCTGAACGTTGGGCACTATAGCGTCGCTCTTTGCTTACTGTCAAGGCAACTCTGCGAGGACCGGCAGCCCGAGGAGCCGCTCGGCCTCCTGGGAGTCGCGCACCGTGGGATCGAGGTAGTGGAGCAGGAAGGCCAGCCCAATCGCCGCTAAGAAGGCGACGATGGTCCTGAGCCCTATCTCGATCAGCTTGCGCATCGTTCCCATCTCGGCCTCGGCCACCGGATCGTCCAGCATCTGGATCACGGCGTTCTCGGAGTCAAGTTGGGCGAAGAAGTCGTGGGCGCGCTCATCCAGGGTCTCCTTGATCGCGTTGGCCACGACGAAGCTGGTGTGGGGGTTCTGCGTGGTAACCACTATGGTAAGGATGCGGTGGGTCTTCTTGACGCTGAGATCGCGGCGGATGGCCTCCTTGCCGACGGACATGCCGCCCAGCCGCTGAGAGACCTCCTTCAGGAAGGCGTCGCTCCTGATCACCTCGCCCAGATCGTCAACCAGATACTCGGCGGTGAGCCAGGTGTAGTAGCGGTCGTAGGTGTAGTAGTCCTTCTGGCCCGGAGGTGGAGCTGGCTCGGGCTTGATGCTGACCGCCAGCCGCAGCTCCGACTTGTAGTAGGTGGGACCGAACCACACCATGTAAAGGCTCGCCGCGAAGGTGAGGATCGTGACGACCCCGATCAACGGCCAGCGCCGGGCCACGATCGCCCAATACTCCCGTAGCTCCAATCTCAGCTCCTCCCGTTCACCGCAAAGTAATCGTAACCGTACTCTATGGTATCCCCCGGGCTGACGGCGAAGCGCCAGAGGCCAACCGGACGCCGTGGGTCGCTATCTACCGGGACCTCTTCGCCCAGTTCGCTGGGGATCGAGGCCGGCTCCTTGCCGAAGTCCATCACCAGGACGGTGGTCACCCCGGCAGGGATCGTGTAGCGGCTTCTGGTTTCCCGGTAGCCTCCCTGGTGCTCATCGAACAGCGGCCGGAGGTCATACTCGGGCAGGTAGTACTTGAACTGCCTGAAGCGTTCCATGGCGAGGATCACCACGGTGCCAGGCTGGAATTGACGGGCGTACTCTACTTGTTTGGCCACCATGTTGTCGATAGCCCGGATCTCGGTGAGCCTCACCGGGCCCGGCGTGGCGACGAAGGCATGGACGTTCCACGCGACCAACCCTGCCACCAGCAGGCTCCCCAGCGACGGCGGGCCCCATCCCGCCAGGCCGGCCAGCGGCGAGAGGCGGCGGCTGCGGCTGGAGAGTAGCAGAAGGGCGGAGCGGATGTCGTAGGCGATGTCTCGGACCGCGATGCCTGTCACGATACTTACAACGGGGAGCAGGGAGAGAACGTAACCCGGGTCGTCGACTTGGACCAGGAGGTACGCAATGGTCGGGGGCAGGAGCCACAACAGCAGAAACGAGAGGCGGTGGTCCGCCACCAATGCCTTGAAGGTGAGGAATCTGCCGGCGAAGTAGACGGTGACGGCCAGGCTGAGTCCGAACGTCTGCTGCAGGAAGAGCAGGAGGGTATCCATGTTGCGTCCCAGGTCGACGCCTCCAGCGAAGATGAGAGAGTGGGCGGAGAGGGCGTGGCTGCTCTGCGCCTCGACGGCTTGCCAGTACGCCTCCCAGCCGCCCGAGAGCTGGACGGCCGGTATCGTCCAGGAGGCGGCCACCAGGCAGAGGACGAGGGCGCTGAGGAGCAGCCGAAGGAAGCCGGTGCGCCAGACGCTCAGCAGCCAGAGCGGACCGAGGAAGAGCAGGGTATCCTGGCGAACCCCTCCGGCGATGCCCAGGACCAGGCCGCTGAGCACTGCAACGGACCGGTGGCCCTGCCACATGAGGTAGCAGAGCCACGCCAGCAGGGTGCCGAAGAACGCCACGGAGGTGTGGGGATAGGCGACCTCGCCGTAGCCCCAGAAGCCGACGCTGGCACCGAGGATGACGGCCGAGCCGATGCCGACCCACACGTCGTACATCCTGGATGCCAGCAGGAAGAGGGCCGCCACGGCCCCGGCGCTGGCGGCGATGCCGACGTAGACGAGGCTGGCGTTGGGGTTCTGGACCCACAGATCCACCAGCTTGGCGATGCCCACGTAGAGGGGGTAGCCGGGAGGGTGGGGCTGGTGGAAGACGACGTTGTACTGCTGCAGGGCCAGGGCGAAGTTGGCGGGGGCCCAGGCGTAGAGCATCTGCGAGGTGAAGGGGACGCGAGAGGCCGCGGTGGCGGCGATCAGCAGGCAGGCCACCGCCGGCTGAGCCCACGGGCGGGACCGGAGGGTGGAGCTTCTCAAGCATCCCTCCGGGGGGTAGGCGTCTTGCCCGCATCCGGACGGCGGAGCGCGAGACCCCGCCCTACTTCATCGACGTTGTCTTCCGCCATCGGGCGACGCGGGACAAGCCCCTGCCCAACCTCTGGGCGGCCCCTGGCCAGGATGCGCTGGGAACGGTGCTCTGTGTAGTGCCGCTCGACGAACTGCAGCAGCATCCGTCGGAAGCAGGCGGTGTCGAACCTCTGGGCGTTGCGGCGGATAGCGATCGGATCGTAGCTGGCCTCGTCGAAGGAGGTGACTGCCTCGGCCAGCGCCTCCGGAGTCTGGGGATGGAACAGCTTGCCCGTGACCCCGTCGAGCACCGTGTCCAGCGCGCCGCCCCCCGCATAGGCGATGACCGGCCGCCCCGAGGCCTGGGCCTCGACAGGGGTGATGCCGAAGTCCTCCTCGCCCGGGAAGATGAAGGCGCGGCAGCGAGAGTAGTGGCGCCGCACCTCTTCGTCCGGGATCTTGCCCAGGAAGGTGATGTTCGGCTTTGCCCTCGCCTGCAGCGCCGCCCGGTCCCGGCCGTCTCCGACGATCACCAGCGGGAGCCCCAGCCGGTTGAAAGCCTCCACCACTATGTCGATCCGCTTGTACGGTATCAGCCGGGATACCACCAGGAAGTAGCCGTCGTGGGAGTCGGAGATCTGGAAGGAGGAGGTGTCCACGGGTGGATAGACCACCGACGACTCGCGCCGGTAGTACTTGGCAACCCTGGCCGCGACGGTGCGAGAGATGGTTGCAAAGTGATCCACCCCGTCGGCGGTGACCCGATCCCAGAGGCGGAGCCAGTTCATCATGGCCGGCAGCGCCAGGCGTATCGGCCTGCCGAAGCGCTCCCGCTGCACGTACTCGTGATAGTTCCAGACCCAGCGCATGGGGGTGAGGCAGTAGCAGAGGTGCAGGGTGGTGGGTGGGGTGTGAACCCCTTTGCTCCAGGCGCTGCTGTTGCTGAGTACCACGTCGTAGTCGCTGAGGTCGAAGCCCTCGAAGGCCATCGGGTAGAAGGGGAGGAACGCTTGGTGGTGGCGCATCACTCCGGGCAAGCGCTGCATGAAGGAGGTGCGGATGTCCCAGCTTCGATACTGGGCAGGCATGGTGGAGGCATCGTAGATGGAGGTGTAGATGGGCGCCTCCGGGAACAGCTCGTGGAGCTCCTCCAGCACCCGCTCCGCCCCGCCGTATTGGTTCAGGTAGTCGTGGATTATGGCCAGTTTCATGGGAAATCCTTGGTGAGTGGCTCAGTCTGTAGGGGTAGGGGTTCGTCCCCTGCCGCCTGGTGGGCCAGCAGAGCGTAACCGCGAGGCTAGCGCAGCCTCGCGTGCTTGCTCGCGTTCCGAGCCCCCGCCCTACACTTGTTAGCTAAGCAGCTATCTCCAGATAGAGTGCACGTTTCCCGCTAGAGAAGCTGAGATGACCTAGAGATACCTGCTTAGAATGCCCCGCCGCCAGAAAGGACGGCCGGGATGGTGCGCAGCAGGATACTGAGGTCCAGTCCCAGAGACCAGTTCTCGATGTAGTATATGTCCAGCATGACCATCTCGTCGAAGGGTATCTCGCTGCGGCCGCTCACCTGCCAGAGGCCGGTGAGTCCAGGGGATGCCTCCAGCCGCCTCAGGTGCCAATCCTCGTACTTCTCGACCTCGTGAGGCAGCGGGGGGCGAGGGCCCACGAGGCTCATCTCACCCTTCAGCACGTTGATCAACTGTGGCAACTCGTCGATGCTGCTTCGCCGGAGCAGCCTTCCCACCCTGGTCATCCTGGGGTCGTCGCGGATCTTGAAGAGGGGTCCCGTGGCCTCGTTGAGGGCCTGCAACTGCTCCAACTGCTGCTCTGCGTCGCGGCGCATGGAGCGGAACTTGTAGAGGGTGAAGGGCAGGCCATCCCTGCCGACCCGGACCTGGCGGAACAGCACGGGGCCCGGCGAGTCCAGCTTGATGGCCAGCGCGACCAGCAGCAGGAGGGGCGACAGGAGGGTCAGCGCCACGACGGCGACCACCACATCCAGCACCCGCTTGACCACGAGGTTGCTGCCTTGGATCCGCGACTCGCTGACGGCGATGAGGGGGATGCCGTTCACGCTGTCCACGTCCACGCGGTTGAGCCGCATCTGGTAGAGGTCGGGCACCACCCGGAAGCTCACGCCTTTGCGCTGGCAGTGGTCCATGATGCGCAGCATCTGGTCGTGGGACGCGGCCGGCAGGGCGATGACGATCTCGTCCACCTGCTGGTCGTTCACGATCCTGGGGATCTCCGCGACAGTGCCGAGGAAGCGGAATCGGCCGAAATCGTCGCCGGGTTCCAGATCCGCGAAGCCGATGACCTGGGATGCGGCGCTCCGCTCGGTGGCGATGCTGTGCATGATTCGGCGGCCGAGGGCGTTGTTTCCTCCGACTACCAGCACTCGCTTCACGCCGAAGCCCCGTTTCCGAAGGGTAAGCGCCAGCAGGCGGTGGAGGAGACGGCTCGCGCCCACCGCCAGGATGGCCAGCAACCAGAAGTAGATGAACAGGGCGCGGGAGGAGGCTGGATAGCGGGCCATCGAGACGGCGGCGAAGAGGAGCATCACGCCGACGCTGGTGGCGCTCAGCACGGAGGAGGTCTCCCCGAGCCAGGAGACGCCGCGGGGCAGCCGGTACAGGCCCTTCAACACGTAGGTTATCAGTAGGATGCCCGTCATCGCGGCCTGCACCGGGATGTAGTCGGGGTAGGCGACGTCGAACTCCCCGGGGATCTCGCCACCCAGTTGCAGGTCGTAGCGGAGGAAGTATGCTGCTAGGAAAGATAGGTTGAGGGCGATGAGATCGCCCACTCCCAGGGCAGCGTCCAGGAACGCCAGGAGAACGCCCTCTGCTCGACCCCGGCGCTGGGGCCCGGGCGCGGTTGCCAGGGGCTGGAGGCTGCTCTTCTCTGCGACCTTCACTTCTATCAGTCCTGAGTCCCGAGTCCTGTGTCCCGGGTCCCGAGCGAGTTGCACTCAGGACTCAGCACTCGGGACAACCTGCCGTCGGTTACTATCCATCCAGGAGACCGCGGTACGCTTTCATGGTGGCCGCGGCCATCTCGTTCCACGAGAAGCGACCGGCCCGTTTCGGCCCCTCGGTTCTCAATCGTTGCCTAAGCGTGGCGTCCTCGAGGACCGAGGCGATTGCACGAGCCAGGGCGTCCACGTCGAAGGGGTTGACCGTGATGGCGGCATCGCCCACCACCTCGGGCAACGACGACACCGAGGATGTGATCACTGCCGTCCCACAGGCCATCGCCTCGAGCGGTGGCAGCCCGAACCCCTCGTACAGAGAAGGGTAGATGAAGATATCGGCGCAATTGTACCATAGTGGAAGCTCGTCGTACGGGATGTAGCTGGTGAAGAGGACCTCGGTTTCGAGGCCCAGCTCCCGGACCCTGGCGAAGATCCGGTCGTACAGCCAGCCCTTGGCGCCGCCCAGCACCAGCTTGTGGGGAATCTGGTAATCTGCTCGCGTGCGGGCGTACGCCTCCACCAGCCGCTCGACGTTCTTGCGAGGCTCTAGGGTTCCCACGTACAGGAGGAATCTCTCCGGCAGCCGGCGCTCGCTACGGAAACGGGCGAGCAACCCTGGCTCGGCGGGCTTGAAGACGGGGTCCACCCCGAGGTAGGTGACCTCGACCTTGTCGCCCGGTACCCCGAAGAAGTGGATCACGTCCTGGCGGGTGCTCTCGGAGATGGTGAGGATCCGGTCGCAGCGATGGGCGGAGAGCCTCGCCATGGTGGAGAGATAGATCCGGTTACCACGATTGAAGCTGTGTGGCAAGCGCAGGAAGGAGAGATCCAGCATGGTCACCACCGACTTCGCCGGGCAGAGGAGGGGCTGGACGTAGCTTGTGGAGTGGAGGATGTCCAGCCGCTCCCGCGCGACGGCCAGGGGCTGGAGGGACTGCTCCCACGCGATGCGGACCGGGGGCTTCCACGTGGGCAGGGTGGTCTGACTCACCCTGAAGTACGCGGTTGGCTCCAGCTCGGGGGGCAGCGGCCAGCGTCCGGTGAAGGCCACCAATCGGTCCGAAGCCGAGGCCATGGGCCGCAGGTGTGCCAGGAGCTGATGGACGTACCTGCTGATGCCCGCCGCGCGATAAGAGTTGGAGAGGTAGAGCAACTGGGCGTTGATGCCGGCGCGCAAGGGAAGCCTCCGCGTGAGGATTCGGCGCACAGTCTACCACAACGAGGGGGAAGGGGTGGGAGTGCTCTTCGCGAACGAGCGTGATCGAAGGTGTCAGTGACGTCGTAGGGGTGGGGCTCAGGCCCGCCCCCGCACCGAGACGCTAGGGCCATTTCACACTTCCCCGTGATGAGTTGGGGGGCCCCAATCCGTGGATTGACGCTCGGGGCATCACCTGATGGGTGAATGGGAAGGGATGGGCCTGGGTGGCGGGAGAGGACAAGTGGCCATCTTCCGGGTAGACTGTGGGCCTCGGGAGGTGGAGA
>JBLNDL010000046.1:0-38634 GCA_050261575.1 Sphingomonadaceae bacterium | reverse complement strand
GAGGGAAATGAAGAAAAGCACCGGGATTATCCAGATAACCCGCCGCAGGATATAACGTTGCACAGCGACCCACCGGGTGAACTTAGGGCGGGCGCCCTGCCGCGGCCGGGCGCCCGCACATCTGAACCCTTTCTACCTTACTGCTTGCTCAGCCAAATCTGGCCCGCGGAGTAGTGGCCTGGGAACGCCGTCCCGTCCATGCCTGTGAAGTAGATGTCCTTCACGTTGGGCTTGACCAGGACGAAGTTCTCGTCGTGGAAGAGGTAGATGATCACTGCGTCGTCGACGATGATCTTCTGCGCCTCAGCCCACATGTCCATGCGCTTCTTCTGGTCGGGCTCGACGATCGCCTTGCTCATCAGGTCGTCGAGCTTCGGGTTGCTGTAGTAGGTGTGGTTGTTGCCCGCGCCGGTACCGAACAGTTCCGGGAGCCAGTTGTCGGGATCGGGATAGTCGGCGTTCCAGCCGTAGAAGCCCATCATGTACTGGCCCTTGTTGACGGCCTCGCTGAATGCCTTAGGCTCCATCGGCTCCAGCTTCACGTCGATCCCCAGGTTGGTCTTCCACTGCTCCTGTGCGAACTGAGCGATGATGGGGTTGTTGCGGGTGTTGGCGTACTGGAAGGTGATCTGCGGCAGCCCCTTGCCATCCGGGTAACCGGCGTCGGCGAGGAACTTCTTCGCCTTGGCGGGGTCGAGCGCGTATTCCTTGCCCAGGTCGGCCTGGTAGCCAGGGTTTCCGGGCGGGACCCAACTGTAGGCGGGCTTGCCGACGCCCTTGCGGACCTGGTTGATCAGGGCCTCGCGGTCGATGGCAGTCGAGAAGGCGCGCCGCACGTTGACGTTGTCGAAGGGCTTCTGCTTGTGGTTGAACTGGATGGCGAAGGTCGACAGCCTAGGGCTGCGGGATAGCTGCTTGTTGAGGTTGGGGTCCTTCAACACCTGCTCGATGAGGGCGTTGGGGATCTTGCCGATCTCACGCTCACCGTTCAGGAACGCGGCGTACTCAGCCTGGGCATCGGTGACCATGGTGAGGGTGATCTTCTTCAGCTTCGGCTTCGGGCCGTAATAGTTCTCGTTGGGAACCAGGGTGATGTGATCCTGGTGGACCCACTCGGTGATCTTGAAGGGGCCGTTGCCGATGTAGGTCTTGGGATCCTCGGTCCACTTGTCCGGCTTCTCGGCGGTGCTGTTGGCCTTCACGATCTCTTCACGGATGGGGTACATCGGCCACATCGTCGCCAACTGGTTCATGCTGGCTCGAGGCTCCTTCAGCCTCACCTCGAGGGTGAGGTCGTCCTTGGCTTTGACGCCGACGGCATCCCGGAGGGCCTGGAGCTTGGCAGGATCCTTTTCCTTGGAGGTATAGTACTCCTCGGCGCCGACTATCGTGAAATAGAAGGAGGCGTACTCGGTGGCCAGAGCGGGGTCGAGGCTTCGCTTCAAGGAGTACTCGACGTCCTTGGCGGTGAGCGGCGAGCCGTCGCTGAACTTCATCCCCTCTCGGAGCTTGAAGGTGTAGGTCTTACCATCAGCGGAGACGCCGCCGTTGGCCGTGGTGGGCACCTCTTTAGCGATGCCGGGAACCAGGTTGAGGTCCTTGTCGAACTTGAGAAGGCCCTCAAAGACGAGTTGGATGACGGCGATCGAAGTATCCCATGATGCCAGGTTCGGATCCAAGGTGGGGGGTTCGCCGTCGATGTTCACCCGCAGGTGCTGGTTCGGGTCCATGTCGGCGGGCACTGAAGCAGCGGGTGCAGCAGTGGCGCCGGCCGCGGGTGAGGCCGATGCCGCAGGTGCCTTGGTAGCCTGGGCGGGCGCAGAGGTGGGCGCGGCCGGTGGCTGGCCTTGGCAGGCCGCAAGCAAGACAGAGAGAGCAAACACTGCAACCATAGGGGCAGCGATTCTCGCGAGCCTTGTCACTTGCTTCTCCTTTCGTCAGAAGAATGGGTGCGGAGTCAGATTCGATGGGGTATCACGGTGCCGGCTATGATAGCACTTCTCTAATAGATGTCAACCAGAGTGAAGAAAGAAAGCCCTTTGTGGGCCTCGCTATGCCATTGTGACAGGCAATGCAGGAATAGGAGGCCGGAAACCACCTGACTGAAGAAGGTTAGATGTGTTCTTCTGCCTCCTCGTTTCCCTCTTCCTCCTGAAGGTCGGGATCGCTGTACATGCCCAACTCGCGCCCCTGATACACCGAGACGACGAAGTCCTCCCGCGGGAGATCGGCGCTCCACACCAGATCGTCGTCGATCCTGCCGATCAGTTCGGTGATCTGATGCTCCTCCAACTCCTTCTCGATGATAAGGAGTCCGTACACCACGGACTGGGTGAAGTGCAGGTCGACCCGAGCGATGGGCTCTTCGCCCTGGCTGATGAGATAGGCCTCCGACCGGTTCGTGCGGCAGATGCGGTCGTAATGAAGGTCGTCCATGATTCCCCTCTCGTCATCTCGGTCGGATGCGGCGATCCGACGATCTCCTCAAGAAAGTGGCGCGTCTGCGAGCGATGATAGCCGAGAACGTGGACATCGGTCAACGCGAGGGGAATCTCAGTGAGGGTGGGTGTGGACGTGGTTTCGCAGCCAGGTAACGAGGCTCGCGACCCCTCGCCTTGCATCCATCCGCGGCCTCCAGCCCAGGTCCGAGCTCGCGTTGCGGATGTCGCTGACGTAAACCCTTTGGTCCCCTGGGCGCCAATCGGCGAAGGTGACTTCGATCGGCCTGCGCAGCTCCTCGCCGAGCAAGCGGATCAGCCAGCGAAGGGAGATGGCGTTGGCCGGGCCTCCTCCGATGTTGTATACCTTGCCGCTCGCCCTCGCGATGTTCGCAGTTGCCAGATGGTAGGCCGCCACGAGGTCGTCCACGTGCAGGACATCCCTCACCTGGTAGCCATCACCGAAGATGGTGATGGGCTTTCCCTCGAGGGCGGACAGGGCGAAGTGGGCGACCCATCCCTGATCCTCGTTGCCGAACTGGTGAGGGCCGTAGATGCAGGACTGGCGGAACACCACCGTGGGGAGTCCGTAGATGCGAGCGTAGTCCCTGGTGTACTGGTCGGCCGCTCCCTTGGAACAGCCGTAGGGGGAGTGGAAGTCCAGCGGCCAGTCCTCGGGAACACCGTGGGGCAGATTTCGGTAGCGGTACCCATCTGGCCCCATTTCCACCCCTGCCCCCTCCATTCCGCCGTATACCTTGTTGGTGGAGGAGACGACGACGATGGGACAGCGGCCAGACGTCCTGGCGGCCTCCAGGACGTTGATGGTGCCGATGGCGTTGACTTCGAAGTCGTGGCGCGGGTTGGCGACGGATGTGGTGACGGCGACCTGAGAGGCGAGGTGGAAGATCAGATCGGCGTCGGAGGCGACCCGTCGAGTCTCATCCCAGTCACGCACATCGCCGATGGCGATCTCCAGCCGTCGCGAGCCGATAGATTCCAGCCAGGCGAGGTTCCTCTCCGAGCCAGGCCTGGAGAGATCGTCGAAGACGCGCACAGGCCGGCCCATCGAGAGGTAGCTGGCGACCAGGTTGCAGCCTATGAAGCCGGCGCCACCGGTGACCAGGACCAAGCCGCGGCTCTTCTCGCTCGCCATCTTCCGCCTCCCATCCTGTCCGGAGCCACTGTGCGGCAGCCAGTGTACAACGATGACCGGCGTCCAGCAAAGCGCTTCGAGCTCCGGTGCGAGGTCGTTGCCCCCCGGAAGGCGCATCAGGCAGCTTCAGTACGACTATCACGCTGGGCGGGGCGAGGCGTCTCCTCGTCGGGAGCCCGCGCACCCATCTTCCGGCTGGGCAGCCTTCGCTGACGCCAGGGATGACTGGTGATGCTCTCGACATGATTGACGATGCGCTCAGGGTGGCAACGGCGTGCGCTGCCGGCTCGCCGGCGGATGGACTGCTCAGTCGGGTGCCGCGATCGGATCGAGCCGCTGCCGCTGGTTGACCGTGCCTTCTTCCTGTAAGTACAATCAGCTCGAAGTATAGTATAGCTTAAGCGAAGACCTGGAGGTACGCGAGCCGATGCGGGCTTCGATCGCGGCGAGCCGGTCTGCGCGAGGCGTGCTCCTCGGCTCCCTCTGCGTGCCTCTGGCCATTTGGGGGCAGTGGGCGCTCCACGCGGAGCGAGCGATCCTGGATGGCATCGTCCTGTTCGTTGTGGCGGGAACGCTGTTCCTGCACCAGGTGGTGCCGGGGACATCGATTGCGAAGCAGGTCTCCGTAGGCGCGACACAGAGCGCAGCACGCGCCGGCCGCCCCCCCGCAGTCAGAAGAGGCTGGCTGGGAATCGCCGCCGCCAGCTCCGCTCTCGCCTTCGCCTTCTCCGGGGGGAACAGCTTCAGGGCCGAGACGGTCCTGTTCTGGATGCTGGCCGTGGCTGCGTACGTGCTGGCGCTGTGGGAGCGGGGCCTGGCGATGCAGCTTCCGTCGATGGCCCAAGTCGAGGCTCTCGACCGGAAGATGCCGCGGCTGTCCTGGTCCGCGGTGGCCCTCCTCCTCGTCCTCGCCGTGGCGGCCTTCTTCCGGTACCACCAGCTCTGGATCGTGCCTGCGGAAATGACCTCCGACCATGCAGAGAAGCTCCTGGACGTGCGGGACGTATTACGGGGGGAGCACCGAATCTTCTTCCCGCGGAACACGGGACGGGAGCCTCTGCAGTTCTATCTGGCTGCGCCTATCGCTCAGACCTTGGGGCTCGGCTTCGTGGCGCTGAAGCTGGTCACGGCTACGGTCAGCCTGGGGACGGTTCCGGTCGTTTACTTGATCGGCAAGGAGATGGCCGGCACCCGGTACGGCCTGCTCGCGGCATTCCTGCTCGCTGTATCCGGCTGGGACGTGGCCATCGGGCGTGTGGGCCTCCGTTTCCCCTTCAACCCCTTCTTCGCAGCGCTGTCCTTCTACTTCCTGCTCCGAGCCCTTCGCAGGGGAGACAGGAACGACTATCTGCTGTGCGGACTCGTCACCGGGACCGGACTGTACGGATACAGCCCGTACAGGGCTATGCTTCTCGTGATCGTGGCCGCGCTGGTCCCGCGGCTGTCCCGTGCCGTGCGTGAGGGGAGGGAGGCAACCGTGAAGGCCGCCACGAGCGCGGCAGCCTTGTTCGGCGCGGTACTCGTGGTGTTCTTGCCCCTCGCCCGCTACATGCTCGAACAGCCGCAATCGTTCTGGTTTCGCGCTGTCAGTCGGTTCGTCATTTCGGATGCACCCTCCCAGTCGGGGCTGGTCGAGGTGTTCCTGAGGAACGTGTTCAATGGCTTCATGATGTTCAATCTGAGAGGCGATACTGTCTGGGTGAATACCATTCCAGGCGACCCGGCGCTGGACTTCTTGAGCGGGGGACTGTTCGTGCTGGGAGTGGCGTGGATGCTGCACGGCGCAATTACCGGGCGAGAGCCGGTTGCCCGATACCTGCTGCTAGCGTTTGTGGTCTTCATGCTACCGTCGGTGCTGAGCTTTCGATTCCCCGGAGAGAACCCCAGCGTGGTCAGAACGGGAGCGAACACGTTCGTGGCCGCGCTGCTGTCCGCAGTGCCCGTCTACTTGGTGGGGAGGCGCATTCTGGAGGCTGCCCCGACATCTGGAGGGCGGGCGATCGTGGCGGGCGCCGTGATCGCGCTGTTGGTAGCGACGGCACAGGTCAACTACAGCCGGTACTTCGTCGATTACGCCGTGCAGTATCGGCAGGCGGCCAGGAACTCCAGCGAGATCGCCGCTGTGATCAGCGGCTTCGCCTCCAGCGTCGGCTCCAGGGAGAGGAGCTACATAGTATCGTGGCCCCACTGGGTCGACACGAGGAACGTCGCCCTCAACATGGGAGCGCCCGACTGGAACAACGTGCTCATGAACGCAGACGAGATCGAGCGCCACACCCCTGGAGAGGGGAACAAGCTCTACATAATGCACAAGGACGACGCGGAGGCAGCCAGGAGGTTGGGGCGGCGGTTTGCCGAGGGGCAGCTCCGAGCCCAGCCCTCCGCGGTTCCCGGCCAGGAGTTTCTGGTTTTCTTCGTGCCGGGCAGGGAGTGAGTGGTGGCGTCGTTCCCACGCTGGACGGAGGGAGGTGGCGCATTCCGCTGGGTTGGTCTTCGACCTGCTAGAATACCGGCATGAACAAAAGGCTCTCTCGTGACTCTCTCGTAGGTGGATCGAAGCCGTTATGCCCCGCCCTCGTGTTGCTCGCGCTCGTGGCGGTTCTGAGCGTCGGCACCTTCCTTCGGCTGCACGACCTGAACTGGGATGACGGCCAACTGCTGCACCCCGACGAGCGCCACGTCGCGATGGTAGCGCAGGAGCGCATCAGCCTTCCCTTCCCCAACCTCCAGGATGCCCACTTGGGCGACCCACGACTCAGCACGTTGAATCCCCGATCTGAGGATCCCCAGACCGGTGAGGCCCGGCGCTTCGCCTACGGCAGCCTTCCGCTTTTCCTGCTGAGGATCGCGGGACGCGTGGCCGCGGGGTTCTGGCCCGAGGCCGACACGCTGGTTGGATTGGCTCTTCTGGGAAGGGTGCTCTCCGCCCTGTTCGATCTGGGCACGGTGGTGCTGACCTTCCTGATGGGGCGTCGGCTGTATGGGGTGGGGGCGGGCCTCGCGGCCTCCCTGCTGGTGTCCTCGACGGTGCTGCACGTCCAGCTTTCCCACTTCTACGCCGTGGATACGATCCTAACCTTCTTCCTCATGGCCGGCGTCTACCTGGCGATCACCGTGGTGGATAGGCCGTCTCCCGGTCGCATCGTCCTCACGGGGCTCGTGGCCGGGCTGGCCATCTCCACGAAGGTGTCAGCGGCGCCCGTGTTGCTTCCCTGCGCGCTCGCCTTTCTGCTCGCGGAGAGGGGAGATGGGGGCCGAGAGGCATGGATCGAGGGGGCGGCGAAGGTGTTGCGCTCGCTGCTGATCGCCCTGCCGGTGGCGGGCGCCGTCTTCTTCCTGTTCCACCCGTACGTCTTGCTGGATCCCGCCCCGTTTCTCCGGGACATCGGGTTCGAGAGCGCCATGGTGAGGGGGCAGATGCTGCTGCCCTACACGGTGCAGTACCTCGGCACGGTGCCCGTAGTGTATCAGGTGGGGACCCTCTTCTTCTGGGGGGCTGGTCCCGCGCTTGTCACCGCCATGATCGGCGGCTTGGCCCTGTTCGCCGTCCGCCTGATGCGAGGCCGGCGGCCCGCCGAGTGGGTGCTGGCGGCGTGGCTGATCCCCTACATGGTCATCACCTTCAGCTTCCAGGTGAAGTTCCAGCGCTACATGCTCCCCGTGCTGCCGGGTCTGGCCGTCCTGGCCGCGGCTCCACTGGTGGCGGCCATGGCCCAACCGGGCGGGTTCCGTCGTGGGCGGGCGGGTCTGGCCCGTCTGCTGCTGGCCGTGGTGGTCGTGGGGACGGCCCTGCAGACGGTGGCCTTCCTGCGGATCTATCAGGGTGAGCACACGAGGGTGGTTGCGAGCAGGTGGCTCTACGAAAACGTGCCGTTGGGGGCCACCATCGCCACGGAGCACTGGGACGACCGGCTGCCACTCCTATTGCCTGGGCATCCCAACCCCTACGTCGACTACGGCGAGGTGACGCTCCCGCTCTACGATCCGGACACTCCGGCCAAGCGGAGGGACCTCGCGCGGGCGCTTCGGCGGGCGGACTACCTGATCCTGGCGAGCAACCGGCTGTATGGCTCGATCCCGAAGGCCCCGCAGCTATACCCCATGTCGTCGGCGTACTACGGCCTGCTGTTCGGTGGCGGGCTGGGGTTCGAGCCGGTGGTGACCTTCACGTCGTACCCGGGGATCGGGCCGTTTACCGTGGCGGACGACACGGCCGACGAGAGCTTCACCGTCTACGATCACCCGAAGGTGATCGTCTTCAGGAAGACGAGGGAGATGACAGAGCAGGAGTTATACGATCTCCTGCCGGACCCGACCCTCAGTTGGGGCTGAGTGGCGAGTCCTGGACGCCGCCTGCATACAGCTTCTCGTAAAGGTCGACCGTCTGGGCGACGCTGAAGGCGGAAGCCAGGTCGATCCTGGGTGTTGTGTACCGGTCGCGGTTCCGCAGCACCTCGATCAGCCCTCCAGCTAACGCGGCTGCATCCCTCGGGGGAACCACCAACCCCATGCCGCTGACCGTCGTCGGCTCCCGCACCCCTGGGATGTTCGACGCGACGACGGGAGTCCCGCATCGCATCGCCTCCACCTGCACCATGCCGAACGACTCCGTCGAGTTGACGCTGGGCAGGGTCAGCACGTCGCACATGCTGTAGAAGTTGGACAGTTGCTGCCCGTGAAGCTCCCCCAAGAAGAGAATATGGTCGCGGTGCCGCTCGACCAGCGTGCGCACCTTGGAGTAGAAGTCTTCTCCGATCACCTTCTTGTACTCGCCTGCGAAGACGTACTTGGTGTTCGGAATCTCAGCCAGAACCCGAGGTATGGAGTCTAGCAGGTAGTTCCCCCCCTTCTCCTCAGAGAACCTCCCGGCAAAGCCTACTACGCGCGCGCCCTCCAATCCGAGGTCTCTTCGCCAACGGGCTGTGGCCTCGGGGTCGGGAGGATCGATCGCTATGGGGGGATAGACCGTGGCCACCTTGTCCCTGAACTGCGACAGGAAGGTAGAGTGCTCCGCATAGTCTCTGGTGTAGGTGACCAGAACGTCGGCCTGTTTGGCCGCCAGCCAGTGGGAGAAAGTGAGGATCTTGACGATGGCACTGGCGAGGGGAGAGCGGGGCAGCCGCAGGTCGCAGTGGTAGGTGATGATGCTGGGTCGCCCGAGCCTGCGGGCCAGCAAGGCGATGTAGCTGGACTCCATCAGCGGCAGGTGCATGTGGACTGCATCGTGGCGGCGGAGCAGCCGGAAGACCTCGAACGGAATGGTGGGCATGATGACGCCCTTGCTGATCTTCAGCAGGACGGGGAGCCGGACGATGGATATCCCCTCTTTCTCCTCTTCCAGAGGCAGGTGAGGCAGGTGTTGAGAGGCCAGCACGGTCACCCGGTGGCCCCTGCGAGCTAGCTCTCGCCCGATTCGCTCGACGTAGATGGTCAAACCACTTACGTGGGGGCTATAATAGGTAACAACCATCAAGATCTTCATCGGCGGCACCCAGCACAACTCAACGAGAGATAGACTCGCAATACCCGGCACAGAGCAGTGTAGCACGTGAGCCACGGCGGGCACCAATCGGCAGCGATGGCCCCGTTTCCGGCAGCGATCCCCATGGGGAGGCGACTGGCATGGCGACTGGTTCTGGCCAGGTGCGCTGTCTGCAGTGCGGGTGGGGAAACCCGCCGCAGAGCCGGTTCTGCAATTGGTGCGGCACCAGGCTGGCGGAGTGGGCTGCGCCCACCTTCGACTCGGGCCATGTCGCCCCTGTGTTCCGACGCATCGCACCGATCGGTATGGGCTCGATCTGGCACTGGCTACGCGTCGCACGGCGACGACTGGCCGCGGTGCGGTCTCTGGAATGGCCGCTGTTCGGGGCCTCTCTTCTGGTGTACGCGGTTACGCGTTTGTGGGGCCTCGAGGAGTTCCCCATCTACTTCTTCACCGACGAGGCCTTCCATCCTCTTCAGGCGGAGCGCCTGATCGGCAGGGGATTGCGCGACTCGCAAGGCAACTTCCTTCCGATCTACTTCGAGGCTGCGGGGCAGCGATGGACGCCGGTGCTGTCCGTGTACGCGCACGTCGTCAGTGTAGCTCTCTTCGGCAAGACCGTCCTGGTGACCCGCGCCACTTCGGCCATGGTGAGTCTGCTGGGTGCCGTCGCGGTCGGACTCATCCTGAGGCTGGTTTTCCGAGCCCGGTACTGGTGGACTAGCGTTCTCGTCGTAGCCATCACACCCGCCTGGTTCCTCCACTCTCGTACCGCCTTCGAGACCGTGATTATGGCCTCCCTCTTCGCCTGGTTCCTGCTCTTCTACCTCCTGTACAGGACGCGTTCGCCACGCTACCTCTTTCCTGCCGTCGTTGCGGGTGCTGCCGCCTTCTACACCTATTCGAACGGCCAGGGCATCGTCGTCGCCTCGGCCGGGCTGTTCTTCTTGTCCGACCTGCGATACCACCTGAGCCACTGGCGCGTCACGCTCGCCGGTGCCCTGCTGGCCGGAGTGCTGGCTCTGCCTCTGATCTCCTTCCAGGGGAGCCACCCCGTGGCGATGCAGGAGCACCTTCGCACCATCGACTCCTACTGGTTTCGGTCGATGCCGGTGCAGGACAAGCTGGGTCGGTTCGCGCAGCTCTACCTTTACGGCCTCAGCCCACAATACTGGTTCTTCCCCAACGACCACGACCTGAGCCGGCATCTGATGCGTGGATACGGTCACCTGCGAACGGAGACGTTGCCGCTATTCCTCGTTGGGGTCGGACTGTGTGTCTGGCGGTGGCGCGACTCCGAGCACCGTGCAGTCTTGCTGGCGGCGATGGCCGCCCCGGTGTCGGCGGCGCTGGTTGGGGTGGGTATCACCAGGGTTCTGGCGTTCGTGGTGCCGGCGTGCGTGCTGTCTGTGCTGGGTCTGGAGCTGCTGTCGAGGCGAGTGTCGGGGAAGCTGCCCCACCAGACGTTGGCGCTCTCGCTCCTCGCTGCCCTATCGCTCGCTGGTCTCTGGATGCTGAGAGATGCGGTAGTGGAAGGTCCCCGCTGGTTCCGCGACTACGGGCTCTACGGGATGCAGTACGGCGCCAGACAGCTCTTCGAGCAGGCGATTCCGCGGTACCTGGCGCAGGAACCCGAACTCCAGGTGATGGTCTCCCCCACGTGGGCCAACGGCACCGACAACTTCCCGGGCTTCTTTCTGTCGGGCGACCAGAGGCGGCGGGTGCACATGAGGAACGTGGATCACTACATGAGTGAGAAGCGGGACCTCTCGCCTCAGGTGCTGCTCGTGATGACCCCGGCGGAGTATGCTCGCGCGCTAGAGAGCGGCAAGTTCGCCACCATCGACGTCGACTGGATCCTGCCCTATCCGGATGGAAACCCTGGATTCTACTTTGCGAGGTTAACCTACGCCGAGAACGTGGAAGCGATCCTGGCCGCCGAGAGGGAGGCTCGTCGCAGGCTGGTGGAGGGACGGATCACCATCGGCGGCACTTCGACGATCGTGCACCACTCGCGCCTGGACGCCGGACAGTTGAAGGACATGTTCGATGGCGATCGCCACACCCTGGCTCGGGGCATGGAGGCCAATCCCTTCGTGTTGGAGATCCTTTTCCCGGAACCCAGGCGTGTGACGGGGCTGGCCGGGGACTTTGGATCGATGGACTTCGTTCTGACCGCGAGGCTTTATCCCGTTGGAGGCGGGGAGCCGGTCGACCACTCGGAGACCTACCGCGGCCTGCCGCCCGACCCACACGTGGAGATGGCCCTCGAGCAGGCACCAGAGGCCGTGGTAGGGGTCCGTCTGGAGGTGAGAAACCTGCAGGCAGGGGAGACGGCGAACGTTCATATTCGCGAAATCGCGCTGCGGTAGGGTTGCGCGAGCACTTTGCTGCGGACGTGGCAAGCCCGGATTGGCCGCTCGAGCAGGACCGGGGCAGGTTGGGTGCGCCGGACCACCGGGCCGGTGTGCGGGGAGGGTACGTTGGAGGATGCGATCCATCCCACGGCGGAGGTGTCGCGGGAAGCCCGGGTGGGCAAAGGCACCAGGATATGGCACCACGCCCAGGTTCGGGAGGGCGCGGTCATCGGCGAGAACTGCATCGTCGGCAAAGGAACGTACATCGACTTCGGCGTCGTGGTTGGCTGCAACGTCAAGATCCAGAACTACGCCCTTCTCTACCATGGCGTGACCGTGGAAGACGGGGTCTTCATCGGGCCGCTGGTGTGTCTCGCGAACGATAGGGTTCCACGCGCGATCACCCCCGACGGCCGGCTCAAGCGACAGGAGGACTGGGCCGTGGGGCTAATCGAGGTGCGGTACGGCGCTTCGATCGGCGCCAGGGCCGTGGTCCTTCCGGGAGTGACCATCGGTCGGTTCGCCATGGTTGGTGCCGGTGCGGTCGTCACTCGCAGTGTACCCGATCACGGCTTGGTGGTTGGCACGCCCGCTCGGCTCGCGGGCTACGTCTGCGCGTGCGGCGAACGGTTGCGAGAGGGGCATGGAGGGCTGTGGCACTGCGAACGCTGCGGTTGGGCCTTCCGGCCGGAGGGGAGTGGGTGATTCCGATGGAGCGGCCCATGGCCGGTGGAGAGGAGACCGGAGCAGTGCTGAGTGTTTCCATCACCATTCCCGTCTTCAACGAAGAAGCGATGCTGGCCGGATCGGTCGAGAGGCTGATGGAAGCCCTGGATGGAAGCGGATTGTCCTTCGAAGTGATCCTTGCCGAGAACGGTAGCTCCGACCAGACGTTGGCCGTGGCCAAGGGACTGGCGCTTCGCGACGCGCGGATCAGGGTCCTGCACTTGGAGCGGCCCGACTACGGCCGAGCGATGCGGGCTGGATTCCTCGTCTCCTCCGGAGACTGCCTGCTCAACTTCTCCATCGACTTCGTGGATGTCGGCTTCCTGCGGACTGCCCTGTCGAGGCTTGCCTCCCACCACGTCGTCCTCGGTTCGAAGTACGTGGCGGCCGGATACGATCGCAGACCGGCCGCGCGGCGGCTTGCCGGTCGGGCCCTGAGTGCCCTGGTTCGGCTGCTCTTCTGGCTTCCAGTGTCCGACACCCACGGCCTGATGGCCTTGCAGAGGGTGAAGGCTGCACCACTGCTGGAGCGGTGCCGGTTCGGGCACGAGGTCTTCGATACTGAGTTGATCGTGCGATGCCACCGCGCCGGGCTGCGGATGTGCGAGGTTCCCGTGTCGGTGGCGGAGCAGCGGCCGAGCCGGTTGGGCTCGTTGAGGCGAGCCATGCGAATGCTGGTGCAGCTCACGAGCCTGCGCGTCGCCTTGTGGCGGGAGGGGATATGGTGAGATGAGCCGATTGCTCGGTGCAGCGCGCCCAAGAACGGCGGTCATAGGCGTCGGGTCGATGGGGCGCAACCACGCGCGAGTCTACTCCGAGATGAGCGCGGTCACCCTGGAGGCAGTGGCGGACCCCGACGAGGAGTCGCTGCGGACCGTGGCCAGCCGCTGCCGGGCGCGCCCCTACTCCGACTACCGGGAGATGCTGGCGAGGGAGCCCCTCGACCTGGTGTCGGTGGCTGTCCCGCCGAGACTGCACCTGCAAGTGGCCGAGGACGTGATCGAGCGGGGGATAAACCTTCTCGTCGAGAAGCCGCTAGCCCCGTCGGTGGCCGAGGCCGAGCGGATCATCCATCTGGCGGAGCGGCGAGGAGTGCTGCTGGGCGTCGGGCACGTGGAGCGATTCAATCCCGTGGTCGCCGCACTCAGGAGCCGCCTGGTGGAGGGGCAGCTCGGTCGCGTGTTCCAGATCACGGTGCGACGTATCGGGCCTTTTCCCTCCCGAGTCAAAGACGTCGGCGTCTTCATGGACCTGGCTACACACGACATCGACGTGATGCTGCATCTGACGGGATCGGATGTCGAGAAGGTGTCGGCGGAGTCGGCCAGGATGCTGCACGACCAGCACGAAGACCTGGCGGTCGGGCTGCTGCGCTTCGCCAACGGAGTGATCGGGGTCTTGATCGAGAACTGGTTGAGCCCCACCAAGATCCGCGAGGTGGTGGTCAACGGTGAGCGAGGGATGCTGCTCGCGGACTTTCTCACCCAGGACCTTTACTACTTCGAGAACAACTACACCGAGAGCAGTTGGAACAGCCTCCAGGTCTTCCGGGGGATGGCCGAGGGAAACATGACCCGCTACTACCTTCACAGGGACGAGCCTCTGCGGCTGGAGTTGGAGGCCTTCGTGAGGGCTGTGACCTCGGACTCCAAGTTCCCCGTAGGCGGGGAGGATGGTCTCAAGGTGGTGAGGGTCGCGCAGCTCTTGGCTGCGGCCGCCAGCGGCAACGTAGATGTGGCCGCTTCGGCTTCTTGACCCAGTCGAGGAGGCCATGGTAGCGTTGTCCGAGCACTTCGATACGAGTGTCTCGGTTTGTGGCTTCGCTTTCGCGCCCCCGGCCCTGCCGAATTGCGTGCGCTCTTGGCGGTGCGGGGGGGTGTTCATTCGTCGTCTGGTTGAGGGCAAGTCGTATTGATGCCACATGACAGGCCCGAGGCCGCTGGGGGGCTGGACCGCACATCCTCGCCGCCGCGGGACTACCTGCTGCCGCACCTCACCTCCCTCCCACTCCACAGGGCGTTGCTGCGCTCGGTGGAGGCGAGGCTGCTGGCGCGCTATCGCTTCGAACGCCCGGTGTTGGACGTGGGGTGCGGGGACGGCCACTTCGCCTCGATCCTCTTCCCCGAGGGGGTCGATGCCGGCATCGACCCGTCGCCTCGGGCCGTGGAGGAGGCGAGGTCGCGAGGCGTGTACCGTGAGGTGAAGGTCGCCGACGCCTGTGCGCTCCCCTACCCCGACGGGAGCTACGCCAGCGTGTTCAGCAACTGCACCCTGGAGCACATCACGAACCTGGATGGGGCGCTGGACGAGATCGCGCGCGTGCTGAGGCCAGGTGGACTGTTCGTGGCGACGGTTCCCAGCCCCAACTACGAGCGCTTCCTCCTGGGGTCCACCCTCCTGTCCGCCGTCGGGCTGCGCCCTCTGGCTGACCTGTACGGCCGGTGGATGACCCGCATTTCGTACCACCATCACTACTACTCTCCCGAGGAGTGGAATCGGCGGCTGGCGGCTCGAGGATTGGCGGTCCGGGAATGGGAGTACTACTTCTCCCCCTCGGCCCACCGGGTGTTCGATCTGAGCCACTACATCAGCGCCCACTCGTTGCTCGTGCGGAAGCTCACCGGACGGTGGATCCTGTTCCCAGGCAAACCTGGGGTGAGGCTGCAGCGTGCTCTGCTCGGCCGATACTACACAGAAAAGGCGGCGGGCGAGGGGGCCTACATCCTGCTCGTCTGCACCAAGACCCTGGGCGGCCACCATCCCTTCTCGAAGGAGCCAACTCGTGGCTGATTCCGTGGCGGAGGAGAACGTCGCCTCCGGCGGCACGTTGAGAGGTTCAGTCTCTCACGCGCCGCTCTTCGGCGACCGACATCAGGACAGGCCCGTGCGGTCGCGGTTCGCGTGGGCGACTCCCCTCGCGCTCCTGGCCATCCTGCTCGTCGGGGCCTACTTCCGACTGACCGGAGTGAACTGGGACAGCAACACCCACCTCCATCCCGACGAGCGATTCATCACCATGGTGGAGACCGCGATCGCCTGGCCGAAGAGTCTGGGTGAGTACTTCGACACGGCGAGGTCTCCACTCAACCCATACAACCGGGGATACAACTCCTTCGTCTATGGCACCCTCCCCCTCTTCCTGGTCAAGGCACTGGGCGATGCCCTGGGGATGACCGGGTACGACCAGATCCATCTGGTGGGGCGAGTGGTGTCGGCTGCGTTCGACCTGGGCTCCGTGCTGCTCATCTTCCTGATCGGGCGGCGGCTCTTCGACACCCGCACGGGGCTGCTGGCCTCGCTGCTGACGTCGGGAGCCGTAATCCACATCCAACAGTCGCATTTCTTCACCTTCGATACGTTTACCGCCTTCTTCCTTCTCGCGTCTTTCCTGTTCGCGGTCAGGGTGTGGCAGCAGGATCGCTGGTACGACTATCCGCTGCTAGGCGCCTTCTTCGGGATGGCGGTCGCCAGCAAGGTCAACTCGGCCGTCTTCGCCCTCGTGGTGGGGATGGTTGCCCTCAAGCGATTGCACGATGCGGTCGGGCTGCCGCAACGGCTGGGCGAGTGGCAGCGAATTCTCGGTTGGTTCGCCGTGGCCGGGCTCTCCGCGCTCCTGGTCTTTCGCGTGGTGCAGCCCTACGCCTTCGCCGGACCCGGCTTCTTCGACGTCGGCATCTCCAAGAAGTTCCTGGACGACATGCAGTACGTCCAGAAGCTTATCAGCGGGGAAGTGGATTACCCTCCGAGCATCCAGTGGGCGGGGACGGAGCCGTACCTCTTCCCCCTGCGCAACCTGGTCTTGTGGGGGATGGGGCTTCCGCTCGGAATCGCCGGGTGGGCCGGGCTTGCCTTCGCCGCATTCCGCCTGTTGTGGAAGCGCGAGGCCGGCCTCCTGCTGATCGTGTCGTGGGTCGCGTTCTTCTTCTGGTACCAGGGCGGCCAGATGGCTAAGACCATGCGCTACTTCGTGCCGATCGTACCGCTGCTGGCGTTGCTCGGTGCGCATCTCCTCCTGCGGTTGGTCGATGCCGCGCGATCGAGAGGCGGGTCCGTGGGGGGGCGTGGTGCCGCCTGGGCGCGTCTCGGGATGGCTGCCAGTTGGGGGTTGCTTGCAGCCGTGGCCCTGGGCACGCTGCTGTACGCCTTCGCCTTCACCCGCATTTACACTCGACCGGTCACCAGGATCGAGGCCAGCGAGTGGATCGTGGCCAACATCCCGCCCGGCACACCCATCGCCAACGAGCACTGGGACGATCCACTGCCGCTCCGCTGGAAGGGAAAGGACGCGGGGCTCTACCGCGGGACCACCCTGGAGTTGTACGCGGAGGAGAATCCGGAGAAGCTGCGGAAGCTCGTGGCGCAACTTGACGCCACCGAGTACATCTTCCTGAGCAGCAACCGGCTCTACGGGTCGATCCCGCGGATGCCGATGCGCTATCCCATGACCACGGAGTACTACCGACTGCTCTTCTCCGGCGAGCTTGGCTTCGAGTTGGTCAAAAGCTTCACCTCCTATCCGAGCCTCTTCGGCATAGAACTGAACGACGACGCGGCGGAGGAGATCTTCACCGTCTACGATCACCCCAAGGTGCTCATCTTCCGGAAGACCCCGGAGTACTCGGGACAGCGAGTGCGGGATCGGCTGGGGTCCGTGCCTCTCGACGGCGTACTGCACCTGAGGCCGGTGCAGGTGGGGAGGAACGGGCTGCTGATGAGCGATGAGATGCGGGCCGCGCAGGAACAGGGAGGGAGTTGGTCGGCCTTGTACGACGCCGCCGGCCTGGCCAACCGTTTCCCCACCCTCTCGTGGTGGCTGGTGCTGGAGTTGTTGGGGCTGCTCGCGTTGCCCCTCGCGTGGCGCCTGTTTGCCCGGTTCCCGGACCGCGGGTACGGCCTCTCCAAAGTGCTCGGCCTGCTGCTGGTGAGCTACGTGGCGTGGCTGCTCCCCAGTCTGCGGGTGCTGAGCTTCAGCCGGGAGTCGATCCTGGTGGGGATAGTGGCTCTCGGGGGGATCAGCGGGATCGTGCTGTCCCGGCAAATGGCGGCTTTTCGGGAGTACTTCCTTTCACATCGAAGGGTAATGCTGATCCACGAGCTGCTCTTCCTGGGGGCTTTCGCGCTCTTCTGGGCAATCCGAGTACGGAACCCGGACCTGTGGCACCTGAACTTCGGCGGCGAGAAGCCGATGGAGTTCGCCTTCCTGAACGCAGTGGCCAAGTCGACCTACTTCCCGCCCTACGACCCCTGGATGGCCGGCGGATACGTGAACTACTACTACTTTGGCTTCGTCATGGTCGCCGTGCTGATGCGGCTGACCGGCATCGTCCCCGCGGTGGCCTTCAACCTGGCTATCCCGTCCATATTCGCTCTGACGGCTGCCGGACTCTTCTCCTTCGGCTTCAACTACGTGCTGAATGCGAGCCGAGTCGCCGCGAGGGCGTTGCCCGACAGGGCGGTGCTGGGTGGGATGGCCACGGCCGGGGCCGTGCTGATAGCCGGCAACCTGGATGGACCCATCCAGATCCTGGAGGCGCTGTGGAGGCTGGGCGGCCTCCAGTTGAGGAGCACGATCCCTGGCCTGGAGGGGCTCGCCAAGGCCGCCGCGGGTGGCTGGGCCGTGCTCTTCGGGGGGAAGTCGCTGCCGCCCTTCGACTTCTGGCGGTCGACCCGAATCATCGGGCCGGAGAACCCCACACCCATCACGGAGTTCCCCTACTTTACCTTCCTGTACGGCGACCTCCATCCCCACATGATGGCGATGCCGCTGGCCGCCCTGGCGCTGGGGCTGGTGCTGGCAGTGGTGTGGCAGGGGATCGGGAGAGATAGGGACGCGTGGACGCGGGAACGCGTGGGCGCGGGGAGAAGTCCTGAGCACTGTGTCCTGCGCCCTCGGAGCGAGACAGTCGCTCATGACCCAGGACCCGGGAGCCAGGACTCGACACTCGGCGCTCAGCACTCGGAATCCAAGGTGGGGCACTCCCTCTGGGTTGACCGCGCACTCTTGGTCGGGATGGGAGGGCTGGTGGTGGGAGCCCTGCAGGTCACCAATAGCTGGGACTATCCCACCTACCTTGCGCTCCTGGCCGCGGCTTACTTCCTCGGCGCCTTCGTACGTGACCGCGGCCTGACTTGGAGAGGAGCGGTGGAAGCGGGCGCCGCCTCGGCTGGCACCTTCGTGGTCGCGCGGCTGCTGTTCCTCCCCTTCGATCGAGCCTACGAGCTGTTCTACAACGGCGTCGACCCCTCGCCGGGAAAGACGTCCATCCAGCACTACCTCGTGATCTTCGGCTTCTTCGTCTTCTGCATCGGCTCCGTGCTGCTGATCAACATGGCCGGGAGCAGGTGGCACCGCATCTGGGTTCGGTCGCTCTGGGATCGGATGCAGGGCAACCCGCGGTCGGCGCGCAGGCGGGAGCTGTCCGATCTGCTCGTCCGCCCCACCCCATGGTTGGAGTTCCTCCCCTTGGTCGCGCTGATGCTGGTCGGCATGGTGCTGGGGGCGGTCCTGCTGAAGCTGTACCTCGTTGCCCTGCTGTTGGGGCTGGGGCTACTCACCATTCTCGCGGCGTTCGAGAGGAACGCCCCGCCGGAGCGGCTGTTGCTGCTTCTCTTCGCCGGTGCCGGTATCGCCCTCACCCTCGGGGTGGAGTTTGTTACCATAAAGGGCGACATCGGGAGGATGAACACCGTCTTCAAGTTCTACCTCCAGGCATGGTTCCTCTTCGGGATCGCCTCGGCGCTCGGGGTCGTGGGGGTCCTGCAGGGATGGAGGGAAAGCGGCCTCCGATTGCGCCCGGGGTGGCGGGGCGCGTGGGCGGCGGTGCTGGTGCTGCTTGCCGGGTCGCTGCTGATCTATCCCGTCGCGGCGACGCCAGTGAAGGTGGGGTTGCGCTTCCGGTCGACCGATCCCACGCTGGACGGCATGGCGTACATGAAGTGGGCCGCCTTCAAGGATCAGAACCGCGACATCATCCTGGGTAGGGATTACGCCGCCCTCCAGTGGATCCAGCAGAACGTGCCCGGCTCTCCAGTCGTGCTGGAGGCCCAGATACCTGAGTACAGATGGGGGTCACGGGTGTCCATATACACCGGTCTGCCGACCGTTCTCGGGTGGACGTGGCACGAGCGGCAGCAGCGATGGGGATACCAGAGTATGATCGATCAGCGGCTGCAGGACATCAAGACCATGTTCGAGAGCACCGACGTGGCGCAGGTGGAGTCGTTGTTGCGGAAGTATCGTGTCCGGCTGGTCTACGTGGGCGACCTGGAGAGGGCCTACTACTCGCCTGCGGGTCTGGCGAAGTTCGAGGCCATGGCGAACAGCGGGCAGCTTGCGGTGGCCTACCGGGGAGACGGAGTGACCATCTACGAGGTGCGAGCCAATTGACGGGGTGGGGTGATTGAGGTCCAGGGCACGATGATGTGGTTCCTCACCTGGCTCGTGGTGGTCGAGTTGCTGGGGCTGAGCGCGCTGCCGCTGGCGGTGCGCGTTCTTCGCTGGCTTCCGGACCGCGGCTACCTCTTCGCTAAGCCGCTGGGTGTGCTGCTGGTGTCGTATGCCGTCTGGATCCTCGGCACCTTCGGAGTGCTCCGATACCAGCAGGCCACCATCGCCATCCTGATGGCGGTGCTCGCGGCCGCCTGCTGGATTGCGTGGGGTCGGGAGGCCGTTCGCCGGTTGTCGGGCGTTCCTGCCGTCCTTCTGGCCTCGGAGTCGGTCTTTCTCCTCTCCTTCGCGGCCGCGTCCTTGATCCGCGCCCACAACCCGGAGATCTCGGGCACAGAGAAGCCGATGGACTTCGCCTTCCTGAACGCCCTGTTCCGAACGGCGACCCTGCCGCCCGAGGATCCCTGGATGTCGGGCCACAGCATCTCCTATTACTACTTCGGCTACCTGCTGCTGGCGACGGTGGCCAAGCTGTCTGCGGTGCCCGCCTCTGTTGGCTACAACCTGGGCGTGGCCCTCGTGTTCGCCTTGCTCTTGGCCGGCAGCTTCAGCCTTGCCTTCAACCTGCTGTCGGCCCTCCGGCCGGCGTCGCGGCCCTACCGACGTTTGGCCGGAGCCCTGTTGGCGCCGCTCATGATAGGCGTGATGGGGAACCTGGAGGGCGGCCTCGAGTTGCTGGCTGCCAGGGGAATCGGCGATGCATCCTTCTGGCAGTGGGTTGGCGTGAAGGGCCTGGAGCCCGCCGCGCAGCCCACCGGCTGGCTTCCCTCGACCCATTGGTGGTGGTGGAGGGCCTCCCGCGTCATCCCCACCATCAAGCCTGACGGGATCACGGAGTTCCCCTTCTTCAGCTTCCTGCTGGGGGATCTTCACCCCCACTACATGGCTCTACCGTGGGCTCTACTAGCGGTTGCCTTGGCCGCTGCCGCGCTTATTGCGAGGGCATCCGGCAAGCGAGAGTCCGGCGAAGACAGGGTGGCTGTAGGGGTGACTGCTGTCGCGCTGGGCTTCCTCTTCGTGGGGAACAGTTGGGATTTCCCCACCTACACCGGTCTGTTCTGGGTATCCGCCTTGGTGCCCCTTTCGGGTGTGGACTGGTGCCGCGAGAGGCTGTCGAGGAGGGTGAGGGGGCTGGCGCTGCTATCACTGCTCTCCGTGATGCTCTACTTTCCCTTCCTCGTGGGCTTCTCCTCTCAGACCAAGGGGCTAGGTCTCTCCGCCGACAAGACCCCTCTGCCCTCGCTGCTGATCCTGTTCGGCCCCTTCCTCTTCGTGGTGGGCTGTCTCCTCGCGTGGATGGGATCTCGGGGGGGATTGCGATCGCTCCGTTCCGAGCGCGAGGATGCCAAGATCGAGGGGCCTCGCCGGCGTGCTGCGCCGATGCTCCGATGGCTGGGGGCGACGATGATCGCAGCGTCACCGCTGCTCGGGGCTCTCGCCCTCCTGGCGGGGCTGTTGCTCCTGGCTGCGGCGGCGGGCGAACCGGTTCTTGCGGAGCGCGGTGGGGCGCAGGAAGCAACCCAGCCGTTGGCCGCGAGGGGCGGGGTCCCGCCCTACTACGGGGAGTGCGCCGGCTCGGAGAGGCTGTGCGAACCGGCCCAGCGCTTCATGCTGAGCCTCGCCGTGGTTGGTCTGCTCCTTATCGTGGTGCCGGAGTTCGTCTTCCTGGTGGACCTGTTCGGCACCCGTATGAACACGGTATTCAAGTTCCACTATCAGGCATGGTTGTTGCTTGGCCTCGCATCGGCCGTCGGGGTCGTGTGGATGGGCGGAGGGGTGAAGCGGCGATCCGCACGCTGGGCGGTGGTCGGCTGCGCTGCCTTGCTGGTGGGAATAGGGCTGGTGTATCCTTTGGCCGCCGCCCCTGCTAAGACTCAGGGCTTCCAGCTCCCTGCCACCCTCGATGGAGCCGCCTTCTACCAGCGGATCAGGTCCGACGATTACGCTGCCATTCAGTGGCTGTCGCGGGCTGTCCGGGGCAGGCCGGTGGTGTTGGAGGCTACGGGAGGGGAGTACTCCGAGTACGCCAGGGTCAGCACTTTCTCGGGGCTTCCGACGGTGCTCGGTTGGGCGGGACACGAGACCCAGTGGCGAGGGAAGGGCGAGGAGCCGCAGCGACGTGCCCAGGATATCGAAGCCATCTACCGAACGGCCGATCCGGATGCCATGATGGAGTTGCTGCGGAAGTACGGTGTGCGATACGTCTACGTGGGAAGCCTAGAGGTCGAGAAGTACGGCCAGGGTGTCCGTGACCGGTTCGAAGGACGGCTGGAGGTTGCCCACCGACAGGGTGGTGTCGTGATCTACCGGGTGCCCTGATGCTGTGGCAGATGGTGCTCTCTGGGGCAGGTGAAACCGTGGGAGACGATGAGCGCGAAAGCAGGCAGCAGGCGAGTCCCCATACAGGGGCGTGAGACTGAGCCGGCTCCGGCTGGCTGGAACAGCGTCCGCAACCTGGAGCAGGTGCTGACCCTGGAGGTCGCGCTCTACCTGGTTGCCGCGGCGCTGGGTGGCCTGCTCAGGTTCCTGCTGCTAGACCTCCGACCGCTATCGGCGGAGGAAGGCACCCTGGCATTGGAGTCGTACCGGATCTGGCTCGGCCAGCCGCCGGAGTCCCTCAGCCAGGGTCCGCTCCTGGCCTACGGGAATGCCCTTGCACTTGCGATGTTCGCCGAGGGTGACGGTGCGGCGAGGTTTGTCTCGGCCCTCTCGGGCTCGGCCCTGGTGGCGCTTCCCTACCTGCTCCGAGCCTCCCTGGGGCGAGTGCCTGCCCTTCTGGCGGCCTTCGGGTTCGCACTCTCACCACTCCTGGTGTTCGCGTCGAGGGACGTGACTGGGGGGGTGGTTCCCGTGACTCTCGGCTTGCTCCTCTGGTGGACGCTGGAGCGTGGTGCCAAGCGGCTGGACGCGGGGAGGGCCTACGGGACCGGCCTGCTGGTGGCGGGGCTCGTAACCTCGGGAAACGAGGGCATAACGGTGCTCGTGACGCTGGCGCTGGCCGCCTTGCTTTCGCACCCGCAACCGCTGTCGCTGCTGAGGGAGTCCCGCGCGGTCGCTGCCTCACCGCTCGGTCGGCGGAGCGCGGCGGCATGCGCCGTCGCCCTGGTGGTCGTGGGGATGAACTTCGGCAGCCACCTGCCCGGAATCCAGTGGGCGCTGGTGGATGTCTGGACGAGTTGGGTCGGGTCCTTCAGCCTGTCTGCACCGCGAGGCAGCCTGCTGTTGCTGCTCGCCATGTACGAGTTTCCGGTTCTGCTGCTCGGTGGGATTCAGATGGTGCGGGCGATCTTCCGAAGGGAACGGGTGGATGGCTTCCTTGCCCTGTGGCTGATGTTGGTCTTGCTGTTCACTATGGTGCAGACATCCGGCGCGATCTCACGGCTGATCCTGCCGATCGTCCCACTCTACCTTCTGGCCACCAGGCTGGCCGCCGAGAGCCTCTCCCTCGCGAAGGGAGTGAGGATCGACTGGAAGTGGTTCGCTGCCGCGCTGGCCGTGGCGGTGCCGCTGGGAGTGGGAACGGTCCTGTTGAACCGAGGCTCCACGCCGGCCACGTCGACTCCGGCGCCGTTCCTCTACCTGGAAATCGCGCTGGTGATAGTCGGCGCCCTGGCAGTGGGGCTCCTGCTGGATGGCCGGGGAAGAGCAGCGCTGGCTTGGTTCACCGTGATGCTGGCGTGCGTGGGCTACACGCTGCACGGCACGGCCTTCCTGAACTACCGGATCGAGAGCCTGTCTATGGAGCCCGTGATCGGGACGCAGGTCGCGCCGGACCTGAGGGACGCCGCCCTCGCCGCTGCGTACTACTCTGCGTACCATAGGACACCTGTGGCGGTGGACCCGCAACTGCGGGTACCACTGGCCTGGTATCTGCGCGGTACTCGGGAAGTCGAGTACTCTGCTCAGTCGACCCAGGGCATCGCCCTCTCACTCTCTCAACTGCCGCAAGTGAAGCTGGATCCCTCCGTCGAACGTATCCCTGGTCTTTTCAGTCCCACTGTCAGCAGCCGGGACCTGACCTGGCAGGGGGCGTGGCGTTGGGCGGTGGGGCGCGACGGACTCGTGCGTCCAAACCCCCGTGATATAATTGTCCGCGCGCCGGCTGGGAACTGGTAACTGTAGAAGGAGCGCTCACGGTTGACTCTAGCAGAGAAGAGCCGATCACTGCGCGAGGAGGGCGTGCTTGGCAGGCCACTACTCGCGCAGTTGACGATCGACTGGGAACTGGTCGCCTACGCCGGCCTGGTGCTTTTCACCATACTGACTCGCTTCTGGGATCTGGGGAGCAGGGCCCTGCACCACGACGAGAGCCTCCACGCCCTCTACTCGTGGTACCTCTACGTGGGGCGCGGATACGTCCACGACCCCATGATGCACGGTCCTTTCCAGTTCCACGCTGTAGCTCTCGTCTACCTGCTTTTCGGGGCTAGCGACTACACGGCGCGGGTGGTGCCTGCCATCTTCGGCGTCTGGGTGGTTATCGCTCCATACTTCCTGCGCAGGGAGATGGGGCGGCTCGCAGCACTGCTGGCGGCAGCCTTGTTCGCCATATCGCCATCGTTTCTCTACTTCTCCCGCTTCATCCGCAACGACATCTACATGGCCGGTTGGGCGATGATAGTGCTCATCGGCATCTTCGGGTTCCTAAGGGAGCGGCGTCCTTTCCACTTCTATCTCATCGCCGTCGGCGCCGCGTTCTCCTACGCCACCAAGGAAACGGTGTACATCACCGGGTTCGTCTTCCTGCTCTTCTTCGTCCTCGAGTACGTGGTGTCGCGCCTTCGGGGGCGAAGCCCCGCGGGCTGGGACGCGCTGAAGGCTGTATCCGGCCGCACCTGGGCGGTGTCCATAGCCCTCTTCCTGGTGATCAACCTGGTGCTCTACACCACCTTCTTCACCAACCCCAAGGGGATCGTCAGCGGATCCACGGGTGCCATTACCTACTGGCTAGCCCAGCAGGGGGTGCAACGCGGCGGTCAGCCGTGGTTCTACTACCTGCTGCTGATACCGCTGTACGAGTTCCTCCCGCTGTTGGTGGCCTTCGCGGGGCTGGTGTTCCTGGTGGCGCGCCGGAAGCTGCTGCGCCAGGGGCTTTTCTTCTGGTTCATGGTGGTGTGGCTGCTCGGAGCCCTCGCCATCTACTCCTGGGCCGGTGAGAAGATGCCGTGGCTCTCACTCCACATAGCCCAGCCCTTGGTCTTTTTGGCGGCTCTTGGGCTGGCGGGCCTGGCGAGGCGGGCGAGCCGGCAACTGTTCGTGCAGGGGGCGGGGTTCCTGGTGCTGGCGCTGGTGGGATTGATTGGCGCCGTGCTGCTCGGTGGATTGGTGGCGGCTCAGCCACTCGCGGGCACCCAACTTGGCATCCAGGCGGGCCAGTTGCAGAGGCTGGCCATGGGGCTGCTCCTCGTCGGGTTGCTCGCTGCTCTGGTAGCGATAGGCCGCAGGGAGGGGAGCCGGGCGGTGCTGGTTCCAGCGGGTATGGGGGGCGTGGCCGCGCTGCTAGTGCTGACGATCCACACAGGATGGGGAGTCACCTACGCTCGAGGGGATATCCCCCAGGACATGCTCGTATACGTGCAGTCCTCGCCCGACGTAACCAAGGTCATGCGGGAGATCGAGCGGATATCCGAGCGAACCGGGACTGGCAAGGAGATGAGGATTCTGCTGGACGGCGGCTACACCGAGAACGTTGGCGGGCAGACCGTCTCCCACGAGAGCATAGCGTGGCCGTTCGAGTGGTACCTGCGCGAGTACAAGAACAAGAGCTACTACTCTCGCACCTTCGCGACCCCCACTGACGCAGCGGTGATCCTGGCGATGGTGGCCAACGAGGAGCCGATCCGCAACTCCGTGGGGGATTACGTGTCCATCAGGGGGCGGCTGAACTGGTGGTATCCCGAGGACTACAAGGGACTCACCTGGGGCAAGATCTGGGAAGGCCTGAGAGACCCCGCGACCCGAGCCAAGCTGTGGCGTTACTTCCTCTACCGAGAGACGTTGAATCCGCTTGGGTCGCGGGACTTCGATTTCTTCGTTCGCTCGGACCTGGCCCGAGGCATCTCCCTCCAGTCCGCTGCCGCGCCGCCAGCTCCACAGTCGCAGGCGGTCCCCGACGACGTGGTCGCCCAGGCTGCGCCCGGAGGGATAACCATCTTTGGGAAGAGCGGCTCCGGTGCGAGTGTACTGAGTGAGCCGAAGGACGTGGCCATCGCGCCCGATGGCCTGATCTACGTGGTGGACTCCCTGGCCTCGAAGGTCGTGGTGTTTCGCCCCGACGGGACGGTAGCACGGCAGTGGGGCAGGAAGGGGGCCGGCGATGGGGAGTTCAACGAGCCGTGGGGGATCGCCGTTTCCCCCAGTGGCGAGGTCTACGTCGCGGACACGTGGAACCACCGCGTGCAGAAGTTCGACCAGGACGGGCGATTCCTCACGAAATGGGGTGCCTTCGCCGACGTGAAGGGGCAGTTGTCTGTGCAGCCTGGCAGCTTTTGGGGACCCAGGGATGTGGCCGTGGCCCCTGACGGAAAGGTGCTGGTGACCGACACGGGGAACAAGCGAGTCCAGGTGTTCGATCCTGAGGGCCGCTTTCTCAGTCTGTTTGGCGGTGAGGGCACCGAGGCCGGCATGCTGAGGGAACCGGTGGGCATAGCGGTGGACGGTGACGGCAACGTATTCGTGGCCGATACCTGGAACCGTCGCATCCAGAAGCTCGACAAGGACGGGCGCCCGCTCGCGCAGTTCTCTGCCCCCGGATGGGAAAGCCAGTCCACAGCGAACAAGCCCTACCTGGCCATCGACGCGGATGGGTATATACTTTACACCGAGCCCGAGAAGCATCGCTTCCTGGTGCTGGACCCGAGCGGTCGACAGGTAGGGGCGAAGGGGACCCAGGGCACGGAACCCGCGGCCTTCAACCTTCCCGTCGGCATCGCCCTGTCTTCCCTCGGAGAGGTCTTCGTGGCCGACGGGCGAAATGCTCGGGTGGTGAAGTACCAGTCCTGGAGGTAAGTTGTCTTCTCGCAAGGGTCGGCTGATTGGCTTTCTGTTGACCGCGATCTTTCTAGGGATCGTGGCCCGCAACGTGAGTTGGGCGGAGCTGGTGGAGGCGTTCCGGTCGGCGGATTACCGGCTGGTGTTGCCCGCGGCGGCGGTGACACTCGGCGGATACGTGCTGCGGACGGTTCGGTGGCAGGGCATCGTCAGCCCGGTGGCGTCCCTCTCCTTCGGTGACGCCTTCTCCATCCTGATGATGGGGTTCGCCTCCAACAACCTGCTGCCTGCCAGGCTCGGCGAGTTCGTCCGCGCCTATTTGCTGGGTCGCAAGATAGGCACCAGGAAGACCTACGGCCTGGCGACGATCGTCCTGGAGAGGGTCTGCGACGGCGTCACCCTGATCCTCCTATTGGGCGTCGTCTCGCTCCTTATGCCGCTGCCCGGATGGGGGCAGGAGGTGCAGCTTTTCTCCAGCCTGCTATTCCTCGGCGCGGCACTCGGCATCGTGCTTCTGCTGACTCAGGAGAAGCTGACCATGCGGGTGCTGGGGGTCGCTCTGCACCCCTTTCCCAGGCAACTGTCGGGCGCTATCCTCCGCGCAAGTAAGACCTTCATCTCGGGGCTGCACTCCCTCAAGAGCGGGAGGGTGTTGGGACTGGTCGTCCTGCTCTCGCTGGGCGTGTGGCTTCTCGAGGCGAGTTCCTACCTGCTGATGAGCCGGGCGTTCGGGATCTGGGCATCCCCCCTGGGCCAGGCGTTGGCCGCGACCTTCCTGCTGGTGGTGGTGAACCTTGGGATCATGCTGCCCTCTGCCCCGGGGTACGTTGGAACGTTCCAGTTCTTCGCCGTCATGGCCCTGGGGGTGTTCGATGTCCCGAAGGAAACCGCCCTGGCTGTGGCGATAGCCTCGCACCTTATGCAGTACCTGATGGTGACCGCCATCGGGTTGGTGTTCTTCGCGAAGGAAAACCTGGCCTTCTGGCGGTTCGAGAAGGAGGCCGAGGCTCCCGACGAGGACGAGGCAGCGACTTCGGCCGGGGCCTCATGAAGAAGCGATACTGGTTCGGCATCGCTGTCAGTGCGCTGCTGGTCTACTTGATGGCGCGGTCGGTGGAGCTAGCTTCTGTAGCTCGCGCCTTCGCCGAGGCGGACTACGCATTCGTGCTGCCGGCGGTTGCCCTCTACTTCGCCGGTGTCGTGGTCCGGACCACCCGATGGTGGGTGCTGCTTGGCCCCGTCCGGCGACCGTCCCTCCGGCGGCTCTTCGTCGTGCAGGTCATGGGCTTCATGGCCAACGACATCCTCCCGCTGCGAGCGGGTGAGGCCGTGCGCGCCTACGTCCTGTGGCGGAAGGAGCGGCTAGATCCGAGCACCACCGTGGCCACTATCGTGGTGGAGAGGATCCTCGACGGTCTGGTGCTGACGGGTTTCCTGATCGTCGCCGGCCTGCTGATGCCGCTGGAGAGTTGGCTCACCCAACTGGCATGGGTGGCAAGCGCCGCTTTCGTGGCGGCCGTCGCGGTCGTCGTCGCACTCGGGGTGGTCCCCGGCCCCGTCGTTGCGCTCGTGAGCCTGCTTGTCTCCCCTCTCCCCAGAAGGGTTGGGGAGCTTGGTGTGGGGATGGCGAGGAGGTTCGTGGAGGGGCTCGGGGTGGTGAAGCGCGGCAGCGATGCCGCGGCAGTGGTCGGCCTCTCCGTGGTGGCCTGGTTGCTCGAGGCCGGCATGTACTACGTTCTGATGTTCAGCTTCCCGTTCCAACCCCAATTGCTGGCCTCCGTTCTCGGCGCAGCCGCGGCGAACCTGGGCACGATGGTGCCCTCCTCGCCGGGATACGTCGGAACGTTCGACGTGCCGCTCTCGGCCGTCCTGGTGGGGACCTTCCATGTAGATCTCTCTACGGCAGCGGGGTACACTCTGCTCGTACACGCGACTCTTATCCTTCCGGTAACGCTGCTCGGCCTGCTCTTCGCCTGGCGAGAGGGCCTCAGCCTCAGGCGGATCGCCACGGAAAGGGTGACCGCCTCCGGGGACGAGGGGGACCCTCCCGATGGGCCGGAGGTTGCGCCGCGGCGATCCACTCCCTAGGCTATCGACTCAACATAAGACTTCCGCTACTCTGTAGTTATGGGGGTATTGCTCTATGGCGAGGATCAGCGTGGTCGGCACCGGCTATGTAGGTCTAGTCACCGGCGCGTGCTTTGCCGACCTGGGCAACAACGTCACCTGCATCGACATCGACGTATCCAAGATCGACAACCTGAAACGGGGCGTCCTTCCCATTTTCGAGCCCGGCCTGGAGGAGATAGTCGAGCGCAACAGCAGGGCCGGCAGGCTCAGGTTCACGTCCAGCTACGAGGAGGGCATTCCGGGGGCCGACATCGTGTTCATCGCCGTGAACACTCCCTCCGGCTCCGAGGGTGAGGCCGACCTCAAGTACACGAGGGCGGCAGCCCAGAGCATCGCGAAGCACATCAACCGTCACACCATTATCGTGAACAAGAGCACAGTCCCGATCGGAACGGGTGACTGGGTGGCCAACATCGCCCGGAAGCACATCCGGCCCGGCGCCAGCTTCGCCGTCGTGTCGAACCCCGAGTTTCTTAGGGAGGGGTCCGCGGTGAACGATTTCACCCACCCCGACCGTGTGGTGCTGGGCTCGACGGATCGGCAGTCCGCCCTTAAGGTCGCCGAACTCTACCGCCAGCTCAACTGCCCCGTGCTGATCACCGACCTGCGCACGGCCGAGATGATCAAGTACGCCTCCAACGCCTTCCTCGCCACCAAGATCTCCTTCATCAACGAGATCGCCTCCATCTGCGAGAAGCTGGGCGCTGACGTGAAGATGGTGGCCCAGGGGATGGGGTTGGATAAGAGGATCGGACACGCATTCCTGGATGCCGGCCTGGGATTCGGCGGCTCCTGCTTCCCGAAGGACGTGCGTGCGCTGTCCCACATGGCGGCGATCAACGGCTGCCACCCGCAACTGTTGCGCACGGTACTGGAGATCAACCGTGATGCCCGCCGGGCGGTGATCCAGAAAGCCCGGGATGCCATGGGCGGTCTGGCCGATCGTGTGGTCGGCGTCCTGGGTCTGGCCTTCAAGCCGAACACCGACGACCTGCGGGAAGCTCCCTCGCTCGAGATCATCCATCTGCTCCAGGCGGAGGGTGCGACTGTCAAGGCCTACGATCCAGTCGCCGCGGAGGGCGCCCAGAGGGCTAACCCCGAACTTATCCTGTGCAAGAACGCCTACGAGGTGGCCGAGGGGGCGGAGTGCCTCATCCTGGTCACCGAATGGAACGAGTTCAAGCACCTGGACATGGGCCGCATCAAGCAGTTGATGGCAAGCCCGCTGTTGATCGACGGCCGGAACGTGTGGGATCCTTCCGAGATGGAGAGCTTGGGCTTCCGATACCTGGGGGTGGGCCGGCCGCAGGGGGCCGACCACGACGGCATCTTCTACCCGGTTAGCCTCAAGGTGACGAGGTCGACCTCGATGTGATGGGCGACACGCGGGTAGGTCTCCGGCGTTATGCTCGGACCGGCGGTACCGCCGGTCCGACAGAGGGCGGGCGCAGCAGCCCGCCCCGTGGCGTCGATCTAGCCCCACTTGGTGCAGCATGGATCAACTTACCTTTCTGGAGCCGCCGGATCCACCAGTGAGCCCCATCCGGCGCCAGTATCTCGACCTGAAGCGTCGGTATCCGGACGCCATCCTCCTCTTCCGGCTGGGGGACTTCTACGAGACCTTCGACGACGACGCGTACCTCGTGTCGTCCGAGTTGGAGATCGTGCTGACCGGTCGCGAGATGGGGAAGGGCGAGCGGGTGCCGCTTGCCGGAATCCCATATCATGCGGCGGAAGGCTACATAGCCCGGCTGCTGGCGAAGGGGCACAAGGTCGCCCTGGCCGAACAGTTGGGCGCCCCCGGCAGGGGGCTGATGGCGAGGGATGTGGTCAGAGTAATCACCCCGGGCACGCTGATCGAGGACAGCCTTCTCCCCTCCCGAGCGAACAACTATCTCGCCTCCCTCGTCACGACGCCCGAAGGGGCAGGCCTTGCGTGGGTGGACATAAGCACTGGCGAGTTCTCGGCTACCGAGATCCGCCTGCCAGATTGGAGGAGCCACGTGGCGGCGGAGATGGAGCGATGCCGCCCGGCGGAGTGCCTCCTGCCCCGATCGCATGCCGACGACGAGTCGGTGAAGGCGCTGCTGCCCTCCGGTGTCTGCGCAACCCCCCGGGAGGACGTGACGTTCGCACAGGCCTCCTGCGAGCGGCTGTTGAGGGAGCACTTCAAGGTGGCCACCCTGGACGGCTTCGGGCTCGACTCGGCTCCGCTCGCTGCCCGGGCCGCCGGTAGCCTCCTGTCCTATCTGCAGGAGATGCAGCCCGCCTCGCTGGGGGAGCTGGAATCCCTCCACCTGTACAGCCTCGATCGGCAGATGAAGCTGGACGCGGCGGCCCGCCGAAACCTGGAGTTGACCGCAAACGCGGTGACGGGCAGTGTCGAGGGTTCCCTCCTGGGGGTGCTGGACAGGACTCGCACCGCCATGGGGGGACGGCTGCTTCGGCGGTGGATCGGGCAGCCGCTGCTGGACGTGGCCTCGATCGAGGCGAGGCTGGACGGCGTAGAGGAGCTGGTCGGGTCGCCCCTCGGTAGAGCCGAGATGGGGGATGCGCTTTCGACACTGGGGGACTTGGAGCGGCTCGCTTCTCGGGCTGCCCAGCAGAGCCTGAGCCCGCGCGACTGCGTGGCGATAGCTCGCTCGCTCCGGGCTGTGCCGAGGATTCGGAGAACCCTGGAGCGGTGGCTTCCGGGACTCCTGAAGGTGGAAGGCGACTCCCTCGATCCCTGCGAGGACGTGGCGGATGCCATCGAGCGGACCATCGCCGAGGAGCCCGCGGGAATCGTCGGGCAAGGAGTGATCAGGGCTGGACGGTCCAGGGAGCTGGACGAGCTGAGGGCGATCAGCGGCGACACCCGCCAGTGGATCGCCGGGCTTGAGCGCACGGAGCGCGAGCGCACGGGGGTCAAGTCGCTCAAGATAGGCTACAACAAGGTGTTCGGCTACTACATCGAGGTGACGAGGCCGAACCTGGACGCCCCTACGGACGAGTTCGCTCGGATGAAGACCGGGGCTGGCACCATTGCGGAGTTGCTGGAGTCCTTCGGTTACCAGCGGAAGCAGACCCTCGCGAACGCCGAGCGGTTCGTAACCCCGCAACTGAAAGAGCAGGAGATGCGGCTTCAGAGCGCCCAGGAGGAGATCGAGGCGCTCGAGAAGCGGATCTACGGAGAGCTCCTGGCCGAGCTGTCCGGGGAGGCGGGTCGGGTCCGCAGGACTGCGCAGAGCCTGGGGAGGCTGGATGGCCTGCTCTCGCTCGCCGAGGTGGCGGTGGCGGGCCGGTACGTTCGTCCGTCCGTGGACGAGTCTACCGTCATATCCATCCGCGGGGGGCGCCACCCGGTGGTGGAGCGCTGTGTCGCCGCTGGCGAGTACGTGCCCAACGACTGCGAGTTGGACGGGGAGTCCGCGCAGATCGCGGTGCTGACGGGGCCCAACATGGCGGGGAAGTCCACCTACGTGCTGGGGGTTGCCCTCATAGTGCTGATGGCTCAGATGGGGAGCTTCGTACCCGCCGAGGAGGCCCGTATCGGACTGGTGGATCGGATCTTCACCCGGGTGGGGGCGCAGCACGACGTCTCGGCAGGGAAGAGCACCTTCCTGGTGGAGATGGCCGAGACCGCGAACGTCCTCCACAACGCCACGCCCCGGAGCCTGGTTGTGCTCGACGAGGTGGGCAGGGGCACCAGCACCTATGACGGGATGGCCATAGCAAGAGCGGTCATCGAGTATCTGCACGAGGAGCCGCGCCTGCGCTGTAAGACCCTCTTCGCCACCCACTACCACGAGCTGACGGAGCTGGAGGCGCTGCTGCCCAGGGTGCGGAATCTCCGGATGGACGTGCTGGAGGAGGGCGGACGGGTGGTCTTCCTCCATCGGGTGGTGCCGGGGGGCGCGGATCGAAGCTACGGTATACACGTGGCACAACTGGCGGGAGTCCCAGCGCCGGTCATCCGCAGGGCGCGACAGATACTGTGCGAGCTGGAGACGAAAGGTGCCAAGGTGATAGGCCCCGAGACTCTGGGAGCGGGGCAGGTGCCTGAGGAGCACCTGCGCGCTATCGAGGAACTGCGAGACTTGGACACGACCACCATGACGCCGCTCCAGGCTCTGGCGAAGCTGGACGAGCTTCAGAAGCGAGTGTGGTAGCCCATGCCGATCCGCATCCTGAGTCCCGAAGTGGTTGGAAAGATCGCCGCTGGCGAGGTCGTCGAGAGACCTGCTTCCGTCGTCAAGGAACTGGTGGAGAACGCGCTTGACGCCGGGTCCAGCGCGGTTCGCGTGGAGATCGTTGCCGGAGGATGCGACCTGATCCGAGTGGCCGACGACGGATGCGGGATCCCGAGGGACGAACTCGCACTGGCCGTCCAGCGCCATGCAACGAGCAAGATCGCCTCTGCCGAGGACCTCAACTCGATCGCAACGCTGGGGTTCCGGGGCGAGGCGCTGGCGAGCATCGCCGCGGTGTCGGAGTTCACGCTGGTAAGCATGGCAGCGGGCGCGACCTCCCCCTACGGGCTACGGGTTTCGGGTGGCGCGGTGGACGAGATCGTGCCGGCGGCCAGGGGGAAGGGGACCACCGTCACCGTGGAGGGGCTCTTCTTCAACGTTCCCGCGCGGCGAAAGTTCCTCCGATCGGCCGCCGCCGAGGCTGCGCAGGTGGCCCAATTGCTCAGCCACCTCGCGATCGTCTACCCCGAGGTAGCCTTCGAGCTGACCGTAGACGGACGAAGGTCGATCTCCACGCCGGGCACGGGAAACCCCCTCGACGCGGCGCTGGCAGTCCTGGGGCGCGAGGTGGCCGGCTCGCTCCTGCCGGTGGAGGCGACCGTCGAGGCCGACCGGCCCGTGCGAGGGGGCGCGGCACGGATCAAGGGCTTCGCCGCCGCTCCCGAGGTGAGCCGGTCGACCCGGTCCGGGATCTGGCTCGCGGTCAATCGCCGACCGGTGAGGAGTCGCGCCCTATCATACGCCGTCGAGGAAGCCTACCAGACGTTGCTGATGGTGGGGCGCCACCCCATTGCCGTCCTCGACCTTCAAGTGCCCGCCTCGGAGGTGGACGTGAACGTCCACCCGACCAAGCTGGAGGTCCGGCTGCTGCGGGAGCGGCTGATCTACGGTGGGCTGCGGGATGCGGTGAGGGAGGCCGTGGTGGGAGAGTCATCCTGGGCCAGGGAGATGGACCGCCTGGGGCGGGAGGACCCGCCGGAGTCGGGCCGAGAGCCACCGACCGCGGTGGCTAATCCCCGGCCGATGGACTTGCCGATCGCTGGGGACCTCCCTCCCGAGCGGGAGGTGGTATCGACTGGCCGGAGGATCCCGATTCTGCGCCTGATCGGCCAGGTGGCGCTGAGCTACATCGTCGCGGAGGGCGAGCATGGCCTCTACTTGATCGACCAGCACGCCGCGCACGAAAGGGTGCTGCTGGAGCGGCTGCGGAAGGCCATGGACCGGGAGGGCAACACCCAGCTCCTCCTGGAGCCGGTGGCGGTGGATCTGTCGCCCGTGCAGTGGGAGCTGGCGCAGGCCGCATGGGGCGCGTTGGAGTCGCTGGGGTATCGACTCGAGGCGTTCGGCGATAGCACACTGCTGGTTAGGGGCATCCCCAGCGAGCTTCCACCGGGGCAGGCGGTCCAAGCGCTGGAGCAATCGCTGCAGGAGTTGGCCGAGGGGAAGCCGGAGGCAGACTGGAAGGAGCGGATGGCGGTTGCCCTGTCGTGTCGGGGGGCGGTGAAGGCCGGGCAGCCGCTTGCCCTCGAGGAGATGCGGTCGCTGGTGGAGGCGCTGGAGGAGACGGCCGTGACTCAGCACTGCTCGCACGGCCGGCCGACGGCGATAATGATCAGCCACCGGCAGGTGGAGCGGGAATTCGGCCGGAAGTAGAGTGAGCGGTCAAAGACGGCCGCCCGCGGCCCAGCCGTGAGCGGCCGCCCTCTCTTCCCCGGCCACCGTCAGGCTGACTTGGCCATGCCGCTAGTGCCGGTGCCTGTGATCGGGATGTATCGCTGCTCGCTCTTGCCTCCAGGAACCAGCTTCCACAGTTCGTTGGAGGACACATCGAGAGCCTTGGCCAGTTTCTCGATGTCCTGCGCCGAGACGTACTTGCGGCGGCCGGACTCGAGGGCGCTGATCAGCGAGTGGCTGACTTCGGCCTTCTCGGCCAGACGCTGCTGCGTCATCCCCTTGGCAACGCGAAGCTCCTTGATCTTTTGTCCCAGTGCCGTCATCTGTCCTAGCACTCCTCCCTCACGCGCTCGATCACTGCCCCTGAGCCTGAATATTGATCAAGAACATCCAGGGGAACCACGAGAGCAGGATCGGTGCCATACTGTTGTTCTACGCCGTCGCTACCCCTCCTCGGCCGGCGGCGTGCACGCCTTCGTGCTGAGAGCCGAACCACGGGGACCCTCCCCCCTGCCGGGTAGTTCACCCCCTCATAAACAAGTTTCATGCCCGGCTGCGCGAAGCTCTACAGCCTCACGCCGCTTCGACTCGTACACGCAATTGCCCTAACAAGTGTCTCTAGATGGAGCACACATTTCCTGGCGGGGAGGCCGCCACGAACCAGCCATACGTGCTCTGCCACGGTGCTAGCTGTATTAAGTAGATTATACCACTTTACCCTGGCAACCGGCTTTCGTGAACCATGCCCGTGGCTTCGGCTGGCGGCATGCCCCTTGCCTGCGGTGGATCCGTGGGGTTACAGCGCCACGGGCGAGGGCGTAGCGCGAATGCCGAGGAGGGATCGCAAATGGGAGAGAAACCTGAGGAAAAGCCCGCCGAGGAGGCCGTGGGGGAGGAGGCCGAAGAGGAAAGGCACACCCAGTTCCCGCGCAACTCCTGGACCGAGATCGACGCCGAGGGGACCGATTCCACCTACTCCAGGGGCCGAGAGGCGCAGGAGCCCTTCTACACGCCATTGGTGACGGAGGCGGCGGAGAGACGGCTGAAGCGGGAGCGCGAAGAGCGAGCGCGCCGTCGAGAAGAGGAGGAGCGCGAGAAGAAGGGGAAAGCTGCCTGATGCGCCACGGGAGGAAGAGCCTCCCAGGGCGGGGCGGGGCACCGAGCCGCACGGCGGTCTGACGGTCGAGGCTGGACATAAGGGTAGGGTCCGTAAGGCGGGACCCGGCCCGCCTCGACGCCTTGGGGCGGCAGAACCACCGGCCCGTGCGACGAGGGCGGACACGCAGGTCCGCCCTTACGATCGCCAGCGGTCTCCGTGTGCACCGTGCGGCAAGGTGCATCACGCATACAGGCGAGTGGCCGCTACCTTGAGTAGTTGGGCGCCTCTCGCGTGAGGAAGATATCGTGGACGTGGCTTTCCGTCAGGCTCGCCTGGGTGATGCGGACCATCTGTCCGTTCCTCTGCAGGTCTGGGATGGTAGCGCAGCCCAGATAGCCCATGCCCGAGCGAAGGCCGCCGACCAGTTGATGGAGCACGTGTGCCAGGGGACCCTTGTAGGGAACGCGCCCTTCCACCCCCTCGGGCACCAGTTTGTCGCCCTCCTTCTGGCCGTACCGGTCCCTGCCGAAGTACTTCATGGCGCCGAGTGAGCCCATGCCTCGGTAGTCCTTATAGCGGTCGCCCTGGTAGACGACCACCTCACCCGGGCTTTCCTCGACCCCCGCCAGCAGGTTGCCCAGCATCACCGCGTCCGCTCCCGCGCAGATGGCCTTGGCGATGTCGCCGCTGTACTTGATTCCTCCGTCGGCGATCAGAGGGACCTGGCCCTGAGTGGCCTTGTAGGCTTCCATGATGGCCGTGAGCTGCGGGACGCCGGCCCCCGAGACGATGCGGGTCGTGCAGATGGAGCCGGGCCCCACGCCGACCTTGATCGCGTCGGCTCCCGCATCCAGCAGTCGCTTGGCGCCGTCGTAGGTGGCGATATTGCCGCCGATGACCTCCAGATCCGGGTACTCCTTCTTCAAGGTGGTGATAGCCCGGACGACGTTCTTCGACGCGCCGTGCGCGGAGTCCACGCCCAGGATGTCGGCACCCGACTCCACCAGCGCCGCTGCCCGCCGGAGGAGATCGTCACCAACCCCGACGGCGGCGCCTACGAGCAACCGCCCGAGGCTGTCCTTGGCGGCGTGGGGGTAGCTGATCCTCTTCTGGATGTCTTTGACTGTGATCAATCCCTTCAGGATGCCGTGGTCGTCGACGATGGGGAGCTTCTCGATCTTGTGGCGGTGGAGGATCTCTTTGGCCTGCTCCAGAGTGGTTCCGATTGGAGCGGTGACGAGGCCGGTGGAGGTCATGAGTTGTGAGATGGGCTGCCCGCCACCGGTCTCGAAGCGGATGTCGCGGTTGGTGAGGATACCCACCAATCGCATCCCCTCGTCTACGATGGGAACCCCGGAGATGTGGTACTGCTCCATGATCCGCCAGGCATCTGCCAGGGTGTCGTCAGGGCGAAGAGTGACTGGATTGACGATCATCCCGCTCTCGGATCGCTTTACCCTGTCGACCTCTTCGGCTTGCCGCTCGATGGGCATCGCGCGGTGGATGATTCCGATTCCGCCTTCCCGCGCCAAGGCGATCGCCATTCGGCTCTCGGTCACGGTGTCCATTGCGGCCGACACGATGGGGATGTTGAGGGAGATCCGCTTGGTCAAGCGGGTTCGGACGGAGATTTCCGAGGGGACCACCTCGGAGTAGCTGGGGAGCAAGAGAACGTCGTCAAAGGTGAGACCTTCCGCGATGATCTTATCCATGGGCGAGACCCCCTCAAGCTAAAGAAAATCCCCGCCGCTGGGACCTGGCAGGGAGAAGGATTGGTGGAGGCGGGGGAGAATCGAACTCCCCGTCCAGAGCGAGTTCACCGAGAACATGCTACAAGCTTAGTCGGCATTTGGTGTCTCGTCCACCGACTCCCTACCGACGGGGAGGCGGTGGACCAGTCCGCTGTTCTTAGGCAGCCCTCAGCAGACGGTCGGGACTGCAGCATCTCGGCTCAGTGTCGCCCGATTCCGATCCACCGAGAAGAGATCGGGCGGACGCTCGAAGCGTTGTTACGCTGCGAGAGCTACTGGTTCGTTGGCAGTTATGCCGTTTGCCACCTTTTTACGAGGCGTGGTGGCAAGCCTCGGCTTGCGTTTCTCTAGTGTCGTCCCCTGTCGAAACCTGACGCCCCCATACGCCAACGACCGAAGAATGCCGCTAACGACGCACGGCATCCTTGAGGGCTCGTTCTACCTCCCTCTCGGCTTCCTTGCGGGCAATGCTCTCCCGCTTATCGTACTCCTTCTTGCCGCGCGCCACGCCGAGCTCGACCTTGATGTGCCCCTTCTTGTCGTACAGCTTCAGCGGGACCAAGGTCTTGCCGGCATCCTGCACGAGCGCCGACAGCTTCGCGATCTCTCCCTTGTGGAGCAGCAGCTTCCTCGGTCGCCCGGTCTCGTGGTTGAACCGGTTGCCCTGGTCGTAAGTGGCGATGTAGCTGCCGTACATCCAGACCTCGCCGTCCTTGACCTTGGCGTAGCTGTCCCGCAGGTTGACTTTGCCCTCACGAACCGACTTCACCTCGGTGCCGGTCAGGGCTATGCCGGCCTCCACCGTCTCCAAGATGTGATAGTCGTGATAGGCTTTCCGGTTGGTCGCGAACACTCTATCAGTTCTCTCAGGCATACCATATTATAGCAGACAAGGGACCTCACGACCATCGAAAGAGGCCCAGGTTCGCGCAGAACGATTCTTGACAAGCAGCCGCACCACTTCTATACTCGTTTCAACTTAGTTGAGCAGATATCCGAACAGGGCGATCCTGGACACCGCGAATCGAGGACGATCGGTCCAGGTGAGTGTGGAGAGGACAGTGAGGTCCCCCCCGGGCGTTACCCCCGGCGGGCCACGGCGAGTTGGGGGCGGGCCCGGGCAAGCATACCAAGCAGAGCGGCACCACAGGG